>CAJFRA010000001.1 GCA_904419295.1 Candidatus Pseudobutyricicoccus lothianensis
TGGAGAGGCACCGCTGGCGCGCCGCCTCTCCGCTTAAAACTTCATATTTTTCTACATAGGTGCCTTTTTGTGCTGTCCGTACAATCTGGGGCGGTTCATTTGCGGCATTGCCTTTTTGGAGCCAGAAAACAGAGATTGGTGCCAAAAAAGGGATGTACCCGGGGGTACATCCCTTTTTTGATCTACAAGATCTAGCTTGCGGCATCCTCCGTTTTATTTGGAAGCCGATTCCTTTTTTTCCTGCTGCCGCCGTTCGTAGGTGCGCATCAGCTGCTGCCGGTGGAACAGATCGGTGTGTTCGGCGCTGGCCTCCTCCTGGATCACGGCATTGTCGCCAGTGATGCGTGGACCATCACCTGGCGGGCGGAAGCGGTTGGCTGCGGCCATGGGAGCGAAGGAGCGGGTCATCAAATGGAAGCAGGAATCCAGCATGGCAAAGGGCTGTATCAGGGTGATGGACAGGCTGTGGAGCCCCAGGCGCTTGGCGCGGCGGCACAGCAGCAAGGCAAACAACAGCCCGGCAGCCACCCAGGCCAGCGGCCACAAAAAGCCGGCGATGCCGCCGATCAGCAGCAGCACGGCACAGACACCATCCAGCGTGTTGTCCGTATCGTATCCCCGGTTCAAGATCAGATAATCCCGGTATTTGCGGTAGAACAAGTTGCAAACCAGGGCATAGACCAGGGCGGCGGCCACCCAACCCATACCGTCAAAGAAATTGTCGGGCTGCACATAGGCGTTGGGATCTTCCCGGGCCACTGTGGGGGAAGAATCCCGATCGTCACTGCCGGTCACCACATCCAGGTAGTTCCGCAAGGCCACGTGCCAACTGCTGGAAGAAGCGGGAGTACCGGCCAGTTCCGCCTCCAGGATCCGGGCCGTCAAAGCGCCGTAAAGCAACAGTCCAAGGACCACCAAGACGATCAGCAGCCAGCGGGTCCGTTCCCGTCGGAAATAGTGGTTCATAGAGAAACAAAACTGCACTGACGGCAAAATAGAGCAGCAGCGCCAAGCTGAGCAGGATGAGAATTGCCATCAGGGGCCAATAGACCGGGGCCACTTTGCTGCATTTTCGGGTCAGCTCTGTGCACAAAAAGGCAGCAGCACCCAGCAACAGCAAACGGGAAAAACGGTTTGGAACAAAACGACGGGTCGGCATAAAGATCCTCCTTTCTCTGGGAAACAAAAGACAGACAAAGGGAACAGATGACCGATGATATTATGGTTAGTTTAACAGATATCACAAGAAATGACAATAGGGTCCGATCAGGAGGGAGAGCAAGAAAAGACAAGGAAAAGAAAGGTGGATCGGAAGAAAAAGACAGGCAGGAGGAAGGTGGACAGCCCCATGAGAGGCCAGAGTGGAAACAAAAAGTAACAAAAGGGTGATAAAAAGAGTTACAACAGGCAAACCGGAGAGAGCAAAAAAAGAAACTTGGGAAAAACAGCACTTTTTACCGCCAAAATACTTTGTATTTCCGGCAAAGAAATGGAGAAAAACCAATAAAATTTCGGGATATTGGATGGGAAACGAAAAATTATTTGCGCGAAAAAGGGAGGACAGAGACCAAAAAACACCCCGGTTTTACCCCTTTGGTGGGGAATGACGAAAGAAAAAGGTTGCAAAATAGTATCAAATCGGTTACAATGAAAAAAGTTTCAAGGGGCCATACCTGAGGCTGACAGAAAAGCCGGCAGCAAAACGGCAGCGGAGCGGCCTGTGGGATGGAACGAGAAAAGTTGCAGTTTATTGATGCGCCGAGGGCCGGACCTGGGCCGGAAGCGCCGCCAGACAGTAAGGGGGAAATTCCGAATGGAGACCAACAAGAGACACAGCAGACTGGTGCCGGTGTGCGCCATGTTTGCCGGGGCATCTGTGCTGATGAGCGCCATGACGATATCGACCAAGACCGTGGCGGTGTATGACGGAGCGGAGCGGAAGCTGGTACACACCACGGCCAACGATCCGGGGATCGTGGCCCGGGCGGCGGGGCTACAGCTTTCGGCAGACGACGATGTGTTTTTCACCGATGACCCGGCAGACGGCTTTGGGGTGCTGCAGATCAACCGGGCCTTCCCGGTGCTGATCTCTGCCGATGGCAAAGCCCATATGCTGCAGACCACCGGCGGCACGGTGTCCAGCATCCTGGCGGATGCGGGCATCACCCTTTCGCCGGAAGACCTGGTCTACCCCGCGGCCGATGAGCCTTTGACCCAGGGCAGCGACATCACAGTGCGCCGGGTGGAGGTCCGCAATGAACAGGTGGCGGAAAGCATCCCCTATGAATCCACCACGGTGAACAACCCCGATCTGCCCTATGGGCAAAGCCGGGTGGCGGTAGCCGGCCAAGCCGGTGAAAAAGTGACCACCTTCCGGGTGGAATACCGGGACGGCGAAGAATACAGCCGCACCAGCCTTTCTACAGAGATCACCCGCCAGCCGGTGACAGAAGTGATTGAAATCGGCACCGGCGGTGTGGTAGAATATAACGGCAATGTGTATCCCTACAGCCGCGTCATCCAGATGAGCGCCACGGCTTACACCACCGAGCACCGCAAAGGGGCCCGCACGGCCTCCGGCACAGTGGCACGGGTGGGCGCTGTGGCAGTGGATAAAAACGTGATCCCGCTGGGCACCCGGCTGTTCATCCGCGGCAGCGACGGTTCTTTCACCTATGGCGTGGCTGTGGCAGAGGATACGGGCAGCGCCATCAAAGGGAACAAGATCGACCTGTATTTCAACACCTACCGGGAGTGCATCCAGTTTGGCCGCCAGGACGTGACGGTCTATGTGCTGAAATAGGCACCGGTGGGCAACGGGAGCCTGGAGGGGCGCAAGTACGAGAGCAAGGGTGATCCCAACTGAATCTGACGGATATCGGCGTAATCAAAGGGCTGTTGGCCCAACATGGGTTCCATTTTTCCAAGGGGCTGGGGCAGAATTTTCTCTGCGCCCCCCATGTGCCGCCGGCCATTGCCCAACAGGCTGGCATCGATGAGCGGACCGGTGTGATGGAGGTGGGGCCTGGCATCGGGACCCTGACCCAGGAGCTGTGTAAGCGGGCCCGCAAAGTGGTGGCGGTGGAACTGGACCCCCGCTTGCCGCCTGTGTTGGAGCAGACGCTGGCGGAATATGACAATTTCACGTTGGTCCAAGGGGATATCCTCAAGACCGATTTGCCGGCCCTGTGCCAGCGGGAGCTGGGGGAAGGCCCGTTGGTGGCCTGTGCCAACCTGCCGTATTACATCACCACACCGGCCTTGAGCGCCCTCATCGACAGCCGGTGTTTCCAGACCATCACCGTCATGGTGCAAAAAGAGGTGGCCCACCGCATCTGCGCCAAAGCGGGCACCGCCGATTACGGCGCCTTTTCGGTGTACTGCCAATACCATGCAAGACCATCCATCGTGCTGGATGTGCCCGCCGGATGCTTTATTCCGGCGCCCAAAGTGGATTCCGCCGTGGTGCGGCTGGATCGATACGAACAGTGCCCCTGGCAAGTGGAGGATGAAAAGCTGTTTTTCCGGGTGGTCAAAGCGGCTTTTGCCCAGCGGCGCAAAATGCTGCGGGGATGCCTGCGCCACGGCTTTTCCCAGCTGGACGCCCAGCAGATCGCAGGCTGCCTCGCCCAGGCGGGCCTGCCGGACACGGTGCGGGGAGAGCAGCTGGATCTGGCGCAGTTTGCCCTCTTGACCCAGGCGGTGGCCCGGGCCTTGGCACAACAGGGGGAAAAGCCGTGATCCGGTGGCTGCTGGCCTATGTGCTGCTGGTGAATCTGGTGGCTTTTTGCCTGTGCGGTGTGGATAAGCGGCGGGCCAAAAAAGGGCGTTGGCGCATTGCAGAGCGGACGCTGCTGACAGCGGCGCTGTTGGGCGGCAGCCCCGGCCTTCTGCTGGGGATGCGGGCCTTTCACCATAAAACACGGCATAAGAAATTTACAGTGGGCGTGCCCCTGCTGCTGCTCTGCCAGCTGGCGCTGGTGTTTTGGCTGTGGCGGCGGTTCGCCTGAGATTCCCCATCTGCCCCTGCAGATGGGGCTTTTTGCCCGCTGCGGCAAGGCGGCGGTTTGCGGAGGTATGCCCATGTTAAAACGATTGCGCCGCCTGGCCCTTTGCCTGGTGCTGCTGGGGGCAGTGGCCCTGGCCTATGCCCGGTGGATCGAGCCCCGCTGGCTCCAGGTGAAAGAGCATTACCTGACCCAGAGCGCCCTGGAACAGGATGTCACCTTGGTCTGCTTTGGCGACACCCATGTGGGGCTGGATACCACGGCGGAAGACTTGGCCCGGTGGGTGGAACAGATCAACCGGCAGCAGCCCGATGTGGTGGTGTTCCTGGGGGATCTGTTCGACGATTACAGCCAATACCAGGGAGACCCGGAAGAGGTGGTACAGGCTCTGGCGGACATCCGCGCCGCCGACAAGCTGGCAGTGGTGGGCAACCACGATGTGGGCGGCGGCGCAGAGCGGGTATACGAAGGCCTGATGGAGCGGGCGGGCTTTACTGTGCTGCGCAATGAGAGCGCAGAATGCCAGGGCATCCGCTTTATCGGCGCCGACGAGATGCTGTTTTATCACCCGGATGTGACCGGGCTTTCCGGCCAGGGGATCTGCAACATCCTGCTGTGCCACGAGCCGGATTTTGCCGATGAAGCCGAGCCTTTTGCACTGATGCTGGCCGGCCATACCCATGGCGGCCAGGTGCGGCTGCCCTTTTGCCCGCCCTTTGTGCGCCCGCCGGGGGGCGAAGGGTACACCGCCGGCTTTTACCAGACGGCAAAGGGGACCCTCTATGTGAACCGGGGGCTGGGCATGACATCGCTGCCCCTGCGCTTTGGCGCCCGGCCGGAGCTGACGGTTTTTCATCTGCAGGCCGGCCAGGGAGCAGAATGACACAGGGCAGGCGGCCTTTGCGTAAACTGGGGTAGACCTGTTTGCGAAAGGAGCGAATGCCATGATGGAACAAGGGGGCAGGCCCTGCTACATCGATCTGCCCTATCCCCAGGTGACGCCCGGCCGGGACCCGTTGGCAGTGTGCCTGTTGATGGAGGACTATAGCGGCGCCGCATCGGAGCTTTCTGCCGTGCACCAGTACATCTATGCCGCCGCACAGCTGAAAGGGAAGTGCGACCCGGTGAGCCAGCTGTTGCGCCAGGTGGCGATCGTGGAGATGCACCACTTGGAACTGCTGGCCCAAGCTGTACTGGCCAAAGGCGGCGATCCCCGCTATGTGATGCGGGGCGGCCGCAAGCCGGAGCGTTTTTGGAACGCCGGCATCATTGCATATGGCAAGGGGGCAGGGAACATCCTATTGGAGAGCATCCAGGGGGAGCAGGGAGCCATCGCCCAGTACCAGCAGCACATCCAGCAGCTGGGGGATGAATCGGCCAAGGCTTTGCTGCGGCGCATCGTGATGGATGAGGAATGCCACCTGCAGGCGTTTACCGACCAATTCCGGCAATGGGCGGAGAAGGAAGGACGATAGCAGAAGGCCGGCACAGCCCTATGCTGGGCCGGCCCTTCGCTTTGAGGCAAAGGGACAAGGCCGCGGGCCCGGTTGGGGCAGACAGCCAAGGGCAAAAGGGCGGGCCAGAGGAAAAACAAAGGAGACGATCATGGAGCGGGATGATTGGGAAGAGATCCGCCGCACCAGCCAGCAGCAGGAAGCGGCGCAGAAAAAACGGTACGACCAATGCGCCTTTTACCGCATCTGTGCCGCGTTGTGCGCAGTGGGGTTCGGCATTGCCGGCTACCACCTGGCTTTTTGGCTGGATTATGCCCTTGCGGCCCTGGCCGCGGCGGCATTCGTGGGGCTGGTCAAATGGCACGACCGCATCGAAGATGCCATGGCTTGGCAGAGGGCCCGGAAAGAGACGGCCCAGGCCTATCTGGACCGGTTTGGAGAAGAGTGGAAGCAGACCGGCGACCCGGGAGAAGAATACCAGTCGGAGACCTTTCCCCAGGGAAAAGACCTGGATCTGTTTGGGCCCCATTCCCTGTATCAATACATCTGCATGGCCTCTACGCCCTTTGGCAGAGACCAGTTGGCCCAGTGGCTGAAAGAGGGCGCGCCCGGAGGAGAGGACCTAGCTCAGCGGCAGCAGGCCGTGCGGGAACTGGCCGGGGAGCGGGAGTTCCTCCTCCGGTTCCAGACGGCGGCCCGGGCGGAACAAAAGGAAAAAGGACAAGCGCCCGCCCAGGCGTTGGAAGGCTTTTTGCAGGCTGTCCGGCAGCCGGGAGGGGAGAAGGAAGGGCTGCGCCTGCTGCGCTGGGCCCTGCCGGCTGTGACGCTGGCCGCTGTGGCGCTGGCGCTGCTTGGCGTGCCCCGGGCGGCGGGAGCCGCTTCGCTGCTGTGCGGCTTGCAGCTGTTTTTTGCCCTGCTGGCCTATCATTGGAACGAAAAGCAGATCCGCCCGGTCCACAGGTTCCAGCAGCGGGTGGCGCCTTACCGCCGGCTGGCAGAAGCGGTGGAGGCCATGGAATTCCAAAGCGCCGAACTGGTGCAGCTGCGCCAGACGCTCCAGGGGGCGGGAGATGCGATGAAAGAGCTGGAAGCCCTCAGCGAAAGCGCTTCCGCCCGGTATAATTTTGTGGCATTCGTGCTGTACAACGGCTTGTTCCTCCACGATTTCCACTGCATGGCCCGCATCCAGGCCTGGCGCCGCCGGTATGGAGAGCGGCTGGAGGGATGGCTCCAAGCCCTGGGGCAGATGGAAGCGCTCATCAGCCTGGGCACGCTGTGCCACTGCAAAGCGGTCTGGTGCTTCCCGCAGATCAGCCAGTCGGAACGGCCTTTCCTGGCGGCAAAGGACATCCGCCATCCGCTGATCGGTGAAGACAAGGCAGTAGGCAATGATTTTGACCTGTGCCAAAGCATTTGCATCATCACCGGCTCCAATATGTCCGGCAAGACCACGTTTTTGCGGACCATCGGGGTCAACCTGACACTGGCCTATGCAGGCGGTGCAGTAGCCGCCCGGGAATGTGCTGCTTCGACCATGGCGATCTGTACTTCCATGCGGGTGGAAGACGACGTGAGCCGGGGGATCTCCACCTTTTATGCCGAACTGCTGCGGATCAAGAGCATCATCGACCAGAGCCGGGCCGGTGCGCCCATGCTGGTGCTCATCGATGAGATCTACCGGGGGACCAATTCCAACGACCGGATCACCGGCGCCCGGCAGACCATCTGCCGGCTGGGGCAGCCCCACATCCTCACCATGGTGACCACCCATGATTTTGAACTGTGTGACCTGGAGCAAGAACCCGGCGTCCGGGCGGTGAATTACCACTTTGAAGAGCAGTACACCGAAGATTCGATCTGTTTTGATTACAAGATCAAAAAAGGGCGCTGCCGCACCACAAACGCCCAGCACCTGCTGCGCCTGGCGGGGATCCTATAGCAAAAAAGGACGGCTGTGCCGTCCTTTTTTCATTGGACTGTTTGTCCTTCTTGGGCCTGCTGCAAGATGCCGCGGATGAAATCGGTCTTGTGCTGGCAGTAGGCGTCGGGATCATACCGGAAGGGGCCGGCCAGCAGGATCTTCAGCGCCTGATAGGCCTGGCGGGCCTCTTCATGGGTGCGCAGGTAATCCCGAAAGGCGATGTGCTCCCGGTAGGGCGCCGCATCCTGCCAGCAGACATAGAGGTGGCAAGGCATGGCCCCGGTCTCTTCCCGGTGGAAGGCGTGGCGGCCCGGTAGGCCCAAGTCCCCTTGGTGGATGTACCCGGCCTGCTCCAAACGTTGGCAGACGACAGGAAACTCCGCCGGGCTGGGGATCACGACATCAATGTCCAAAATGGCTTTGGCCGCAAGGCCTTCCACCGATGTGCTGCCCACATGCTGGATGGATAGGATGGGCAGTCCGTCCAGCAGGGAGGACAGTGCTTGGCGGCGGCTCTCGAACTGCTGGGGCCAGCGGGGATCATAGGGGGTGATGACCACTTCTTTGGTGGCAAAAGGCATAAAGATCCGTCCTTTCTGTGTGAAATGGAAAGTCCTTGGCAGATCATACCGCAGAGCGGGAAAATACGCAAGGCCTATGGCTACAGATGGATGGAAAATGAGCCGAAATCCTGGATGCCCCGCCCTTGCACCAGCGGCCCGGCGGCTTCCAGGGAATCAAAAGCCTGGGCGATATCCTGGAGCAGCGCAGGGGACACCGCCAGCTGGTGGTGGCCGGGATACAGGGTTTTGACCGGCAGCTGGGCTACACGGCGGATGGAGGTGGCAAAAGAGGCAGGGTCTGTGGAAGGATAGAAACAATCCAGCTTGCCCAGATAAGCCAGGTCGCCGGTGTAGAGGGCGGCCCGCTCCGGTTCATACAGGCAGATATGGCCCGGGGAATGACCGGGGGTGTGCAGCACTTGCAGCCGCCGGCCGCCGCAATCCACCCAGTCGCCATCGGCCAACAGACGGGTAGGCCTGCCCTGGTAGATCTGGAACTGGTCCGGGTCAAATTCCGGCGGAAAATCACAGGGCTGTTTCAGCAAGTTGTTTTCCAGCACCATCTGGCGGCTCAGGGGAAAATGGCCGTCCAGCCAGGGGGCCTCCAGCCGGTGGATGGCGATGTGGTCAAAATACCCGTGCCCGCCGATGTGATCGAAATGGGCATGGGTGGTGACGACCTGGATGGGCAGGCGGGTGATGGACCGCACGGGCTGGGAAATATCCGCCACCCCCAGGCCGGTGTCGATGAAGATGGCACTTTCTTTGCCCAGCAGGAGATAGCAGTGGGTCTCCTCCCAGTGGCGGTATTCGCTGATGGCAAAGGTATCGGGTTCCAGCTGTTCGACGGTAAACCAGGACATGAACAGACCTCCTTTGGTGTTCTGCCTTTAGTATAGCAGAAGGAGGTGAGCAAAAGCCGGTGGGAATGTTATACAAAGAAATGCACTGTTTTTTGGATGAGATGCCGGGGGATTCCAGTACACGTCCTTACGGAAATGTGATACAATGACAAAAAGAGGATCATTCACCGAAAACGCATCAAAGGAGGGCTGCAAGATGAAACGCAGATATACAGCGCTTTGGTTGATGTTATGGCTGCTGCTGGGCCTGGTGGCAGGCTGCGGCAACCAAGAAGAGGCCCAAGGGGGCCAACAGACCCCTGACAGCCAGCAGGAAGAACAGACGGACCCGAAGGATGACGGCGCGGACCAGCCGGAGGACAGCAAGGAGGAGCCGCAGACGCCGGCAGGGCAAGGATCCAGGCTGGAACCGGCGGAAGAAGCCGCCGCCCAGGCCACGGCCCAGGGCATCACCCAGCAGGGGATCTATTGGCGGCAGGGAGAGGACGGAAAACGCTATGTGGTGTTCAACGGTGTGGACCGGGCCTACAGCGGCATGCAAGGCCATTTGGATGAAAAGACCGGCACGCTGACCATCAATGTCCATTCCGCCGACGGCAGCAGCGGCATCAGCGTCTATGAAGTGGCTGGCAGCGGCGAAGTGACCAGCGTCGTGGTGCTGGACAACGGCCAACAAGTGGAAGTGGAAGGCTTCCCGGGATGAGGGCGGACAGAGCCTTCGTCCTATCCTAAAAAATAGACAAGGAGGTCCGGCCCCGGAAAGGGGCCGGACCTCCGTTGTTTGCCGGTGAAAGTCCGGGTCTCAGCCGGACCCAGGGCAGATTTTTCGCCAGAAGAGATGGCTTTGGATGGGAAAAGAGAGCTGCTTTCAGATACCACCTGGATGAGCCGGCTCATCCTCTGACTTCCGTGCTGCCGAACACGCTGGTACCCGACAGGTAGATCACGGGCCGCCCCCCCTCTTCTGCCGGCGGCATCTGATCGCGGAAGGAGCCAAACAGGCTCAGATGGTCGGCTTTCAGGATGACGTCGGAGGGGAGCAGCAGGTGAATGGAGCCAAAGACCGCTGTGGTCCGCACCACGATATCCTGCTGGATGGTGGCATCGCGCAGGTCGATGATCAGCGTGCCAAAGGCCGCAGTCAGGCTGGCGCCGCCGGTGATGGGGTTGGCGATGCGCCGGTTTTCCGTGCGGAAAATGGCGGAGAGTTCCGGCAAATAAGCGGTTTCCGCCTGACGCACCGCTTCGGCCACCTCTCGGCTGCGGTGGGGCCGCAGCAGGATGCTCAGCCCCAGGATGACCAGCAGCAGGGGGAAGAGCAGGCGCAGCATCCGCCACCACTCGATTAGGTTCTGGGCGGAGAGGAACAACAGGATACCGAAGGCCAAGCCCACTGTGTTGCCCACTTCAAACCCGTGATCGAGAATGGAGAGCAGACAGGGGACGATGATGAAAAGAGTCCACCAGCCTCGGAAAAACAGGTCAAAATGCCAAAGGTCCAGCACATCGCCGGCAAAGCCCAGGCCGGCGGCCACCAATAACAGGCCCAGTATGGTCCGGGTCCATTGTTTTCTCATTGATTTTCCTCCTTTGGGGCATCCAGCAATTCGCCGGTCAGATGGTCTTCTGCCAAGCCGGTGATGCGCACCGGGTGCACCTGGTTGTGCAGCCCTTGCCCCGAGACGCGCACTTCGCAGTATTCGGGAGAAAAGCCGCTGTACAGCCCTTCTTTTTCTTGTTCAAACAGCACGGGCAGCACTTGGCCCACCTTACTGCGCAAAAAGGCCCGGTGCAGCTGCTGGGCCACCTGCCCTGCCTCGTGGGAGCGGCGCTCCCGCTCAGCCCGGGGGACCTGGTCTGGCATGGAATAGGCCGGCGTGCCTTTGCGGCGGGAATAGGGGAACACATGGACCTGGGCCAGCTGGCATTGCCGGATGAAGGCCAGGCTCTGCTGGAAATCCCCTTCGGTCTCGCCGGCAAAGCCCACGATCAGATCGGTGGTCACCGCGCAGCCGGGATAGGCCTGGTTCAGCCATTCCACCGATTGGGCGTACCGGGCGGCCGTATATTTCCGGTTCATGCGGCGCAGGGTGGCGTCGCATCCGCTTTGCAGCGACAGATGAAAATGAGGGCACAGGTTGGAGTAGGGGGCGATGGCCTGCAAAAATTCCGGCGTGATGGTGCGGGGCTCCAAAGAAGACAGGCGGATGCGGGTATGGGGCGCCGCCTGGCACACCGCTTCGATCAGGGCGGAGAGAGGCGGACGCTCGGGCAAATCGACCCCATAGGAGCTGACTTCGATGCCGGTGATGACGATCTCGCAATAGCCCTCTTGCTCCAGCCGGGCCGCCTCGCGGGCAGCGTCCTCCAAGGGGATGGAGCGGCACCGGCCCCGGGCATAGGGGATGATGCAGTAGGTGCAGAAGTTCTGGCACCCATCCTGCACTTTGAGCAGGGCCCGGGTGCGGCCCCGCAGGCCGCCGGCGGGCAACAGTTCAAAGCTGCGGGCTTCCCGCACCGCGCTGCCCAGGGGCAGCGGCGCCTGCTGGGCCTGTTCGGCCAGCTCCACGATCTGCCCTTTGTTGCCCGTGCCCACCACGATGTCGGCGCCGCACATCTGCCGCGCCGCTTCGGGTTCGATCTGGCTGTAGCAGCCGCACACGATCAATGTGGCGGCCGGGTTGATCTTTTTGCACCGGCGGGCGGCGTTCCGCGACTTTTTGTCGCTGAGCGCCGTCACCGTACAGGTGTTGACGATATAGACGTCGGCGAAGGAATCAAAGGGCACCACCCGATGCCCCCGCTGCTCAAAGAGCGTTTCCAGGGCCTGGGTCTCAAACTGGTTGGTCTTGCAGCCCAGGGTATAAAATGCGATTTTCATGGATACACCGTCCTTTGGTCTGCCGGTCTGCGCCGGCAATGGTTCCATTATACTAGAAAAGAGCCTGTGGGTAAAGAGACAGATGGCGGCTGGAGCGGCCGGTTCTAGCGGCGGACAAAACTGCATAGGTATCAGCGAAAGAACGAACCGATCGCAGGGGGGATCCTCATGAAAAAAACATTGCAACGCTGCCTGTGCCTGGCGCTGAGCGCCTGTTTGCTGGCCGGCGCCTGCCTGGCGGCCATACCCACCGGAGACCAGCTGGCGCCCGAACAGGCAACGCCTTCGGCAGCGCTGTCGGGCATCAGCGCGCCCAGCGCCATCCTGATGGAAGAAGGGGGACAGGTGCTTTATGAAAAAGACGCCGACACCCCCCGGGAACCGGCCAGCGTCACCAAGATCATGACCATGCTGCTGGTGATGGAAGCGCTGGACAGCGGCAAGCTGGCCCTGACGGATATGGTGACGGCCTCGGCCCACGCCACTTCCATGGGCGGCAGCCAGGTCTATTTGAAAGAGCACGAACAGATGACGGTGGAAGACATGTTGAAATCGGTGGCCATGGCTTCGGCAAACGATTGCGCTGTGGCCCTGGCAGAGCATTTAGCCGGCACGGAAGAGGCATTCGTTGCGCTGATGAATGAACGGGCCGCCCAGCTGGGCATGGAGAACACCCACTTTGTCAACTGCAACGGCTTGCCTGCCGAAGGGCATGTGACCACGGCTCGGGACATTGCCTTGATGTCCCGGGAGCTGCTGAAACACGACCAGATCTTTGCCTACACCACCCTGTGGATGGATTCGGTGCGGGATGGCGCCTTTGGCTTGACCAACACCAACCGGCTGATCCGCACCTATCAGGGCATGAACGGCCTGAAGACCGGCTACACGACGGCGGCGGGCTACTGCCTTTCTGCCACGGCGGAGCGGGATGGCCTTTCGCTGATCGCCGTGGTGATGGGGGCTGCCAGCGCCGACGCCCGCAACGCCGATGTGACGGCTATGCTCAACTATGGCTTTGCCAACTACCAGGCGGTGACCATTACCACCGACCGGCCCATCATGCCTGTGCCCGTACAGCTGGGGGTGCAGGGGTCGGTGCTTTGCCAGCTGCAGAGCCAAGGGCCGCTGGTGATGGAAAAAAGCAAGGTGGGCGCGCTGGAAAAAGACTTGGTGATGGCCGAAAAGCTCCAGGCGCCGGTGCAGCAGGGGCAGCAGGTGGGCACACTGCACTTGACAGCCAATGGGGAAGAGGTGGCCGCCGTGCCCATCGTGGCGGCAGAGGCGGTGGAAAAACAGGGCGTTCTGTCCCTGTTCTGCCAGCTGCTGCGAACCTGCTGCATGCGCCAGGCCCAGGGCTGAGGGCTGAAATTTGTGAAAAAAATTTAAAATCGCAAATCTTCACAAAAGTCGGTTGTAACTCCCGATGGTTTATGGTATCATTTGAGAAAGAACTATTAGGAGGAACGCACTTATGGTAAAAGTCTTTATGGGCCTTCCTGGCAGCGGGAAGACAAAGCACCTGATCGATCTTGTCAATAACGCAGTGGAGAATGAATCTGGCAACGTAGTCTGCATCGAATTGGGGCAGAAGCTGCGCTTTGATCTGAACCACAATGCGAAGCTGGTGGACATCACCGAATATGATTTCCAGGGCAGTTTTGAGACCCTGACCGCCTTTGTCAGCGGCATGTACGCCGGCAATTACGACATCACCCACATTTTCATTGACAGCACACTGAAGATCGCCGGCACCGACGACGTGGCCGCCATTGAGGATTTCTTGGGCCGCTTGGATGCTTTCAGCGAAAAGACCGGTGTGAAATTTACCGTCAGCCTGAGCACCGATGTGTCCCGGGCCACTGACAAGATCAAAAAGTATTTTTAAGGTAAAGTGCGCGAACCAATGCGGGCGGGGCTGGGGCCCCGCCCGCATTTTCCTTTGGAAAGGGCGGAAAATTCCCTTTTTTCACATTTCCCTTTTTTCATATTTATGCTACAATGGACAAGGATAAGCCCAACGCCTGTGGGCCTGCGGAACGGAGGCGGGCAAAAGGCAGGGGCAATGGGGACAAAAGGTGGTTTTTTTGAAAAGAAAATGGGGAGCGGCGCTGTTGGCGTTGCTCATTTGCTTACAATTACTGCCCTTGGCAGGCTGCTCCATTGAAAGCGGCGACGGCTTGGCCAGCCTGCCCAAATTGCCGGGGGAATACCTGGCGCTGCAAAAAAAGCTGGATGACATCATGGCGGAAGGGTACACCCAAGCCGTGGCAGAGGGAGGTTCCAACCGCCAAGCCGTGCAGCTGCAGGACATCGACGGCGATGGGGAAGACGAGATCGTCTCTTTCTTCCGCAACGCCACCAGCGGCGAATACGCCGTCTACCTCCACAAAAAAGTGGGGGATGACTATGTGGAACTGGGCCATACCCGGGGCTACGGCAAATACCTGCGGGAAGTTTCTTACCCCTGCTGCAAGAGCAACGGGGCCAAGGCCATCGCCCTCAGCTGGGGCATGGAGGAGGACAACGCCGTCACCAGCGCCATATCGGTCCATGTGCTCACCGAGGATGGGCTGAGCGACACCTTGGCTGTACAGTACACCAATTCCTACATCGCCGATCTCAATGGCGACAGTGTGGATGAGATCATGCTGACCGGCTTCGACCAAAAGAGCAACGCCATGATCTTGGCGGCCTATGGTTTCAGCGGCGACACCTGCGCTCTGGTCTCCCAGGCGCCCCTTTCCGCCGATGTGAAAAATGTGGTGCACATCAGCCGCAGCCTGGGGCAAAAAGGCGGCCATACCTTGTTTATCGACAGCCTTTCAGACAGCGGCGGTTATATCACCGACATCATCACCATGGAAAACGACACCCTGCGGAATACCACGCTGGTGGGGGATGGCAAACGCAGCGCCGCCACCTGGCGGCCGGTGAGCATCCTGTGCCAGGACATCGACAACGACGGCATGCCCGAAGTGCCCTTGGCCGAGATGCTGCCCGGCTATCACGACTCCACTTCCACCGACACCCGGTGGAAATTGTCCTGGACGAAGTTCCAGGACGGCACAGCCTATCAGGTGGCTATGACCACCTTCCATTCGCCGGCAGAAGATTGGTACCTGCGGTGGCCCGAGCAGTGGGGCGACCAAGTGAGCGCTGTGCGAAAAAACGAATCGGGCATCATCAAGACCACGTTCCTGGTGCCGGCGGAGGGTGCCAATGAGCCGCTGACAGCGGGCACGGGCAACGTATTGCTGGAGATCTGGGTGTTTACCGGCGACAACCGGCGGGATTACTTCAACAGCAGCGGCATGACCTGGCTGAAAGACAGCGACAGCGCCATTTATGCCTATTCGCTGCCGGCCAACGATTATCCGGCATTGACGCTGACCGATCAAGATGTGACCCGGGCCTTCCAGACCATTGCCAAGGCTTGGGATTCAGAGGGGGCATATTGATTATGAGCAAGAATGTTTTGATCCTGGAAGACGAAGACAACATCCGCAGCTTTGTGGTCATCAACCTGAAGCGGGCGGGGTACAATACGGTGGAATTTGCCCTGGGGGAAGAGGCAGTGGCCTATGTGCGCAACCACAACGATGTGGACATCGCCATTTTGGATGTGATGCTGCCCGACATCGACGGTTTTGAAGTGTGCCGCCGCATCCGGGGCAGCGGCAGCCGCATGGGGATCATCATGCTGACGGCCCTTTCCCAGGAAAACGATAAGATCAACGGCTTTATGACCGGGGCGGACGATTATGTGGGCAAGCCTTTTTCGGTGGTGGAACTGGTGGCCCGGGTGGATGCGCTGTACCGGCGGCTGACCCAGGGCAGCTTCAATGCGGATCTGATCACTTCGGGGCCGTTCAGTTTGAACCTGCGTTCGCGGGAACTGAAGAAAAACGGAGCCCGCATCGAGCTGACCCAGGTGGAATACCTGATCATGAAGAACTTTTTGGAAAACCGGGGCAAAGCCCTCTCCCGGGATGACATCATGAACGCGGTGTGGGGCAAGGATTACCACGGGGATCTGAAAGTGGTGGATGTCAACATCCGCCGCCTGCGGCTGAAGATCGAAGACGATGCCGCCTCCCCCAAGTACATCTCTACCATCTGGGGCTTCGGCTACAAATGGGAAGCATAGGCGAGGGATGGTTGCCATGGCCAAACAGGCAGAACAGAAGCAAAGCAAGAAAAGGGACTGGCTCTTAAATTGGGTGAGCCGCCACAAGGTGAGCGGCATCAAACGGCGGTGGCTGGTGAACAACCTGAGCATCGTCGTGCTTTTGCTTGCCATTTTATTCATTGTGGCCGGCGCCGCCATCACCGGTTATTATTACGATTCGCTGTACACCAGCCTGCAGAGCAGGGCCAACACCAGCGCCAAATCCTTTACCAATTACATGAGCAGCAGCCTCAACGATTTTTACCGTAACGCCGAACAGCAGACCCTGGAGTTTACGGAAAAGGATAAGATCGAGATGCAGGTGCTCAACAGCAGCGGCCACATCCTCTACTCCTCCACCGGCCTGGTGGCCGGCACTGTCCCGGCTACCACCGATGTGAACCAGTGCATCGAGACCAGGGATCTGGCCAGCTTTACCGGCTATGACCCGCTGACGGAAGAGCGGATCATGGCGGTGACGGCGCCGGTGTTCCAAAAAGGCAGCGACACCCTGATCGGCGAGGTGCGGTATGTCACCTCCCTCAAGCTGCTGGACAGGCAGATCGCCCACATCTATCTGCTGCTGGGCGGCGTGGCCCTGGCAGTGCTGGTATTGATCTTTGTCACCAACCAGTTTTTCATCCATTCCATCGTCAACCCGGCCCTGAAGATCAACGAGCTGGCCCACCAGATCGCCAAAGGCCAATACGGGGCCCGGCTCGACATGGATTTCAACGACGAAATGGGCGAGCTGTGCAACACGCTGAACAACATGTCCACCGAGATCGCCCGGATGGAGAAGCTGAAGAACGACTTCATCTCCTCGGTATCCCATGAGCTGCGCACGCCCTTGACCGCCATTGGCGGCTGGGCGGAGACAGTGGAAAACAACCTGGACGACCCCAACACCGTGGAGACGGGCTTGGCCATCATCCGCAAGGAGACCACCCGCCTTTCCCAGATGGTGGAGGAGCTGCTGGACTTTTCCCGGCTGGAAAGCGGCCGGATGAAGCTGCGCACCGATGTGTTTGACCTGCGGGGCGATGTGTACGACGCCCTGTTCACCTACCACGAAATGCTCCGGCAGGAAGGGATGGAGACCCTTTACAGCGAGCCGCTTACGCCGGTCTATATCAACGGCGACCGGGACCGGCTGCGGCAGGTGTTTTTAAACATCATCGACAACGCGGCCAAATACGGCCAGAGCGGCGGCAAGATCGACCTTTCGCTGGCAGAAGAAGAGGGGCAGGCCGTGGTGCGCATCCGCGACTACGGCCAGGGCATCCCGGCGGAAGAACTGCCGCTGGTCAAGGAGAAATTTTTTAAGGGCAGCTCCCGGCAGCGGGGGGCCGGCATCGGCCTGGCCGTGTGCGACGAGATCGTGGCACTGCATGGCGGCAGCCTGGACATTGAAAGCACATATGGAGAGGGGACCACGGTGATCATCCGCCTGCCCCTTTCCCCAACCGGAGGAAACAATGAAACAGCAACCGAACTTTAAAACCACCATCGGCGGCCAGGCCCTGATCGAAGGGATCTTGATGCGGGGCCCCCAGAAAACGGCCATCGTGGTGCGCAAAAGCGATGGGGAATTTGCCATCAAAGAAGATGATGTGGGCACAGTACACCGCAGTGCGGTGGCCCGCCTGCCTTTGGTGCGGGGCGTCATCGGCTTTTGGGATTCGATGAAATACGGCATCAGCGCCCTGACTTACTCGGCGGATTTTTTTGACGACGGCACAGAATATGGAGAACCCGGCCGGTTTGAGCAGTGGCTGACCCGCAAGTTTGGCCAGGCCAAGCTGGATAAATTTCTGATGGGATTGGCATTGTGCATGGGCATTGTGCTGCCCATCGGCCTTTTCATTTTGCTGCCCACCCTCATTGCGGGCCTGTTGCCCGCCAGCAGCAGTTCCAGCATCCTGCGCAACTTGCTGGAAGGGCTGGTGCGCATCGTGATCTTTTTGGGGTTCATTATCATCACATCCAAACAGAGCGATGTGCGGCGCACCTATATGTACCACGGCGCCGAACACAAGACCATTGCCTGCTATGAAAGCGGGGAAGAACTGACGGTGGAAAACGTGCGCCATCATTCCCGTTTCCACCCCCGGTGCGGCACCAGTTTTTTGTTTGTGGTGATGATCATCAGCATTTTGGTGTTTTCGGTGTTCACTTGGTCCAACCCCTGGCTGCGCATGGCCTTACGCCTGCTGCTGCTGCCGTTGGTGGTGGGCATCAGCTATGAGATCAACCGCTGGGTCGGGCGACACGACAACTGGTTTTCCATGCTGCTGCGGGCACCTGGCCTGTTTTTGCAGCGGTTCACCACAAACGAACCCGATGACAGCATGATCGAGGTGGCCATCGAGGCCATCCGGCGGGTGATCCCCGAAAATAAAGGAGAAGACAGGTGGTAGAGAGAGTATGGTAGGCACCATTTCAGACGTATATCTGGATCTGCGCAACGAGCTGCGGCACCACGGCGTGACCTCCGCCCAGTTGGAGGCCAGGGAGCTGCTGGCTTTCGCATTGGAGATCCCCCGGGACGTCCTCAACGAGCGGAGCGGCAGCTTTTTGTTCGACGCCCAGCTCAAACGGCTGGAAGAGCTGAAACAGCGCCGGCTGGCCGGCGAGCCTTTGGCCCACATCATCGGCGAGTGGGATTTTTATTCGCTGACTTTTACCCTGACGCCCGATGTGCTGATTCCCCGGGCGGACACGGAGACCTTGGTGGACGCCGGCCTCGCCTTTTTCAGCCGCCGGGAGCGGGGGCGCATTTTGGACCTTTGCTGCGGCAGCGGCTGCGTGGGCATTGCCCTGCTGTGCAACCTGCCCGATACCATCAGCTGTGTGTTCGCCGATACATCAGAGGCGGCGCTGGAGGTGACCAAGGAGAACCTGGTGCGCCACCGGCTGACTTTCCGGGGCATCACCGTGCAGCAGGATGCCAAAGAGCCCTGCGCCGAAGCCCTGGGCAAATTCAACTTGATCGTCTGCAACCCGCCCTACATCCCCACCGGCGTCATCCCCACGCTGGATCACAGCGTCAAGGATTACGAGCCCCACAAAGCACTGGATGGCGGCGCCGACGGCCTGGATTTCTACCGGGCCATTGCCGTGAACTTCAAACCGGCCCTGACGAAAAACGGCATGTTGGCCTTTGAATGCGGCATGGGGCAGCACGAGCAGGTGCAGCACATTTTGGAGCAGGCGGGCTTTTGTGAAGTCCGTATCCTGCGGGATTTTGCCGGTGTGGAACGGGTGGTGACCGCCCTGGCCAATCCGCCGGCAGACCGGTGAGAAAAGCGAACAAATGTTGCGTTTTTCCTGGGGATATAGTATACTGGAAAGGACAACAAAGGGGGTAACTCTATGGACGCAGCAGAAAAGAAAAAAGCTCTGGAGACGGCGCTGGCCAACATTGAAAAGCACTATGGCAAAGGGTCGGTGATGCGTCTCGGTGAAAATACAAGTATGAATGTGGAGGCCATCTCCACCGGCTCCATCTCGCTGGACATTGCGCTGGGCATTGGCGGCGTGCCCCGGGGCCGTATCGTGGAAGTGTACGGACCGGAATCTTCGGGCAAGACCACGCTGACGCTGCATGTGGTGGCCTCGGCCCAAAAAGCCGGCGGCGAAGCTGCCTTTATCGACGCAGAACATGCGCTGGACCCGGTGTATGCCAAAGCCCTGGGGGTGGATGTGGACCGGCTGCTGGTCTCCCAGCCCGATACGGGCGAGCAGGCCCTGGAGATCACAGAGGCCCTGGTGCGCAGCGGCGCTGTGGATGTGGTCGTGGTGGACTCGGTGGCGGCCCTGGTGCCCAAAGCGGAGATCGACGGCGAAATGGGCGACGCCTTTGTGGGCCTTCATGCCCGGCTGATGTCCCAGGCGCTGCGCAAGCTGGCCGGCGCCATCGCCAAATCCAACTGCGTGGTCATATTCATCAACCAATTGCGTGAAAAAGTGGGTGTTGTTTACGGCAACCCGGAGGTGACCACCGGCGGCCGTGCGCTGAAATTCTATTCCAGCGTCCGCATCGAGATCCGGCGGACGGAGCACATCAAAGTGGGCAGCACCAACATCGGCAGCCGCACCCGGGCCAAAGTGGTGAAAAACAAGATCGCCCCGCCTTTTAAAGAAGCGGAATTCGACATCATGTACGGCGAAGGGATCTCCAAGCTGGGCGAGCTGGTGGATCTGGGCGTCAAGTTCGACCTGGTGCAAAAGAGCGGCGCTTGGTACTCCATGGGCGAGACCCGGCTGGGCCAGGGGCGCGACGCGGCCAAGCAGTTCTTCAAAGACAACCCGGAGATCGCCGAAGAGCTGGAAGAGAAGATCAAAGAGGCCCTGAAAAACGCAGACAGCGGCAAAGGCAAGAAGGACAAAGAGGCGGGAGGCAAAAAAGAGAGCGCCCCGGCCCGTCCGGCGGCCAAGTCCGCCCCGCCCAAAGGCGGCGTAGAAGTGTTTGCCGACGATTTTGAAGACGACAAAGAATGAGCACGGAAAGCCAAAAAAATGCCCTGGATTATGCAGCCAGGCTGCTGGCGCCCCGGGCGATGTCGGAAAAGACGCTGCGGGAGAAACTGGAGAAAAAAGAATTTGCTCCTGAGGACATCCAATACGCCGTGGAGCGCTTGACGGAGATGGGCGGCTTGAACGACCGGGAGTTTGCCCAAACCGTAGCCCGGTACTACCGGAACAAGGGCTTCGGCCGGCAAAAAGTGGCCCAGGAACTGCGGCGGCGGGGCATCGGAAAAGAACTGTCGGATGAAGTGCTGGAGGGATTTGCCCCCTGCAGCGAAAAAGTGGTGTCGTATCTGGAAAAAGTGATCCAGGGGAACACCCATGACAAACGGATGATCCGCAAGGCGGCCGCCGGCCTCTACCGCCGGGGGTTTTCCTGGGAGCAGATCGATGCGGCCATCGATGTCTATTGCGACGACACATGGCAGGAAGAGGAAAAAACAGAGACGGAGGAATGAGTTTGTCCATCAAAATCCATATGAACTCCTTGGGGTGTGCCAAAAACCTGGTCAACTCCGAGCAGATGCTGGCGCTGCTGCGGCAGGCCGGCATGGAGGTCGTGGAAGATCTTGCCCAGGCCGATGTGGCCATTGTGAACACTTGCGGCTTTATCGACGCCGCCAAGCAAGAGGCCATCGACACCATTTTGGAGACTGCCCAATGGAAGCAGCAGGGGCAGTTGAAGGCATTGATCGCCACCGGCTGCCTGGTGGAGCGCTACCAAGATGAAATTTTGCAGGAGCTGCCCGAGCTGGACGCCGTGTGCGGCACCGGCAGCTACACCGATATCGTGGAAGCGGTGCAGCAGGCTTTGGCAGGGCAAAAGCGGGCCTATCTGGCCTCCAGCGCCCAGGCGGCCCTGGAAGGGGACCGGCAGCTGATCACAAAGCCCTATTCTGCCTTCCTCCGCATTGCAGAAGGGTGCAACAACCATTGCAGCTATTGCATCATCCCCTCGCTGCGGGGGCCGTTCCGCAGCCGCACGCTGGAGCATATCTGGCAGGAAGCCCGGCAGCTGGCCGCCCAAGGCGCCAAGGAATTGCTGGTCATCGCCCAGGATACCACCCGCTATGGCACAGACCTCTATGGCCGCCGGGCGCTGCCTGAACTGGTGGAAGGGCTGTGCCAGATCGAGGGCGTGGAGTGGATCCGGCTCCACTATCTGTACCCCGACGAACTGGACGATGCGCTGCTGGATGTGATGGAGCGGAACCCCAAAGTGGTGCGGTATTTCGACATCCCGCTGCAGCACATCAACGACCGGGTGCTCAAGGCCATGAACCGCCGGGGTGACAGTGCGCTCATCAAAGAGCGGATAAACACCATCCGCAGCCGGTTCCCCGAAGCAGTCATCCGCACCTCGCTGATCGTGGGGTTCCCCGGCGAGACGGAAGAGGAGTTCGACGAGCTGTACCGGTTTTTGGATGAATACAAACTGGAGCGGGCCGGGGTATTCGCCTATTCCCAGGAAGAAGGGACGGTGGCCGGCGCCATGCCGGACCAGATCCCGGAAGAGGAGAAGGAACGCCGCCGGGAGATCCTGGTGGAGCTGCAGGACGCCGTGATGGATGAATTCTCCCAAAAGCTGGTGGGCACCACCCAACGGGTGCTGTGCTGCGGCTATGATCCAGAACATGAGATGTTCTATGGCCGTACTTACATGGATTCCCCGGATGTGGATGGCATCGTCTATTTTTATGCCGATGAGCCGGTGGAAGAGGGGACCTTTGTCCCGGTGAAGATCGAAAACGCGGTGAGCGCCGAGCTCTTCGGCGAGATCGCCCAAGGACCCGATGAGGAGATGGACCAATGACAACAGCCAATAAGATCACCTTAGTGCGCATCGCGATGATCCCCTTTTTCATCTATTTCGCCTATGTGGGGACCCGCACGGCGGATATCATAGCGCTGTGCCTGTTTTTGGTGGCCAGCGCCACCGATTTTCTGGATGGCTATATCGCGCGCAAATACAACCAGATCACGGATTTCGGCAAATTTGTCGACCCGCTGGCCGATAAACTGTTGGTGTGCGCCGCCCTGCTGCTCTTCATCCAGCGGGGCGAGATGAACGGCGTCATGGTGTTCATCATCCTGGCCCGGGAATTTATCATCACCTCGCTGCGCACCGTTGCCGCCGGCAAAGGCCGGGTGCTGGCCGCCGCTTGGTCGGGCAAAGTGAAGACCTGTACCCAGATCGCCGGCGTGGCAGTGATCTTTGTGGCCAGCATCCTCCACTATGGGGATCCTTCCCTGCCGGTGGAGACCATCGCCCAGGTGGCGGGCTGGGTCATGACATTGATGACCCTGTATTCCGGCTTTGATTATATGAAGCGCAACTGGGATATCGTGGCCGATGGGGCTACATCCCGGAAATAAGCCAAAGGAGAAAGACCCATGGAATTATACAACAGCCTGACCCGCAAAAAAGAAGAGTTCATCCCGCTGGAGCCGGGCAAGGTGAAGATGTACACTTGCGGGCCCACGGTGTACCACTATGCCCACATCGGCAACCTGCGCAGCTACATCATGGAGGATGTGCTGGAAAAATACCTGCGCTACCTGGGCTATGATGTCAAGCGGGTGATGAACATCACCGACGTGGGGCACCTCTCCAGCGATGCGGACACTGGTGAAGACAAGATGTTGAAAGGGGCCAAGCGGGAACACAAGACCGTGATGGAGATCGCCCAATTCTACACCGACGCCTTTTTCCAGGACTGCGAAAAGCTGCACATCAAACGGCCGGATATCGTGGAGCCCGCCACCAACTGCATCGGTGATTTCATCCAGATGATCCAAGGCCTGTTGGACAAAGGATACGCCTATGTGGCCGGCGGCAATGTGTACTTTGACACCTCGAAGCTGAAAGAATACTACGTGTTCAACAAACAGGACCAAGAGGACTTGGCCGTCGGGGTCCGCGAAGGGGTGGAAGAGGACACGAACAAGCGGAACAAGACGGATTTCGTCCTGTGGTTCACCAAATCCAAATTCGAAGACCAGGAATTGAAGTGGGACAGCCCCTGGGGCGTGGGTTATCCGGGCTGGCACATCGAATGCTCCTGCATCTCCAGCCGGTATCTGGGCGATACGCTGGATATCCACTGCGGCGGCATCGACAACGCTTTTCCCCACCACACCAACGAGATCGCCCAGAGCGAAGCCTATTTTGGCCACAAGTGGTGCAACTATTGGTTCCATGTCCACCATTTGAACACCACGAGCGGCAAGATGAGCAAATCCAAAGGGGAGTTCCTGACTGTCTCGCTGCTGGAAGAAAAGGGATACGACCCCATGGTCTACCGGCTGTTCTGCCTGCAATCCCACTACCGCAAATCGCTGGTGTTTTCTTATGAGGGCATGGACAACGCCGCGGCCACCTATCAAAAGCTCTTGCAGCGCATCGGCGCGCTGGGCAAGGAGGGCACGGTGGACGAGCAAGGGGCAGAACCTTTGCGGGCCGGCTTCCGCGCCGCGCTGGACAACGATCTGAACACATCTTTGGCCATCACGGCTCTTTACGATGTGCTGAAGGCCGATGTGAACGACGCCACCAAGCGGGCGCTGCTGGCCGAGTTTGATACGGTCCTTTCCCTGGGGCTGCTGGAAGGGGCGGAAAAAGCGGCGGCGCCTCAGCCGGCCGCCAGCCTGGATGCAGAGATCGAGCAGATGATCGAGCAGCGCCAGCAAGCGCGGAAAAACAAGGATTTTGCCACGGCGGACCGGATCCGCGATGAGCTGAAAGCCCGGGGCATCCTGTTGGAAGACACCCCCCAAGGGGTCAAGTGGACGCTGCAAAGATAGGGAAAGCAGTGTAAAAATGAACAAAAAAGCCGCAAGACGCATACCCTGGGGCAAGGAGGGATGGATGTGGATTGCGGCTTTTTTGGAGAGAGCGCCCTGCTGACGCTGGCCTGCATCGGCGCCGCCGCTCTGCTGGTAGAGGGCTATGCCTTTTGCCTGGGGCGCCGCCTGGCGGGGCGGATCCAGGTGGCGGCCCGGCTGGACTGCCGGAATTGCGGGGACAAAGCCCGGTGCATTTGGTGGGCCCGCCGGCTGCTGGCCCTCCGGTGGCCCGGCGCCCGGCTGGAGATCCAGGGGGCGGACCGGGAGGAGATCAAACAAGCGCAGATCCTCTGCGCGGGAGGTGGAAGTTTTGGAGAGCACAGCCAGACAGCCGGAACTGGAAACGGTGGAAGGGACCGTGGAAACGCTGATCTATAAAAACGACGACAGCGGCTGGGCGGTGGCACGGGTGGAGACCGACCACGGCGAAGTGGTCATCACCGGCCAGATGCCCTATCTGGGGGCAGGGGAGAGCATCGTGGCCTATGGGCACCATGTGACCCACCCGGAATACGGCCCCCAGTTCAATGTGGAGACTTATGAGCGGGTGCTGCCCTCTACAGCGGCCGGCATCTACGAGTACCTGGCCTCCCGCACGGTAAAAGGCATCGGGCCCAAAACTGCCATGGCTATCGTCGAGCGGTTTGGGGACCAGACTTTTGAAGTGCTGGCCTCGATGCCCGAACAGCTGGCCCAGGTGAAGGGGATCACCAGCAAAAAAGCCCGGGAGATCCAGCAGAGTTTTTTGCAGAACAACGCCATGCGGGCACTGCTGGATTTTTTTGTCCGCTGGGGCCTGCCCATGTGGTGCGCCGCCGGGGTATACAAAGTTTACGGCCAATATGCCGCTCAGATGATCCAGGAGGACCCCTATCTGCTGTGCGGCGACCGGTTCGGCCTGGATTTTTACCAGGTGGATGACGCCGCCGCCCGGATGGGGATCGACGCCCAGAGCCCGGTGCGCCTGCGGGCCGCTGTGCTTTACGAGCTCACATTTAACCTGCAGAGCGGCCACTGCTTCATCCCCCGGCACAAGCTGATCCAGGCTACGGCCCAGCTGTGCGATGCAGAGCCTGCAGAAGTGGAAGGGCAGCTGGATGAGCTGATCGAAAAGCAGCAGGTGGTGGAAGAGGAGATCCAGGGCCAAGCCATGGATTATCTGGAAAACCTGTTCCGGGATGAAAACACCGTGGCACGGGAAGTGATCCGCCTGCTCTCCATGCACCTGGAGCCGCCCCGCTCGCTGGAAAAGCTGATCCGCCAGGCCCAGCGGGACCATGGCATCGACTATGCGGACAAGCAGAAACAAGCCATGGCGCTGTGCTTCCAAAGCGCCATCGCCCTGATCACCGGCGGCCCGGGCACAGGCAAGACCACGGCGGTGCTGGGCATCCTCTCCATGCTGCGCAGCTACGGCCTGTCGGTGGCCCTGTGCGCCCCCACCGGCCGGGCGGCCAAAAAAATGAGCGAGCTGTGCGGCGAAGAGGCCAAGACGCTCCACCGGATGCTGGAGGCCGCTTTTTCGCCAGAGGAAGGGCGCATCCAATTCAAACGGGGGCCGGAAAACCCCATTGCCGCCGACGTCATCATCGTAGACGAGGCTTCCATGCTGGATCTCTCCCTGGCGGCTTCGCTGCTGCGGGCCATGAAGCCCCACACCCGGCTGGTCCTCATCGGCGATGCCGACCAGTTGCCGCCGGTGTGGGCGGGCAGTGTGTTCGCCGACCTGTTGGCCTGCGATTTTATCCCCCAAGTGCGGCTCACCGAGATCTTCCGCCAGGCCCAAAACAGCCAGATCGTGATGAATGCCCACCGGATCAACCAAGGGGAGATGCCGGTATTGGGGCAAAAAGAAGGGGATTTCTATTTTGCCGCCGCGGCCACACCGGAACAGACGGTGGAGACCGTGGCATCCCTGGTGGCCCGGCGTATCCCAAAGGCCTTTGGCATCGAGCCCCAAAACATCCAGGTGGTGTGCCCCACCCGGCAGCAGATGTGCGGCACGGTGTCGCTGAACCAGATCTTGCAGGCCTCTTTGAACCCGCCGGGCCCGGGCAAGCCGGAGGTGCGCTGCGGCCCCTATCAATTCCGCCTGGGTGACCGGGTGATGCAGGTGAAAAACAACTACGACATCCTGTGGCAGAGCAGTTCCACGGCTGAGGTGGGGGCCGGCATATTCAACGGGGATACCGGCGTGATCACCCTGATCGACCGGGCGGAAAAAGTGCTGGTGGTCCGGTATGACGACGACAAAGACGCGGCTTATTCCTTTGACGACCTGTTCCAGCTGGAGCCGGCCTATGCCATTACGGCCCACAAGGCCCAGGGCAGCGAATACGAAGCGGTGATCATCCCCGTGTTCCAAGCGCCTGCCCGCCTGCTGACCCGCAGCATTTTATATACGGCGGTGACGAGGGCCAAGCGGCTTTTGGTGCTGGTGGGCCAGGTGTCCATCGTGCAGCAGATGGTGGAGACCAACCAGAAAAATCGCCGGTACAGCGCGTTGAAACACCGGCTGCGGGCATACTATCATGGCATGGATGCTTGATTGGCTGTTCCCGCCACGGTGCCCCTTTTGCCGCCGTTTTTTGCCCAAGGGGGAAGGGCCGGTCTGCCGGGATTGCCTGGAACACTTGCCCCATTGCCGGGAAAGGGCGGAAAAACACAAGCCTACCTTTGTGGATGGCGTGGTCTGCGCCCTGGTCTACGAAGGGGCGGTGAGGCGGGCCATGCACCGGTATAAATTCGGCGGCCGGTTGGCATATGGCAAGACCTTTGCCGGCCTGCTGGCGCGCCGGGTGGAAGAGAGCGGCGTGGCCAGCCGGGTCCAGGCGGTGTGCTGGGTGCCCTGCCACCGGGCCACCCGGCGGGAGAGAGGGTATGACCAGGCGGAAGAGCTGGCCCGGCAGACGGCGGCGCGCTTGGGGCTGCCCGCCGCCCCCTTGCTGAAAAAAGTGCGCCATACCCCGCCCATGTACCAGTTGGACGCCGCCCAGCGCCGGGCCAATGTGCTGGGCGCCTTTGCCGCCGGCCCGGAGGAGCTGCATGGGCTATCCGTGTTGTTGGTGGACGATATTTTCACCACCGGCGCCACATTTTCCGAATGCGCCCGGGTGCTGCGAGAACAGGGGGCCAGCCATGTGTATGGGGCCGCTTTGGCCCAGACGCCCCGCAGGCCGGAGCGGAACAAACAGCGGACCTCTTGAATGCCCAAAGAAGACCAAGGAAAGAAAAAAGAAAATGTTGAAAACCGCCGGTTGATTGGGTATAATAGAGTGAGCGACCTGAAGAATGGCGCAAAACTGCACTTCGATGGAACGATCGAAGGATTTTGGGGCAGAAAAAGAAGGAAACGGCGCATTTTCCCCAACCGGCAGCGCGGGACAAGCGCCGCTGTGCACGGCCGCCGGAGAAATGGAGCATGAGACATGTCAGCAGGAGATATTGGAATCGATCTCGGTACGGCTTCCGTACTCGTATATGTGAAGGGCAAGGGCATTGTGCTCTGTGAGCCCTCTGTGGTAGCGGTGGACAAATCCACCGGCAAGATCCTGGCCATCGGCGAGGATGCACAAAAGATGCTGGGCAGAACACCGGGCAATATCATTGCGATCCGCCCGCTGCGGGACGGTGTGATCTCCGACTATGAAATGACGGAAAAGATGATCAAGGAGTTCATCCACAAAGTGTTGGGCTTCCGTTTGTTCAAGCCCAATGTGGTGATCTGCGTGCCCAGCATCATCACCGAAGTGGAAGAACGTGCAGTCATCGATGCTGGCACCCAGGCCGGCGCCAAAAAAGTATATTTGATCGAAGAGCCGGTGGCAGCTGCCATTGGCGCAGGCATCGATATTTCCAAACCGGATGGCAACATGGTGGTCGACATCGGCGGCGGCACCACCGATGTGGCGGTGATCTCGCTGGGCGGCATCGTGGAGAGCACATCCATCAAAGTGGCGGGCGACAAGTTCGATGACGCCATTGTGAAGTATGTGCGGCGCAAGCACAATGTGCTCATCGGCGAGCGCACGGCGGAAGAGCTGAAAATGACCATCGGCTGTGTCTATCCCCGGGAGGAAGAAGTGAGCATGGAGGTCAAAGGCCGCTGCCTGATGACCGGCCTGCCCCGGGTGTTTACCGTCACTTCCACCGAACTGATGGAGGCCTTTGAAGAGGTGTCCACCAAGATCGTAGAAGCCGTACATTATGTGTTGGAACGCACAGCGCCGGAGCTGGTGGGCGACATCGCCACCAACGGCATTGTGATGACCGGCGGCGGCAGCCTGATCTATGGCTTTGACAAGCTGATCGAATCCAAGACGGGCATTGCCACCCATGTGGCAGATGAAGCCATCTCCTGTGTGGCCTACGGCACCGGCAAAACGCTGGATAACCTTTCTATCATGCAGGATGGCACCATGAACCTCTCCTGGCGCCGCCAGATGATGTAACACGAAGACCAAAAAAGCACCGCGAAAGCGGTGCTTTTTTCGTGGGCTGAAGCTGTGGGAAGGCCCGTGTTCATCACTGGACCAGGGCCAGGACCTCAGGGGGGATGACGGCAGACAAATCGCCGAACAGCAGCCAATCGCTGGATTCGTCAGCAGGGCTGAACTGGTTCTCCAAGATCGCAGTCGTCACGGTGAACCGGCCGTCGCTTTGGCGCAGCGACAGCGTATACCAGCCGTGGTCTTTCGTCAGACGGATGGAAAGGCGTTCAAAAGGCAGATCTTTGGTTTGGCCCGGCCACCAGTAGCTGCGCAGCGGGACAGACAGGGCCTGGCGCAATGCCTCTTCGGAACAGGTCCCGCCCTCGATGCGGGTAGGTTCTTCTGGCTGCAGCGCAGGCTGGCCTTCGCCTGGCTGCCAGAGGTAGTGGATCGCCTCCGGGTCATCGCGCAGGGTGAAGGACAGGGACTCGACGGTGTAACCGGCGGGTAGGAAGTCCGCCAGGTTGGCAGAACGGAAGGTCAGGCAGAAAAAGACTGCATATCCCGCCAACAGCACCAGGGGCACCATGAAGAACAGAACACGGCGGTGCTGGCGCAGCTGGCAGACCAGGGCAGCCAGGGCACAGATAGACCCGAGCAAAAGAAAGATTTCTTTCCGTAAAAACCAGTGTTGCTCTTGGGCCCGGAGCAGCAAAAGGAAGAAGACCAGGGCGGAAGACAACAGCGTGCCAGTGGAAAAGAATCGTTTCATAAAGAAACACCTCCTGAAACGGGAATCGATTTCTTAC
The DNA here is from genome assembly GCA_904419295.1 of Candidatus Pseudobutyricicoccus lothianensis. Classification (GTDB taxonomy): domain Bacteria; phylum Bacillota; class Clostridia; order Oscillospirales; family Butyricicoccaceae; genus Pseudobutyricicoccus; species Pseudobutyricicoccus lothianensis. Next base: position 29,476 of record CAJFRA010000001.1, read on the forward strand.
AGCAGAGTGCCTGCTGGCTGGGAGGCCCGGCGTACCACATTACAGTACGCCAGCAAGCAAGTAGGCGCCTCGCAGGATGGAACCGATGACGACACAAATCGCTAGAGGAGTCAAAAGTTTTGACCATTTAGGGGTTTCTGGGCTACGGGCTTCACGAATCAAATAGAATACTAGCAGAATGCTGGACACAAGAATCAAGAAGAATCCCAGAAAAATAACCCAAGAGCTCGTTCCAACTTCGCAGAAGAACTCACCGAAGATACATAGAATGAGCCAAAAATCAAAACTTTGAAAAATAGATCCATAATCCTGAGTAAATTTTTTCAAACGCTCTTTTAGATGTTTCATGAGGCACCTCCACTGCATCGAGAGATTGTTTTCGCTGGAGGAAGAGGCAAAAAATAATGGTCAGCCACATGATTGCCGACCCAATCGTAGAGCAATTTCTGGAGTTTTTTCATGTGGACCGCTCCTTTCGCTTATATTATTCTAAATTCATTATATCATAAACAAAATACTACAATAGAGGCAAAATAGACAAGGATAGCAAAGAAAAATGTACATATTGTATGTTTTGAAGGAAACTATGATGAGAATATTGGTGATATTAGCGGGAACAACAGCGCATCCATTTTTGTCAAAAACAGCAGATTCCCCAAGGTTTTGAAGCGGCCGTGTGGGATTTCGGCCATTTTTCGCATGGACGTTTGGCCGGCTTAGTGCTAAAATAGTACAAATATGGCCCGCGGGAAGACAGGCTGCGGGCAAACGAGGGACGAACCTGTCGTGGAGAGCTTGATATGGAGCAAATCAATGGGATCTTAGAGCCGCTCTTTGCGTTTTTTGAGCGATACCCAGAGGCCAGCGGCTGGTATACCAACATCATCCGCTGGGTGATGCCTTTGTTGGCGCTGGGCATCCTCATCGATGTGCTGCGCTCTTTGTGGAAAGTGAAGAACCCGGCAGAGACCTGGGCCTATATCTGCCCGCCGGATGGGGAACAGATACCTGTGACCCACTGGGAAAACACCTTGGGCCGCGCCCCTTCTTCGGACATCGTGCTGGATTACCCCAGCATCTCCCGTTCCCACGCCACCTTGATACGGGATGACGAAGGCAACTGGGAGGTGACCGACCTGGGCAGCAAAGTGGGCACGGAGATCAACGGGGCGGCTGTGGAAGAAAAAGCGCCGCTGTACCCGGGGGATGTGCTGTCTCTGGGCGGGGTGGAGTTGGCATTTTTGCCTGTGCCGCCCGAGCAGAAAAAGCGGGAGCTGGCGCGCCGCCGTGCCCAGAGCCAGCCGGTGTCGCCCTGGGCTTCTCTGGTGATCCTCACCCTGTTTCAGCTGCTGACAGTGGTGCAGTTCGTGGCCAGCCAAGGGCGGGAGATCAACAGCCAGATCCCCCTGTCCTTTTTTGGCATGTGTGTGGTGATGTGGAGCTATGTCCTGTTTTTGCGGGCCGCCCGGCGGGTGGGCTTTGAAATAGAGATCATCGCCTTTTTCTTGTGCACCTTATCCCTGGCCATCACCTCCTCTTCGGCCCCCAGCACAGTGCTCAAACAGTTTTTTGCCATCGTGCTGGGGCTGGTGCTCTTTTTGCTGCTGGGGTGGTACCTGCGGGATCTGCGCCGAGCCGTCAAGCTGCGGTATCTGATGGGCATTGCAGCTGTGGCGCTGTTTGCCGTCAACCTGGCCATTGCCGGGGTGAGCCATGGCGCCCGGAACTGGATCTCGGTGTTTGGGTTCAGCTTCCAGCCTTCAGAGCTGATCAAGGTGGCCTTTGTCTATGTGGGCGCCGCCACCCTGGACCGGCTGCTGACCCGGCGGAACCTCTATGGCTTCATCCTGTTTTCCGGCTTTTGCCTGGTCTGCCTGGCCGCCATGCGGGATTTTGGCACGGCTGCCATCTTTTTTGTGGCCTTTCTGGTCATTGCCTATCTGCGGTCCGGTGATTTTGCGACCCTGTCGCTGATCTGCGGCGGCGTGGCTTTTGCAGGCATGATGGTGGTGCGCTTCAAGCCCTACATCGCCAATCGCTTTGCCGTGTGGGGCCATGTGTGGGAGGACGCCAGCGGCGCCGGTTACCAGCAGACCCGCACCATGAGCGCCGCAGCCAGCGGCGGCTTGATCGGCGTGGGGGCCGGCGATGGCTGGCTGCACAATGTGGCAGCTGCCGACACCGACCTGGTCTTTGGCATGCTGTGCGAAGAGTGGGGGCTGATCATCGCCCTGCTGGCCGTTTGTGCCCTGGTGACTTTGGCGGTGTTCGCCGTGCGGTGCACCAAGGCCGGCCGTTCCAGCTTTTATACCATTGCCGCCTGTGCGGCCATGTCGCTGCTGGTGTTCCAGAGCGTGCTCAACATTTTCGGCGCAGTGGATCTGCTGCCTCTCACCGGTGTAACGCTGCCCTTTGTTTCCCACGGCGGCAGCAGCATGCTCAGCGCCTGGGGGCTGCTGGCCTTTTTGAAAGCGGCGGATACGCGGCAGAATGCCAGCTTTGCCATCCGGCTGCAGAGCAAGCGGGAATTAGGAGGGGAAAGCGATGAAGAAGATTGAGAAACGGGCTGTCTTTTGCCTGCTGCTGGCGGGAATGCTCATGCTGGGCCTGGTGGTCTTCAGCGTCAAATTCTTCGTCAACGGCGGCCAATGGGCCTCTTTTCCGGCCAACCGGCATCTCTATACCAACGGTGTGATGACAGCGGGCCGTATTTTGGACAGGAACGGCCAGGTGCTGGTGGAGACCCAAGATGGCCAGCGGGTGTACAACGAGAGCAACGGCATCCGCAAAGGCACCCTCCACGCGGTGGGCGACAGCGCCGGCCGCATCGGTACCGGGGCTCAGAGCCGTTTTGCCAGCAAGCTTTCCGGGTATAACCCCATCACCGGTGCCAGCTCCGGCAGCGGGCGCGATCTGACTTTGACGCTGGATGCCGATGTATGCTCCGCCGCCTATTACGCGCTGGATGGCCGGAAGGGCACAGTGGGTGTTTACAATTACAAAACGGGGGAGATCATCTGCATGGTGTCCACCCCTACTTATGACCCGCAGGACCCGCCGGAGATCGCAGATGATGACCCGCAGTATGAGGGCGTTTACGTCAACCGCCTGCTCAGCGCCACTTTCGTGCCCGGCTCCATTTTTAAGACCGTTACCACAGCGGCGGCCATTGATCACATAGGAGACCTGCAGCAGAGGACGTTCCACTGTGACGGAGAAATGGAGATCGGCGGCGCCAAGATCACTTGTACCCAGGCCCATGGAGACCTGACCATTGGCCAGGCGTTCACGGTATCCTGCAACTGTGTCTATGGGCAGCTGGCTGCTGAGCTGGGGGCTGACGTGATGGAAGAATACGTGGAAAAGCTGGGGCTGACAGACAGCTACTCGGTCAACGGCATCCAGACAGGCAAAGGCAGCTTCCGCTTTGACGACGAAGACAAGGGCAGCTTGGCCTGGGCGGGCATCGGCCAGAGCGAAGACCTGGTGAACCCCTGTTCGATGATGGTGTTCATGGGGGCGGTGGCCAACGGCGGCAAAGCGGCCATGCCGCAGGAAATTTTGAAACTGGAGACCGAGGGCGGTTTTAATACCCATTTCTACCGCACCCGCTCCACCGGGCGGATGCTTTCGGAAGAGACGGCGGATACCCTGGCCGACATGATGCGGGACAACGTGCTGAACAACTACGGCGAAGGGGACCTGGGCGGCCTGGAGCTATGCGCCAAATCGGGCACAGCCGAAGTGGGCGGAGACCAGACGCCCAACGCCTGGTTTACCGGCTTTTTGCGCAGCGAAGAGCATCCGCTGGCATTCATCGTGCTGGTGGAAAACGGCGGCAGCGGCAGCCGTGTGGCAGGCAGCATTGCCAAGCAGGTGCTGGCGAAGGCCGTGGAAAACGGCAATTGACAAGACGTTGGATAAAAGAAGAACAGAAGAGACGAAAAACGGAATAAAACAGGCGGGCGGCAAAAATTTGCCGCCCGCTTTTGCATAGAGACCTCCTGGAAAACCAAAAACAGCAAATTTTGTGAAAGAAAACCGGTAGAATTGGGTATACTGCATAGCAAAGGCGATGGCAACGGCCAAACGCCAACAAGGTCAGATCGCTTGCAGCCGCTGTTGGAGCGGACGGGAAGTGTAAGCACAAGGAGGTTTATTGGATGCAAAACAGATGGAAACGTGCTTGCGCGGCCGGTGCGGCCGCATGCTTGGTATGTGCCGCCGGATGGCCAGCCAGCGCCGCCGGCCTCACCTGGGAGGAGCGGATGACCGCCCTGGTCGGCCATGTGGCAGACGCTTTGCAGGAATGCACTCTGCCAGGGGAGGCAGAGATGCCACAAGTGGCAGAATCGCCGCTGCCCCAAGGGCCGGCAGAAGAGCCTGCAACCCAGGCGGCAGCCCAGCCAGAGCCTGCCCCCCAACCCAAGATCTATGCCAGCCCCCAGGAGATCTCCATGATCGAACATGTGGTGGAACGGGAAGTCCATGGCGCCAGCTACTCCCACAAGATCGCCGTAGCCAATGTGATCGTCAACCGGGTACTGGACCCCCGATTCCCCGACAATGTGGCCGATGTGCTCCATGCACCGGGGCAGTTCCCGGTCTCCATCAAAAATTATTACAGCCCCAAGTGGACGCCGGATGACGAGACCATCAACGCAGTGTATGCCGCCATCTATCAGCCGGATACCACCCATGGCGCCTTGTATTTTTACGCGCCCCAATACACCAAACAAAAAACAGCCAGCTGGTTTGAAAACAAGCTGCAATACTGCTTTGAAATGGAGGGCCATCGGTTTTTCTGCTGACCTTTCACAAAAAAGCAGCTCACCTGTAAAGGCGAGCTGCTTTTTTGCATCGTATCACAGCCCGGCGCGGCCGCAGAAAGAGGCAGTTTATCATATTATACGGATTTATGATATATCATCTGCTGGAACCGTTGCATTCCGGGGTGGCTCCATGTTACAATCCCTTTTGGGGTGTGCGGGCAAAGATTGGCTATTTTGCACAATGAATACAGTGCAAATTGTATCTGTTGCTCAAAGTACTTGTTTGCCGCTACATACCCACTTTGAGAGGGAAACTCCGGACGAAAAGGGACGGAGCAGATGGAGGTAGTGCGAGATGAAGAAAAAACAGACAATGGACGTTCTGGTCATAGGCTTTGCCCTGTTTTCCATGTTCTTTGGGGCGGGGAACTTGATCTTCCCGCCCAAACTGGGGCTGCAGACCGGCCAGGATTGGGCCATTGGTTTTACCAGTTTCACCATTGCCGATGCCGGCCTGGCATTGGTGGCCATATTGGCTACCATCCGCGGCACCGGCGAGTTAGACGGCATCACGCGGCGGGTGGGGCGGCTGCCCTCCATGCTGCTGGGCATCAGTGTGTTCCTGTGCGTCGGCCCGCTGATGGCCATTCCCCGCACGGCAGCCAGCACCTTTGAGCTGGGAGTGGGGCCGGTGTTCCGCACCGATGCCCGGGTCCTGTTTGCCGTTGCCTTTTTCCTGCTGGTGTTCGTGCTGTCTGTGCGACCCTCTAAGGTCATCGACATCATCGGCAAATTTTTGACGCCTGCCCTGTATGTATCGCTGCTGGTGCTGATCGTCCAAGGGCTGATCCACCCGGTGGGGCAAGTGGCAGACTTGGGGGATACCGGCGCTTTTGCCACCGGTATCGCCGCCGGCTACCAGACAATGGATGTCTTTGCCGCCGTTATTTTTACAGTACTGGTCACGCAGACCCTGCGGGAACGGCAGTATGAAGGCAAAGAGCGGATGTCCATTGTGATCCGCTCCGGCTTGGTGGCTGCCATCGGCCTGACCATCGTCTATGGCGGCCTGGCTTATCTGGGCGCCACCGCTTCTTCCCAATACAGCGCCACGGTGGGGCAATCGGAGCTGCTGCTGGGGATCGTGCAGCAGATCATGGGCAGGCCGGGCATTTGCCTGCTGGGCATCGTGGCGGCGCTGGCCTGCCTGACGACAGCCATCGGCCTTACCTCGGCTGCCGCCTCCTATTTTTCCGATTTGACCAAAAACAAAGTGAGCTACAAGGCGTTTGTCATCCTCATTTGCGTGTTCAGCGCCGTGGTCTCCAACTTTGGCATCAAAACCATAGTGGCTTTTTCATCGCCCATTTTGACCGTGGTGTACCCGGCCATGCTGACGCTGATCGCCTTGAGCTTTTTTGACGGCAAGATCAAAAACGACTGGGTCTTTCAGCTGTCCACCGGTGCGGCACTGCTGGTCAGTTTGTGCACCGTGCTGAGCGAATATATAGGCGGCCTGTCGTTCATCCACCGGCTGCCTTTGAGCAGCCTGGGCCTGGGGTGGATCTTGCCCGCCATAGTCTGCGGCGCCATCGGCTTCTTCCTGCCCTGCAAAAAGCGGACGGAAAACATGGAACACGCCGGGCAGCGGTAAAGGAGCTTTACAGAAACGTGATTGCCGTGGTATGATGGTACAGAAAGAAGCGTCATCGGAGGGGATACGCCTGTATGCCGGATAAGATGGCCTGCCTGTGCGGGTTGTCTTATCCGGTTTTTTGGTGGACCAGCCGGACGGTGGAGAGGAGGAGCCGGGCTCAGCCCGGAAAAGAGAGGATGCAGGAACAGAACCGATTGACAGAAGGCATATCTACAAAGCGCTGCTGGCTTTTGGGCTGCCTTATCTCATTGCGAATTTCATCCAAGCCCTATATGGGGCGGTAGACCTGGCGGTGGTGGGCTGGTTCAACAACGCGGAAACGGTGGCGGGCGTTTCCGTGGGGACCCAAGTCACACAGATGCTCAACAGCTTGATCTCGGGCCTGACGTTGGGCGGCACCATTTTGATCGCCCAATATGTGGGCGCCCGCCGGCAAGAGGACACCCGCCAGACCATTGGCACCATGCTGTCGTTGTTTGCGCTGGCGGCAGTGGGCTTTATGCTGGCGATGTTTGCACTGACCCCTGCTATTTTGCAGCTGGTCAACACACCGGCAGAATCCATGGAGCAGGCCAAGCAATACGTTTACATCTGCTCAGGGGGAATTTTGTTTATCTTTGGCTACAACGCCATCAGCGCCATCCTGCGCGGCTTGGGAGACAGCAAGCGGCCCGTTTTGTTCATTGGCATTGCCTGCGTGACCAATATCGTGCTGGACGTGCTGTTGGTGGGAGGACTGGGCTGGGGCGCTGCCGGCGCAGCAGTCGCCACGGTGTTTTCCCAAGGCGTCAGCCTGGTGCTGGCAGTGATACTGCTGCGCCGGCGGGAAGATTTTGTGTTTGACTTCAGCCAGGAAAGCATCCGCATTCACGGCGACAAAGTCCGCAGCATTCTACGCCTGGGGCTGCCGGTCTCCCTGCAAGAGACGATCTTGTCCTTTTCGTTTTTGGCCATTACGGCCATTGTCAATTCCATGGGGTATATCGCCGCGGCAGCTACCGGGATCTGCGGCAAATTCGACTCTTTTGCCATGCTGCCGGCTTCGGCCTTTTCCGGTGCGCTGAGCGCCTTTACCGGCCAGAATATGGGGGCGGGCCGGCCAGACCGGGCTATAAAAGCCCTGCGGACGGCCATCGTGCTGGCACTGTTGTGCTCCCTGTTCTTTTTTGCCTGGGCGCAGCTGTGGCCTGCATCCATTCTGCACATCTTCAAAGCATCGGATGAAGTGACACTGGCAGGGACCCAGTATATCCGAACCTTTAGCTTTGATTTTATGTTGGTGGCTTTTGGCTTCTGTTTCAACGGCTTTTTCAACGGATGTGGCCGCACACTGTTCGTCATGGTGGTGGGCAGCGCCGCTTCGGTGGGCATCCGGCTGCCTTTGGCCTGGTTCCTCAGCCGTGCAGTGCCGGGCAATCTGACGGTCATCGGTATGGCGGCACCAGTGGCTACGCTGGTCTCTGTGGTGATATCGCTGCTTTATCTGCGGCGCGGCAAATGGCGTGAGCTCAAACTATAAGAGCACTATGGAGGCACATTGCTTTTTACGGCCCCATGCGCTATAATGACCCTATTCTATAATGCACAGCGGCAACCAATGGATAAAGCTTCGCCGCTGCAGCAGGATCTGTAGGAAAGGCCCGTAGAAAAGCGGCCTTGGATCGTGATACACAAGAAGCCCATGGGTAGGGCTTGGCAAAGAACGAGAGGTGGACCCATTGCGCAAGATTGTTCGCGCCGCACTGGCGTGCGGCCTGGCGCTGGTTTGCTCGGCGGCGGCTCTGGCTGCCGGCGGCACGGCAGAGGACCCATTGATTACATTGTCGAAGCTGCGCAGCAGCTACTTGGATACCATTCAAGAGGCCGCCCGGCAAAAGGCGGCGGCTTTGCAGAGCCAGGCGGAACAAACCATGCAAGAAGAGACAGAGCGGGCAAAAGGCGCTCTCCAGGCCAAAGCCATCGGCATTGATCTGGATCAGGTCGCCAGCCAAGTCCGGCAGCAGGTGGGCGGCACGCAGATGGTGACCCTGGAAAAGGGCGATCAGGTGACCGGGCCCTTGGGAGCTGGCTTTGTCCTGCGGGAGGGTTCGGCCAAGATCGTGGGCACCGAGCTGATCAACATTACGGCCGGGGGGACCCGGCCGGCCGGCAATGCCATTGCTCAAAATATCTATTACCTGATCCCCCAGCAGGATGGCAGCGGCATCGAGATCACTTCGGATACGGCTGTCGTACAGCTGCGGGACGGAGCTGCCTCGTCGGCTGCCGCACCGGCTTACCAGCCCCAATACCAACTGTATGCCGACGGACTCAAGGCCATGGGCTTGTTCCGGGGCTCCGACCTGGGCTATGAGCTGGAACGGCAGCCCACCCGGCTGGAAACGCTGATCATGCTCATCCGCCTGTTGGGTGAGGAAGAAGAAGCGCTGGCATATACTGGAAGCCATCCCTTTACGGATGTGACAGGCTGGGAAGACGCCAACAAATACATTGCATATGCCGTATCAAAGGGGTACACCAACGGGGTATCGGCCACGGAATTTGCGCCCCAAAGCCCGGCCAATGCCGCCACCATGTACACCTATGTGCTGCGGGCGCTGGGCTACAGCGACCAAGAGGGAGACTTTGTGTGGAACAGCACAGACCGTACGCTGGCAGTGGAGATCGGCCTGCTGAGCCAAAGCCAGATGGAGCAGATCCAGCAGGGGATCTTCCGGCGGGACCAGGCAGTGTTTTTGTGTTGGCAGGCCCTTTCGGTGCATATGAAAGGGACCCAGACAGATCTTGCCACCAAGCTGATCGGCGAAGGTGCCGTCACCTGGCAGCAATATGAGGAGGCCAAACAGATCGTCGGCAGCTGAAAGGGGATCCCACGGGGAAACATACAAAAGCCGTTTGGATGGGTGCCCGATCAAAAAGAAGCATCCAGGAACTTTTCAATGGAAAAAAAGAAAATAAGAGAGGCGATCTGTAGAGTGATCGCCTCTCTTTTGCATTGAACGGTGAACTGGCGGGACCAAGATGCGCTCCGCAGGAGTGCCCTTTGGCGGCAGACGTTGCAAAGCAGCCTGCTGCGCCCCTGTCTGCCAGCTGTGCTGACGGTCTACGGGCGCAGGCCACCGGTGCTTTTCGGTTTTGCAAGCTTTTGTATACAATGGATGGTACTGGGAGATCGATGGCCGGATCATTGGAAGAGCGTATATTGCAGCAGATAGCAGACCAGGAACAACAGCCCGGCCAGCAGCCCCAGTACAGCGGTCACCAGCAGGCCTTTTTGCCGGGTGACCTGATAACGACCATAACACTCAAAACCTAGATAGCTCCAATACAGGGCAAAAATAGCATAATTGGTGATGCCCTTCCAGTAGTTGAAGGCACAGAGCACTAGGAACATGACGCTCAGAGCGCGGACGCCGGCGCTCCGCCCCCGGTTCATGGCATACTCTATGCCTTCATCGGCCTTTTCTTGGCGGCTGCGGGCTAAGATCTCCTCTTTTTTCATATGCGGCACCTCAGCTTCTGATTTGACAAGTTTACTTGGTATCATCAATATAGCATTGCATAGTTTACTTGTCAATAGATATTGCAAAGTTTTCTGCGCATCCCCAGGGCGGCAATTGCTTTGCAGTGGGATTTCTGGTATCATCATAAATAAAGAAGGGAACAATGGGCAGAGAGCCAGCGCAGGCCCGCTGTTTGCAAGAGAGGGTTTGCCGAAGGGTAAATCATGCGCCGGCAGAACAAAAGGAGGAGCCAATGGGAATCAAAGAGTTTCGATACGACGGCAGCCAGGCATTGGAACTGAACAAAACGCCTACGTCCCTGCAAGGGCTGGACCGGGACAAGATCCAGGAAAAGACCCTGCGCAATATGGAAGCCATTGGCCAGTGGCAGGACAAATTGTATGCCGACGGCCGGGAAGGCATTGTGATCTTGCTGCAGGCCATGGATGCCGCAGGCAAAGACAGCGCCATCAAACATGTGATGGGATGCGTCAACCCCCAAGGCTTGACGGTACACAGCTTCAAACAGCCCAGCCCCCAGGAACTGGCCCACGACTATCTGTGGCGGGCCGTGCAGGCACTGCCCCCTCGGGGAGGCATGGCCATTTTCAACCGGTCCTATTATGAAGATGTGCTGGTGGTCAAAGTACACAGTCTGCACAAAGAGTATCAGATGGCGGAGCGGTGTTTGAACGACAAAGATTTCTTTGAAAAAAGGTACAAGCAGATCCGCCACTTTGAAGAATATTTGTATGAGAACAGCTACCGGCTGGTCAAGCTGTTCCTCCATGTATCCAAAGAAGAGCAAAAGAAGCGGTTTTTGGAACGCATCGAGGTGCCGGAGAAAAATTGGAAATTCTCCGAGGCGGATGTGGCAGAGCGGGCCCATTGGGAAGACTACATGGCTGCCTACGAAGCTGCCATCAACGCCACAGCCACAGAGCACAGCCCCTGGTATGTGCTGCCGGCCGACCGCAAATGGCAGACCAGATGGCTCATCTCCCAGGCGGTGCGCCGCACGCTGGAAGAGGCAGACCCCCGATACCCGGAGGTGCCGGAGGACAAAGGTCTGGAACTGCAGCGCTGCCGCGGCAAGCTGCTGGCAGAAGAATAGGCAAGAGAAAAGCCCGGCACGATCGTGTGCCGGGCCTTGTTGCAAGATGCCGGGGCAGCGCGCCCCGCACCGCCGATGGTAAAGCAGGAAAGGAAGGGACGGCTGCCTTTTGGCGCCGGGAGGGCCGCCGTGGGATCGAAACTAGGTCCGGGCGGCAGGCGCTCACACCTGGGTCGCCCCGTCCACCGAGAGCACAGCACCTGTCACATAACTGGCCAGATCGGAGGCCAAAAAGAGAAAAGCATTGGCAATGTCAGTGGGCTGTCCCACACGGCCCAGGGGGATGGTGGCCGCCAGTTTTTCCACCATTGCAGGGGGCAGGGCCGCCACCATGTCGGTGGCAATGACACCGGGCGCCACTGCATTGACACGGATACCGTCTTTGCCCAGCTCACGGGCCAGGGATTTGGTCAGGCCGTTTACCGCGAATTTAGAAGCAGGATACCCGACACCGGCCGGTTGCCCATACAAGCTGACCATGGAACTGGTGTTCAAAATGACGCCGCTGTGCTGCTGGCACATGATGGAAGCGGCGGCTTTGGAACAGCAGAAGACCGCATTGACATTGAGGTCGATGATCTTTTCAAAATCCGCCATGGTATAATCGTACAGCTGGGTACTCTGGCTGATGCCTGCGTTGTTGACCAGGATGTCCAGGCGGCCCCACTGCTCCACCACTTTTTCCAGAGTCTGCTGGACTGCTTGTTCGTCGGTCAGTGCGGGCCAAAAGCCCAGCAGCGGCCAATCGGGGTTTTGCTCCCGCAGTTGTGCCAGCGTTTTGTCCACCGATTCCTGCCGGGAACCCAGCAAAGCCACTTTCGCACCCTGTTCCAAAAAGACCCGGACCGTGGCCAGGCCAATACCCCGTGTACCTCCTGTGACAACAGCCACCTTATTTTGCAGCAGATGCATTGCAGATCCTCCTCGTCTAAAGTATACTTTTTTAATATACTTTTATTTTTATCACATCCGGCAAAAAAATGCAATGGAAAACTGAAAAAATTCGGTGGAGACCGGTAAAAACCGCGGTTGTAACCGGTAGGGCACCGTGGTATAATAGCCGCAGGACGGCTATTATACTAATTTTGCGGCCCTTTTCTCGCCGCCGCAGGGCGGCAACCGAAAAGATGGCCAATATACCACAGCGCAGGGCACCGTGGTATAATAGCCGCAGGACGGCTATTATACTAATTTTGCGGCCCTTTTCTCGCCGCCGTAGGGCGGCAACCGAAAAGATGGCCAATATACCACAGCGCAGGGTACTGTGGTATAATAGCCGCAGGACGGCTATTATACTAATTTTGCGGCCCTTTTCTCGCCGCCGCAGGGCGGTAGGCAGAAATCGGCCGGATCGGCCACATTCTACAACCTAATTTGCCTCAAAACAGGACTTGTTTGGAAACAAGGACGTGTGGGGCACAGCGGAGGAACCATGAAGCATCGCATTTGGAAACGGATGGCTTTGGGTGCCATGGCGGCTATGCTGCTGTGGGCTACAGCCTGTACCGAAGGACAATCATCCGGCGGAAACGCCGCAGACGAAGGAGAGACGACTGTGAGCAAAGCAACGATCACAATGGAAGATGGGCAGCAGATCCACATGACGCTGGACGGGGAGCAAGCACCGATCACTGTGGAAAACTTCGCCAAGCTGGCCAAGGAAGGGTTTTACGATGGACTGACCTTCCACCGCATCGAGCCCGGTTTTGTCATCCAAGGGGGAGATCCCAATGGCAATGGCACCGGCGGCCCGGGCTACCAGATCAAAGGTGAGTTTTCGGCCAACGGCGTGGAAAACACCATTTCCCATGTGCGGGGTGTGGTCTCTATGGCCCGCGCCCAGGATTACGACAGCGCCGGCAGCCAGTTCTTTATCACACTGGATGACGCCACATTTTTAGATGGCCAGTATGCGGCCTTTGGCACAGTGGATGAGGAGAGCATGAAAGTGGTGGATGCCATTGTGGAGCAGTATCTGCAAGATGGCAAAGCGCCCGTTATGAAAAGCGTGACAGTGGAATGAGAAAAAACAGCAGGGGCACAGCCTCTGCTGTTTTTTGCTCTTTTGATCTATAGAAAAAAATAATAAGTCATATCGGGAACTATTATAACAAACGATTGGACTTTGCCGGCCTATGGCGCTATAATAAAGACAGCAAAAGCAAATGTGAAAACCAAATCTTCTTGTAGAGAAAAGAGCAATCCGAGTAACGCACGGGCGGCTCTTTTTTTCATTCTCAAGGGACGAATTCTCAGTGGATGTCCGTAATATAAAGACGATTGACTTTGGTTTGAGTATCGTGTATGCTAAAAGAGAGGAGAAGGCCCATAGAGACAGAGAAAAGGAGGGGTTGGATGGCACGGTATATCGCCCGGTCCGCCGCCAAGTGCCTGTGGTGCATTTTGGGGATGACGGCCGTGATTTACGGCATCCTTTCCATGCAGCCGGATGCCGTGGAAGCCATTGTCTACTGTTGTGGATAAAGGAGGGCGCTTTATGAGCCGGTATGTACTGAAGAAAACGGGCAAAATGCTGCTGTATCTATTTTGCGCCGTGACCATTGTGTATTTTGTGCTATCCCTGGCGCCAAGCAGCCCAGCCGAGGTGATCTTGGCGAAGCCGGTGGTCTATTTGTATCCCACCCAGACCATGGAAGTGGCAGTGGACGTGGAGCTGACCCAGGGCCACTTGACTGTGACAGACCCGCCCATCGGCCAAGGGTGGCAGGTGACCGCCCAGCCCGACGGCCAGCTGACGGACAGCCAAGGGAACCAGTACCCCTATTTGTTCTGGGAGGCAGACGCACCGGCAGATTTCGATTTTTCCAAAGGGTTCGTAGTGCCTGGCAGCCAAACAGAAGAGTTTTTGCAGGAAAAATTGGCCCTGCTGGGGCTGAATGACAGGGAAACTGCCGACTTTTTGGAATATTGGCAGCCGCGCATGGAAGAGAATGCCTATAACCTGGTGGCTTTCCAAACAGAGCGCTATACAGAGCTGGCACAGCTGAACATCGAGCCGGCGCCAGACAGTGTGATCCGGGTATTCATGGCCTATCAGCCATTGAAAGAGCCGGTAGAGGTGGAGCCCCAGGCGCTGCAGCCGGCCACACGGCACGGATTTGCCGCAGTGGAATGGGGCGGCAGTGAAGTGAGACCATAAACGAGAAGACAAAACGCGCCCCGGCCCTGGGGCGCGTTTTTTGCCTGTAGACCGGGGAAAGACGACAGAATGGGGAAAAAAACATTGCCTATTTTGAAAAAAGAGGGTATACTAATGCCAAACGGAATTTGGCGATGACAAAAGAGCTGGCAGGCAGAACCGGGCAGAGAGCCGGTGGTCGGTGCGAACCGGAGGGGGAAACCTGTCTTTCCGCTTTTGGAGCCGCCGGCGAGGAGCCGGGGGGCCGCGCCCCATACAGCGCGGAAAAGTGGCCGGAACGTCGGCAATTTGGGTGGCACCGCGGAAAGTCTTCCGTCCCAGAACAACAGGGATGGGAAGGCTTTTTTTCTGTCTCTTCGGGACAAAGCGCCCGGTGCCCTAACAGCAATGGAGGAAGAGATTATGCTGGATATGAAATTCCTGCGGCAAAACCCGGAGGCCGTCAAAGAGAACATCCGCAAAAAGTTCCAGGAAGACAAACTGCCCCTGGTGGATGAAGTGCTGGAGATGGACAAAGCCTGCCGGGAAAAGAAAACCCGGTCTGACTATCTGCGCTCCCAGCGCAACGCCATCAGCAAGCAGATCGGCGCCATGATGGCCAAAGGGCAGCGGGAGGAAGCAGAGCAGACCAAGCGCCAAGTGACCGATATGGCCCAGGAGATGGAAGAACTGGGGCAGCAGATCGGTCAGCTGGAAGAAGAGATCCGCAAGAGGATGTTGGTGATCCCCAACTTGATCGACCCGGCTGTGCCGCTGGGCAAAGACGACAGCGAAAATGTGGAGCGGCAGCGCTTTGGCGAGCCCCGGGTGCCCGATTACGAAGTGCCTTACCATGTGGATATCATGGAAAAACTGGCTGGCATCGACCTGGACAGCGCCCGCAAGACCAGCGGCACCGGGTTCTATTATCTGTGCGGCGATGTGGCCCGGCTCCAGTCGGCCGTGCTCTCCTACGCCCGGGATTTCATGATCGGCAAGGGGTTCACCTACTATATCCCGCCCTTTATGATCCGCAGCAGCGTGGTGGACGGCGTGATGAGCTTTGCCGAAATGGAGAATATGATGTACAAGATCGAGGGGGAAGACCTCTATTTGATCGGCACCAGTGAACACGCCATGATCGGCAAGTTCATCGATACCATATTGGATGAGAGCAGCCTGCCCCAGACGTTGACCAGCTATTCCCCCTGTTTCCGCAAAGAAGTGGGCGCCCACGGCATCGAGGAGCGGGGCGTCTACCGGATCCATCAGTTCGAAAAGCAGGAGATGGTAGTGGTGTGCAAGCCGGAGGAAAGCCCGGAGTGGTTCGATAAGCTGTGGAATTACTCGGTGGAATTTTTCCGGACGCTGGATATCCCGGTGCGCACTATCGAATGCTGCTCCGGCGACCTGGCGGATCTGAAAGTGCGCAGCGTGGATGTGGAGGCCTGGTCTCCCCGCCAGCAAAAATACTTTGAGGTGGGCAGCTGCTCCAACATGGGCGACGCCCAAGCACGCCGTTTGGGCATCCGGGTGCGGCAAAAAGGCGGCAACTATTTCCCCCACACATTGAACAACACCGTGGTGGCCCCGCCCCGCATGCTCATCGCCTTTTTGGAAAACAATCTGCAGGCCGATGGCAGTGTGAAGATCCCGCAAGCATTGCAGCCCTATATGGGCGGCCAGGAGGCCATCCTTCCCAAAGCATGATCTGAGGGATAGCAAACTTTTGGGCCGCCGGGCGAATTTTACAAAATACGCTTGCATTTGCGGGAATGGGTGATATCCCACAAAAGCTGGCAAATATCCCAGGGCATCTTTAGCATTTCAAACGATTTCCGCCGCAGGGGATTTACTTTGCATATCAAAAGAACTATAATGATTGGCATGTCTGGTGCCGGCACAAGGCCCGGCGGCCTGAAAAAGGTTGACACAATATTGGAAATGGTGTATTTTTATCCTTGCGACAAAACAAAAAGACGTTTATTTTTCAATGAAAAAGGAGATAACGGAAATGAATACCTTCGACAAAGTGAAATCGGTCATCGTGGAATCTCTGAACTGCGACGAGGCGCTGGTGACACCGGAAGCCCGTCTGGTGGAAGACCTGGGCGCAGACTCCCTGGATGCTGTGGAACTGATCATGGCCATGGAAGAAGCCTGCAATATGACATTTGAAGAGGATGCTGCCACCCAGATGCAGACAGTGGGCGACATCGTCTCTTACATCGACGCCCATCAATAAAAGGGAAGAGGATGACCAGAGCGGAACGGCTTTGGTTTTTCTCTTACCAAATTGATTTGAAATTCAAAATAATTTTCTGCCGCTCCGGCTGCGAAAGCCGGGGATGGCGGGACCAGGCCAGACAACCGTGAAGTGCAAAGGGGGAATCCCATACTTATGATGGAGACAGAACAGATCAAGGAACTGATGGAGCAATTTGCCCGTACCGGGCTGCGTTCCCTGCGGCTGAGCCAGGGCGACTTCACCCTGGAGATGGAGGCGGGCGGCGCATGCCAGCCGGCTGCCGCCGCAACGGCCGCGCCTGCGGTGCAGCCGGCGCCAGCGCCTGCCGCACCGGCGGAAGAAGAGCAGGGCGTTGCCGTCACAGCACCGGTGGTAGGCGTCTATTACGAAGGCCCGGCACCCGGGGCCGACCCCTTCATCAAAGTGGGGCAGCAGGTGGAAAAGGGCCAGACCCTTTGCATCTTGGAGGCCATGAAGATGATGAATGAGATCGAAGCGCCTGTCAGCGGCCAAGTGGTGGCCATTGAGGCCGTGCCCGGCGAGCTGGTCTCCTTTGGCCAGACCCTGGTGCGCATTCTGCCAAGGTGAGCCTATGTTCCATAAAATATTGATCGCCAACCGGGGCGAGATCGCCCTGCGCATCCTGCGGGCCTGCAAGGAGATGGGCATTGAGACCGTGGCCGTCTATTCCCAGGCAGACGAAGAGGCGCTGCACCGCCAACTGGCGGACGAAAGCGTGTGCATTGGGCCCGCTCCCAGCCGCCAGAGTTATCTGGATATGAAAAACATCCTGTCGGCTGCGGTGGGTACCGGCTGCGATGCCATCCACCCCGGTTTTGGCTTTTTGTCGGAAAGCCCGGCCTTTGCCCGCCTGGTGGAGACTTGCGGCATCACATTCATCGGCCCCAGCGCCGCTGTCATCGAACAGATGGGCGACAAGGCCACGGCCCGCCGTATGGTGCAGCAGGCCGGGGTGCCTGTGGTGCCCGGTTCGGAGGGCGTGGTGGAAAACGGCGCCCAGGCGGCGGAGATCGCCCGGCAGATCGGCTACCCGGTGTTGATCAAGGCAGCGGCAGGAGGCGGCGGCCGGGGCATGCGCCGGGCGGACAGCGAAGAAGAGCTGCTGGAGCAGTTCGATGTGGCCCGGGCCGAAGCCGAAGCCTGTTTTGGCGATGGCAGCATGTACCTGGAAAAGCTGATCCTTTCGCCCAAGCACATCGAATTTCAGATTTTGGCCGACGGCTGCGGCAATACGGTGCATCTGGGGGAACGGGATTGTTCCATCCAGCGCCGCAACCAGAAGATGGTGGAGGAATCCCCTTGCCACATCCTGACCCCGGCGCTGCGGGAGCAGATGGGCCAGGCTGCCGTGCGGGCCGCCCAGGCTGTGGGCTACCGCAATGCGGGCACAGTGGAATTCGTGCTGGATAAGCAGGGGAACTTCTATTTTATCGAGATGAACACCCGCATCCAGGTGGAACATCCGGTGACGGAGATGGTCACCGGCATCGATTTGGTGAAAGAGCAGATCCGCATTGCCGCCGGGCTGCCCCTCTCATTTGAGCAAGAGCAGATCCAGCCCAGGGGCCACGCCATCGAATGCCGCATCAATGCGGAAGACTGTGCCCATGGCTTCCGCCCCTGCCCGGGGACCATTTCTTTTGTGCATCTGCCCGGCGGACCGGGGGTGCGGGTCGATACCGCCATTTACCCCGGCTGCACCGTATCGCCCCACTACGACAGCATGCTGGCCAAGATCATCGTCCACGGCAGCACCCGGCTGGAAGCCATCCGCCGCATGCGCCGCTGCCTGGAAGAATTCATGGTGGAGGGCCCGCTGACCAATGTGGAGCTGCAATATATGATCATGCACCAGGAAGAGTTTGTGAAGGGCACCTTCACCACGGACTTTATGGAAAGGCATCTGGATAAATTATTATGATCGACCAACTGTTCAAAGAGCGGCGGGAAAAGCTGGATGTTTTTAAGAGCCTGCGGAAAAAAAGCCAGCCGCCCCGGCGGATCGAAGTGCCGGAAAACCTATATACTGCCTGCCCGGGCTGCGGCGCTTCCATCTTGACCGAAGAGCTGGACCGGGCGCTGCGGGTGTGCCCCCATTGCGGCCGTCACCTGCCTCTGGACGCCCGCACCCGCATCCAGCTGGTGGCGGACGAAGGCACTTTCAGCGAGACGAACGCCAGCCTGTGCCGGCAAGATCCCCTGCATTTTCCGGGCTATGCCCAAAAATTGACTGCCCTGGAAAAAAAGACAGGGCTGCGGGAAGCGGTGGTCACCGGCATCTGCCGCATCGGCGGCTACAAAGTGGTGCTGGGTGTGATGGACAACCGGTTTTTGATGGCCAGCATGGGCTCTGCCGCCGGCGAGAAGATCACAAGGGCCATTGAGCTTGCCACCCGCCGCAAACTGCCCCTGGTGTTTTTCTGCGCCTCGGGCGGTGCGCGGATGCAGGAAGGCATCTATTCGCTGATGCAAATGGCCAAGACCAGCAACGCTGTGGCGCGCTACAGCCGGCAGGGGCTGTTGTATATCAGTGTATTCACCCACCCCACCACCGGCGGTGTCACCGCCAGCTTTGCCTCCCAGGGCGACATTCTGTTGGCAGAGCCCGGGGCGTTGATCGGCTTTGCCGGCCCGCGGGTGATCGAACAGACCATCCGGCAAAAGCTGCCGGAGGATTTTCAAAAGGCGGAATTTGTGGAGCAGTGCGGCTTTTTGGATGGCGTTGTCCCACGGCCGGAGATGCGCACCGTGTTGATCCAGCTGCTGCGGCTGCACAGCAAGGAGGGGCGCAAACATGGATAGTTACGACAAAGTCTTGCTGGCGCGGGACGGAACGAGACCCAACCTGCGCCACTACATCAGCCGCCTGTTCACTGATTTCTTTGAGCAGAAGGGGGATCGTTCCTGCCGGGATGACGGCGCCATCATAGGCGGCATCGCCCTGCTGGAAGACCGGCCCATTACTGTGCTGGGGCATCAAAAAGGCGCTTCATTGGAAGAGAATGTCCAGTGCAACTTTGGCATGCCGGGGCCCGAAGGCTACCGCAAAGCGCTGCGCATCATGGAGCAGGCGGAAAAATTCGGCCGCCCCATTTTGACTTTTGTGGATACGCCGGGGGCCTACCCAGGCATGGAGGCCGAAGAGCGGGGGCAGGGCGAAGCCATTGCCCGCTGCCTGATGGCCATGGGGCAGCTGCGGGTGCCCATTTTGACGGTGGTCATCGGCGAAGGCGGCAGCGGCGGGGCGCTGGCCATTTCGGTGGCCGACCGGATCTGGATGCTGGAAAACGCGGTCTATTCCGTGCTCTCCCCCGAAGGATTCGCTACGATCTTGTGGAAAGATGCCAGCCGGGCAAGAGAAGCCAGCGAGCTGATGAAGCTGACGGCCAATGATTTGAAAGAAGCCGGCGTCTGCGACCGGGTGATCCCAGAGCCGCCAGGCGGCGTCAAGCGGGAGCACGAACGGTTTTTCACCGGCCTGCGGCGTCTGCTCACGTTGGAAGTGGATCTGTTGTGCAAGCAGAACATCAACACATTGCTCAGTGAGCGGTACGACCGGTACCGGGCGCTGGGGGCAAAGGGGGAGAAAATATGAAATTTCTCTCCACTGGCAGTTTTGTGCCGCCCCGCCGCATGACGAACCAGGATTTTGAAAAGATCGTGGACACCAGCGACCAATGGATCGTGGAGCGCACCGGCATCCACGCCCGCCATGTGGCAGAAGAAGAGACCACGCTGACCATGGCAATGGCAGCGGCCAAGCAGGCCATGGAAGGGGTGGATCCCTCTGCCATCTGCCTGGTGCTGGTGGCCACCTTCACGCCGGACCAGGCCACCCCCTCGGTGGCCAGCCAGCTGCAGCAGGCCTTGGGGCTGCCGGAGGAAGTGCTGGCCTATGACATCAACGCCGCATGCAGCGGTTTCCTGTTTGCCCTGCTGACGGCAGAACGGCTGCTGGAAGCCATGCCGGGCAAATGCGCCTTGCTGGTGGGGGCGGAAAAAGTCTCCGGCCGGCTGGATTATACCGACCGGGGCACCTGCATCCTCTTCGGGGATGGGGCAGGCGCCGCGGTGGTTCAGGCAGATGGGCGCCCCACCTGGGCAGATTATGGCAACCGCAGCAATGGGAGCGCCATTTATACCGACGAAAAGGGATTGCTGCGCATGGAGGGCCGCCAGGTCTATCAATTCGCCGTGCGCACGGTGACCCAGAGCATCCGCAATGTATTGGAGAAAGCGGGCTTAGAGCCGGGGCAGCTGGATCATGTGGTGTGCCACCAGGCAAACCACCGCATCATCGAGGCGGTGGCCCGCCATTTGGGAGCGCCCATGGAGCTGTTTTTTGAAAATCTGGGGGAATACGGCAACACATCGGCCGCCAGCATCCCCCTGGCACTGGATGAGATGCACCGGAACGGTATGCTGAAAAGCGGGCAGCGCGTGCTGCTGGAGGGCTTTGGAAGCGGCCTTTCCTGGGGCTCTTATCTGTTTGAGTGGTAAGGAGGACAATATGAACATCACCCAGATACTAGGAACGAAGTATCCCCTGATCCAAGGGGGCATGGCCAACATCGCCACCGGCGCTTTTGCCGCCGCTGTCTCCAATGCCGGGGCATTGGGCCTCATCGGGGCGGGCGGCATGGATCTGGAAAAGCTGCGGGAGAACATCCATCTGTGCCGCAGCCTGACGGACAAGCCCTTTGGCGTCAATATCATGCTGATGCATCCCCAGGCAGATCAGATGGCCCAGCTGGTCATTGAGGAAAAAGTGCCCATCGTCACCACAGGCGCAGGCAACCCCGGCCCTTATATGAAGGCCTGGAAGGAAGCGGGCATCCGGGTGCTGCCCGTGGTGCCCAGCGTGGCTTTGGCCCGGCGCATGGAGCAGCTGGGGGCCGATGCCGTCATCGCCGAAGGCACGGAATCCGGCGGCCATGTGGGCGAGCTGACTACAATGGCTTTGGTGCCCCAGGTGGCCCAGGCAGTGAACATCCCTGTCGTGGGGGCGGGCGGTATTGCTAGCTCTTGCCAGGTAGTGGCAGCTTTTGCGCTGGGTGCCTGCGGCGTGCAGGTGGGCACCTGCCTGTTGCTGGCCGATGAGTGCCCCATCCATGAAAACTACAAAAAAGCCGTGGAAAAGGCCGGCGATACCAGCACGGTGGTCACGGGCCGCATCAACGGGACACCGGTGCGGGTGCTGAAGAACAAAATGACCCGGGAATATGTCAAACGGGAGAAAGAAGGGGCTTCCAAAGAAGAGCTGGAAGTGTATACCCTGGGAGCCCTGCGCCGGGCGGTATTCGACGGCGACGACCAGAACGGTTCGCTGATGGCGGGCCAAGTGGCGGGCATGTGCCATGAACGCCGGCCGGTGGCGCAGATCATTGAAGAGCTGTTTGCCGGTTGCGGCGATGTCATCGCCCGGTTGCAGGAGGAAGCGCTGTGAAACGTGTCCCATTAGGGCGGCATACGCTGGAAGTGCCGCTGCTGCAAGGCGGTATGGGGGTGGGCATCTCGCTGGGCGGCCTGGCCGGCGCCGTGGCAGCCTGCGGGGCCATGGGCGTGATCTCCGCCGCCCACCCCGGGTACCGGGAGCCGGATTTTGCCGAGAACTACCGGGCGGCCAACTGCCGGGCCCTGCAAAAGGAGATCCGCCGTGCCCGGGAGCTGTCCCAGGGCCGGGGGATGATAGGCGTCAACATCATGACAGCCATGAACCACTACGGCGAACTGGTGGAAGCCGCCATCCAGGGCGGGGCCGACGCCATCATTTCCGGGGCGGGGCTCCCCTTGGAGCTGCCTGGGCTGGTGGGGGAGAGCGATATCCTGCTGGCCCCCATCGTCTCCAGCGGCAAAGCGGCGCGTCTCATCTGCCAAAGCTGGCAGCGCCACCACGGCCGCCTGCCGGATTTTGTGGTGGTAGAAGGCTGCGAGGCCGGCGGCCATCTGGGGTTTAAGCCCCAGGAGCTGGAAAGCGGTACCGCTCTGCCCTTGGAGCAGATCGTGCCCCAAGTGGTGCAGGCATTGCAGGCCTTTGCCACGCCGGAACACCCCATCCCGGTCTTTGCCGGCGGCGGGATCTTTACACGGGAAGACGCCCGGCGGGTGATGGATGCCGGGGCCGACGGCGTACAGGTGGCCACCCGCTTGGTGGCCACGCCGGAGTGCGATGCGGCGGAAGCCTACAAACAGACCTATTTGCTGGCCCAGCCCCAAGACATCGTGCTGGTGAAGAGCCCGGTGGGTATGCCGGGGCGTGCCTTGCGCTCGCCGCTGGTGGAGCGGCAAGAAAAGGAAGAGATCCGGCACTGCATGGGCTGCCTGCGGGCGTGCGACCAGAAGAACGCCCCCTACTGCATTGCCCAGGCTTTGATCCGGGCGGCGCAGGGCGATTGGGAAAACGGCCTGTTCTTCTGCGGCAGCAATGCCTGGCGTCTGGAGCGGATGGAGCCGGTGCAGCAAGTGATTCAGCAGATCATGGGGGAGGGATAACTCCCCCTTTTGGAATAAGAAGGGAGAAAGCCCCGGTGGGGCGCTTCATATGAAATGTGCATTTGTATACGCCGGCCAGGGAAGCCAAAAGGCCGGCATGGGCAAAGACCTGTATGAAACATACCCTGTGGTGCGGCAGGTGTTGGATGGGCTCACCCTGGATTTTGACCTGAAAGCCCTGTGCTTTGAAGGGCCGGAAGAGCAGCTGGCCCAAACCCGATACACCCAGCCCTGCCTGGCCGCTTACGCCGTGGCAGTGACCGAAGAACTGCGGCAGCGAGGCCTGCGGCCGGCCATGGTGGGCGGCCTGAGCCTGGGCGAATATTCCGCCTTGTACGCCGCAGGCGTTTTTGGCGCCCAGCAGCTGTTGGAGCTGGTGCGCTTCCGGGGCCAGGCCATGGAGCGGGCGGCGCAGGGGCGGCCCGCCAAAATGGCGGCCATGCTGGGCATTGGGGAAGAAGCTCTGGCCCAGGCAGTGGAAGAGGCTTCCCAAGAGGGTTTTGTGCAGATCTGCAATTACAACTGCCCGGGGCAGATCGTCATCGGCGGTTCTGCGGCTGGGGTAGACGCCGCCGTGGAGCGGGCCAAGGCCCATGGATGCCGCCGGGCCATCCCCTTGGCGGTGAGCGGCGCTTTTCACACGGCCTGGATGGAGCCTGCGGCACAAGAATTGCGGCAGCGGCTGTCCAGCGAAACGCTGGGGCCGATGGAGTGCCCGGCTGTCCACAATGTGACAGGCGGCGTGATGCAGCCCGGGGAAGACCTGCGGGATCTGCTGGTGCGCCAGGTGATGAGCCCGGTGCGCTGGGAAGCCTGTATCCGTACCATGGAGCAGGCGGGAGTGGATACCATTGTGGAGATTGGGCCGGGCCATGCCCTGTGCGGCTTCATCCGCAAGACGGCCCCTCAGATCAAGACCGTTGCCATTGAAGATTGCGCCACGCTGGAACAGGCGGTGGCCCTATTGAGAGGAGAAAACCATGGAGAATCGTAAGATCGCGTTGGTCACAGGCGGCAGCAGGGGCATCGGCCGGGCCGTGTGCCTGGCGCTGGCCAAAAGCGGCGCCGATGTGGCCGTCAACTACGCAGGCAAGGAAGAGGCAGCCCAGCAGACCTGCCGCATGTGCGAAGAATTGGGCGCCCGCACCCTGGCCATCCAGGCCGATGTGGCAGATAACGCCCAGGTAAACGCCATGGTAGACCAAGTGATCGCCCAATTTGGCCGGCTGGATATTTTGGTGTGCAACGCTGGCATCACACGGGACAACCTGCTGATGCGCATGGCGGAACAGGATTTTGACCAAGTGATCGCCACCAATTTGAAGGGTGTGTGGAACTGCATGAAAGCAGTGTGCCGCCCCATGATGAAGCAGCGCTGGGGGCGCATCGTCTCCATGAGCAGCGTGGTGGGCGTGGCGGGCAATGCTGGCCAGGTGAATTATGCGGCCAGCAAGGCGGGCGTCATCGGCATGACCAAGTCCCTGGCCCGGGAACTGGGCAGCCGCGGCGTGACAGTCAATGCCATTGCTCCCGGCTTTATCGAGACAGACATGACAGCGGTGCTGCCGGAGAACATCAAAGAGGGTCTGTTGGGCTCCATCCCCCTGGGCCGGCTGGGCCAAGCAGAGGAAGTGGCGGCTCTGGCGGCCTTCCTGTGCAGCGAACAGGCAGGCTATATCACGGGCCAGGTCATCCATGTGGATGGCGGCATGGCGATGTAAGGAGGCACACCCATGAGAAGAAGAGTTGTCATCACAGGCATGGGCGCTGTGACGCCTCTGGGCAACGATGTGCCCACTTTCTGGCAGGGCCTGCGGGAGGGCCGGTGCGGCATCGGACCCATCACCCACTATGACACCAGCAGCCAAAAAGTCAAGCTGGCCGGCGAAGTAAAAGATCTGCCGGTGGCCGAATACATCGACGCCAAAGCGGCCAAGCGGATGGACCCATTCACCCAGTTTGCCATCATTGCCGCCAAACAGGCGTACCAGCAGGCAGGGCTGACGCCGGAAAACGTGGATGCCGAGCGGTTTGGCGTGCTGATCTCCTCGGGCATCGGCGGGCTGAACACCATCGAGACCGAGATGCGCCGGGGCCTGGAAAAAGGGTTCGACCGGGTGTCCCCCTTCTTTGTCCCCATGAATATCACCAACCTGGCGGCGGGCAATGTGGCCATCGAGCTGGGGGCAAAAGGCATGTGCTCCTGCGTAGTGACTGCCTGTGCCGGGGGAACGAATGCCATCGGCGACGCCTTCCGCCAGATCCGGGACGGTTATCTGGATGTGATCGCCGCCGGCGGCACGGAATCTTCCATCACACCGTTGGGCGTAGGCGGCTTTACCTCCATGAAGGCCCTGTGCACCAAGGAGGACCCGGCCCGGGGCTCCATCCCCTTTGATGCAGAGCGCAGCGGCTTTGTGATGGGCGAAGGGGCCGGCGTGCTGATGCTGGAAGAATATGAACACGCCAAGGCCCGGGGCGCGGCGATCCTGGGCGAGTTGGTGGGCTATGGCGCCACCTGTGACGCCTACCATATCACCGCCCCTTCCCCCGACGGCGAAGGCGGCGCCCGGGCCATGACCATGGCCATGGAGTGCGCCGGCATCGGGCCGGAACAGATCGGCTATATCAATGCCCACGGCACATCGACCCCGCTCAACGACAAGGGGGAGACCTTGGCTGTCAAACGGGCCTTTGGCCAAGCGGCGTATCAGGTGGCCATCAGCTCCACCAAATCCATGACGGGCCACCTGCTGGGGGCCAGCGGTGCCATCGAGGCGGTGGCCACGGTGATGGCCCTGCGGGAGTCTTTCTTGCCGCCCACCATCCATTATCAGTGCCCAGACCCGGAATGTGATCTGGACATCGTGCCCAACCAGGGAAGAGAGCGGCAGATGGAATATGCCATGAGCAATTCTTTGGGCTTTGGCGGCCATAACGCCAGCCTGATTTTTCGGAAGATGGAGGAGTAATGACCATGCAGTTCAATTCCAATGAGCTCCAAGAGGTGTTACCTCACCGCTACCCCATGCAGTTGGTGGACCGCATCACCGATGGGGAGCCGGGCAAATGGGCCAAGGGCATCAAATGTGTCACCGTCAACGAGCCGTTTTTCTGCGGCCACTTTCCCCAGGAGCACGTGATGCCCGGGGCACTGATGGTGGAGGCACTGGCCCAGGTCGGTGCAGTGATCGCACTGACCGTGCCGGAGAACAAAGGAAAGATCGTGTACTTTGGCGGGATCAAAGAGGCAAAGTTCCGCCAAAAAGTACACCCTGGCGATGTGCTGGAGATGGAGGTGCACTTGACAAAGTCCCGGGGCAATGTGGGCTTTGGCGAGGGAACGGCCATGGTGGATGGCAAAGTGGCCTGCAAGTGCACGATGACATTCGTCATTGACTGACAGCCGGCGCAACGATGCAAAAAGACCTGGTCCTTCCAGGTCTTTTTTCTATACTTCTATGAGAAACGGGGCTTGGCACATCAAAGCGGCAGCCTTGCCACCCAGATGTGGTGGACTTGACGCCAGTTTTTGCTATAATGGATGCAGCAAATCGGCAAGGAGAGGGTCAAATTGACATTTGGTGAAAAACTGGTGCAGCTGCGCAAACAGCACAGATTGTCGCAAGAAGAGCTGGCAGCCCGGCTGAAGGTCTCCCGCCAAGCGGTCAGCCGCTGGGAGACGGGAGAAACAATGCCAGAGACGGAAAACGTCCTAGGGCTCAGCCGCCTGTTCCAGGTATCTACCGATTACCTGTTGAAAGAAGAGCTGGAAGAAGGGCCGGGGCAGGAAGAAGCCATAAGCCGGGCGGCCCAACAGACAGCGGCCGGCCAGGGGGCTGCAAACCATGGAAAGCGGATCTTGGGAATCGTTTTGACGGCGCTGGGAATCGCGGGGCATCTGGCCATTTGGGTGCTGTCTACCATGATCCTCGTTCCAGTCACCCGGGAAGAAGTGCAGCCCGATGGGTCCGTGCACTATGTGGGCGGCGGCAATGTGGTGGGGTATGAGTACTGGGGTTTTATAGAAGAATACCGGCTGCAAGCGATTTTTGCCCTGCTCGTGGCAGCGCTGGCAGTGGGCGTCTTTTTGCTGTACCGCACAAGACGGGCTGGAAAAGGGAAAGAGTAAAAGGGCCCGATGGTACATGGAGAGCAAAACACAGGCTCCCATGCCGAAGTAAAAAGATTGTCCGATCCAATTCGGTGAAGACGAGAAGGGCAGATGAAAACAGAGCGCAAAAGATCTTTGCGCTCTGTTTGTATGTATGCCTCTGCCAGGTGCTCAAGGAGTCAATGTCAGGTCCAGCAAGACCACTTCCCGACTGCTGCCCAGGCGGGCAGGGATGCCCCAGGTGCCAGCGCCACAGGTGACAACGGTCTGCAGGCCGTCTTTTTCATAGGAGCCATAGAACAAGGTTGGCAAAAAATCAAACAGATTCATAGGGAAGATCTGCCCATTGTGGGTATGGCCGCACAACAGCAGATCCACCCGGCCATCTTGGGCGGGCTCCTGGTATTTGGGCCGGTGATCCAGCAAGAGCAAAGGCAAATGAGAAGGGGCGCCGGCCAGGACCGATTCCAAAGGCGCCCTCTGGCCGCTGGCATCATCCAGCCGGCCAGCCAGGACAAATGCATCCTCTACGGTCACTGTCTCGTCGGCAAGCAGGCAGATGCCCGCCTGTTCCAGCAGCGCTTTGGCTTGAGCCATCCGGCCGGATGTATGATCGTGATTCCCGGAGACGGCGTAGATGCCATAACGGGTCTGCAGGGAGCCCAATTGGGCACAAGCTTGTTCGATTTGCTGGTCGGTGGTCCCTTCGTCAAAAAGATCGCCGCATAAAAAGACTACATCGGGCTCCAGCGCTTGGATCGTGGCCACCATCTGCTCCAGCTCCGGGATCTTGACAGCGGTACCGATGTGGGTATCCGCTACCAGGACGGCCCGCAGGGAAGAGAGGGAGCTGCTGCCTCTGGGCAATGCAAGCGAATAGGAAGTGACTTCCAGATCGCGGCTGTGATACAGGCTGTAGCCGGCTACGAGGGCGGCAGCCAAAAACACCGGAAGCCCTTGGCGGTAAAGGCGTGCGGCAAATGAGCGCAAAGTCAAAGGGTAGCGCACCCGCCTGCCCAGCAGCCGGACTAGATCGGCCAACAGGAAGAACAGAGCGCCATAGATGAGAGTCATCAGGCAGAAAGCCGCCTCATAGGAGAGGAGATCCGTCAGGTGTGTACCAGCCCTGTGGGAAAAGAAACGGTAAAAATAATAGAGGCAGGGCACTGTCAGCCCCACATGCACCACTTGACAAATGAGAGCTTTTCGGCGGCGGTGGGAGCGAAAAGGCATGCGCCACAGGCAAAAACCGATGTATCCGTTGAGCGCCAGCAAGGCCAAGGCAATGAGAGACCAACCCAGGGACATGAAAAACCTCCGCGCCCGTCAGTGGCGGCGCTGATGGGCTTTGACAATTTTCGTATAGATCAGCAGCCCAATGCCGCTGATGACCAGTGTGATGGCAAACACCACCAGCGCCACGCCATAGTTGCGCAGGCCCATGGCATTGCCGCCTAAAGTGGAAGAGACCACCGAAGGTATACGGGCAATGGTGGACAGGGCCAGAAATGTGGAAAGTTTCATGGGCGTCAGCCCGATGAAATAAGTGATAAGGTCTTTTGGGGTGCCGGGAATAAAAAACAAAACGAAGATGAGGATGTTGAGCTTCCGGCTGTTGTGGATGAACTTTAAAGAATCCAATTTTTCACGGGAGATGAAGGCTTCCACCATTTTGACGCCGAAGCGGCGGGTAAACGCATAGATGATCGCCGAACCCACGATGGTGCCCAACAGGCAGAGGATCATGCCTTCCCAAGCGCCGAAAGTATACCCGGCGGCAATTTCCACCACTTCACCGGGGAGCACAGCCACGACCACCTGCAGGATCTGAATGCCGACCAGGGCCAGGCGGCCCCAGATCCCCTGGTTTTCCGCCCAGGCGCGCAGGCCTGCCGGGTCCGAGGCAAAATGCAGCAGCCGGCGGCCGATGGTCAGGGAGATCAGAGCAAACAAGGCCAGCATCACCACAAGGGAAAAAATGCTGACCAGTTTTCGCCTGCGCTGGTATGCCCGCTCGTCCTCTTCATGGGAATGGTGCATGAAAATGCCTCCTTTGGTTCCGCTTTTTACTAGTATAACAAGTCATTCTTGCAAAATCTATGCAAAAAGCGTACAATTTCCTTAAAATTTTTCTAAAATCTTTCCAGCAGAAGCTATCCTTCGGGCAAAAAAGCCAATTTGACCAGGAAAGCATCTGGGAATGGTTGTAGGATCGCCATTTTCATGGTACAATAACCGGAGAGCGGTTAGGTATCATGTCATTTGCGGCCCTTTTCCTGTTGCCAAAACCGGCAGCCAAAAAGGAAGGCAATGAATCACGGCCTGCGGGCCAAACCGCCCCTTCCCCATGTGAGGAGGAGTGCAGTGTGAAGCGCTATTATTATAAAAAGGAAAAGGTCCTTTTATGTGCCCGGGCCTTGTTTGGGCAAAAAGAAGATTACCGAGAGGACGATTACCGCAAATACCAGGGTATGGAAGTGGTAGTGCATCCCGATGGCCGTTTTTCCGTATGGGGCAACCTGGGGGAAGAGGACGCCGACCTGCTGCGGGATACGAAGCCCGATCATGCCAATGTGCTGCCTCAGGCTATGGCCTTGGCAGATGATGTAACAAACGAATGAAAAGAGGTTTCCCATGACAGAGCGTCACGAGCGTCATAAATATCTGTTGATCGACAGCCGCGTGCTGCCCGATGTATTTTTGAAAGTGGTACAAGCCAAGGAAATGTTGGCCAAAGGCAAAGCCAAAAGCGCCACTATGGCTGCCCGGGCCTG
Source organism: Candidatus Pseudobutyricicoccus lothianensis (assembly GCA_904419295.1). GTDB lineage: Bacteria > Bacillota > Clostridia > Oscillospirales > Butyricicoccaceae > Pseudobutyricicoccus > Pseudobutyricicoccus lothianensis. Next base: position 59,310 of record CAJFRA010000001.1, read on the forward strand.
TGGGATCTCCCGCAGCGCTTTTTATAAGTACAAAGACAATGTGGAAGTGTTTGACCTGGAGACCCGGGGCAGCATGGTCACGTTGTATTTTTCACTGGAAGACGAACCCGGCGTGCTTTCTTCTGTTTTGGGCTGCATTTACGATGCCGGTGCCAATATAATCACCATCAACCAAAACGTGCCCACAGACGGCGTCGCGCCTGTGACCATCTCCATCAAGCTTGGCACGCAGACCACATTGGCACAGCTGCAGATCGCCCTGCTGGGCATCCCGGGTGTGGTGCGGGTCAAAGAGATCTAGCCATGCAAAAAAGGCCTGCCGCGGCCACAGCCGGAACAAGCCTCTTTTGCACTGGATCACACCGGTCGGTTTAGCCGTCGTGGCGGCAGTTTTCGGCGTTGTTCTCCATTTTATTCTGCCCCTTGTTGTTCTGGGCTTTATTGTTTTGGCTGTTCTTGCTGTTTTTCATGTTGTGTTCACCTCATTTCACATGGTGAGCTTAGTGTGTGCCGCAGCAGTCGTTTTATGCGTTGATTTTGTGCCACGGTTTTGATAAAATAAATGCGCTTTGGCAAAAAATAATTATTCATGTGATGATATAGGAGGAACCTTGCATGTCAGGACATTCCAAATGGCATAACATTGCCAGGAAAAAAGGCGTTGTAGACCAACAGCGCGCCAAGATCTTTACCAAATTTGCCCGTGAAATGGCGGTGGTGATCCGCACAGGCGGTTCGGCGGACCCCAATGTAAACAGCAAGCTGAAAGATGTGATCGCCAAGGCCAAGGCCAACAATGTGCCCAACGACAACATCAACCGGGTGCTGCAAAAATATGCATCGGGCGGCGGCGGTGAGGATTATGAATCCATCACCTACGAAGGATACGGCCCCAAGGGAATTGCGGTGATCGTGGAAACTCTGACGGATAACCGCAACCGTACAGCAGGCGATATGCGCCATTACTTTGACAAATACGGCGGCAATCTGGGCGCTTCGGGCTGTGTATCCTGGCAGTTTGACCGCAAGGGCATGCTGGTCATCGAGCGGCTGGACGACATGGACGAAGACGAGGTGATGATGCAGGCGCTGGAGGCTGGCGCCGCAGATTTCAACGCCGAAGAGGATGTGTTTGAAATCACCACAACGCCAGATGACCTGGGGGCGGTGCGCGAAGCGCTGGAAGGCCATGGATATACCTTTGTAGAAGCCGAAGAGGCGATGGTGCCCCAGAACTACATTGCGTTGGAGGACGAAGACGACATCAAAAATATGAACAAGCTGTTGGAGATGTTGGAAGACAACGACGATGTGCAGAATGTGTGGCACAACTGGGAAAACCCCACAGAAGCATAGCAGAATAAAACAACGAAAGCGCCCTTTGGCCTTGGCCAGAGGGCGCTTTTGTCGCTTTTACTCATAAGGGTGGGGATTGTTCGTGCGCCCAAGGATATAATCCACCGATGTGTGGTATAGATCGGCCAAAGCAATGAGAATATCTGTGGGCGGATCACGGTAACCTTGTTCGTAGCGGAAGTACTGGGGCTGTGGCATGTGCAGCAATGCAGCCACTTGGCGCTGGGTCATGTCGTGGTCTTCCCGCAGCTCCCGGATCCTCCTATAATAAGCCATTGCAACACCCCGATATCCAATCAGATATTTTGACAATACATTATATTTTGTGTATTCTAGATGAGTGATATCCATTTGGATATCAAGGGAAGAAAAGAGTTTGCGGAAAATTTCGGGCAGGAAGCTTAAGATTCCCAAGAAAAGGTCGATAAAAGGAACGGAAGGATGGGAGAAACGGCACTGCCCGATTTCTTCGCAAAAAAGACAGGGAAAGGAGGGGAAATATGGCAAATAATTTTGAATCGAGAAAAAAGCAAATGGATGGGATCCATCACAATGTTTTTCTATTGATCGGCGGAATCCTTTTGCTGCTGTTCGGTGGCGTCAAGACATTCAGCACATTGTCCAGCATGGGCGAATATACACCGTTGTTCAGTGACCCCAATTATGGCTCGATGATGATGGCCGCAGTTGCCTTGGATGTAGTCACTGGCATTTCGGAACTGGCAGCTGGCATATTGGCTCTGGTCTTTCGCAAAAATGGGGAAAAGACCAAAATTACATTTGCTGTTAGCATCGTTGCGGTGATCGCTGGGTTTATCACTGCGCTGGTCATTATTTTTACATCGGATACCAGAACTGCCTACAGCGGTGGGCGGATGCCCATTGATTTGGTGGCATCGCTCTTTGTGCTGCTGGGCGCTTACAAGCTGATGTGGATGAACAAACACAAAGACAAGCTGGCCGAGACCCAGCCGGATCTGGCAGCAAAATAGCAAGATACCAAAAAAGCATCCTCCGAGAAGGATGCTTTTTTATACGCATTTGCTGACGTTGTCCAGGCTTTGCGACCAAGGGGGCGTTTGAAATGGGGCAACCTACACGCCCAAAACATAAAAGCCCAGGCACTGCTCGACTTCCATCAACCATTTCAGCAGCACCGGGTAATCCAGCGGTGTTTCGGTTTTCAAACGCTTCCATATGGAGGCGGCCTGTTCCCGCGAATAGAAATTGATCCCGAACAAGTCCATTGGGCCCCTTGTCTCGTTGTTGTATACTCCGCCGGTAATTATATGTCCATAGTTTTGGAAAAACACATCCACGTCATCACCGAAAACATACAGGGAATCATTTTTCCAGTGCTCAATGGAATCAACCGAAACGATTCGATGGATCGCGGTCCCTTGCGGCAACCGGCAATATTGGATCTCGATGAAATCAGAACCGCCGAGCTTCCTTCGCTCTGCTTGCGATTGAAATACATGAAATAACAAAGAAAGTCACCCCTTGCGCTCTTGTTTTCACTTCATTGAAATGATACCAGCGCTGGGGACCGATTGCAAGCCGTCCACAGATGGCAGATAGGGCGAAAACGCCAATGAGTGGAGGCCGCCTAAAAGCGGTCGGAAACCAAAAAGAAAGACACGCTTCTAGCGTGTCTTTCTTTTTGGTGGACCTGGAGGGATTCGAACCCTTGACCTCTGCGATGCGAACGCAGCGCTCTCCCAGCTGAGCTACAGGCCCCTATGTTGTTGAACTGCCCCTCTGAGGTGGACAGCAGAATTATTATAGCTTTTCCGCTGAGAAAAGTCAAGAGGTACCGGCTAAAATTCTGCCGCTATAGCGAAAGAACGAAAACGAAACTCGATATCCCGATAAAAGCAAAGAGCTGTGGTTTGCAACAGGCCGAGCAAGCGGAAGAAATGGAGCAAAAGTCCTGGAACAGAAGACATTTTGCCTCCACGACTTCTAAACTTCAGCGGCTGTGGGCTTCGTCTGGGTTCTGCAATTCAAAAATCAAATGGGGCATTCTTTTCCCGCGGTATATCTTGACAAAGGAACCGGTCTCCACCATGCCGAGCCGCTTGGCCACAGCGATGGAAGCTCGATTCGTAGGCCTGATGTCACAGACGATTTTGGGGAGCTTTCGCCTGTGGAACCCATAGTCTACCATCGTCCTGGCTCCTTCGGTGGCATAGCCCTTGCCACAAAAACGACTGTTTAGCAAATAGCCGACGGCCCAGACCCGCTGGCCTTCCAGTTCTGTTTGCAAAAGTCCGATCTGTCCGACCACCTCCTTGGAAGCTTTCTCCACAGCCAACAGATAATCGATCCCATTGTCCCGGTAGCCTTGCTGCCGCTTTTTGATCCACTCTCTCACATCGTCATCGGAAAAGATGTGCTCCCACACCTTTTGAACACCGGGATCCCGCAAGCTCTGTGCGACCGCTGAAAAATCACGATCTTCGATCTTGCGGAAAAACAACCGTTCGGATTCCAGCACGCCAAACAGCTCCTTTCTTGCCAGCATGTTGTATCATTGGAGCATGATGTTTCTACCACTCCATTTTATCCCATCGGAGGGCCGCAGTCCAGCAGGATCGCGTTTTTTCACAAGAAGAGCGCTGCAGGGCTGCCGTTCTGCCGGCGGTGACGCAGCAGATTTGCTGTGCTATAATAAAAAAATAGCTGGAAGCACCGAATAAAAGATGGTAGAACACACAATGGGGAGGGCACCACGATGCTGGAATACAGGAATTTGAGTCCGTTGGAATTTGAATATGTGTGCCAGGACATCATGCAGGCGATGCTCCAGATCCCACTGCGCCGTTTTGCGCCCGGCAAAGACGGTGGGATCGATCTGGTGGACGATTTGAGCAACCCCGGTGTGATCGTCCAGGTCAAGCACTACATCAACAGCCCTTATGCAGCCCTCAAACAAGCCTTAAAAGCGGAATTGCCGAAAATAAGAAAACAGAACCCGAAGCAGTATTTCATCTGCTGCTCTCAGCAGCTGTCGCCCCGGCAGACAAAAGAGATTTACCAGATCTTTACAGAGTACATGCCGTCAGAACGAAATATCGTCTCCCTATTGGAGATCGACCGCTTTTTATGCGATCCACAAAACAGCGGGCTGCTGCGCAAACATTTCAAGCTCTGGCTCTCGGCGACCAATATCTTATCCGAGCTGTACAACCAAGACATCTTTGTGGATTCCCAGACGCTCCTCTATGATGTCGAGAAGGAATTGCCCTATTATGTGCAGACCGATTCCTATTGGAAAGGCAAAGCGGTTTTGGAATCGGAACGCCTGCTCATGCTGGTGGGGAACCCGGGGGTGGGCAAGACGACGGTGTCTAAAATGCTGCTGCTGTATTTTGCTTCCATCGGGTACCGTGTGCGTTATACGACAAACGGTGAGCTCGCCGATGTGAAAAGATCGATTTCAGCCGACCCAGAACAAAAAGAGATCATATTGCTGGACGACTGTTTGGGGCAGTGTTATTTCCGGCTGCGCGACACCCAGGAAAACGAATTGAGTGCCTTGATCAAATACGTCAGATACCATCCGAACAAATGCCTGCTGCTCAATTCCAGGATTACGATCTTCAATGAGGCCAGAGAGCATTCGCCGGAATTTTCCCAGCTTTTCGACCGGGGCGTGATACCCATTCGATGCATCGATGCCGAAGAGATCCCACCCCAAGAAAAAGCGCTGATCCTTTATGCGTTGATGCGCAAGTTCCAGGTGCCGGACCAATATTATCAGAGCATTCGGAAGAACAAAAATTATCGGACAATCGTGGCACATGCCAACTACAATCCCCGCATCATAGAGTACGCAGCGTGGCGGCATCAAGATGCCGGCCAGCCTGATGATTTTTTTGCCTTTGTCATGGATAAGATCGAGCGGCCCCAAAATGTGTGGAAAGACGAATTTGAGCGGCGGATGGACCGGGTGGACCGGTATTTTATGTATACGCTGTATTCGCTGAGCGGCCCCAACCCCTATGTGGAGGTGGATGTGCTGCAGCGAGCCTTTCAGGGAATCTTGCAGGCCATTGGCGCGGATATTTCCGTGAACCAGTTTGAAAACGTCTTAGCCCGCTTGAGCAGATCCCTGGTTCGCATCGTATCGCGCCAACATAAGATCCTTTATACGCGGGAGCCGTATTACAATTTGCTGGTCCCAACCGACAGCAGCCGGGAGATCACCGTGTTGAACCCCTCGGTCAACGATTACCTGCGAGAGGTATTTCGCTCTCCGGTCCTGCGGGAATTTTTCAAGCAGCATGCCTGTTATGTAGAGCAGGTCATCCATATGTGCGAAACAGAGGAGGAAGTGGAGGATGAGGTGCGCAAGCTGGCGGAAGACGGCCACTTGATGCACATGCAGTCGGTCCACCCGGATTACAGCCAGGCCATCTTGCTGTTTTTCGTAGTCCGCCTGGGCCTGTTGGATGCATGTTACGAACCCTATATACTGCCCGGGCTGCAGCAGTTTCCCACCCATTATTACGTTTCACGCGCATTTATGTTGTCGCATCAGAAATGCAACCTGATCCACGCCTTGTGGCAAGAACCCTTTTTCTCCTTTTATCGCATAGCGGACAAGGTGAACGCGCCAGAGGGAGTCAAAGCGCTGTGCAGCAATCTGGATGTGGAAAGTTTGGTCAAGGTGGGGAATATGCTCAACCACACTTTGGTGTTTGCAGAAGGGTGGAAACGAGAGGCGTTTGTCGCTATTTTACGGGATGAGCTGCAAGATGCAGGACAGTACTATTTGGATGGAAAAACATTGAATTACGACGAAGAGGGGATGGAAGTCAGCTTCCAATCGTACTGTGTGGATGCAGAGGATGAACTGTATGACTGCCTGTACCGGCTGGAAGTGGAGGAGATCGACCCGCTGGATTTTGAATGGGATATGGCGGAGTGGGAAAGGGGGAACAAAGAAAACAGCGAAATGGAAGAATCCCATGGGGTGGGGCATTATGAAGAGAATGAGGTGGACTTGATCTTGGACCGGCCTTTGGAATGATTGCCGGTAATCGTGGGAACAGGATCCCATGTGGGTGGAAACCTTGGACTTGATGGGCTGTGTGCAAATGGCACTTCTCTTTTTGCACCGTGGTTTTATAATAAAAGCAGAAGAAAGGGGCAACTTGAGCGCCCTACCCAATGAAGCTGGATAAAACCACTGGGATGAGGAGGAAGCTGTTATGGAATTTGTCACACTGAACAATGGGATCCAAATGCCACTGGAAGGTTTTGGCGTCTTTCAGATGTCTGACCCGGACCAATGCTGCCAGGCCGTACAAGAGGCCATCGCCTGTGGGTACCGGCTGATCGATACGGCCGCTTCTTACGGAAACGAAGAGGCGGTGGGCAGAGCGATCCAAAACAGCGGCGTGCCACGAGAAGAGCTGTTTGTCACCACAAAGCTATGGGTACAGGATGCCGGATATGAACCGGCAAAAAAGGCATTTCAGACTTCACTGGAAAAACTGAGGCTGGATTATTTGGATCTGTATTTGCTCCATCAACCCATGGGGGACTACATCGGCGCATACCGGGCGATGGAAGAACTGTACTGGCAGGGAAAGATTCGGGCCATCGGCGTGTGCAATTTCTATCCAGAGCGATTGGCCGATTTGTGTGAGACAGTGGAAGTCATGCCGGCAGTGGATCAAGTGGAGCTGCATCCCTTTTTCCAGCAGGAGAAGGCCCTGGAACTGATGCGGGAATACGGCGTCCATCCAGAAGCATGGGCCCCCTTTGCAGAAGGAAACCATGGCATCTTCACACACCCGGTACTGACGGCCATCGGGCAGAAATACGGAAAGAGCGCGGCCCAGGTGGCCTTGCGCTGGAATGTACAGCGCGGTGTGACCGTCATCCCCAAATCGGTTCACCGGGAGCGGATGACCCAAAACATGGACTTGTGGGATTTTCAGCTGTCCGCGGAAGATATGGCGGAAATTGCCCGGCTGGACCTGGGGCACAGCGAGATCGTCGATCATTATGACCCCGCCTTTGTCAGGATGCTCCACAGCCGCAAGATTCATCCGTAAGCCGGCCACAGGTCAGGCGCACAATGGCCCCGCTGTCCGATGGTCAGACAGTGGGGCCATTGTTTTGCCGAGCGTTGCAGGCAGCCGACCAGTGAGGCATTTAGAGGGGCAAGCTGTCTACCCAGGCCTTCAATTCGCCGTCGGACAGCTTGCCATTGAGCAGCCGCCCTTCCAAGATCTTGGTTTCGGGGGATACGCTGCCCTGGAGGCTGGCGACGGTCTTGCCAAAGCCGCTGCCGCCGGAAGTGGCAAACAACACAATGGTTTTGCCGGCAAAGTCGTAGCTTTCCAAAAAGCTGTTGACGATGGTGGGCGCCACATACCACCAAATGGGAAAGCCGAGAAAGACAACGTCGTAATTGGCGATCTGCGCTGTCTGGTCGGCCAGGGCCGGCCGGGAGGATGGATCCTGCATCTCCACAGAGCTGCGGGACGTTTTGTCAGTCCAGTTCAGATCGGCCTTGGTATAGGGGATGGCGGGCTTGATCTCATAGAGGTCGGCTCCAGCCGCTTGTGCCAGGGCTTTGGCTGCCTTCGCCGTCACGCCGCTGGCGGAAAAATAAGCTACCAGTGCTTTTTTCATTTCGCTTCCTCCTTCGGTTTGCACGCAGCTGCTCCAACCGTACCGACAGCCAAAGGGGCGGATGACCCTGCACCCTTCAGAGGCACTTAGAAGACACGCGCGATTGGATTCTTCTATTATAACGCCTTTTTGCCCCGATGGCGAATGCCTATTCTTTATGATATACGATACGTTTTTGGCATATGGGAGGGAGCAGGGGCACTACGGCAGCGGAAGCGGCCTCGTCTGACTGGAGTGTGGCATGAAAAAGTTCGGCTGCGGGCTGCGCCCTGACAGCCGAACCGCGACAAGGCAGGCGAACTTCTTGTTTTTCTCATTTCCGCCAGGAGGAGAACAGGCCTTTCTTTTCGTAAGGTTCGCTGGCGATGCTGCCCACGGTATACCCGGTGGCGTCGATGGCATCCCGCAGCTGCTGTTCATCCAGGGGCTCTTCCGCGATCACGGTGGTCTGCCCCTTGCTGTGAGAAGACTGGACTTTTTTTACAGGGAACGCTTTGCGCACCGCATCGTTCACATGGGATTCGCACATGCTGCACTGCATGCCTTCCACAACCAACGTATACTTGATCATACCGAACGGCCTCCTTTGCCCGGGAATGGGAGCTGAGGCTGGATGCATACGCGCCATCCGGCTACGATAGGCTCATCTTCCCGGGGGTTTATTTGATGGTTAGTTTTAGCTAACTACAGCATAGCACAAAGAGGAGGCAGCGTCAATCGTCTGGCCGGATTCTTTTTTTGCGGCGGCGCTGCCGCTTGTCATTCAAGGGAAAATCCGGTATAATGGCTGTACTATAATAGAAACTCCACAGCCCGGTGCTTGCTGCGGCAGGGCGGGCTGTGCTAACGCGATGAGAAAGAGGAAGACAACATGAACGAAAAAGAAGTTGCCGAGCTGCGCCGCCGGTTCAAACCGGAAAAGAGCAACATCACCCACATTCGCGGCTGTTATGTCAATGAGCAGCGGCAGATCATTTCTCAATTCAACCAATCGTTGGGCATGATGACCCAAGAGGAATCGGAAAAGTTTTTGGGCATCCTCAAGCGGACTCTGTCGGGCGGTTTGGGCAAAAACCTGCTGGAGCTCACCTTTTCCAACCAGCAGGTCATAGACAGCGAAGAACACAAGCTGCTGATGGCCCTGCGGGATTCCTCGCTGAAAGACGAAGAGGCGGTGGAAGCTTTTTTCCAAAAGGCCATCCAGTCGGTGGATCTGGAGGGCAACTATTTGATCCTGCTGGCCCATGACACCTATGATGTGCCCTACCGCGGCAAAGATGGCGAGGTACAGCAAGACGCTTCCGACCAGGTCTATTCGTATATTTTGTGCTGCGTCTGCCCCGTCAAGCTGACCAAACCGGCTTTGAGCTATTCGGTGGATGCCAACGAATTCCACAACCGGGCAGCGGATTGGTTGGTGGCGCCGCCGGAACTGGGCTTTTTGTTCCCCGCCTTTGACGACCGCAGCGCCAACCTGTACAGCGCCCTCTATTATTCGCGCAGCGTGACAGAACACCAGCAGGCCTTTGTGGATGCTGTGTTCCACTGCCCGTTGCCCCTGCCTGCTGCAGAGCAGAAAGAGATCTTCCAGACCATTTTGGCAGAGACGCTGGCAGACGATTGCAGCTATACCCTGGTGCAGGCGGTGCACGACCAGTTCTGTGACCTCATAGACGAACACGCGGAAAGCCGGGAAGAAGAGCCGCTGGCCCTTTCCAAACAAGAAGTCAAACAGGTGTTGGCCGCCTGCGGCATTGACGACAGCCATGTGGCCACCTTTGAAGAAAAGTACGACGCAGAATTCGGCGCCGATGTGGTGCTGAGCCCGCGGAATTTGGTGGATTACAAACAACTGGAGCTGCGCACGCCGGATGTTACGATCTATGTCAACCCGGAGCGGGGCGACCTGGTGGAGACCCGCATCATCGAGGGGGTCAAATACATCCTCATCCGCGCCGATGAAAATGTAGAAGTCAACGGCGTCAATATCCACATCAACAGTTGAGAGAGGGCGGCAAGCCCACGCTACTGAGACAAAAAGGAAACTATCCCGGATGCTTATGGCATCCGGGGTATTTTTTTGCGGTGAGTGTCTCAAAAATTCCCATATACACCTGGTGGAGGAACGACGGCCATACTCAAAAACATACAACGCATATTTTACTGCATTGCTGCAAAATAGCCGAAAAAAAGACGGAAGAGATAAAATGTGAATAAAATATACGGTGTAATAAGCAAAAAGACCGCTTCCATGCAAAATAGTGGGGTGTGGCAGCAACTGTGCACCAAAACGAGGGATTTTAGGCACACCCTTTGGGTTTGTTCTATGCTATACTGGAACAAATGACAAAAAAGACCAAAGAGGAAACAACATGCTGTTATTCAGTGAATATCTGCGGGAACTGCTGCATGCCAAAAAAATGACGGTATCGGCCCTTTCCCGCTTGACAGGCGTAGAACGGACGACGCTATCCAAAACGCTGACTGGCCAGCGGGTGCTGCCCTATGATGTGCTGGGGGAATTGGTCTACCATCTGCGCTTGACACCCAGCGAGGAACAGCGCTTTCGGGCTTATTATGATGCGCAATTTGAAAAAGAAGGGACGCGGCGGTCCTTGGAGACAGTGGGGAGACTGTTTGCCGATTTGGCGGAACTGGAATTTGCCGCACCGGCTTTCGAGGAGACGCGGCTGCTGATGAGCCTGGAAACCTATGCGGGCCAGCGCTCCATCTTTTCCGGCGCGACCAACGTACAGCCTTTGCTGCGCATGGCACTCACCGAAGAGCTATCCCGGCCGGATGCCAGGGTGGAGCTGACTGTGCCGCCGGCCCACACCTTTTTGGCCGACGAGCTGCTTCGCCGCTATTTGGATGGCCGGATGACGGCGGAGGTCAGCCAGATCATCGCCTTTGACCCCTCAGGCGATGGGGAGGACATCAACCTGCACAATTTGGAGTGCTTTTGCCGCATTTTCCCGATCTGCCTGCTCTCCAAACGGCACTATCATCCCTATTATTACTACGACAGCGGTGTGACGGCGCGGTACACCGACCCATTTCCCTATTTTTTGGCCACGCACACCTGTGTCATATGCCTTGCGGAAGATGGGGGACAGGCCATGTTGTTGCGAGGCGCCGACCAGGTGGAACGGTACCACCGCCATTTCCAGGCATTGCTGTCCCAGTGCTACGGGCTGATCCAATACACGGCAGACCCCATTGAAATTTTGGCCTCTTATGACAACTACACCGATGAAAACGGGTTCTATATGGTGATGGATCAGCCGTGTTTTGGCAGGTTTTATGACGAAGCAGTCATCCACCGCTATCTCCGACAGCAGCTGCCCTTTTACGAGCGCCTGAAAGAAGTGGCCCAGGTGCGTTTTGGCAGACTGCGCACGGTAAAGCAGTTTTACACCTTGTTTACCCGCAGCGGGCTGGAGCGCTTTGCCGGCAGCGGGGCGCTGGACGATTTTCCCACTGCTTTTGTGGAGCCCTTTCCGCCCGGGCAGCGGCACAAGCTGATGATGGCATTGGCCGAGCGGATCCGCAGCGGAAATGTCACCGGACGGGTGATGGAGCCAGGAGTATTCCCCGACTATCTGAGCATGACCACATCCGAGGCCTGCGGCGTGGGATTTTTTACAACTGAGCACTTTCCTCTGCAGGATGGGTTCTGTTCGGTGCAGATACGGGAGCCCACCCTGTGCCGGGCTTTCCATGGATGGCTGACCCATCTGCCGGGCAGTGAAAAGACCTGGACGGCGGAGGAGACCGCTGCCTTGCTGGAAGAGCTGGCCCAAGGGTCTGGGAGAAAGGAGGTGGAATGAGGTGTGGAACTGGATGGCGGCCAACTGGTGGTACTCCATTCCGTTGGGGGCGGCCGCTGTTTATCTGGGGTGTGTTGCAGTCGAGAGCCTGGTGTATCAAAGCCTGAACATCAAAGCCAAAGACGCGCCGGCCAAAGGGGATTTCCCCAAAAGCATCACGCTGCTGGAGGCTTTGGCCGTATTCGACTTCCTGCTGTGGTACAACTGCGGGGCGGTGCTGTGGCGCCGGGGCTTGCGCCCTTGGCTGCTTCCCCTCTTTGGCGTGCTTTTGATTTTGCTGGCGGTGGAGTGGACCCGCGCCTACCGGCGGCTGAAGCGCCCACGCCGCCGGGGTGGGCGCGGCTACCCGAATGCGGCAGCCTGTAGCTTTTGCCTGCGGCGGGCCGTGGGCAGTTTTATCCCCGGTTGGTTCGTGGGCTTTTGGCCGGCAGCAGTGCTCCAGAGCATTGGGCTCCAGGGGGTGGAAGGAGCGCTCCATCAGCTGTTCGCGCTGTTGATGCCCGCGCTGCTCCCACTGCTGTTCCTGCTGGTCCTCTGGCTGCTGGGAGACCACCAGCAAGCCGTGGAGCAGGCGGCTCGAAACGGCACATATGACCCCCTGGCTCCACAGGAGAAAAAGGAAAAGAGTTTGGCTGACCTGATGTATGAAGCTCAGATGATCGACCTCATTGAACGGGGCATACGGGAGGAAGAGGAAGAGAATGAGCGCCGGTACCGGGAGTACTGGGAGGACGAATATCGGAAATGAAACGAGGAAAGAGAGACATGAGAAGATTGCAAAAGAGGGCGCTGAGCACCTTGACAGCCCTGGCCTTAGTTCTTGGGCTGTTTACCCCGCTGGGCGGGTTGGCGCCCCAGGCGAAAGCCTATTTTCCGGGCGATGTGGGAAGCGGCTCCTGCGGTGAGAACGTGACCTATACCTACAACCATGGACACGTCACGATCAAAGGGACTGGGAATATGGAAAACTATTCCTACCGCGGAGGTTCCTACGGCATCTGGACAACAGCGCCTTGGTCGGGCAAGACCCTGCGCTCGATCACCATTGAAGAAGGGGTCACCAGCCTTGGCTCCTGGTGTTATTATTACCGGGATGACACAGGCTATCTGGTCGTGCCCAAAAGCGTGACATGGATCGGTGCAAACAACGACGGGGTGCGGACCGTCTATTACGCGGGAAGCGAAGAAGAATGGAACCAGATCACATTAAAAGACCCCGATGATTTCAGCAAAGCGGAATTCCACTTCCATTCCACCGGGCCGGACGACGATGGGACAGAAGACACAGGAGACACAGAAACAGAGGAGGCCCCCATCGTCACCCCCATTCTGGAGGGCGTATCCAGCACACGGGCGGGCGTGCAGATCGAGTGGACCCGGCCGTTGGATACATTGGACACCACCTATGCCGTAGAGGGTTACTACGTGCTGCGCAAAACAGAGGGCGAAAGCTACCAGAAGATCGCCGAGCGGGGTGAGGCGCTCACCTATTATGTGGATGACACGGTGGAAGAGGGGAAGACCTATACATACACCGTCCAGGCTTACGCCCAGGGCAAAACCGGCGCTTTCAACGAGGAAGGCTTGACCATCACTTACACAAAACCGCCGGAAGAAGAAAAGACCTGGGCGCCCAGCGCGGCTTCCAACACCTATGTGCAGGAGCATATCTGGTTTGCCGAAAGCGAGCTCTACGATGACCGGATGGACCACCGCTTTGCCTCTTCCATTGCCAAGGCCCAGAACAGCGGGGCCCAGGTGGCGGCCGAGATCGCCTATGACATTTTGAACTCGGTGGATGAGTTCACCAAATTCAAAAGACTCACTGTGGCGGAGAACCCCTATGACCTTCTGCTGGCCGAACTGCTGGCTAACATGGGAGGTGTGGACGACGCCAAAGTGGCCATCGATTCGGAGATGTTCGATCTGAGCAATTCCGTGCTGGAACTCATCTATAAAGTCCAGCCTGATTACAAGCCCAGCGATACCTTCAAGACCGACCTGATGGCTCTGTTTGAAGAGCCGGAGAGCTTCCAGAAGAGCCACCCGGATCTCTATCAGACTTTGAAGACCGCCCTGACGGATATGGTGGGCAAGGCGGGCCGGGAGGGCACGCTGAAAGCGCTGCTCAAAGGCGTGGAAGGTGTGGAAGGATTCGCCAGCGCCCTGGCCGTGGTGGTCGACGCCGCAGAGGTCATGGATTGGTTTGTGGATTCTGTGCAGTATTATCTGCTGGTCCAGACCTATGTGAACTTGGGCGAAGATACCCGCGAGATCCTGCGGAGCATTGGGACCAAGATGAGCAACGATACCCATGGCGGCCAGTTCCAAGCGGCTCTGGCCAAATATGAGAAGTATATGACGGCGGACAATTTGGCCAAGGTCTTTATGATGGGCGGCGACATTGCCTCCGACCTGGGCGGACGCCTGTACGACATGGTGGGCTCCCGCGCCGCCAGCTTTTTGGCGACCAGCTACCTGCAAGAAATGACGGGTGCATCCATTGCCGTGCCTCTGGCAGCTTACCACCTGGGCTGGGCCCTTTCGGATGCCATCACCGGCAATGACAAGCTGGTGCTCAGCCGCATGATGATCCGGGCCAACTATTACATGGAAGAAGCTCTGTATTCCATCTTGCAGGACAAGCGTGCCACGTTGCTCCGCGACGAGAGCCCGGAGGCGGCGCTGGAATTCCATGCGGCCTACTCCCTGCTGCGGCAGTGCGAGCTCTATACCCTGCGGGAATACCGGGACTATTTGGATGTGAGCCAGAAGTCGGCGGCCCAGGGCATCTTGCATTTTGGCAATATCCGCACCAACGCCTATGAGATCGCCATCGCCGACCGGGAGATCATCGACTGGGATCTGGCATTGTGCCACGGCGAGAGCGTCTCCGACCAGCATTTGGGCGGCAATACGCTGACGATCAACGGTGCTTCCCAGGTCACATTGCTGAATGGAACCGGCAAGACACTGCTGGAAATCGAGGATTCCGGCGTAACTGAACACGGCAGCTCGGATGTCACCGGACAGATCCTGGGCGGCGGCGTTTTTTACATGGGCGTCTACAAAAATGGCTTATATAATCTGCGCATCACCCCAAAAGAAGATCAGAAAGTCGTGGTGATCTATGCCCAGCACAACGCCGATATGGAACAGGTCAAAATCGAAGACTATGTGGTGCCTGGGCAGGGATACATCAGCGGCTCCTTGAATGCGGAAGTCTACGGCAACGGCGATGGTGTGTTGCGCCTGACCAACCAAAAAGGAGAGAACATCGCGCCGGTCAAATCCATCGACAATATGGATCGCTTTACCGCAGTCAAAGGCATTGAGCCAGGCGACGGCGCCCAGAGCACCATGACGAAGGGGTGGTCCATGCAGCTTGAACCGGAGGTAGAACCTTCCAACGCCACGCTGCCCTACCTGTGCTGGTCCAGTTCCGACCCATCGGTGGCTACGGTCAACGGCGATGGTCTGGTCACTGCCGTGGCGCCGGGCACCGTCTCCATCGTGGCCCAGGCATTGGATGGCAGCGGCACCCGGCTGGTCTATGAACTGACGGTCAGCGGCGACCTGCCCGAATTTACCGATGTTTCATCCAATGATTGGTATTGCGATGCGGTGCAGTGGGCTGTGGAAAACGGTGTGACCACAGGTACGACAGATACCACATTTTCCCCTGACCGGCCATGCAGCCGGGCCGAAGTGGTCACGCTGCTCTGGCGGGCCATGCACTTGGGAGAAGGGGATGGCAGCGGGCAGAATCCCTTCCGCGATGTGAAGGATACGGATTATTTCCACGATGCTGTTTTGTGGGCCGCGGAAAATGAGATCACCACCGGCACCAGTGCCAACACCTTCTCGCCCGGCGCCACCTGTACCCGGGCTCAGGTGGTCACGTTCCTATGGCGGACGGATACCCCGCTGAAAAAAAACACCGGTCCGGTGGGGTTCCGCGATGTGCGCGTGGGGGACTATTTCTGGTTCCCCGTCAAATGGGCCCTGGATAACGACATTACCACCGGCACCGGTGCAGATACGTTTTCCCCGAACCTATCCTGTACCCGGGCCCAAGTGGTCACCTTCCTCTACCGCTATTTGAACCGCTAAGGCTGGTTGGAAAACCATTGCAGCGAAAAACCGGGAGTGCTTACAGCAGCACTCCCGGTTTTTTTGACCCATCCGCGGGGGAAACAAAGTTGGGCGGCAAGCAGATGTCACAGGGCCAGGGGAAGCTGGAGCCGGCAGCAAAATGAAGCGGGGCTTTGGTGAACTTCCAGCGTGCCGCCATGGGCTTCTGCAATTTGGCGCACCAAGCGCAGGCCGGTGCCATGGGCAGCCCCGCCGTCTGGGGCTAGAGCGGCGTCTGGCAAAGCATCGGGCGAAGGGACATGCTGCACCTGGCCTGTGTTTTCCACCCAGAGGATGCATTGGTTTTGCTGGACGGCAGCGCCCAGCGTGATGGCACAGCCCGCCGGATGGTGGCGCACACAGTTGTTGAGCAGGTTTTGCAGGGCGCGGCGCAGCAAGAATCCATCGGCATTCATGGATACCCCCTCCAGGGATGGCGAAAGGGACACCTCCAGGGGGAAAGCGTCCGGCAGGCCGCCATTGAGGGCATCTGCCGCCACTTGGCGCACCAGGGCCGCAGGGGAAAGGGGTTCCCGGCGCAGGGGCTGCATCTGGTAATCCAGCCGCATGGTCAGGTTCAGGTCGTTGACCAGATCCCGGATGGTCTGGCTCTGGTGGCGGATGATGGCTGCCTGGCGCCGCTGGGCTGCCGGCAGGGCAGGGTCGGTCTCCAGCTGGCTGGCGTAGCCCATCACCATGCTCAGCGGCGTGCGGATGTCGTGGGAGACACCGTGTATCCAGTCGGACCGGGCGGCGTCCCGCTGCCGCTGCTCCTTGCGGAACCAGCGGCGCAGCACCCAAGCGGAAAGGCCGATGACACACAGCAGAGACACCAAAAACAGGGCCGTCAGCCAAGCGGGGACCCGGGCCAGAACATCGCTGTCCATGGCGATGCTGTATTTCCATGTGCTTCCTTTGGGGGAGCCCACCACCAGCAGGCCATCGGGACGGGTGCGCACCTGTACCGGGTAATCGGATAGATACCAGCGGCTGAATGAGGCCACCTGGTTCAGTGTGAATTGGTCCGGCACGTCGGCGGGTTTGTTCCACTGCCAGATCACCCGGCCTTGCGCATCCAACAGCATGGCCCATTGCCCCTGTTCGTCCAGCAAGGGGCCGGCGGTGAATACATAGCCCTGGGGGCCTTCTGCCAGGGCGTCGGAGACGGCGGAGAGGGGAATGTTCCAAGACTGGTCCAACTGGGAAGATTGGTAGATGAAGGTGAGCAGCCCCGCAGCGCACACCGCCACGATGAGCAGCGCGGAACCGGCTACCAATAGGACCGTCTTCCACAGACCACGCACCGTCATAAGGCGGCCTCCTGAAGCAGCCGGTAGCCCAGCCCCCGCACAGTCAGCAGGTAGCGGGGGTGGCTGGGGTCCAGCTCGATCTTTTCTCGCAGGCGGCGGATATGGACCATCAGCGTATTTTCATACCCCACCAGCGTGCCCTCCCACAGCGCGGCGCACAGGGCGTCGATGGTGACGATATTGCCCCGGTTGGCCCACAATTTTTTCAGCAAAGCGTATTCTTTGGCAGTGAGGGACACTGTGCCATCGGGCCGCTCCACCAGGCCTGAGCCCCAGCGGATGGTCACCGGCCCCAGGCAGAGGATCTCTTCGGCCGGGGCGCCGTAGACCCGGCGGAGCACGGCGGCCAGCCGCAGCAAAAGTTCCTGGGGCAAAAACGGTTTTGTGATGTAATCATCCGCCCCCAGGCCAAGGCCCCGCAGCCGCGCTTCGTCTTCATCCCGGGCAGAGAGGAACAAGACGGGGATATCCCCTTGGCGGCGCAGTTCGCCCAGCAGGGAAAAGCCGTCGCCATCGGGCAGCATCACATCCAGCAGCACGGCGTCGGGCCGGGCATCTGCCCAGGCTTGCCGGGCTTGCGCACAGCTGGCCGCCTGGGTCACGTTGTAGCCCTGCCGCTGCAGCAAGTCTGTGACCATGGCCCGCAGTGAGGGCTCGTCATCCACCACCAAGATCTGATATGCCATATCTCGCCACCTGACTTTCATTCGAAGATCTCTGACAAGTATTATAATGGCTTTTCCCGCCGATTGCACCGGCAAAGGGGAAAAAGTAAGGCAAATGTAAGGTGGGCTTCATGGAGGCGTAAGGGACAGTGCTTATACTGGGTGCCGTAAGGAGGCATAGCAATGAATATCGTTGAAACCCACGGCCTGTGCAAGCGCTATGGAAAGGCCATGCGGGTCAAGCATTTGGACCTGACCGTGCCGGAGGGGGCGGTATATGGATTTTTAGGCCCCAACGGGGCAGGCAAATCCACTACGCTCAAAATGATCTTGGGCCTGGCCAAGCCCACGGCGGGCACGGTATCGGTTTTCGGCAAACCGATGGAGCCCCACAACCGCATCCAGCTGCTGCGCCAGATCGGCAGCCTGATCGAGAGCCCCAGCTATTATGGGCACCTGACGGGAGAAGAAAATCTGCGCATCGTCCAGACCCTGCGGGGCGCGCCCGAACAAAACATCCGGGAAGTGCTGCAGATCGTGCGGCTGGACGGCCAAAAAGGCAAAAAAGTGGCCCATTATTCCCTGGGGATGAAGCAGCGGCTGGGGCTGGCCGCCGCCCTGCTGGGCTTTCCGCGGCTGCTGATCTTGGATGAACCCACCAACGGCCTGGACCCGGCGGGCATCCAGGAGATGCGGGAGCTGATCTGCAGCTTGCCCAAGCAATTTGGCATGACGGTGGTGGTATCCAGCCATCTGCTCAGTGAGATCGACCAGATGGCAGATACGGTGGGCATCATACGGGAAGGGGAGCTGGTGTTCCAAGATACACTGGAAACGCTCCACGCCCGCAGCCAGCACCAGCTGGCGCTGCGCACCACAGACAACCAGGCGGCCGGTGAGCTGCTGGGACAATGTGGCCTGGAGGCCCGGCAAGAAGGGGAATTCCTGCGCATCCCATTGCTGGAGGATGGGGACACTGCCCGGCTCACCGCCCTGCTGGCCCAGCGGCAGATCGGTCTGCTGCGCTTGGAAGAGCGGCAGAAAAGCCTGGAAGACATCTTTTTGGAGCTGACGGGAAAGGCGGCGAGCTTATGAAACTGCTGCGGTTGGAATTCTTCAAATGCCGCCGCCGGAAAGTGGGCTGGATCTGCCTGGCCTTTTTGGCGGCTCAGCTGCTGTGGGTCGGCTACTCCATTGTGCGGATGGAACAGGTGGAGCGGGTGCAGGGGTGGCAGATGACCATTTACGACTTGCTGCTCATTGACGCGGTGATGCTGCCCATCACAGTGGGGGCCATTGCCAGCCGCAGCGGGGAGCTGGAACACAAGGGGAACATGTGGAAGCTGCTGGAGACCATGGCGCCGGCAGGGCGTCTGTTTGACGCCAAATTGGCCTGGGGAGCCCTATGGATCGGCGGGATGCTGCTGTGCCGCACCCTGCTTTTCCTGGGCCTTGGCTTGGCCTTTGGATTCCCGCGCCAGGTGCCGCTGCTCCAATTCGGCCTGCAATTTCTCATCAGTTTTTCTGTTACACTGACCATTTACCTGCTGCAGCAGAGCCTCTCCCTGCTGTTCCGCAACCAGGCAGTGGCCCTGGTCACCAGCATCGTGGGCAGTTTTGCCGGCCTATTTTCCCTGTTTTTCCCCATTTGGGTCCAGAAATGCCTGCTGTGGGGGTATTACGGCGTGCTGAACTTGGCCGCCATGGATTGGGACCCGGTGACCCGGGCCACGGATTTTTATTGGATCACAGTGGACAAAAGCGGCATCGTGCTGCTGGCCCTGTGGTTTGTGGCCCTGCTGGCCCTGGGACGTACATTGTTTATCCGAAAGGAGGTGTGAGCCATGCTGCTGCAAACGTTGCGGGCAGAAGGGATGAAGTGCCGGCGGAACCCGGTTTGGCTGGCTTTTTTCATCCTGCCTGTGTTCCCAGCCGTGATGGGGACGTTCAATTATTTGGGAAACCTGGGGGTGCTGCAAAGCCAGTGGTACAGCCTGTGGAGCCAGCACACCCTGTTTGCCGCCGTGTTTTTCATGCCGGCCCAATTCGGCGTGTTTTGCGCCTGGCAGTGGCGGCTGGAACACAGCGGCCACAACTGGAACGGGTTCCTGACAGCGCCGGTGCCCATCCGGGACCTCTATTGGGCCAAATGGCTGCTGTGCGCCGGGGTGAGCCTGCTGGCCCAACTGTGCATCGGCGGATTGTTCCTCTTGTGCGGCAAATGGGCGGGCATCACAGCGCTAGTGCCGCCGGAGCTGCCCGGTTGGCTGCTGCTGGGCGCTTTGGGGGGAATGGTGGTGTGTACGGTGCAGCTGTTCCTCAGCTTGTGGATCCGGTCTTTTGCCATCCCGGTGGGCATCGGGCTGTTGGGCGGCATCGGAGGGCTGCTGCTCACCAGCCGGGGAGCGGCGCTTTACTTCCCCTACTCGCTGCTGTGTTTGGGGATGCGGGCCAACAACCCCCAGATGGAATTGCCGCTATTGCCTTTTTTGGCAGCCTGCGCGATTTTCATCGCCCTGTTTGCCTGGCTGTCCATCCGCTTGTTGTGCCGGCGTGATGCGGTAACGGGCTGAAAATACCACAAAAAAAGCGTTGCATCGGCAGATGCAGCGCTTTTTTTCGGCCAGGCGAAAGGGATGGGGCCTGTGACTGATATACAATAACGGTATCTGTCACAAGGAGGAGAAAAGGATGAAGACCAAAGACCATACCCTCACCGCCGGCCTGATCCGCCGTTATGCCAGCTATTTGCAGGAGCAGGAGCGGGGCAGCGCCACCATACAGAAATACACCCGGGATCTGACCGCCTTGCGAAAGCATCTGGCCGGCGCGCCGCTGACCAAGGGGGCCTTGGTGCGCTGGAAAGAGGGGCTGAGCCAGACCCATGCCCCGGCCTCTGTGAATTCCATGTTGGCAGCTGTCAACGGGTTTTTGCGGTTCATGGGGTGGCGGGAGATGGCTGTTAAGCTGCTGAAGATCCAGCGGCCTTTGTTCTGCGATGAAGAGCGGGAGCTGAGCCGGGCCGAATACATCCGCCTGGTGCACGCAGCCCAAAAAGCGGGGGACTTGCGCCTATCCTTGCTGCTGCAGACCATTTGCGCCACCGGGATCCGGGTGAGCGAATTGCCCTTTATCACAGCGGAGGCAGTGGCCGCAGGCCGGGCAGTGATCGTGGGGAAAGGGAAGCGCCGTACGGTTTTTTTGCCAGAAAAACTGTGCCGCCTGCTGCAAAAATATCTGCACAAACAAAAAAAGACCGCCGGGGCGGTGTTCACCACCCGGACGGGCAGGCCCATGGACCGGAGCAATATCTGGCGGGCCATGAAAGCCCTGTGTGAACGGGCCGGCGTAGCCCGGGGAAAAGTTTTTCCACACAACTTGCGGCACTTATTCGCACGGACCTATTATGCCGCAGAAAAAGACCTATCCCGGTTAGCCGATCTGCTGGGGCACTCCAACATCAACACCACCCGCATCTATACCATCGAGAGTGGGACAGTCCATGCCAGACAAATAGGCCGCATGGGGCTGGTGATCACATAATTTTTGTTCTGTTGTGTTTTTAGAAGTAGAAGCCCTCCACGCTTTGAAACGAGCATTGATTCAGCCACGAAAAATAAGGCGGAGAATAAAACCAACATTCCCCGCCTTTTTTGTGCTGCATTGTTGGTGGCTCCCGCGCCTCATCCCCTTGATTTTGTTGGTGTAAGTTGGTATAGTGAAGAAAAAGAAATGCTTCTGCAACAACAGAACAAAAATTATGTGGCAGAAGGCAGAGGAGGGGCACAGGTGAACGAAGAAAACTTGATGTTTTGCAGTGTGCAGGCTGGCTTTTTGACTCATTGGTGGGCAGGGGCCTTGTCTTTGGCTTTGGTTTGCGGCCTTGGGTGCGTTGGCTGGCAGGCGGTGAAATGGTTGGGGTGGAAGCGATGCGAAAGAACCGCAGACGCTTCCCTTTTTTACCGGGTATGCCGTGTAAAGTATGGGATCAAGGGAAAGGAAGACTTGGCTTTAGAGGAAAATCAAAGACGCGTTGCGGAAGCAGCACAGGGCTACAAACGGTTTTCTCATTGCAGCATAGAGCAGCTGGGCCGGATCTTGGACCGGCAAAACTCAAAATATGAGGCCCTGCGGCACCGCAAATAAATGAGCAAAAGGAGTTTTGTGCGATGTGGATTTGGATTTTTGCTATCGTGGTCCTCTTTTTTGTCCTTGATTGGTTTGTGGCAAAACGGTTTGATGAGATTGCCCAGATGAAAGGGCAGCCGCCAGAGGCATATTTCTGGTGGTGCTTCTGGCTGGGAGTCATCGGCTGGGCGATGGTGATCGCCCTCCCTGACAGGGCGGGTACTTCTCCCAAAAGCGCTGACAGCAGCGATGAACTTCCCGAGCTATAAGGAGGTAATTGGCATGAGCGAGAGATATACCAGACTTTTTTCCCTCACATCGCCTTTGTATGCGGCGGGTGCTCCCGTGATGATTACAGCAGGGGCCTTGCTGAAAGATAACCAGACAGGCAAGGTGTTGGCGCAACTGAAAATCAAAAATATCAGCGATAAAGCGATCAAAGGGGTCTCGGTCCGGATTTTGCCGATGGACACCATTGGAGAGCCATTGGGGGAGCCAGTCGATTTTCAGTATTTGGATCTGAATATAGCACGTGACGTGGAGTTTGGGCAGAAAGCCCCTATTTCCCTCCCCAATGCTGCCATAAGGGGATTCAATGCCTCTGTATCGGATGTCTTCTTTGTGGATAATACGGTATGGAAACGTTCGGGCACACAATGGGGGCCATTTCACCCTGCCGTACCGCTGGAAGAGGCGTTCGGTGATATGGAACTTGTAAAGCAATATCGAATGAAGTATGGGGAAGATTGCCGGTACCTATATCGGAAAGAACAAGATTTGTGGCAGTGTGCATGTGGGGTGCTGAACCATCACACGGAACTGTTGTGTCATGCATGCAAAAGGGAAGCCGCCGGTTTGGCTGCGCTGGATTTGGAAGCCTTGAAGGCAGATCGTAACAAACGGCTGGAAACAGAGCGCCAGAAAGAGGAAGAAGAAAAAGCCGCAGCAGCGTTAAAGGCCAAAAAGTTCAAAAAGCGGGCGTTCATTCTTGCTCCAATCGCCATTGCCGCTATTTGCGCCGGAACAATAATTTTTAGGAATGTGCAAAAGAGTGCAGACTACAACAACGCATTTGCTCTCATGGAATCGGGAGATTATAGCCGGGCAATCGCAGCATTTGAAAGTTTGGGTGATTACAAAGATAGTGCAGCGCAAATCCAGAATGTAAAAAACGAACGTGATTATGTTCAGGCTGTGCACTTTCTTGAACAAGGTGAAGACGAAAACGCATATCAGGTTTTCAGGCAGCTGGGAAGCTACAAAGACACACAAGAATACCTGTCGGATTTTCTTGCATTGCCTACGGAAATCCTGTACGGACAAGATGGAAATGAATATAGCACTGAAACGATGAAATATAATGAGTTCGGCCAGTGTATTGAAAAGATAGAATCTGGTGACGATACGTATACTACGACTACGTATGCCTATGATGGAGAAAATTTGATCACAGAAGATATTTCTTATTCAAATGGCAATGGGAGTCATACGACATAC
This sequence comes from Candidatus Pseudobutyricicoccus lothianensis, assembly GCA_904419295.1. GTDB lineage: Bacteria > Bacillota > Clostridia > Oscillospirales > Butyricicoccaceae > Pseudobutyricicoccus > Pseudobutyricicoccus lothianensis. The sequence goes on from CAJFRA010000001.1 coordinate 82,884, forward strand.
TCTTATGATGAGGAGGGACGGTGCATTCAGCAGGTGCGTGAAGTGATCCGTTCAGACCAGGATACCGTTTATACGATCACATCCGAAGATTATACGACCACATACCAATATGGTCCTGATGGGAATCTCACGCAGGAAACCACGGCGCATACGATCGTATATGACAATTACGGCGATTATTTTGTCAATTTCAGCGAATATGATGAATATATATCATCTCGAACAAACACAAAATCATATACGTACAATAGCGACGGCAAATGTGTGAAAATAGAAGAAGTCGGGGCTGTGAAAGGGGTCGTTGATAGAGTTGATCTCACAACATTTTCATACGATGAAAAAGGGAACTGTACGGAGGAACTCTTCTATTACGATGTTGAGACCGACATTGCCAATGAATCACCGCGTACAATCATTCAATACCAATACGATGAAGAGGGAAAACTGACCAATGAGGCCACGGAAGAATATAGCCCTGTGTCGGGGAACCTTTCCAGCAAGGAAATAAGGGAGTACGATGCATACGGGAATGGAACCCAGATTGACTTTCAGGCTTTTGACGATGCAGGGACGGTGACGAACCAGTATAGCCGCAAATTCCAATATGAATACGATGAAAATGGAAATATATTGTCGCGATACAATCCGGATGACTCATCCTCATTGCACAGATATACATATAGCCATTTTTACGTACCAGATTCAGAAAAATAAGGTTTGTACATATGACCGCAGCACAAGGCGGGACGGTTTTCGCCGTCCCGCCTTTGGCATATTGGCAGTGGCAACGGGAAAACGATACCAACAGCAGGCTGAAAAGGGATATGTACCCGTCACTTTTGCAGCTGCAGCAGCATATCGCCCAGGGTATCGGCAAACAGAGAGGCGGAATACAGGGCTTCATCCAATGAATTGCCGCTGGTGCCCACCTCCAGCAGCATGCTGCCTGTCGTCACATGCTCGTTGAACCGGGCGGCCCGGATGTTGATCGGCCGCATGATGCCCGGGTAGCGGGTGTTCATCTGGTCTTGTACCTTCATCATAAACGAGAGGTTTTCCCGCCAATTGTCGTGGGTCAGGCCGCCGGCATCTGTCCCTGCCACCAACATCAGCTGGGCGGCCTGCCTGCCGCCGATGTCGGCAACCGTCTTGTATTTTTTGCCGCTGGATGTTATCATAGCATCCCGGTGTACATCGATGACGAATTTGATGGAGGGGTTCTCCTTCATGGCCTGGGAGATCACATCCAGCGTGCGGTTGTAGGCGCCGCTGTAGGACGGGCTGTCGTTGAGCACCCGGGCGTGTACGGTTTTGATGCCTTTTTCATTGAGGATGCGCTCGATCTCATCGCCTACCCGCACCACATTGTAATTGGTGTCGGTGGTGCGGTCTGTGTCGGTGGGCTCATACCAGTTGGCGGCGTCGGGGGTATAGGCTTCGCTGCCGTGGGTGTGTACGATGAGCACCGCCGGTTCCTCAGAAGAGATGGCGATGTTGGTGGGCTGCTCCAGCAGGCCTGGGATGTCGATGTCATAATCGGTGTCGTTTTTGATGTAGATGGTGCCGGAGCCCGGATAGGAACCGCCGCCGCCATCGATGGTGATGGGGGAGACATTGGCCGCCGCCACGGACTTGCCTGCCTCGGGCAGCACAGCTTCGCTGACAGAGGCCCCGGTGGGCAGGTCTTCGGGCAAGGGCTCCTCTTCCTCAGCCTCGTCTTCCGGTGAATAGGGCTGGACTTCCAGCCCCCGGATGGGAGATGGCGCCGGAGAGGCGAGGGGCAGGCCATTCCGGGCGATGAACAAGCCGCACAAAGCCAAAAGGCCCACGGGCAGCAACAAGGGGCGCCGCCGGGGCCGCCTGTTTTTTCGATTCCTGTATTTTACACCCATTTGCTTCCCTCCGCATGGATCAGATCTACCCAAAATCTATGGCGGAAGGGGACAAATTATGCCTGGCTCACCCCAGCAGCTCTTCGATCTCCCCGATGGAAAGATCTTGGTGGAGCGCCATGTTGATGGCGTACCCCACCACTTTGGCACTTTTGTGCATCAGCTGGTCGATGTCTTTGGGCGTGACCACCATGGCGCTGTCCGGCAGCAGCGCCTCTTCTTGGGGCAGCGCACCGCCGGCCTGTTCCCACAGATCGGCGGCCAAAGTATAGGCATCTACCACTGTGGGGACGCCCATGGCGATGACCGGGGCGTGCAGAGTGGCCTTATCCAGCGCGGTGCGGCCGGAGCCGATGCCGCCTCCGGGCGTGATACCTGTGTTGGAAAGCTGCACGGTGCGGCACAGGCGGGAAAGGCGGCGGGAGGCCAAGGCGTCGATGGCGATGATCGCATCGGGCCCGACCCGCTGGCACACCCCTTGGACGATCTCGCCGGTCTCCACACCGGTGAGGCCCAGCACGCCGGGGGAGATGGCGCTGACGCGGCTGAACTGCCGGAAGGCGTCGGGCATGGAATCTTTCAGATGGCGGGTCACGATCACCTTTTCTACGGCAAGGGGGCCCAGAGCGTCGGCTGTGATGTGCCGGTTGCCAAGCCCCACCACCAGCACACTCTGGGGGGAAGGGGGCAGCAGGGCTGCAAGCTCCCGGGCCAACAGGTGGGCCGCGGCGGCAATGGTCTGTTCATCCCGCTCCCAACGCTCCCCCAAGTCGGCGGTCACATAGGTTCCAACCGGCTTATCCAAAGCCCGGGCGCCCTGGGCGTTGCGCACATGGACCCGCGTCAGGCCGATCCCGTCCTGGGATGTTTCCTCCCAATCCACGCCCTCGGGCTCCCGGCGGGCAGTTTCCTGGTAGAGCTCCCGGGCTTCCACTGCCAAATCTGTCCGTTTTTGCACCAACATTTTGCGCCTCCCATCCTTTGATATGGTTATTTTGCCCGATTCCAGGGATTTATGCAAATTTTGTTCCAGAAAGACTTGCAATTCCCGATGCAAAATGGTAGAATAAACAATGCTATGAATATCTGAGGTAAGGAGGTCGTGATTTTGCCGAATATAAAGTCCGCCAAAAAGCGCGTGCTGGTCAACAAGACAAAGAATGAGCGGAACCGCGCTGCGAAAACAGCGATGAGAACACAGCTCAAGAAGTTCGACAGCGCCATTGAGCAGGGCGCCGGCATCCAGGAGGCGTATAAGGCCACTGTAATCTGCCTGGATAAGGCTGTTTCCAAGGGTATTCTGCACAAGAATACTGCTGCGAGAAAAAAGAGCCAGCTGGCGAAGAAAGTGAACGCCGTGGCGAAATAAGAGCAGTGCTTGGTATGCGTTCTAGAGCCTATGGTTTGTGCCATGGGCTCTTTTTGCGCTCATTGGGGCGTACTGCAAACAAAAAAAGCCCGGGCTGAGCCCGGGCGGTAAGGCTTGTACGCTTTGTTTAAAAAAGGCGGGCGATCTCATCGGCAGGATGTACGCCGACCATGCGCTGGGTGGCTTTGCCCTCTTCAAACAAGATCAGGGTGGGAATGCTCATCACATGGAATTTGCGGGCAGCATCCTGGTTTTCATCGATGTCGATCTTGACGATCTCACAATTTTCGGGCAGGTTTTCCGACAGCTCTTCCAACATGGGGGCCAGCATTTTGCAGGGGTTGCACCAGGTGGCAAAGAAATCGACCAATACTTTTTTGCCCGGTTGGTTGACGGTTTCTTCAAAAATATCCTGATTGATGTGTTTGACTGCCATGATGATTCCTCCTTGAGTGTGGATAAAATTAGGATATGCCGGGGAAAGCGCTTTATTCGGCCCAAGCAATAATGTAGATAAATTTTGTAGACATTCTATCTGTAACTATCATACTACCAGTTTGCTTTCTTGTCAAGGGTGCTGCCTGAAAATTTTCCAGAAGAGGAACTGGGTGGGCAAAGGGGCTGTTCGGCGCCTGGGACCTATGGTATAATCGGTAATAAGAATGAAGGCTGTGGGCCCCGCTTTGCACGGGCATAGGGAGGCGGCTCCAGCCAGATTTTGTGCAAGGGGAGCTGTTCCCTTATTCAAACCAGATTGCGGCGAGACCGCGAAAGGAGAGATCGTATACGGAACTGATATTCCCCCAATTGAGCCGGGAGGAGCTGCAGCCCCTTTCCAGCCTGGCCCTGGCCCATGTGGGCGATGGGATCTATGAGCTGTTGGCGCGCACCTATGTGGTGCGGCATGGCGGCAACTTGGCCCGGCAAATGCATCGGAAGACCGTTGAGCTGGTGTGCGCCGCCGCCCAGGCACGGGCGGCCCGTATCATTGCCCCGCTGCTGGAGCCTGAGGAGGCCGAAGTGTTCCGCAGGGGCCGCAACAGCCACCCCCATACAGTGCCCAAAAACCAAAAGCCAGAGGATTACGCCCTGGCCACCGGGGTGGAAGCTTTGTTCGGCTGGCTGTATTTGAATGGCCGGCAGCACAGGGTATGCCAGCTGTTTGAGAGGATCGTGGAAGAAGAAGAGAAAGGGAGGAACGCACAGTGAAAAAAGGGGAAAACACCCGGATGAATGTGGTGTTGGATTATGTGCTGATCGTTTTGGGATCTTGCATTTTCGCATCGGGCCTGGTGATATTCGTCAAGCCAGCCATGATCTCCATGGGCGGCATCGCCGGCATCGCCCTGATCGGCAACTACGTGCTGGGATTGCCTTTGGGCGTCGCCAGCATCGTGCTGAACATCCCGCTGTTTGCCTTTGGCTATAAGCTGCTGGGCCGGGAGTTTTTTATTAAGACCATCGTCTCTTCGGTGTGCTATTCCATTTTTGTGGATACGGTAGGCACCCATCTGCCCGCTTTTTCGGGAGACCGGCTGCTGGCAGCCCTGTATGGCGGCATCATCATGGGCGCCGGTTTTGGGCTGATCTTCAAGCGGGGCGGCACCACAGGCGGCACCGATATCATCTCCAAATACTTAAACCAAAAGATGGGCATCAGCATCGGCAACGCCAATTTGGTGATGAACGGCCTGGTGATCATCGCCTGCTCCATGATCTATAAAAGCGTGGAGAGCGCCCTTTACGCCATTATCGTACAATACCTGACCGGCGTGGTACTCAACGCCATTGTGGATGGTTCCGATGTTCAAAAAGAAGGGCTCATCATCACATCCCGCCCGGAAGAAGTGTCCCAGGCGATCTTGGAAAACCTGAACCGGGGCTGTACAGGCATCGATGGCCGAGGGATGTATACCGGCACGGAAAAGACCGTATTGCTGGTGGTGGTGCGCCGCCACGAAGTGACATCATTGAAAAATTTGGTCCATCAGATCGACCCGGAATGCTTTATGCTCATTTCGGAAGTCAGCGAAGTGTTTGGCACCCACTTTAAGCAATACAGCCGGTGAGGTCTCACCGGGAAATGGATGCTTATCGGGGGCAGCTGTTTTGGATGGCCGGCATCCGGCAGATGGAGTGCGGATGCTGCTGCCCAGTGGATATGCAGGCAAAGTGAGAGCGCAAAACAAATGAAGGAACAGCCCGTTTGGCAATCTGCCAAGCGGGCTGTTCCTTTTGAATGGGCTGCCTTTAAAAGGGCGTATCCACACCGCCATCCACCAAGTTGCGGAAGATGCCGCTGGCATGCTCCCAATCGATGTGCCGCAGTACAGCCTGCACATAGTCGGGGCGGCGGTTCTGATAATCCAGATAATAGGCGTGTTCCCACACATCCACCGCCACGATGGGGTATAACTTCTGCTCATAGGGCGTATCCTGATTTTTGGTAGTCACCACCCGCAGAGTACCCCGGTGTTTGTCATAACACAGCCAACCCCATCCGGAACCGAAGACTGCCACCGAAGCGGCCATCAACTCTTTTTGCATGGTCTCAAAAGAGCCGAAATCCTTTTGGATCTCCTCCAGCAGGGCGCCTTGGGGCTCTGTGGGCCGCGGGCTCAGGCCGCGAAAATAAAAATCGTGGTTGAAGCACCCGCCCCCATTGTGCCGCACGGGTGTTTGTAGCGCCTGAGGCAGGGAATCCAGCTGACAGATCAGCTGTTCCAAACAGGTGTCGTGGTATTCCGGGTGCCCTTCCAGGGCTGCGTTGAGGGAATCCACATACTTTTGGAAGTGCTTACCGTGATGGAATCCCATGGTCTGGGCGCTGATGGTAGGTTCCAGGGCAGTTTCGGGGAAGTACAAGGGGGGCAGCTCAAAGGGATAATGAGCATTTTTCATTGCACATCCTCCGGGCCGTGGTAATGGGTCATATGGCGGGCAATGGCTTGGGCCTCCCCTTGGGGGATGCGGGCCATGCCGGCCTGGTGTAGGCTTTCCTGCACATAAGTGGGCAGACCTTGTCCGCCCAGGCAGGAGGCGTTCTTCCATTCATTTTTCACAATCATTCACCTCTTCAACGGTTGGATGGCCCGCCTTAACCGGGCGGGTATTGGATGGTATACTCCAAACTGGTAGCCGCCAAGTAAGGCGGAAAATGGGTGAAGGCGTCCAACAGAGCCACATGGCTCCGCCGGCGGTAAAACACATCGGGGAAATCCCGTTGCAATGCACTGTTCATCGAAGTTTTCACCTCCCTGGTAGTATGCGCCCGCTGGCGGCGGATATGCACTGTGGGCAGAAAGGGCCAGAAGGGAGGTGAATTTTTTTATTTTTTCAAAATTTATGATGGACGGCAAAGAAGAAAAAGAAAGGGAAAAACGCCGCTATGAGGTGGGGTGAAAAACAGCGATAAGAGACAAAATGCAATAAGAAACCTCCTTTTGACCCATGGATTGGACAGCGGTACAATGGGGCCAGAAAAAGCCGATGGGGAGGATGGAAGATGACAAAAGAGGAGTTGGCACAGCTGCGGTATCTGCGGCGGGAAGTGGAGGGAGACAAAGAAAGGCTCCGGCAGCTGCAGCATTGGGCCAAGGCCCAGAGCTCCCAGGGAAAGCTCCTGACAGAGCAATATGAAAAGCCGGTCCGGCGGCTGGAAAAACGCATCCAGCGCAATTTGCAGACCCACTTGGAACAATTGGAGCGGCTGGAATCATTTCTCGCCGGTGTGGAAGACAGCCGGATGCGGTTGATCTTAGAACTGCGCTATGGCCGGGGGCTGACCTGGCAGCAAGTGGCATTCCGCATTGGGGTGTGGGACGAACAAGTGCCACGCCGTTGGCACAACCGTTTTTTGGCCTGCCAGGAAATTGGAAAATAGGCATTGTATGATGTGGATTTCCACGCCGGCCCTGCTATAATGGGAATAGACCCAGGAAACCCATGGAAAAGAAAGAATGGATCGGGAGATGGTGAAAGATGAGGCAGGAGTACAGATTTGAGGCCCGGGAGGAAGAGGGCGGCGGGGTGCTGCGGTATGAAGTGACCCAGGACTGCCAGGGCGAGGAGACCATGTATGGCATTTGGTGCTGCCTAGAAGACAAGGTCGGCACGGTATTGGAGGAAAACCGGGTGGAGGATGTATCGCCGGATTCCCGCTTGGTGCACAGATTGGCCCATTGGATGGGGGAACAAGGGTGCCATCCGGTGCATCTGTGGGATGTGTTGGCCGACATGGCCCAGTGAAAAACAACGAATATGACGAAGCGCTTCCCGTATCCTGCAAAGGAGAAGGGAGGCGCTTTTGATTTGGCCAGAAAAAAGAAGCTGGCGCCGGAAGAAGAGGTCCGGCAGATCTTATGGCAGGCGGCACCGGCAGCGGCTCGTTTGCTGGTGGCCATGGTAGAGGGGACCGAAACCGTGCCGGCTGGCCGGTTGGACTGTGCCAAAGAGGTGCTCAACCGGGTGCTGGGAAGGGCCGGCACCCCCCTGGGGCAAAGGGAACAGACCATCCAGGTGGTGCTCCAGGGGGAGGCGGAAGCGGACAGTGTGTAAGACATTGCAGGGGTCATGGGCAGGTCTCAGCCTGGGGGGAGAGGGCATCCAGCCGGGCTTGCAGGCAGGCGATCTGCTGCTGCACGGAGGCCAAGGTTTGGCCGGACCTCTCGTCGCTGAGCAGCTGCTGTTGGCCGGCATGTGTCGTCAGGATCTGGCCGATGAGCATCAAAAAATTACCCAGGGAATTTTGCTGGTCGGCATTTAGATGACCCACCAGGGCAAAGCCCAGCCCGGTACCCAGGGCTGTCATCGATGCCGGAGGCAAAGAGAAAAAAGCATCTGCAATGGGCAGCACGGTCTCCCCTCCCTTTGCTACCATTGTATGTATTTTTTTTCGGATGGGTGAAGAAAGGATGGAAAAACAGCGTGATCTTGAAATTGGGAGAGCCGTCTGCCCGGCAGCGGGAGTTCCTGCGGGCCGGTACCCGCTTTGTCGCCTATGGCGGCGCCCGGGGCGGCGGCAAGAGTTGGGCAGTGCGGCAAAAAGCCCTGCTGCTGGCCCTGCGGTACCCGGGCATACGGCTGCTGCTCCTGCGGCGCAGTTATCCCGAACTGCGGGAAAACCATATCCTGCCCCTGCGGGCTCTGTGCGGCGGCGCCGCCGAATACAAAGAAAGCCAAAAAGCCCTGGCTTTTTGCAACGGCAGCCGGCTGAAATTCGGCTACTGCGACACCGAAGGCGATGTGCTCCAATACCAGGGGCAGGAATACGATGTCATTTTCATCGATGAGGCTACCCAGTTCACCGAGTTCCAGTTTTCCGCTTTGACAGCCTGTTTGCGGGGGGCGAACGCCTTCCCCAAGCGGATGTATTTGACCTGCAATCCGGGGGGCGTGGGTCACGACTGGGTCCGGCGGCTTTTTGTGGCCAGGGAATACCGGGGGAAGGAACGGGCGGCGGACTACACGTTTATCCCGGCCACGGTATTTGACAACCAGGTCTTGCTGCGGCAGGACCCGGGGTATGTGGACATGCTGGAAAATCTGCCGGAAGATCTGCGCCGGGCTTGGCTGGAAGGGGAATGGGATGCTTTTGCCGGGCAGTTCTTCCCCGAATTCCGGCGGCAGACCCATGTGATAGCCCCTTTTCCGCTGCCGGAAAGCTGGCCGCGGTATTTTACCATGGACTATGGGCTGGATATGCTGGCCGGGTATTTTATCGCTTTGGATGAACAGGGCCGGGCTTATGTGTACCGGGAGATCTATGAGAGCAACTTGATCGCCTCCCAGGCCGCCAGGCGGGTCTTAGGGTGTGGGGAACCCATCCAAGCCGCTTATGGGCCGCCGGACCTGTGGAACCGGCGGCAGGACACGGGCCGCAGCGTGGCCGAGATCTTCCTCCAGCAGGGCCTCGTTTTACAGCGGGCGGAGAACCAGCGGATCAACGGGTGGATGGATGTGAAAGAATGGCTCCACCCAAGGGAAGAAGGGCCGGGCATCCAGATATTTGAAACCTGCCCAAACCTGATCCGCACCCTGCAGGCCCTGCGGTTTGCAGGGGATGGCAGCGGCGATGCGGCCACAGAGCCCCATGAGCTGACCCACGCACCCGACGCGCTGCGGTATTTCGTGGCCGGCCGGCCAAGCCCTGCCCGGCGGCAGAAGGAAAAAGAGCCAAAGGAGCCATTCTCCTTTGGCACACAAGCGCCGGCGGAATACCGGGTCATTTGACGGGACGGCGGACAAAAGACGAAACTGACGAAGGGGAAGGGCTAAGATGGGCACAGTGGAAGACACCACAGAGTGCCGCCTGAGCGGCAGAAAGGAGCAAATGCATGGAGAACAAAAACAACAGCGCCCCCCGGCATCCAGAGGGCGGACAGGCAGAACTGGACCCGGCACAGATGCTGGAGGAACTGCGGTCTCTGCGGGCAAGAGAGCGGGACTGGGTGTTTCAGGGCGATCTGGCCCGGATCGCCAAGGCTTTCCCGCAGCAGGCGCCGGACAGCATCCCGGCGCTGGGGGATGATTTTTTGAAGATGCGCAGCTTGGGCATCGACCCGGTGACGGCTTTTGCGGCCATTTGCCTGGCCCAAAATGGGGCTGTGACACCGCCGCCGGAGATGGGGCCCGCCGCCTCTGCCAGGCCGGAACAGGACTTTTATTCACCGGAGGAAGTGCGCCGGATGACGCCCCAGCAGGTGCAGCAAAACCTGAAAAAGATCGAACGATCCCAAAAGAAGTGGTAAAAAGGAGGCAAAAGGCGTGAGTTTTCAAAACTTTATCCCCACGGTCTGGAGCGCGCAAATGCTGACGGCATTGAAAAACGACAATGTGGCAGTGCGCCTTTCCGACGCCCGCTACCGTGCAGACGCCAAATACGGGGCGGAGATCAAGATCAACGGCGTGGGCCGGGTGGCCATTCGGGATTACCAGAAAGGGGAGCCCCTGGTGCGAGACGGCTGGGAGGACCAGAGCACCATGATCCGCATCGATCAGCAGAAGTATTTTAACTTTGGCGTAGATGACATCGACAAGCGCCAGGCCCAGGGCGATCTGATCGCCGCCCTGCGGGAGGAGGCCAAAGCCAGCTTGGCCGATGCAGCGGACAGTTATGTCTACAGCTTGCAGGGGGATGCCGGTGTGCGCATCCAGCAGCAGACCGTCACGGCGGGCAACGTGCTCTCCACCATCACGTCGGCCATCAAAGGGCTTTACAAGAACAAAGTGCCGAAAAACGCCCAGTTCAGCCTGGAAGTCTCGCCGGATTTCTTGGAGAAGATGCTGCTGGCCGACATCCTCTATGGCACGCCCAACGAAGACAGCATGAAAAATGGATTTGTGGGCCGGGTGGGCAAATGGCTCAATGTCCATGTGTACATGACGAACAACTTGAGCCAGCAGGATGGGCAGGACTGCATCTTTTTGCGCACCAAGCGGGCCATCGCTTTTGTGGACAACATGAGCCAGGTGGAAGCTTACCGCCCGGAGGACAGCTTTGAAGACGCCCTGAAGGGCCTTCATGTTTACGGCGCCAAGGTGGTGCGGCCCGATGAACTGGCTGTGATCCAATGCGGCTATGGCGAAGAGACCAAGATTTAAAAGGAGGGGACAGCATGGCGGAGATCCAACGGACAGAAGGCGTTTGGGATGGCATCAGCGCCGCTTTGGCGTTTGCGGATGGCCAAGAACAGATGACAGCGGCGGCGGGCAGCGATGAACGGATGGCCCTGTTGATCCAAAATGGGGACGCTGCCAAATGCGGCATCTACGTGGAACCGGGGGACGGCTTGCGCCGGTCCATCGGCGGACTGCTCGTGGCTATCCCCAATGGGGAAACGCGGGTGGTGATGCTGGACAGCATGCGGTTTAAAAAGCTGCAGGGGGAGAATGCAGGCAAATTTGTGCTGCACCTGTGCGACCCGGCAGACAAAGGCAAAGCTTTTGCCGGCACGGCGGCCAATGTGAAGTTCGCCCAGATCCATTTATAAATAGAAGGAAGGAGGCTCTGAGGAGCCTCCTTCCTTCTATTTAGATAAGGCGGTTGGATAACAGGCCCTGGGCCAAATTCAAATAAGCGGCATATGAGAGCCAAAGCAGATAGGGGAGCTGCAGCTTGGCGGCCCAGCTATCCACGGCAGAAAAAGCGCGGATCATGGAAAAGACCAGCAGCCACAGCAAGAGCAGCCAGAAAAAGGCCAGCCAGACCATTTGTAAGTCAAAAAACAGCAAGGGCCAAGCAAAATTGACAGCCAGCTGCAAACCCCACAGCAGCAGGGCGGAACGGGAGCCCGGCTGGGGCGACAGCCAGATGCGGGCGGCGCTGACCCCCATGAGCAGATAAAGGAAGCTCCACACCCAGGGGAACGCCCCGGCCGACGGGCTGCCCGGCGGATGGGGCATCTGCTCATAGGCCTGGACAGAATCGGCGATCAGCCAGCCGGATAGGGCTCCGGCACCCAGAGCCACGGTGATGAACAGCAGATAGACGGGCCACTTGCGTTTCAAATGAAAGTCACTCCTTCCTGAGGATCATGGGGTCTATCTTCAGTATAGTCGCAGGGCGAAAAAAACATACACTTTTTCCACAGCCCTGGGAGGTACAGGCTTGCAAGGCCGGAAGGGATATAGTATAATAACCGGGCTATGATCCTTGTAGGATCAGAATGGATGATCGCAGACCCCAGAGACGGAAGCCCAAAGGGGGATCCTTTTCTGAGGCAGCAGGACAATTGGTTGGCAAAGGAGGGGTCTGGATGCTTTTGGCCATTGCAGTGGGCAGCACCACCACCCGGCTGGGTGTGTTCCAAGGGGAGCGGTTGGTTTTACAGACCAGTATGGGAACGGATACCCGGGCCTTGGCCGACGAATACGCAGTCAAGATCCGCTCGGCCTTGCTGCTGTATGGCTGTGACCCGGCCCGGATCGACGGTGCTATTTTGGCATCGGTCATGCCGCCGCTGGTTTCAGTGATGCGGCAGGCAGTGGGCCGGCTGACGGCAGCCCGGCTGCTGGTGGTGGGGCCTGGGCTGAAAAGCGGCCTGCAGATCCAGATCAATGATCCGGGGCAGCTGGGCAGCGACCTAGTCTGCTGTGCCGTGGGCGCTTTGGCCCGGTATGAACCCCCGCTGCTGGTGTGCTCCATGGGCACTGCCACCACCATGATCGCCATAGACAGCCGGGGAGCGGTCCAGGGCGGCGCGATCCTGCCCGGGGTCAAAGTGGCCCTTGACGCCTTGACACAGCACACGGCCCAGCTGCCCCAGATCGATCTGGAGCGGCCGCCCAAAGACGTAATCGGCCGCAATACCATCGATTGCATGGAAAGCGGCGTTTTGTATGGCAACGCCTGTACGCTGGACGGCATGGCAGCCCGCATGGAAGAAACATTGGGGCAGCCGGCTCGCCGGGTCGCCACCGGTTCCTATGCTGCGGCCATCACCCCCTATTGTCGGGTGGGATGGACTGTGGAACAGGATCTCGTGTTGGAAGGCCTGCAGCGGATCCACGCCCGGAATGCCCGATGAAGGGGAACAAGAAACTGGCCAGCTTGGCCGCAGGGCTGATCTTGGCGGCCATCGTGCTGGGCATTGTGGCGGTATTCGTGCTGCTGGGCGGCGGTATCTTAAAATTTTTTGGATTCCAGTACGATTCAAAAGGAGCCTTTTTGGGCTTTTTCGCTCTGTATTTTCTGATTTCATTGCCCTGCGACCTGTTGGTGGAAGGGCTGCCCAAAGCCTTGTGGGCCCTGGGGCGGCTCAGGCGCCCACGCCTGTTCCGGTTCTTGCTGAGCACAGCAGTGGATGTGGCCATTTTGGAATTGATCGATGGGTGGATGCCGTCGGTATCCGTTCCCACGGTGGCGGCCGTAGCCCTGGGCTGTGCCAGCGCCTATGTAGACCTCTGGTTGGACGACACGGCAGAGGAAAAGCCCAAAGGGCCGCCGGGGGCAGAGTAACGAGAACGTTTCGCCTTGTGGCGTGACGGAATATATGGATTGCGCCGTATCCGCATACAGGCGGAGCGGCAGCAAGGAGGAAAACAAAATGAGAAATCAAAACACCCGTACGTTGGCACAGCTGGCCATCCTCATCGCGCTGCTGGCCGTGCTCACATTCACACCCATCGGCTTTATCATGGTGCCGCCGGTCTCCATCACGCTGATGCACATCCCGGTCATTGTGGGCGCCATGCTCATGGGGCCAAAACAGGGGGGCGTGCTGGGTTTGGCCTTTGGCTTGTTCTCCATGATCAAAGCCAGCACAGCGGCGGCATCGCCAGTGGATATGGCTTTTTCCCCCTTCCTCAGCGGTGAACCGGTGGCTTCCCTGGTGCTGTGCCTGTTGCCACGGGTGCTGTTGGGCGTGGTAGCGGGCCTGCTCTATGGCCTGCTCAGCCGAAAGATGAAAGGGGATGCACCGGCTATGGCGGTCACCGCAGTGGTGTCCTCCTTCTTCCACACAGCGGCGGTGATGGGGCTGCTTTGGGTGTTGTTCCAGGCGCTGCCCTTGAAGAGCATCATCATGACGGTGGTCAGCGTCAACAGCCTGTTGGAGGCGTTGGCCGCAGGCATTTTGGCTACAGCCGTGTGCAAAGCGGTGAAGCGGACATCAAAGGCATCTTAACAAGGATGGGAAACAGCAGGGGCGCGGCCATTCCGCGCCCTTGATTTATGCGGGAAGGAGGCGGAGGCCAATGGAGCTGCCGCGGGAATTTGTCGAACGGATGGAAAAGCTGCTGGGGCAGGAGGCGGAAGCGCTGTTGGAGCAATACCAGCAGGAAGATCGCCTGCAGGGCTTGCGCGCCAATTCATTGAAGGTCAGCGCCGGAGAGTTGGAGCGGGCCCTGCCCTTTTCTTTGCGGCCGGTGCCCTGGTGCCCGGAGGGCTTTTACTACGGCCCGGAAGACCGGCCCGGCCTGCACCCCTGGCACGAAGCCGGGCTTTACTATATGCAGGAGCCCAGCGCCATGGCTGTGGGGGTGTTGACCGGGCCAAAGCCGGGGGAGCGGGTGCTGGACCTGTGCGCTGCGCCAGGGGGCAAATCCACCCACTTGGCGGCCCAGATGGGTGGCGAAGGCTTTTTGCTTTGCAACGAGATCCACCCGGGCCGGGCAAAGATCTTGGCAGAAAATGTGGAACGGATGGGCATTTGGAATTGTGCGGTGAGCAACGAGAGCCCGCAAGCCTTGGCGGACCGTCTGCCCGGTTACTTTGACCGGGTGGTGGTGGATGCGCCGTGCAGCGGCGAGGGGATGTTTCGCAAAAACCCCATCGCACGCCAGGAGTGGAGCCTGGAAAACATCGCCCGTTGCGCCCAGCGGCAGGATGAGATCTTGGATTGTGCCGTGGCGCTGCTGCGGCCGGGCGGCACGCTGATCTATTCCACCTGTACGTTCGCGCCGGAAGAAGACGAGGGGACGGTGGCCCGCCTGCTGGAGCGCCATGGGATGGAAGTGGAGCAGGCCTGTTTTTCCCCGCTCTTTGCACCAGGTGTGCCCCAGTGGGGCGGCGGCCGGCCGGAATTGGCCCGCACAGCCAGGCTCTGGCCCCACCGGTTGGAAGGCGAAGGCCATTTTATGGCCCGCATGCGCAAGGGGGATGGGGCTTGCTGCCCGCCGGCGCCGCAGCAGGTCTTTGAACCCGGCCCGCCGGAATGGCAGGCCTTTGCCCAGCAGGCGCTGGACGGATGGCAGCCGCAGCGCCTGGTGCGCTACGGGCAAGAGTGGTATGCGGCGCCCAAGGACCTGATCCCTTTGCAGGGATTGCGGGTGCTGCGGCCCGGGCTCCACTTGGGCACTCAGAAAAAAGGGCGGATGGAGCCTGGCCACGCCTTGGCAATGGCGCTGGGGCCCGGCCAAGCCCCGGCGGCGGATTGGCCTGTAGACAGCCCGGAGATCCAAGCGTATCTCCGGGGGGAGACACTGCCGCACCCGGGCCAGGGCTGGTGCCTTGTGACAGCTTCCGGCCACTCTTTGGGCTGGGGAAAACTGGCGGGAGGCGTTTTGAAAAACCACCGGCCAAAAGGGCTGCGGCGCAGCCGGTGACTGGAAAACAGCAGAATGCCGGACAGATGGCCGGCGTTGTGGGAATGCCCCACGGCGCCGGCTTTTTTGCTGCCGGGAAAAAGGGCAAACGACAGACGAAAAAGACGAAGGGCATGGGCTATGGTAAAGGGGAAAGGAGTGATGATGACATGGGGAGAAGTGCAGCGGCAAGCGCTGAAAAAACTGGATTTGCCCGACCAAGCCTTCCGGGAGGAATACCGGCCGGCCCTGGTGCAAGCGGCCAACGAGGGGGCGCTGCTGCTGGCCACCGCCGGCCGGCCCATCCACCGGACTGCTTTGGTGGAGAGCCAGGGGCAGCCGCTGGACCTGACAGAGCAGGCGCCGGACCTCTTCCGGCTGACCGGGGCGGACCGGTTGGAAGAAGGGGAGGAACGCCCCACTCTGGACTACAAGTGGGAGGGGGAGCAGCTGTGGCTGCCGCCGGGGACATACCGCCTGCGGTACGACGCATACGAACCGCAGCTGACGCTGGATACGCCGGAAGACCATACGCTTTCCTTGGCGCCGGAGGCCCAGGCCCTGCTTCCGCTCTACATCGCATCGCAGCTGTATAAACATGACAACGTGCAGCTGGCGGTGCTGTGGCGCAATGAGTTTGAGATGGGGCGGGAACTGCTGCAGCTGGAACAGCGGCAGCGGGGGCGGGAGAGCGGCCAGGCGGCTTTTGTGGCGGAAAGGTGGTTTTGATGTGGCCCGGTTTGCAGTGCCACGGGGGCCAAAACGGTATGTGACCACCTATGCCCGTTTCCGGGGAGTGGATTTTTCCACTGACCCGGCATTGGTGGACCCCAGCCGCTCCCCCTTTGCCCCCAACCTGATCTCCGATGCGGGCGGCATGCCGGAAAAGCGGCCCGGATGGCGCACACTGGCCACGGTGCGCAGCCCCATCAACGGCCTGTATGCTTGGCAGTTTGGCCAGCAGGAGGCCATCGTCATCCACGGCAAGGACGCCATTTACCTGTGGCAGCCCGGCGAAGAACCTTACTTGATGTTGGAAGGGGTAACCGACGGCCGTTCCCAGGGCTTTGTGATGAATGGCGAGCTGTATCTGCTCACCGGCGGGGAGTACCTCCGCATTTGGAGGGCGGAAGAAGGGCTGGCCCGGTGCCGCAAGGTGACGGAAAACGTCTATGTGCCGCTGACTTCCATTGGCCGGGACCCGGCCGGGGGCGGGACGGCCTATGAGGCGTGCAACCTGCTTTCCAGCCGGCGGCGGAACAGCTTTTGCTGCGACGGTACATCGAAAAATTATGTGCTGGACGCCCAAGGGCTGGACGATTCCCACCTGGAATGCAAGCTGGACGGCCAGGTGATCACCGGCTATGGCGTAGACCGGCAGAAGGGCATCGTGGTGTTCGACGAACCGCCGGCCAAACCCCAAGTGGCCGGCAGGGACAACCTGGAGATCACCTTTGGCGTGGCGGACCAGGCGGAAAAGATCGCCCGGTGCAGGGTGTGCGGCGTCTATGACGGCTGCGCTTTTGTGGGGAACGACCCGGAAGAGCCGGCTTACGACTACCGCTCCGCCCCGGGGCAGCCCAACTATTTCCCAGACCTGGGCTACACACGGGTGGGAGGCGACAGCGCCATCATGGGATACCGCCGCATCGGCCCGTACCAGGCGATCATCAAAGAGACCACCAGCCAGGAGGCCACGGTGTACCTGCGCCAATCCGGCGTGCTGGATGGGCAGACGGTGTACCCGGTGAAGCAGGGGGTCAGCGGCGTGGGGGCCATTTCCCCCTATGCCTTCGGCAATATCCTGGATGAGCCGCTGTTTTTATCGGAAGAAGGGGTGATGGGCCTGTGTACCAGCAGCGTCAGCGAGGAAAAGTCGGTGCAGAACCGGAGCTATTTCATCGATACCGCCTTGAAACAGGAGGCTGGGCTGGACCAGGCCTGTGCCGCCCAATGGCGGGGCTGTTATGTGCTGGCGGTGGGCGGCCGGTGCTATTTGCTGGATGGCGCCCAGGAACGGGCTTGGCGCAGCCAAAGCATGGGCGATTACCTCTATGAATGCTACCACTGGGAAAATGTGCCCGCCCGCTGCCTGCTGGCCCGGGGGGAAGACCTGTTTTTTGGCACCGAAGATGGGCGGCTGTGTCGGTTCAACACGGACATCGACACCATGGAGCGCTATGCCGATGACGGCCAGCCGGTGGTGTGCGCCTGGAGCACCAAAGCGGATGACGACGGCAGCTTTGCCCAATATAAGACACTGCGGCGGCGGGGCAGCGGACTGATGATCAAGCCTTACCTGCGCAGCAGCGTCACGGTGAACCTGCGGACCGAACAGGACTTTGGGCAAAACATCCGCTACGAGACCATGGACATTTTCGACTGGGAGCAGCTGGACCTGAGACGGGTGGGCTTCAGCAGCAACGACGCACCGCGCATCGTGCCTTTCGGCCGGGGGCTGGGACGCTACATCACCCTGCAGATCACCGTGAAAAACGATGGCCTTTACGAAGGATTCGGCGTCTATGGCATCGCCAAGTGCTACACAAAAGAGGGCAATATCAAATAGAGCAAGGAGGGATCGTGTGGACATCCAAACATTGCAGATCAAAGAGACGGATTACACCGGGCTGGATGTGGCATCGGCCCCCGACCAGCTGACCGGCACCGCAGCGGAAAACAAGGCAGTGTTCGACCGGCTGGCCAAAGAGCTGCTGGCCGTCCGCTTCAACAGCCTGCTGGAGGGGCTGCAGGACAGCGGCGGGGCGGGGAACATCGGCACAAAGCTGGGCAAGACCCTGGCCTCCGCTTTGCTGTCCGATGACATCCAGGCCCTGCGCCAAAACCGGGATGGGGCGCTGGAAGCCACCAAGGACGGCAGCAGCTGGTCGGTGGTCTCCGGCGGCCACCTGGTGCTGGACAGCCAGGGACAGGCCATGCCCCAACGGAGCCGCCTGCAATTCAAAAACACACAGGTCTGGGATACGGACGGCGCCACGGTGGTACAGGGGATCCAGGGGGAGCCGGGGCCCCAGGGCGACCAAGGGCCGCCTGGCACGCCGGGAGCGCCCGGAGCCGATGGCCCGCAAGGCCCCCAAGGGCCCAAGGGGGAACCGGGGGCCCCGGGAAAAGACGGCAAAGACGGGGCGGACGGGCGAAGCTTTACGGTGCTGGCCCGCTACGATACCCTGGAAGCGCTGCAGCAGAGCCATCCCACCGGGCAGCCGGGCGACGCCTATGCCGTGGGTACGGCAGTACAGAACAGCATTTACATCTGGAACCAGGAAATGGGGCAATGGCAGGAGATCGGCGCCTTGCAGGGCCCGCCGGGAGCCGATGGCGCCAGCGCTTACCAGACCGCTCAGCAGGGCGGCTACCAGGGGGATGAGCAGCAGTTCACCGCTGACCTGGCCCAAGTGGGCACAAAGGCAGACCGGGCGGCAGGGGCCACCGCCGGCCACCTGGCCGCCTTGGATGCCCAAGGCAATTTGTCGGACAGCGGCTTAGATCCCCAAGACCTGGCCGGCGCTTGCTATACGGTGACGCTGCCCGCCGGATGGCAGGGGACAGGGCCGTATACCCAGCAGGCATCGGTGCCCGGCCTTTCTGGGGCGGATACCGCCCTGGCCGGCGTAGTCCTTTCCGGCCAGGCGGACAGCGACCGGGCCCTGCTGCAGGCCTGGAACATGGTGGACCGGCTGGAAACGCTGGATGGCAGCATCAAAGCCACGTCTTACCGGGGCGCGCCCCAGATCGGGCTGCCCTTGCGGCTAAAGGTGGTGAAATGAGATGGCAGATTGCTATTTGACCGGTCAAACAGCGGCACCTATGGGGGATCTGGCCAGCCAGCCGGTGGGCCTGACGGCACAGGCGGCAGATGGAACTGTCTCCCTGAGCTGGCAGGCGCCGGAGGACCCGGCCTATCAGGGCGTGCGCATCTGCCGCGGCAGCGGCACAGCACCGGGCTCCCCTTGGGAGGGGATGCTGCTCTACGAAGGCAGTGCCACCGCCTGTACCGACCAGCAGGTGACGCCCGGGGAGACCTATGTATACCGGGCTTTTGCAAAAAACAGTTGGGGGGATTACCAGACCAGCCGCTGCCAAGTGAGCTGCCAGGTGCCGGTGGCCAAAACATTGGGGCAAGCAGAGGCGGGGCAGACAGTACGGCTGGCCGAAGACGGGACAGACCAGGACTACCTGGTGCTGGCCCACGGGTATCCGGCCGCTGGACGGACGCTGTTGCTGCGGCGGCATGCGGTCAGCAATACCATGTTTGATTCCAAAGTGGCCAATGAATACAACGGCAGCCTTTTGGACCAACAGTGCACAGCATTGCTGGGCCGCCTGGACCAGGCCATCCGGCCACTGGTGGAAGCGGTGGAGATCGCTTATACCACCGGAGGCAGCCACACCCTCTCCCAGATACAGCGGCAGGTGTTCTGCCTGTCACTCACCGAGGCAGGGCTGGACACCGGCGCTTCGGCCAACCGGGAGGGGCAGACCATACAGATCCTGGTGCAGCACCCGGAATGGCTGGTGGCAGAAAGCAATGGCAACCCCTACAGCTGGTGGACCCGTTCACCGGTGCTGACCGATGGGACCCAGGCCTTCGCCGTGGACAAAGAGGGGCAGGCAGAATTGCGGATGGCCAACCGAGTGACGGGGGTACGCCCTGCACTGACGCTGCCATCGGACCAAGTGATCGTGGAAGAAGACGGGCATCTGCGCCCAAAGGAGGAATGAACGATGGCCTATACCAACATGGGCAGCTACAAAAACGGATACCAGAGTGCAGGCAATTACAACGACGCCTACATCAAACAAAATGCACCGGGGACCTATCAGCAGATCCAATCGGCCAAGAGCGCCTGGGAGGCCGCCCACGCCGCCGGAGACCGGGCGGGGATGGACGCGGCCCACCAGATGGCGGAAAGCCTGCGGGCCGCCTACGGTTACAGCGGCGGCACGGACGGCAGCGCATACATTCCCAACGGCTACGCCGCCATCCGGGCCCAATACCAAGACGCCGCAGACGCCGCTGCGCGGGTCTACCGCCAGGCGGCCCAACAGGGGGCGGCGCGGCTGGAGAGCCAGCGCCCCCAGATCCAGGCAAACTATGACGACCTGGCCCGGCAGGCTTATGTGAACTATATGCTGGAAAAGCGGGATCTGCCCCAGACCATGGGGCGGCTGGGCCTGCAGGGGCAGGGGGCGGCCGAGAGCACGGCGGCCCAGCAGAGCAGTGCCTACCAGCAAAATCTCATCCGGGGGGAATTGGGGCGCCAGCAGGCGCTGGCCTCGCTGGAGGGCCAGATCAGCGATGTATTGCTGCAGGGCGATTTCCAGGCGGCCCAAGCCCAGGCCGACATGAACTTAGCCATGGCCCAGGGCTATCCCGATTATTTGGAGACCCAGTGGCAGCGGCAGCAAGCAGCGGCCCAACAGCAGCAACAGGCCCAGCGCTGGCAGGCAGAGCAGGCGCTGGCCGCCCAAAAACAGCAGCAGAGCGCAGTGGATGCCCAATTCGACCGGCAGCTGGCCGTGGCTAAGGTCTTGGCGCAATACGGCGATTTTTCCGGCTATGCCTCATTGGGCTTTAACCCGGACCAGATCGCCCAAATGGGCCTGGCTTGGCAGCGGCAGCAGCAGATGCAAAACAGGAGGTGAAGGAGCGGATGGAATATCTGATGATCTGGTGCAGCGCCCTGGGGGGCGCACTGCTCTACCGCACCGGCCTGCTGGATGGCGGGCGCTTGCGCCAGCAGCGGGAAGGCAGCGCGCCCTTTGGCTGGCGCCAGCGCTGGCAAAAGCTGTGGCACAACATCGAACGGTACGACGGCACGGAAAACGGGCAGCAGGAGGTGGAATAGATGGCGCAGACACCGGGCTTGACAGCCCACCGCATTTGGCAGTGGTATGAGCGGGGCGTGGAGCGGCACCGCATGGCAGGCCTATATGAGAAAACCGAACAAGCACACCGCTTTTTTGCAGGGGACCAGTGGGCCGGTGTGGAGAGCGGCGGAGAATTGCTGCCCAAATACAACTTCATCCAATCCATTGTGGAATACAAGGTGGCGGGCGTGGCCAGCAATACGCTGACCATCACCTACACACCGCTGGAAAGCGGCGGCCCCCAACAGCCCCAGGCGGCCTTGCTGTGCCAAAAGCTGACCGCTTATGCCGGCCGGCAATGGGAACGGCTCAAAATGGACAAATTGTGCTGGAACGTGGTAAAAGACGCCTGCATCGCGGGGGACAGTTACCTCTACTTTTACGATGGGGATTGCCGGGCCCAGCCGGTGGATACCTGCAACGTCCATCTGGCCGATGAACAGGTGACCGACCTGCAGCAGCAGGAATACATCCTCATTGCCGGCCGGCAGACGGTGGGCGCCCTGCGGCGGGAAGCCCGGCGCTACGGCCTGCCGGAAGGGGAGGTGCAAAAAATCGTGCCGGATGACCCGGAATGGGAGAGGGAAGAGGAGAGCGAAACAGAAGAAGGGGCCCAGAAATGCACCGCCCTGCTGCTGTTTTGGCGGGACGAAGACGGCACGGTCTGTTGCGCCCGCAGCACACGGGACGTGATCTACCGGCCGGCAGTCCGCCTGTGCGGCGGCAACGGACGGGGACTGCGGCGGTATCCCATCGCCTCGATGAGTTGGCTGCGCCAGAGGGGCAGCAGCCGGGGAGCCGGATTGGTGCATGGATTGATCCCAAACCAGATCGAGACAAACAAGATGCTGGCCCGCCGGCTGATGAACGCCAAAGTTTCCGCCTTTTCCCGCATGGTCTACAATGCGGATAAAGTGCTGAACAAAGAGGCGATCGAACAGGTGGGCGCCGCCATCCAAGTGCGGGATATGCAGGCCTCCCGGGTGTCGGATATCGTCACCTATCTGGGCGCCGCCCCCATGTCGCCCGATGCGCGGCAGCTGTCGGAAGAACTGGTGAGCCAGACCAGGGAGCTGGCCGGTGCCGGCAATGCGGCTTTGGGCCAAGTGAACCCGGAGCAGGCCAGCGGCGCGGCAATCATTGCCGCAAGGGACCAGGCTGCCCTGCCGCTGAACGAACAGATCGCCGATTTCCGCCAGTTTATCGAAGACGTAGCGGCTATCTGGTTCGAACTGTGGGCAGTGTATGCCCCTGTGCCGCTGGGGCTGCCGCCTTGGCAGATCAGCGCGGAGGAACTGGGGAAGCTGCGGGTGGAGATCCGCATCGATGTGGCACCCAACAGCCCTCTTTCTCATTATGCTCAGGAACAAGCGCTGGAAAAACTGTTTGACCGCGGGGCCATTTCCTTTGAAGAATATGTGGAGGCCCTAGACGAAAACGCCACAGCGCCCAAAAGTAAGTTGGAGCAGATCGTAAAAAGAAGGAAGATAGCCGAAACAGAGGCAGTGGAGGCGTTTTCGTCCATCGCGCCCAGCGGCGCGCCGTGATTTGGACGGGTCTCCCGGCCAAATCGAAACGAATCGGGGTCCCCGCGCGGCCATAGGGCGTGTGGGGAGAAACGCCACAGCGCCCAAAAGTAAATTGGAGCAGATCGTGAAAAGAAGGAAGATAGCCGAAACAGGGGCAGAGGGGGCGTTTTCGTCCATCGCGCCCAGTGGCGCGCCGTGATTTGGACGGGTCTCCCGGCCAAATCGAAACGAATCGGGGTCCCCGCGCGGCCATAGGGCGTGTGGGGAGAAACGCCACAGCACCCAAAAGTAAATTGGAGCAGATCGTAAAAAGAAGGAAGATAGCCGAAACAGGGGCAGAGGGGGCGTTTTCGTCCATCGCGCCCAGTGGCGCGTCATGATTTGGACGGGTCTCCCGGCCAAATCGAAAAATGGGGAGCCTGCGTTCCTCTTCTGGGATTCCAAAGGGGAGGAATGAAGAGAAAAATAGACCCTAGATATAGAAAAAACCGGAAATCAGCCGGTTTTTTCTATGTGAAACAGGGCAAAAGTCCACAGGCCTCACTTTCTTTTCAGCGTGGGCTTGCAGCGAGACATCACCGCAGCGAAGCCATTGCCTTTAAGTAATTGGTCATATTTAGATCGTCCAGTGTGGAATAGGAAAAGTCAAAATGCTTGGCAACAACCACTGCCGCCTGACGGAACAAGTCACAGGCTGCAAAGACTGCCTGCCAAATATGCGCCGGGCAGCTGTCGGAATAGGTGTTGGCATAGGCTTCATACATGTCTTTGGGCAGAAAACGCTTAAAGTACTTTCCCATTTTTCCGGATGAGACCTGAAACCCTTGCTGGGCGCCAATGTACCAGCTGAGCATATCATGTAACTCCTGCCGCACCACGGTGTGGAACATCATCATGGCATAGGGCAGCTCATCCCGGAGGATGCCTTTGGCCACGTTTTGCAGGCACCACCAGAAGTTGTTGCAGCAAGAAGCATAAAAAAGGGCATCCGGCGGTGTGACCCAGTAATCCTGGTCACTGGCAGGGGGAACAGAAGGCCAAAAGCCATCTTTGTCCAGCAGCACGATGGATTGGCTGTCGGATACCACTTGGTCCGCCTGGTCCAGCGGCGCCAAAGATAAGTCCAGCCGGTTGCCGTCCTGAAACAGCATCAGCCAGTTAAAGCGGCCATTGCCAGTGGGGTAACGCATGGTTTCCGGCATTTGCAGCATGAGACGAGGGCCGAAAAGATCGATCCAATTCCGGTCATGGATAAAAGGATCCAGCTCCTTCACTAGATAGACGATATCAAAATCTTGAAAGCTATCTTTGGGTGCATTGGGGTTGGCGCGGGATCCATTTAGGATCACCCCACGAATTCGTGGGTCATTTTTGGCCACATTTAAGATCAAGGCATACATTTCTTCTTCAGTACGCATGGCGACCTCCTGTAAACAGCGGGCGGAAAGGCCCAGAACTCTTAAAACCAGTATAGCACAGAAAATCGCGGACGGCTACAGATCAGGTGGCACCTCTGCCATAGAGATGGCCCGGCAGTTTTACACCTGCCGGGCTTTTGCCATTTGGGAACGAAAATTTGGAAATTGATTTTTTCACTGCTGTATACCGGGAACGGTAAAAGGTACAATAAGGGCAAATCAAGTTCATTTAAATGGAGGCAAAACCATGGATAATACCCTGTTATACACCGAGCGAATTGCCCAGTTTGGCCGGTCTCTGTACCAGCAAGAACGCTGCGCCGGAACCATTGAGAAATACGTGCGGGATGTAAACGCTTTTGCCCTTTGGCTGGATGGGGAAGCGGTGACCAAAGAGGCGGCAGTGGCTTGGAAAGAGCATCTGCTGGGCAAAGGCTACAACCCGGCCACCATCAACTCGATGCTGGCGGCGGTGAACCAATTCTTCCGGTTCTGCGGCTGGGAGGATTGCCGGGTCAAGCCGCTGCGGCTGCAAAAACGGCTATTCCGGGGCAAAGAGCGGGAACTGAGCCGGCAGGAATACCAGCGGCTGGTGGAAACGGCCCAAAGACTTGGCCAAGAGCGCCTGGGCCTGCTGCTGGAGACGATCTGCGCCACAGGGCTGCGGGTTTCGGAAGTGCGCTATATCACAGTGGAAGCCGCCCAGCAGGGGCGCGCGGAGATCTCGCTGAAAGGGAAGATCCGTACCATTCTCATACCAAGCAAACTGCGGAAAAAACTGCTCCAATTCGCCCGGCGGCGCAAACAGGCCTCTGGGGAAATCTTTGTGACCCGCAGCGGCCGGCCGCTGGACCGGCGGCAGATATGGGCGGAGATGAAGGCCCTGGGCAAGCGGGCGGGGGTGGCCCTTTCCAAGGTACACCCCCACAACCTGCGGCATCTGTTCGCCCGCACATTTTACCGGGCCTGCCAGGATGTAGCCAAGCTGGCGGATGTGCTGGGCCACTCCAGCATCGAGACGACCCGCATCTACCTCATCTCCACCGGAACAGAACACTTGCGGCAGATGGACCGCTTGGGCCTTGTGACATAAAAAGGCAAAAAAAGAACACCGGGCGCTCTGGACAAAATGAATATTTCGTCCCAAAAAACACCAGGTGGCGCTGCGTAATCGCTACATAATCTTTGTAGATGGTTTTATTTTAGCACACCCGATTGCAGAAATCAACAAATTACCAATCTTCCAGAGCAAAGCGAAAAGAGCCGGCAAACGCAAATTTTTGTCGGCTCTGGTTTTGTACGCTCTAAAGTTGCAAAAAAGGAAGAATAATCCTCTTTTTACCTGTCAATTCCCTCATTGTGGTGCATTTGCAGCCAACAATTTGAGACGAAATATTCATTTTGTCTCAAATTTTGGCGCGGAGCAACAAAGACGCCCATGGGCTCCGCCAATTAAGAAGCGATGGCCAGAACACCAGCACGCCAATGCACACCGCTTCTAAAAAACCATCCGCGAGGGTGTTGATATAGAGGACGAAATTACAAAGGAGGAAAGAAAAATGAAAAGGCGATTGTTGTCGGCATTTCTGGTCGTGTGCATGATGCTGACGATGATTCCATCGGTGGCCTTTGCGGCTGACGGGGAGGGCGAACCCGGCACGACGCTCCCACCGGAAACTTGTACCGTAGAGTACAAGGAGCAGTCGGAAGGCGTGGAGTACATAGGAGCTGAATATGTAGAAAGGGATACCTATATTCTAAACTTTGAAATTACAGAGGATGCTCCTTCTGACGGCCTTGTGATCGATCTTGGAAGCGCAATGATGAGCGCTCTTAGTGAAGGCGGCAGCGTAATGCCTGGTGATGCTTTTAAATACCAGGTTCAGATCACAAACAACTCCGGGAGAACCTATACCTATAAAGACGGAAGCCTGGTCATATCTACTTCGGATACGGACGATTTTGGCAGCCTAGAGGAAGGTTCGTTGCTTCCTGTTCTGGGGTATGATGGTCAATATCTGCCGATTTCATTTGCCGGTCATATGCTCCCGGGATTCTTCGGATTTGGGACAAGTTTTGAAGAGTTGTGCCAAGTTTATGACTATTTGGAGGAGCAAGGATATACTGGAGAAAATGCGCTAACTCGGTATATGCTAAACACTCTTAATGAAGAGCATGGTACCGAATATACATCGCTTGCTGACCTAGTCATTGAGCACCCCACCTGGCTTTCCACATCTAGTGGAGTTGAACACAACGGTATATACACCATGTCAGAAACGGAACTGCTCAGCTATATTGAGCAATACCCTTGGATTGATAAGTTTGTATATGCAAAGTCCGATGGAGATCAGCTTGATGTGCAGATAAAATGGCCGGAAGGTGAATTGGCAGCTGCCACCTATGATGCTTTTTATCAGCAGCTTTTGAGCTTTGTTTTCGGTAAAGAAAACGTTGAACGGTTGGATCCTAATCCTGGGGATTTGGATTTTGCACGGGCACATGGCATTGGACAGTATCAGAATGGTTCGACATTGTATGAAGAGGCAAACCAATATTTCAAAGATTTGATGGCAAATGGTTTGCAAGATGATGCAACGTTGGAGCTGGATCTTGCTTGGGGTTTGGATGGTCCTACCAGCAATATGTATCAAAACTACGAGTTTTCCTTCTACAACGTCATCGAGCTGGAAGAAGTCAAGCCTCTGGAACCCGGCGAGGGGAATTGGAAAGTTTCCAAATCCAAAACAGCGACTCCGCTGGACAGCAACTACCAATCTAAGGTGACGCTGTCTTTGCCCGCGGCAGACTATGAAAAGTCCATGGATGTTGTCTTCGTGCTGGATGATACCCATGCGGGATCTGGGATCTTTGCAGAAGCTGCTACAACACTGCTGGATGAGCTGGTATCGAAAAAGAATCTGGATATTCACGTCGGCATTGTTTCCTTTGACGCTGCTGCACGTGATTGGCTCGCGGCAACCAGTGATACCTATAGCGGCTTAGTTTCTCTCAAAGATGAAAACGCTGTAGAAGCCTTGAAAGTTGCCATTGGTACTGAACTGAGTAGCGATGGAGAAGGCTATCAGAAGCGGCTTGGCGGTACCAATACTGAATGGCCGCTTGCTATGGCACAGGAGATGCTGTCGCAGGGCACTGGCGGCGAGCAGCATGTGATTATGTTTAGCGACATGTACGGTTATGTTTATCGTGGCAATCTGGAAGTTGACGGCAAAACATATGAAAATGTCCCGCTGAGCAAAATCAACAGCGGTTATGAGCTTGGACAACTTTGCATTGCTGGCCCTATGTACAAATCTTGGGAAGAAGTATATAACGGGCAAGATGAAGACAAACCGGAATATGACGTGTTTTTCCGCTACCGTTCTGGTGGCAGTACGGCAAGTTGGGATAACTATTGGACAACTTTCCAAGGGTTTGACACTGCCCCAACTGCACCTAATAAAGAAGACATTGTCACTACAGTATGGGGTGAAACCTACTTTACACCCTTTGAGAAGTCTAGCTGTTTGACCTATGACCAAGTTCAGGAGCTTCTGGCGAACGACGTACAGGTCACTATCGTGAACAATAACTTTGATCCAGGCAGTGCAGAAATTCAAACAATTAAAAACCAAATGCTTGACGCACTGGATAATCAGGGTGTGGAAGTAATCCGAGAGGACACAGCCAATGGTTCAGAGTTTACTTCGGATCAGATGAGCCAAGTGTTTGCCACATTGGAAGACAAATTGATTCAGTTGGTTGATGCTGGCAGCCGCGTGGAAGACGTGATCGGCTCTGACACAGACAACAAGGGCGCAGAATACAATTTTGACTTTGTGGATGATGCTTCCGCTTTGCAGCTGACTGTGGGCGGAGTACCTTACATTGTCAAACCAAATACGCCCGAGAGCACTGAAAACGAGACTGCTTGCTATCTGTTCTTGGAAAGCCAAACGGCAGAAAACGCCTCCTTCGTGCTTCATTATTATGAAAAGGGCAAGAATGGCAATTCAGACGAATGCTTCGTCTGGGATATCAACGTGCCAGTCACAAAGGATATGCCTGTTCAGCTGACTTACACCGTTGAGCTGATGAAGCCGTCCGAAGTATCCGGCACTCACGGCCAGTACGACGAGGATGGCCACGCTCAGTATGACAGCCTGAAGACCAATTTGGAAGCGATCCTGTATCCGGTGGATTCCAACGGCACGGCTGGCCGCCCGGAAAAATTCTATACGCCCACAGTCTCTTATACCGTAGGCGCCATTTCCATTGAGCCGGCGGATATCACCATCTACACAGGCGGCGATGGCTACGAGAGCGCAGTGGAAGGCAGCGGCGATAGCGAAGTTGGCAAGACCAGCAATGGCTTGCCGGAACCGGGCTTCTACATCACTTTGCCGGATGATGTGAACCAAGCCCTGATTGAAAAAGTTGAAAAGACTGACCCGGACGACGTCACCGAAGTTGAGATCGAAGAAAATGGCACCACGGTAAAACAAAAAGTCGTTGACCTTTCCAAGTATCTGAAGTTTACCTATGAAGATGAAGAGGGGAACAAGAGACTTTGGGAGCTGGATCGGTATGACAACCAGCAGGGCAACACCAGTATGGCCTACAGCCGGTATATCTACCGCATCAAGCCTTCTACGATCCAGGACGGAGAGCCGATCCCCATCCGGCTCCAGTTCACCGATCAAGAAAACAATATCAGCACCACCGATGACTTTGAGGTCAACCTGGATGGTCTGTATCAGAAGTATACGATGACCATCTACGCAGGCGACCTGAACCGAGGGTTGGTCAAGGCCGTTGTCACGGTGCCGGGCCAAGAAGCTGAGGAATATCAAGCCGAAGTCCTGGAAGGCGACCTCACCATCCGCGGCGTCACAGACCAGAACACCATGACAACGGATGTAGTCAAGAACGAAAACGGCCCCACAGAAGCAGTGGAGGACATCACTGCCCATGTACCTGAGGAGGCCAAGTTCTACATCAACGAGAGCCAGCTGGAAGTGGCCGACCCAGAAAGTGTAAAGCTGCTGGTGGACAGCATCGTGGAGGACGAGAACAACACCCTGCACAACGAAGCCATCGACGAGTTTGCTGAGATCACCGCAGACCACAATGTGCAGCTCAACTACCTGGATCTGGTGGATGAAAGCAATGGCAATGCGTGGGTGACCACCGGCAAGCAGCCGATCACCGTTTACTGGCCGTATCCGGAAGGGACCGACAAGAACGATGATTTCTATATCGTCCACTACGAAGGGCTGGACCGCAACGACAACGAAGCGCTGGAAAACGACAGATATACAATGGAGCTGTACTCCAAGGACTCCAAGGAGAACGGCCTGGAGACCACCGACCAAGGCATCCGGATCACAGTGGATTCCTTCTCGCCCTTTGCCCTGTTCTGGGAAGAGGACGACATTCCGGTGATCGATGAACCGGATGGCGGCGACGAGGACCCCATCCGCTACACCCTGACCTATGTATCCAACGGCGGCACAGAGTATGACCCTGAGCGCTATAACGCCAACACAGTGGTGCAGATCGACAAGCAGCCCATCCGCGAAGGCTATACCTTTGAGGGCTGGTATCTGGATGAAGAGCTGACCGAGCCGGTGGATGAAGTGAAGATGACCCGGAATATCACGGTCTACGCCAAGTGGGAACCCACCAGCGTGCCCGGTGACCTGAACGGAGACGATCACTTTGCCTACATCATCGGCCGGGATGACGGCTACATCCATCCAACAGACAACATCAACCGCGCCGAAGTGGCGGCCATCTTCTTCCGTTTGCTGAAAGAGGACGTGCGCCAGGCCAACCTGACGGATACCCATTCCTTCAATGATGTAGACGCCGATATGTGGTACAACACATCGGTGGCTACCATGGCCAAGATGGGCATCGTCACCGGCGACCCGGATGGCTCCTTCCGGCCGGAAGACAGCATCACCCGTGCGGAATTCGCGGCCATTGCTGCCCGGTTCGACGAGATCGCCTATGACGGGGAAGACCTGTTCAGCGACATTGCCGGCCACTGGGCCCAGGAAGAGATCAATGCCGCAGCCAACAACGGCTGGATCTTGGGTTACACCGACGGCACATTTGGACCCCAGAAGTACATCACCCGTGCCGAAGCCATGACATTGGTCAACCGTGTGCTGAACCGGCTGCCGGAAGACACCAGCGATCTGCTGGATGACATGATCCGCTGGCCGGATAACCAGGATACGAATATCTGGTATTACCTGGCAGTTCAGGAAGCCACGAACAGCCATGACTACGAGCGCAAGAGCGACGGCGTACACGAAAAGTGGACGGCGCTCAACGAAAACGAAGATTGGGTGAAATACCAATAAGGCTGAATAGCCGGCGGCTTTTGCCGTAGGACAAAACGGTTTGGAGGCGTCCCCCAGCGGGGCGCCTCCAAGCCAATCTACCTGTCTGGGCAAGCAGCGGAAAGAGGATATTGATACCAAGAAAATGAGAGGGGAATAAAATGGACGGCAACAGATTGACAGATGACTGGCTGGAAACAGGCTTGGCCCGGCTGGAAGAAGAAGGGCTTTCGGCCAGCACGCTGCACCAGTACCGGGGCTACCTGCGTCTGTTCCAGCAGTTTTTGGGGCAAACAAAGGAGCTGGGGCCCAAAAGCCTGGCCCAGTGGCAGCAGGCCATGGCCCAAGAGGGTGTTTTATCCAACAGCAGCATCAATACCCGCATCTCGGCGGGCAACAGCCTGCTGCGGGCCCTGGGGCACCCGGAGTGGCAGGTGCCCAAACGCCTGCCGGAAGAGCCCCGCACCTGTGCGGAGCTGACCAGGCAAGAATATATTCGGCTGCTGCAAATGGCAAAGCAGCAGGGAAAGGAACAGATCTACTACATCGTCAAGACCATCTGCTGCACCGGGGTACGGGTGGGTGAACTGGCCCACGTGACGGTGGAACTGGTGGAGACGGGCCAGGGCAGCTGGATGTTCCAGACCGTGGAACGGCGGGTGCGGGTGCCGGAGCCCCTGCGGGGCGAACTGCTTCAATTTGCCCAGCGCAGCGGCATCCACACCGGGCCGGTCTTCCGCAGCCGCAACGGCAAACCGGCGGCCCGGAGCACGGTGTGGCGGCGGCTGCAGCGGCTGTGCCGGGAAGCCCAGGTGGACCCCCAAAAGGCCAGCCCCCGGTGCCTGGAACGGCTGTACCAGCAGACGCAGGAGGACATTGCAGCCACCGTGGCCACCCTGATGGAACAAGCCTATGCCCAGCAGCTCCAGCGGGAGAACAAAAGCGTGGGCTGGCATGTGTGAAGCGGTGTGCAGGGCGGCAGATGCTATTTATAGATACAGGCGGCAGGGAATCTCCCTTGCCGCCTGTGGTTTACAGCCCCATCACAAAAGCTTTGACATCTTCCAGCTCCTTGGTCAGCGGCACGCCGATGACCTTGGCCAGGGCTTGGTTCAGCTCCTGGTATTGGTTGCCCGATACGATCACTTCGTCAAAGCGATGGGCTTTTAAGCTGGCAATGCGATGGTCCAGCTCGGCGATGATCTGCTGCTTGATATCCTGCGGCATAGTGCTGCGCCTCCTCGTGAGATTTCCACTGCCAGTATGCCCCAAAAGGGAGCGGATATGCCAGGCCGGCCGGCATTTGCCGCAAGGGGCGAAGCTCTTTGCCAAAAGGCGGGAACCATGGTAAGATGGAAACAGGAAGGAGAGTTTGCTATGGAACAGGTTTTTGAGAACAAGAGGGACTGCTGTGGCTGCGGCGCCTGTGCCCACCGCTGCCCGGACGGCGCCATTGCCATGGAACCGGATGAGGAAGGCTTTTTGTACCCGGTGATCCGGGCGGAACGCTGCATGGATTGCGGCCTTTGCCAGACGATCTGCCCGTTTCGCAAAGAAGATCATTGGAAAAACGAGCAAATGCCCCAATTTTATGTGGCGAAACACCGGGATGGGGAAGTGCTGCGCCGGTCCACTTCGGGCGGCGCCTTTACCGCCCTATCCGACCAGGTGCTGGACATGGGCGGCGCGGTGTACGGGGCTGTGTTTGACAGCCGCTTCCGGGTGGTGCATCAACGGGCCACCGGCCGGGCGGGAAGGGACCGGATGCGGTTTTCCAAATATGTGCAAAGCGATCTGGGGAACTGTTTTTGCCAAGTGGAGCAAGATCTTCGGCAAGGGAAGCCTGTGCTGTTCACCGGGACGCCATGCCAAAACGCCGGCTTGCGGGCTGCCATGGGGCCTTTGGCAGAGCAGGGGCCCCTGGTGTGCTGCGACCTGATCTGCTACGGCGTGCCCAGCCCGCGGGTGTGGGAGGCGTACAAACAGCTGCTGGAAAAGAGCAGGGGGCGCCGCTGGCAGAAGTGTCTTTCCGCACCAAGGAACTGCCCTGGAGCCGAAGCAACAGCAACCGCTCCTTTCGCTACCGCACGGCCAACCAGAGGGAAGGCCAGGCAGACCAACGGTTTTACCGCCTGTTTTTTGAAAGCGGAGCGATCTTGCGCCCTTCCTGCGGGCAGTGCCCCTTTGCATCGGCTTGCCGGGCTTCGGATTTGACTATTGCCGACTACTGGGGCATTGAGAAATATGCGCCGGAAGAATACGACCCGCTGGGTGTCTCCCTGGTGCTGACCAGCACCGAGCGGGGCCGGCGGCTGCTGGAACAGTGTCCATCGCTGTGGACGGAAGCGCGGCCGGCGGAAGAATCGTTGGCAGAGCAGAAGCGGCTGCACCAGCCAGCCGAATTGCCGGAAAACCGGCCGCTGTTTTGGGACACTTTGGAGAAAGAAGGGTTGGAGGCAGCCTGCAATGCGGTGCTGGATCCGCTGGAATGAGCTCCACTTTCCAGGGGGCTGTTCCCAGAGGGCAGGGCATGGAGCAGGTTTTTCTCTTCGCTTGCTCTGGGCCAGGGGGGGCAAAAAGCATAGAATGGCAGGGGAGATCTGGCCGGTTCCCGTCAGATGAACGAAATTGGGCACCGGCAGACCTGCATATCTTGACAAGGCCCTGTGCCGCCGCTATACTGTGACTTCGGCCCGGTGCCCCTGCCTGTGGCGGCAGATGGGAAGCCGGCAGAAGGCGGCGAGGAGCGTGGAGCGTTTGCCATGCCCCTTTGCCCAGATACAGAAGAGCGGAGAGATAACATGACCAATGATATGACGAAGGGAAGCCCCATCCGGCTGATCTTGGCATTTTCCATCCCCTTGTTCATCGGGAACGTATTTCAGCAATTTTATTCCATGGCCGACACTGTGATCGTAGGCCGGACCATCGGCGTGCAGGCATTGGCAGCCGTGGGCGCCACCAGTGCCATCTCTTTTTTGATCTTAGGTTTTGCACAGGGCCTGACCAGTGGGTTTTCTGTCGTTGCCGCCCAGTGTTTTGGCGCAGGGGAAGAGGAACGGCTGCGGGACAGCGTGGCCACCTCTATTTTATTGTGTGTGGCAGCTACGGTATTCATCACCATCCTGTCTGTGCTGACAGCCCGGCCCCTGCTGGAGCTGATGGATACCCCGGCGGATATTATCGACGACGCCTGGCGGTACATTGTGGTGATCTATTATGGCATAGGCGCCGCCATCTTTTATAATATGATCGCCGGCATCATCCGGGCGGTAGGCGACAGCAAAACACCGCTGTATTTCCTCATCGTGGCCTGTATCATCAATATCGTATTGGATTACCTGTTCATCGCCGGCTTTCATTCGGGGGTGGCGGGCGCAGGCTGGGCCACGGTGATCGCTCAGCTGTTGGCCGCTCTGTTTTGCCTGCTGTATGTCAAAAAGCGGTTTCCCGTACTGCACATAAAAAAGCACAACTTCCGGTGGGATGGCGCGTTTGCCTGGCAGCACCTGCGGGTGGGCTTGCCCATGGCTTTCCAGTTTTCCATCACGGCGGTGGGGGTCATGGTGCTGCAGGCCGCCCTCAACCAATTTGGCTCCACGGCAGTGGCCGGTTTTACTGCGGCCACAAAGATCGAAAACTTGGCTACCCAGGCACTGGTGACGCTGGGGGCCACCATGGCCACCTATGCCGCCCAGAATTATGGCGCCGGCAATGCGGCCCGCATCCGCCAAGGGGTGCATCGGAGCATTTTGCTGGCGCTGGGATTCAGCGTGGTGGGAGGCAGCCTGGTCATCGCCTTCTGTGAGCCGCTGGTGGTCCTGTTCTTAGGGGAGAAGGACGCCCAAGTCGTCCAATATGCCCAGACCTATTTGAACATCGTGGGGCCTTTCTTCTTCATTTTAGGCTTGCTGTTCATCTTCCGCAACACCCTCCAGGGGATGGGGTTTGGCGGTATCCCCGTGCTGGCAGGCGTCAGTGAACTGGTCGCCCGGGTGGTGGCGGCCGCCTGGCTGGCCAAGGTCTGGGGCTACAGCGGCGTGTGTGCGGCCAGTTCGGTGGCCTGGGTGCTGGCCACGACTTTGCTGGTGGCAGGCTATTGGGCCACGATGAGCCGCATTCAGAAATATCCCGCCCAATTCGGGCAAAAAGGACAGGAGGAAAGGATATGATTCGAGAGTATCGGACGGAAGATCGGGATGCCCTGGTGCAGCTGTTTGTTGAAACGGTGCACCAAGTCAACGCCAGGGATTACACCCCGGCGCAGTTGGACGCCTGGGCGCCCAGGGAGCAGGACTTGGAGCGGTGGGGCCGGACGTTCCTGCATCATCGAACATTCATCTGCCAGCGGGAGGGCCAGACCGCCGGGTTCGCCACCCTGGACGGCGACTATTTTGACCATCTGTTCGTTCACAAAGACTGGCAGGGCCAGGGAGTGGCCACGGAGCTGTGCCAGGCTGTGGAAGGAGAAGCCAAGAAGCAAGGTGTCCAGCAGCTGGACGTGGCAGCGTCCATTACGGCACGTCCCTTTTTCCAGCACCGTGGCTACCGGGTCTTGCAGGAGCAGACGATAGAAAGAAGAGGCTGCCAGCTGACCAACTATAAAATGCAGAAAGACCTGTAGGGAACAGAGGGCAAGTCGGCCGCTCCCACGGGCGCAAGAAAAGCAGCCGGAACGTTTCCGGCTGCTTTTTTGGTCAGAAGCCCAGCAACAACAGAGCGCCTACGATGAGCAAGGTGTCGACGATGTTGTTTTTTTTGTCCTCCCCTTCGTCGCTGTCGGAGATCAGAAAGTACACCAGTACCAGCAAAAGGATGGTATCGCTGTCCAGCGTGGGCAGTTTGAGCTTGTCGCCCAGGCTGCCCAGCAAGCTGCCGCGCCGGGGCTGCTCTGCCGGCTGGGGCGGCGGGACGGCAGATTGCTGTTGGGACGGAGGCGGCTCCGGCGCCTGCTGGGGCAGGGGCTCAAAATATTCTTCGAATCCTTCTGCGTTCAGATACCGGTTGTACATGGTCTCACCTCCTGAAAAAGCCTCCCAGCGTATCTTGGGCAGCCCGGGCCAGATTGGCCATCTTTACCGCCCGGTCGATCTCCGGCGCCCGGCGGTCGCCGAAATAGGGCTTGAGGGCTTTGAGCAAGTTGACTTTTTCCGGTTTTAAGTAGTTGGTGTCGCCGGAAAAGGCCTGCATCAGCTTGGGCAGGGCAGCCAGATCCAGCCCGCCGCCGTTTTCACCGCCTGTGTTTTCCGGCTGGCCTTGCCCGGCGCCGCCCAGAGAACGGAGCAAGCCGTTCAGGTCCAGCCCGCTCTCTGTTTCACCAGCGCCCGCCGGCGCGGCGGGCACGGGCTCCGCCGGTGCCGATACCCCTTCTCCCGCTGCTGCCTCCTTGGGGCTGCCCAGGGAGCGGAGCAGGGCGCTCAGATCGAGACCGCCCCCTTCTGCTCCAGGGGGTGCGTGATCCGTTTCTGCGGGTGCCGCCGGGCTTTGCCCTTTTTGTGCCCCCAGGATGCCGGAAGCCAAGTTCAATACTTTTTGCATGCTGGCCGGGTCCGACAGCAGCTGATTCAGTTTTTCCTCCATATCTGCCATGGTCTTATCCTCTTCTCCGCGTGGACGGAATGGAACGGATGGGCGGGCCACGCGTCTTCCGCCGCACCGGTCAGCCGGGCCGGATCAGTTGCCGATCACTTCGATGATCTTGGCCGCCAGCTGGGCGCCTTCCGGGCTCTGCAATAACGTGGAGAGCAGCACGCGGGCCTGGTCCTGGTCGCCGTTGGCTGCTGCGGCCGCCGCGTTTTTGATAGCGTCGCCGCCCTCGCTGGCCAACATGCCGATCAGCTGCCGGCCGCTGTCGGTGTTGACGATGGCGTTGAGTTTATCCAGGCTTTTGACGATCTTTGCCCCTTGGGGGCTGGCCATCAGCACTTTTGCAAGGTTTTCGTATTCGTTGGGCATGATGTATCTCCTCCCATCTGCTATTCACCCCAGTATATGCACAGGCAGATGGCGGGCGTTCCAAACGGAGAGAAAATCTTTTGAAAACCCCCTTTCTTTTTGGCGGGAAGTAGTGTATGCTTGCATATAGTAAAAAGCCGGGCGGCAACGCCAGGAGGGACGAAAATGAAATTTTGCATCGCGTCGGATTCCCACGGCAGTTTTTCGCTGTTGTGCCGCATGCTGGAGCGGGAACAGCCAGATTGCCTGCTGTTTTTGGGAGACGGTGCCGAAGAGGCGCAGCGGGCAGCGAAACTGCTGGGCACTGCCTGTCTGTGTGTGGCGGGCAACTGTGACCTGTGCAGCCCGGAACCGCCGGCCCGCACCCTGGAGCAAGGGGGCGTGACGTTGTTTATGGCCCACGGTCACCGGTTCGGCGTCAAGCAGGGGCTGGAATCTTTTGCTCAGGCGGCCTGCCAGGCCGGGGCGTCGGTAGGGCTGTTCGGCCACACCCACAGGCCCTATGCCAAGCAGTGGGGCACTGTGCTGCTGTGCAACCCGGGCAGCCTGCGGGACGGCGTCTATCTGCGGGCCGAGGCAAAAGACGGCCAATTTCATTACCAGCCGGAAAGGATGGATTGAGTCATGTTCAAACAAATGTTGCAAGGGTTTCAGCGCAAAACAGTGCCCTTTACCATTGTAGTGGGCCTGTTTTTGCTGACATGTAGTTTTTATGAGGCCATTTGGCAGACGCCGGCAGCCCATTTTGTCACCTATTGTGTACCGGCCCTTTTGTTTGTGGCCTTTGCCACCGGCGTTTGGATGTACTCTTTTGTATCTTATGAATACCGCCTGCTGCATAATAACCTGTTTGTGCGGCTGAACATATTGGGCAAGCCTGTGCGGGCCATTGAGGTACAGCTGGACCAGGGCACATGCCGCTTGGATGAAAATTACCACTGGCGCCGGTACATGGGAGTGCGCAAAAGCCTGTGCTACCTGCCGCTGCTGCCCGGCCACCGGCGCTGTTTGCTCACCTACCAGGAAGACGGGGTGGAGCGGCGTCTGGTCTTCCGCCCCTGTGATGAATTGCTGGCCCTGATCCACGAGTACATCGATGGGAAGGAAGAGAGAGACGGCCAATGAGACGGCAAGACCGGCAAATGCCAGAGGCCTTTGCCTGGCAGGTGGTGGACAGCTGCCCCTATGCCACTTTGGCCACCGTCAACCAAGACGGCACTCCCTACTGCGTGCCGGTGAGCATTGCCCGGCGGGAAAAGACCCTGTATTTCCACTGTGCCGCCCAGGGGCAGAAAAGTGAGAACTTGGTACGGCAGCCCTGGGCCTGCATCAGCTGTGTCAGCTGGGTCCATGTGCCCGAAGGCAAATTTACCACGGAATATGCTTCGGCCATTGCCCAGGGGCCCTGTGCGGAAGTGACGGACCGGGAGGAAAAGATCCAGGCGCTGCGCCTGATCTGCCAGCGCTATGCACCGGGAAACATGGGGGCCTTTGACGAAGCCATCGCCCGCAGCCTGGACCGCACCGCCGTTTGGAAGGTGGAAGCGGAGCAGGTGACAGGCAAACGGAAACAGTACGACAGCCAAGGCAAAGAGATGAAGTTTGGGCGTATGGAATAAAAAAGACACCGGACGCAGCATGAAAGCTGCGCCCGGTGCACAGGATGCGGCGAAATGGCCGCCACAGGCTCGGGAAGACACCTTCCAGGGCCTATTTCTTTTTGGCCGGCTGTTTGCCCCCTTGGGCATAGCGGCACACATCCTGCAAAAAGCAGAGGGAGCATTTGGGGGAACGGGCAGTGCAGATATCCCGGCCAAAATGGACAAACCGGTGGCAGGTGTCGTTCTGTTCCTTGGGCTCGATGATTTTTTTCAGATCCATCTCCACTTTATAAGGCTCGGTGTTGTCAGTCAGGCCGATGCGCCCCGCAATACGGATGCAGTGGGTATCTGTCACCACGGCGGGCTTGCCAAACAAGTCGCCCAGCACCAGGTTCGCCGTTTTGCGCCCTACGCCGGGCAGCTTCAGCAGCTCATCCATTTCGTCGGGCACTTTGCCGCCGTATTGCTCCACCAGCACATTGGCGCACTTTTTGATATCCGTGGCCTTGACCCGGTATAGGCCACAGGGCTTGACGACCTCCATCAGCTCCTCCAGATCTGCGCCGGCGATGGCCTCCAGCGTAGGCCAGCGGCTGAACAGCTCCGCTGTGACCACATTGACCCGGGCATCGGTGCACTGGGCCGAAAGCCGGGTGGCGAACAAAAGCTCATAATCCTTGACGGCCACCAGTGAGCAGCTGGCCGGGTAGTGTTCCCGCAGCCGTTCTACCACAAGGGCGGCCAATTCCTTTTTCCGCATATCTTTCACATCCCTATCGGTTTTTAAAGGCCCCCGCCCTGCGGCAGGGGAGAGGCTGTTTCATTCCCTGCGCCGGCAGCGAAAGATTGTGTAAAATAGACAAGATACCCCACTGAACCGGCGGAAACAATTATAACAGAGTATTGAAATAAAAACAATTCGAGTATATAATAAAACTGGAGACTGAAGAAAAAAATCCCGGAGATTATGGGAGGATAATGGATCAGAGGATTAGGAGGTAGGAGACCATGTATCGAGAAAATATGGATCTAGTCAAGCAATTCGATCCCGAGGTGGGCAATGCGATTCAAAGCGAATACGATCGCCAGCGCCGCAACATCGAGCTGATCGCGTCGGAAAACATCGTCAGCCCGGCCGTGCTGGCAGCGATGGGCACTGTGCTGACCAACAAATACGCCGAAGGCTACCCCCGCAAGCGCTATTATGGCGGTTGTGAGTGTGTGGACGTAGTGGAAGACATCGCCCGGGACCGGGCCTGCAAGCTCTTCCAGGCAGACCATGCCAACGTACAGCCCCACAGCGGCGCTTCGGCCAACCTGGCCGTGTATTTCGCCCTGGTCAAGCCGGGCGATACCGTGTTGGGCATGAACCTGGCCAACGGCGGGCATCTGACCCACGGCAGCCCGGTGAACATTTCAGGCAGCTATTACAATGTGGTGCCCTATAACTTGAACCCGGAGACCGAGCGCATCGATTACGACGAGGTGCGGGCCCTGGCCAAAGAGCACAAGCCCAAAATGATCATCGCCGGCGCGTCCGCCTATCCCCGTGAGATCCGTTTTGATATTTTCGCCGACATCGCCAAAGAAGTAGGCGCTTACCTGTTTGTGGATATGGCCCACATTGCCGGCCTGGTGGCTGCGGGCCTGCACATGAGCCCCATCCCCTATGCGGATGTGGTGACCACCACCACCCACAAGACCCTGCGGGGTCCCCGCGGCGGCTTGATCCTGTGCAAGGAAGAGCTGGCCAAACAGATCGATAAGGCCGTGTTCCCCGGCACCCAGGGCGGCCCGCTGGAACACATCATCGCCGCCAAGGCCGTGTGCTTCGGCGAGGCTCTGAAGCCCGAGTTCAAGACCTACCAGGAACAGGTGGTCAAAAACGCCAAGGCTTTGGCCGACGCTCTGCTGAAAGAGGGCTTTGACCTGGTATCCGGCGGCACAGACAACCACCTGATGCTGGTGGATCTGCGCAATTTCCACGTGACAGGCAAAGAGATGCAGAAGCGGCTGGACGAAGTGTATATCACAGCCAACAAAAATGCAGTGGCCAACGACCCGGAGAGCCCCTTCGTCACAAGCGGCATCCGCATCGGCACACCGGCCATCACCACCCGCGGCTTCCAGGAAGAGGATATGCCCAAGATCGCCGAGCTGATCAAATTGGCTGCGGTGGATTTCGACAACAAAGCCGATTATATCCGGGCGGAAGTCAACAAGCTGTGCCAGAAATACCCGCTGTTTGACTAAAATACCAAAGCCGACTGCCTGGCCGGCACTACACCATGCAACCATGGGGCGCAAGGACACGATGCCTTGCGCCCCGTTCTGTGAGGAGGAAACCTGTGGAAAAGCTCCGTTCACTCCGCGATGCGGTGGGTTATATCCTGCTGTTTGTGGCGGTACAGTATTTGTGTTCTCTGGTGGCATCCTATGGGGTGCTGGCCTATTTTTACCGGATGGACCCGGGAGCCAGCGCCGAAGAGTATGTGGCCTTTGCCCAAGCTTTTGACAGCCGTTACGGCACGGCTCTGCTCAGCCTGAGCGAAGTGATCACGCTGGCGGCCGTCTGGGCCATGGGTCGGGCCAGAGGCCTGGGGTTTGGCGCCATGATCGGCAGGGGCAGAGGGATCTCCCAAAGTCTTGTGCCCTGGCTGCTGCTGGCCGGTTTGTGCGGCAATGTATTCGTCTCCGGCGCTATGGACCTGCTGCCCTTCTCCCAAGCCTTGCAGGATTCGTACCAACAGGCTTCCAGCGCCCTGGATTCCTCCTGGATGCTGATGAACGTGCTGTCGGTGGCCGTGCTGGCGCCCATCACAGAGGAAGTGGTGTTCCGGGGGCTGGCCCTTTCCCGCCTGCGCCAGGCCATGCCCGCTTGGCTGGCGGTGCTGGCCCAGGGGCTGGTGTTCGGGCTGATCCATGGCCAGCTGCTCTGGATGCTCTACGCCGTGGTGTTCGGCGTGGTGCTGGGCTGGGTGCGGGTCAAAACAGGCAGCTTGGGGGCGGCCATCCTGCTGCATGTGGGGTTCAACGTATCCTCCTTTTTTGCCGGGTTGTTTTACATCCTGGCGCCCCAAAACCTGTGGGGCGAACTGTTCGTGTGCCTGTTGGGGGGCGTTGGGCTGGTGGCCTGCCTGTTCCAGGTGGCCAGGCAGAGCAGGGGGAGCAGTCTCCCACTTTTGCCCGGCGAGGGGGAAGAACAGGCCTAGAGTGTCACCGCCCTGAGCCACCGGGCTTTGGTGCCCAAAGTTTTATGCAGATTTCACCTTGTTCCACAGCGGGAAATAGGGTAGAATAGGGTCGTATAGATTGGATAGAGAGGACTGTCGATTATCCGAGTACAGATTATGGCTGTGGCCTTTGATAACGTGACCATGGATGAGGCGGTGGCCCAGGCGGTGGAGAACCTGCAGAGCAAGCGGCGCTGCATGGTGGTCACCCCCAACGCCGAGATCGCCCAATCCTGTGTGACCGATGACCGCCTGCGGGAGATCGTCCGCAAGGCGGGCCTTGTGCTGCCCGACGGCATCGGCGTCATCTATGCGTCCCGCATTTTGAAAAAACCGCTGAAGCAGCGGGTGCCCGGCGTGGAATTTGGCGAAAATTTGGTTTCTGCCCTGCGGGATACCGGAAAGACGATATTCTTTTTAGGGGGCAAGCCCGGCGTGGCCGAGGAAGCAGCCCACCGCCTGCAAGTCAAATACCCGGGGCTGAAAGTAGCCGGCACCAAAGACGGTTACTTCCAGCGGGAAGAGGAGGCGGTGGAAGCCGTGCAGCAGGCAAAGCCCGATGTGTTGTTCGTCTGCCTGGGTTCCCCCAAACAGGAGTATTTTATGGCCGACCACTTTGATCAACTGGGGGCCACGCTGATGGTGGGCCTGGGAGGCTCGCTGGATGTTTACGCCGGCAAAGTGGAGCGGGCGCCAGCCCTGTTCCGCAAATTGGGCCTGGAGTGGTTTTACCGCCTGCTGCGGCAGCCCAGCCGCTTGGGACGCATGATGAAGCTGCCCCAGTATTTGTGGCAGTCCATCCGCTGGCGGATGAAAGGGGAAAAATAACGATGCCAACTGTCACATTGCTGAGCCATACGCCGGAGCCGGAACGCCTGGTGGCCGCTGCTGCCCGGATGTGCTATTCAGCGGCGGACGCCGCCACCATCTGGGATGGGCTGACGGAGGAAAAGACCGCCGGCTTTTTGGACATGCTCACCGAGATCGGCCACGAGAGCCCGGTGGAGCACGCCTCTTTTACCTTTGCCATCGAAGGGGTATCCCGGTCGCTGCTGGCCCAGATCACCCGGCACCGCATTGCCTCCTTCAGCGTGCAATCCCAGCGCTATGTGCGGGAAAAGGCCTTTGAATATGTGCTGCCGCCTGAGATCGCCGCAGTGCCCCAGGCCAAAGCGCTGTTTGAGCAGCAGATGGAGCGGGACCAGCAGGCCTATGACCAGCTGACGGAGATCTTATCCGCCCGCCACCAAGAGGCCTTGGAGCAACAGGGGATGCCCCCCGAAGAAGCGGCCAAAGCCGCCCGGAAAAAGGCCATTGAAGACGCCCGCTTTGTGTTGCCCAACGCCTGCTGCACCAAGATGGTGATGACCATGAACGTGCGGTCTTTGTACAATTTCTTCCGCCTGCGCTGCTGCAACCGGGCCCAGTGGGAGATCCGGGAGGTGGCCCGGCAGATGCTGCTGGAATGCCGCAAAGCGGCGCCTCACCTGTTTGCCAAAGCGGGCCCTGCCTGCCTGTATGGCCCCTGTTCCGAGGGGAAGATGTGCTGCGGGCAGATGGAAGAAGTCCGCCGTCTCTACCGGTGAGCGCCATGGCGGGAGAATTGATCGTGATCGAGGGCACCGACGGCTCGGGCAAATCCACCCAGTTCGCCCGGCTGTGCCAGCGGCTGGAACAGGAAGGGGTGGACTTCCGCAAAGAAGTGTTCCCCCGGTATGGGCAGCCTTCGGCGGCGTTGCTGGAAATGTATTTGTCCGGCCAGTTTGGCAGCCACCCCCAGGATGTGAACCCTTATGCAGCATCCGCTTTCTTTGCCGTGGACCGCTATGCCTCGTATAAAACCGGGTGGCAGGCGTACCATAAAGAGGGTGGCCTGATGTTGTGCGACCGCTACACCACATCCAATGCGGTGCACCAGGCATCCAAACTGCCCGAAGAACAGGCCGGTCCTTTTTTGGATTGGCTGTTCGACTTTGAATATGAAAAGCTGGGCCTGCCCAGGCCCACATTGGTCTTCTTTTTGGACATGCCCACCGAACAAGCTTTGGAGCTGCTGCACAGGCGCCAAGGCGATCAGGGGGATATCCACGAAAAAGACCCTGCCTATTTGGCACAGTGCCGCCGCAGGGCGCTGGCTGTCTGCCGGCGGTATGGCTGGCGGCGGGTGGAATGTGCACCGGGCGGCCGCTTGCGGGACCCGGAGCAGATCCACCAGGAGATCTGGGAGCAGATCTGGACGAAAATCCACAAAAAACAATAGAAAACGGTGAAATTATGCTACCATTCCGAGAGATCGCCATTGAGGACAAAGGGGCTATCGAAGAGAAATTCAACCTGGAACCGGCGCGGATGACTGAACGCTGCTTCACAGACGCCTTCATCTGGCGCTGCCGTTACCGCACGTTGTTTGCCATCCAGGGGGATTTCCTCTTCATGCTGTCCATGGGCGAAGAAGCGGAAGTGTTGACGTATTTGTTCCCCTTGGGCAAAGGCGACCGGCGCTTGGC
Organism: Candidatus Pseudobutyricicoccus lothianensis; assembly: GCA_904419295.1. GTDB lineage: Bacteria > Bacillota > Clostridia > Oscillospirales > Butyricicoccaceae > Pseudobutyricicoccus > Pseudobutyricicoccus lothianensis. The sequence goes on from CAJFRA010000001.1 coordinate 126,660, forward strand.
GCTGGATGCCATTGCCCAGGATGCGGCCCAGCGGGGCAAGCCCTACCGGATCCTCGCCTGTTCCCCGGAGCAGAAGGCAGAGGTAGAGGCCCTGCTGCCCGGCCGCTATGCCTTTACCGAGGACAGGGACAACTTCGATTACATCTACACCAGCGAATCCCTGGCCACCCTCAAGGGCAAAAAGCTCCACTCCAAGCGGAATTTTATCAACCGCTTTTTGCAGCAGTATGAAGGCCGGTGGCGCTATGAGGTACTGGATCCGGCGAAGCATCAGGAAGAGATCATGAAATTTCACCATTTGTGGTGTGAGCGCCATGGGGAACCCAAGGCGGACACCACAGTCTACGAACATTGCGCTGTATGGCAGGCGTTGGAGCACTATGAGGCTTTGGGTATGCGGGGCGGTGTGCTGTATGTAGATGGGGCTATGGCTGCCTTTACCATGGGCAGTCCCTCCAGCTGCGATACGCTGACCGTGCAGATCGAAAAGGCTTTGGCGGATCTGCCCGGCTGTTATCCCATGATCAACCGGGAGTTCATTGCCCACTCCGGTATGGATTGCACCTATGTCAACCGGGAGGAAGACATGGGCATCGAGGGGCTGCGCAAGGCGAAACTGTCCTACTACCCGGTGGAGTTGACGGTGAAATACCGTATGGAGCCTCTGGCATGATGGAGTGGGCCAAGCCAGGGGACAAGGAGGCGCTGGTGGAGTTGTTCCACCTGTGCTTCCCTGGGGAAGAGGACTTTTGTCGCTGGTATTTCGGCCGGCTGTGGCAGCCCGGGCAAACGCTGGTGTGCCGCCGGGCAGAGGGGATCGCCGCCATGCTGCAGCTGCTGCCCCGCCGCATTGGCTGGCAGGAGCAAAGTTGGCCTGCCGCCTATGTGTTCGCTGTGGGGACCCACCCGAATTGGCGGGGCCAGGGGTTGGCCGGCGCGCTGCTGCGGCAAGCGGAACAGGAGGCGGCGGACCAGGGGGCTCAGACCTTGTTCCTGGTCCCCCAAAGACCTTCGTTGTTTCAATACTATGCCCGTTTTGGCTACCGGACGGCTTTTTCCCTGGCAGTAGAACAGGTGGAAGCCAAGGCGGGGCCGGCGGACTTGCGGCTTGCAGGACCGGATGACCTGCCGGCGATGCAAAAGATATACCAAGATGAAATGGGCGGCAGGCCCTATGTGGAGCGCCCTGCTCGGGATTTTCAAGACCAGTTGGCCTTGTACCAGGGCCAGGTGTGGTTGCTGGAGCGCCAGGGCCTGCCGGTGGCCTATGGTTTTGCGGAAGAAGAGGAAGGCCGGTGGCGTCTGGCAGAGGCCATGGGGCCTGGTAAAAGGGAACTGGCCGCCGCCCTGTTTGCTCAAAAGGGCCAGGATTCCGGTCTGCTGCGCACGGCAGGCGGCACCGTGCCCTTTGCCATGGCGCTGCCCATAGGCCGCACCCGCTACAGCTGGCAGGGGGCCCAGGGATATTGCAATTTGCTGTTCAATTAGAGGAATCAGCCGAAAGGAGGCCAAAATGGACAAACAAGAGTGCCGCCAGCTGGCTCGCCAGCGTTTGGCCCAGCTGACGCCCCAGGCGTTGGAGGGGCGCGGCCAGGCCTTTTGCCAAAAGCTGCTGGCCATGGAGGATTACCAGCGGGCTCACACGGTGTTTTGCTACCTTTCGGTGGAAAGGGAACCGGATACGTATCCATTGATCCGTCAGGCCCTGGCCCAGGGCAAACGGGTGTGCGCACCGGTGTGCATCCGCCGGGGGGTGATGCGGGCACGTCTGCTCCAAAGTTTGGAGGACCTTGTGCCGGGGCGCTATCAGATCCCGATGCCGCCGGAGGGAGCCCCTTGGGTAGAGCCGGAGGAGATCGATTTTGGGGTGATCCCCTGTGTGGCCTGTGGGCGGGATGGCTCCCGGCTGGGCCATGGGGCGGGCTTTTATGACCGCTTTTTGCAGCAGGGCTCCTTTTTCCGCGTGGCTCTGTGCCATGGGGAAGCACTGCTGGACACAGTGCCCACCGACCCCCACGACCAGCGGATGGACGCCATCGTCACGCCGGAAGAGGTCTTGTTTTTTGATGGAAGGCAGGGCAGGCTATGAACCCGGTGCTCCACTCGCTGTTGCCCGCCTTTTCCATGGCTTTGCTGCTGCTTGGCGGCCTGGCGCCGCTGAACAACCGGTGGTTGCCGCCTTTGGCCACGGCTACCCTTTTGGAATGCGTGGCGTTTTTGGTGCCTATGGCGGTATTTGGGGTCATCCAGCGGCGGCTGGGCACGCCATTGCGGATGCGCCTGCGGCTTGCGCCGCCCCGCTTTTGGCCATTGACGTTTTTTGTGGCTGGGGCAGTGTCGCTGCTTTCTTTTTTCCTCAATTACCTCATGGCCTTGGCCACCGGCGGCGCCCTGTTAGAAGGAACCACGTACGACGCAGTCTCCCGGTTCGGCGGCGCACCTGGATGGCTGTTGGTGCTGGCGTTGGCCCTGCTGCCCGCTCTGGTGGAGGAGTTGTTTTTTCGGGGGGCGCTGCTCTCCGGCCTGGAAAAATGGGGGCAAGGGGCGGCGATCCTGGTTTCTTCCCTTTGTTTTGCCCTGGTCCATGGCAGCGCCGCCAACTTTTTGGGCCCTCTGGTGGCCGGCCTTCTGTTCGGCTACCTGACTGTAATCACCGGTTCTCTCTGGCCCGCTGTGGTGGGTCACCTGTGCAATAACTTGGTTTATTTGTGGATGGGCTATGTGCTCAAACGGTATGCCGCCTTTGGCATCTGGCCCTATTTTCTGCTGATCACGGTGGCTCTGTTGTTCGTGTTTACTTATTTGGCCGCTTCTTCTTTGGAGCGGCTGGTGGAAAAAGGGCGCGCGCCCCGCTTAAAAGGGGCCATAGGCCCCTGGGCGGCTGTACAAAAGCTGGCCTGCCCGGGCGTTCTGGCTACGGCGGTCCTTTTCATCCTGAAACTTGTATTGCTGTAAGCAAAGCAGGGAGGTGCATCAATGCTTACCACAGGCCAATACGCGGCGGAAAAACAGCCGCGGCCCCGGAAAAAACGAAAAAAGAAAAACAAAGCCGGCACGATGATGAATACGCTGAGCTACTTGGTGTTTATCTTAGGCGTCTCTTTGCTGCTGGCCGGGTTCTTCATCTATGTGGCCAACGATGTGTTTGCCTTTGTGAAAGAGGAGCACGTGGTGGTGCTGGATCTGCCCGACAATGCCAGTCACAGCGAAGTGGCCACCATGTTGAAAGACGAAGGGGTCATCCAGTGCAAATGGGCGTTTAAGCTCTATGCTGCCCTGTCCACCGACAGTGATACATTCAAATCCGGCAAATTTGAAGTGAGCTCCGACATGGATTACGGCCAGATCATCAACACCCTCAACCGGGTAGCCACTTACACGGAAATGGTGGATGTGACCATCCCTGAGGGCTATACCATCCAGCAGATCGCCGAGCTGTTGGAAGAAAGCAGGGTGTGCGGCGCCGACGACCTGATCGAAACGGCCAATACCTACCCCTTCAAGCACGAGTTTTTGCAGGATGTGCCCATGGAGGAGAACCGGTTGGAGGGATTCCTCTTCCCGGATACTTACCAGTTTTATGTCAATGACAGCACGGTGCGGGTGCTCAACACCATGCTCAACAACTTCAACAACAAATACACCGATGAGATGCGGGAATTGACCGCCAATTCCGGCTTGACCATGCGGGAGATCTTGGCAGTCGCTTCCATGGTGGAACGGGAAGCCAAGCTGCCGGAAGAGCGGGCCACCATTGCCGGCGTCATTTACAACCGGCTGAACAACCCTTCGGAATTCCCCCATTTGGATATCGACGCCACTGTGCAATATGCTTTGGGTGAGCACAAAGAGCAACTGACCCAGGAAGACCTGCAGATCGACAGCCCCTACAACACCTATGTGGTGGAAGGGTTGCCGGCAGGGCCCATCTGCAACCCGGGCCTGCCTTCGATCCTGGCTGCGCTGCAGCCTGAAGACCACAACTATTACTTCTATGTGGCCAACCCGGAGGACGGAAGCCATCTGTTTGCACGGACTTATGCCCAGCACCAAGAAAATGTAGCGGCCATGCAGGCGTTAGCGGGGTAGCGGATGTGAAGAAACCAGAACTGCTTTCGCCTGCGGGCGACTTTGAACGGCTGCGCTATGCCCTGGCCTATGGGGCCGACGCCGTGTACCTGGCAGGCAAAGATTTCGGCATGCGCACCGCTTCGGATAACTTTGGAGAAGAAGAGCTGCAAAGGGCGGTGGAATACGCCCACGCCCGGGGCAAGCGGGTGTTCGTCACAGTGAATACCATGCCCCGCAACGAAGAAGTGGAGCGGCTGCCCGCCTTTTTGCAGGCTTTGGAACGGATGGGGGCCGACGCCGCTATCCTGGCGGACCTGGGGGCGCTGGCCCTGTGCCAAAAATATGCGCCCCATGTGGCGCCCCACATCAGCACACAAGCCAATGTGACCAACTACCAGGCGGCCCGGGCCTACCACAGCCTGGGGGCTCGCCGCATCGTTTTGGCCCGGGAGCTGTCGCTGGAGGAAGTGGCCCAGATCCGGGACAAGACCCCACCCGAATTGGAACTGGAGGTCTTTGTTCACGGGGCCATGTGCATGTCCTATTCGGGCAGGTGCTACTTGTCGGCCTACCTGACCGGCCGGGACGCCAACCGGGGCAACTGTGCCCAGCCCTGCCGTTGGAAGTACAGCCTGGTAGAACAGACCAGGCCGGGGAAAGTTTTCCCTGTCTACGAAGGGGAAGAAGGGGCCTATGTGCTCAACTCCAAGGATCTGTGTATGCTGGAGAACATCCCGGCGCTGATCCGGGCCGGGGTGGATAGCTTTAAGATCGAGGGCCGGGTGAAGACGGCCTACTACACCGCGGTCACGGCCAACGCCTACCGGCGCGCCATCGATCTATATTGCCAGGACCCGGCGGGGTATCAGCTGCCCCAATGGGTGGCGGATGAGGTGGAGAAAGTGAGCCACCGGGAATACAGCACCGGCTTTTTCTTCGGCCCGGGCCAGCAGCGGGTGCAGGACGGAGGCTATTTGCGCACCTGGGATATCTGCGCCATGGCCCAGGGAAAAGACGCCCCCCAAGGCGCCCTTTTGACCCAGAAGAACAAATTCGCCCCCGGCGACCGGCTGGAGCTCATCGACCCCAACGGGCCGCCTCGGGCCTTTACCCTGGAAAAATTGCTGGATGAAACGGGCCAGCCCATCGACAGCGCGCCCCACCCCCACCAGACGGTGATCGTACCCCAGCTGCGGCAGCTGGACCCCATGGCGCTGCTGCGCCGGGCCCGGCCCGCTGGAGATTGAGACTGATAACCATGGAGATGTGATAACAATGGAAAAATTGGGACTGAACGAAATTCGGGAACGCTTTTTGCGTTTCTTTGAAAGCAAAGGGCATCTGCGCATCCAGAGCTATCCGCTGGTGCCGCAAAACGACAACTCCCTGCTGCTGATCAACGCGGGCATGGCGCCGCTGAAGCACTACTTTACCGGCGAGCTGACACCGCCTGCCCCCCGGGTGACCGATTGCCAAAAGTGCATTCGCACGCTGGACATCGACAGTGTGGGCAAGGATTCCCGCCATGGCACCTATTTTGAGATGCTGGGCAATTTCTCCTTTGGCGACTATTTCAAGCGGGAGGCTTGCCAGTGGGCTTGGGAGTTCATCACCCAGGAGATGAAGATGCCGGTGGACCGGCTGTATGTGTCGGTGTTCCACGAGGACGACGAGGCCTATGACATCTGGACCAAGGAGATCGGCGTGGCAGAAGACCACATGGTACGCCTGGGCCGGGAGGACAATTTCTGGGAGATCGGCTCCGGCCCCTGCGGCCCCTGCTCGGAGATCTATTTCGACCGGGGCGAGCAATACGGCTGCGGCAAACCGGATTGCGCCCCCGGCTGCGATTGCGACCGGTATGTGGAATTTTGGAACCTGGTCTTCAGCCAGTTCAACAGCGACGGCAAGGGTCACTATGAGCCGCTGGAGAAAAAGAACATCGACACCGGAATGGGCATCGAGCGGCTGGCCTGCATCCTGCAGGATGTGGAATCCCTGTTCGACGTGGATACCGTGCGCCGCATCCGGGACCATGTGTCCCGCCTGGCCGGCATCCCCTATGGCCAAGATAAGCGGAGCGATGTTTCCATGCGTATCATCACCGACCACATCCGCAGCAGCGTCATGTTGGTGTGCGATGGCGTCATCCCCTCCAACGAGGGCCGGGGCTATGTGCTGCGCCGCCTGCTGCGCCGCGCCGCCCGCCATGGCCGCCTGCTGGGGCTGACAAAGCCCTTCCTGGCAGAAGTGGCCGAGACCGTGATCCAGGAAAACGAGGGGGCCTACCCCGAGCTGCGGGAAAAGCAGGAGTACATTCAAAAGCTGATCCGCATTGAAGAAGAGCGGTTTGCCGCCACCGTGGAGAGCGGCTTGGTCAAGCTGGATGAAATGATCGGCCTGCTGAAAGGCGGGGCGGGAGACACCCTTTCCGGTGAAGACGCCTTTAAACTGTATGACACCTATGGTTTCCCCATCGACCTGACCGTCGAGATCTTGGAAGAACAGGGCATGAAATTGGCCCGGGAAGCCTTTGAAGAGCAGATGAAAGCCCAGCGCAAACGGGCCCGGGAGGCACGGGGCAACACCGTGGGCCTGGGATGGGCCGGCGACGATGTGTCGCTGAAAGAGCTGCCTGCCACAGTGTTTACCGGCTATGACCGGTTGGAAGGGCAAGGCCGGGTGCTGGCCCTTGTGGCCGAAGGGGAGCTGGCCGGTTCCCTGGGCCAGGGGGGCGAAGGTGTGGCCGTGTTGGACCAGACGCCCTTCTATGCGGAAAGCGGCGGCCAGACCTGGGATACCGGCACGCTGACTTGGCCCCAGGGCCGTGCCGCAGTGGTGGCTGTGCGCAAGACAGCAGACGGCAAATTCCTGCACCAGATCAAAGTGGAAGAGGGCCGGCTGGACGTGGAGACCACAGTGGATGCGGCGGTGGACAGCACTCGCCGGCAGGCCATCATGCGGGCCCATTCGGCCACGCACCTGCTGCAAAAGGCGCTGCGCACTGTGCTGGGCAACCATGTGGAGCAGGCGGGCTCTCTGGTGGAGCCGGACCGGCTGCGTTTTGACTTCACCCATTTCAGTGCGGTGACGCCTGAAGAGCTGCAAAAGGTGGAGTACCTGGTCAACGAAGAGATCTTGCGGGATGACCCGGTGGACATTCGGGAAATGCCCATTGACGAAGCGAAAAAGCTGGGCGCCATGGCTTTGTTTGGCGAAAAATACGGCGATATGGTGCGGGTGGTCAAAATGGGTGACTTCTCCATTGAGCTGTGCGGCGGCACCCATGTGCCCAATACAGCCCGGGTGGGGCTGCTCAAGATCTTGAGCGAAGCTTCGGTGGCGGCAGGCGTGCGCCGGGTAGAGGCCGTTGTGGGCCAGGGCGTCATCGCTATGCTGCAGGAAAGAGATGCCCTGATCGCCCATGCGGCGGCGGCCATCAAGGCAGCGCCCGTGGAGCTGGTCCACAAGGCGGAACAGATGATGGGCGAACTGCGCCAGGCATCCCATCAAGTGGAAGTGCTCAACGCCCGGGTGGCGGCCATGCGTTCGGTGGAGCTGCTGAACTTTGCCCGCACAGCCGGCGACAGCGGCGTCAACGTGCTGGCCATGCAGGTGGAGGATGTGACGCCGGATATGCTGCGCACTCTCAGCGATTCTTTGCGGGACAAAGCACCCAACCTGGTCAGCGTGCTGGCGTTGGTACACGACGGCAAGATCAACTTTGTGGCGGCCTGCGGCAAAGAAGCGGTGAAAAAGGGAGCCCATGCAGGCAATATCCTCAAGCAGATCGCCAAGATCGCCGGCGGTGGCGGCGGCGGACGGCCGGACAGCGCTACGGCTGGCGGCAAAGACGTTTCCAAGCTGGAAGAGGCGTTGGAAGCCGTGAACAACATAGTGGAACAGATGGTAAAGTGAGGGATACGATGGACTGCGTTTTTTGTAAGATCATAGCGGGGGAGATCCCCTCGAAAAAACTGTACGAAGATGATATGGTCTATGCCTTCTATGACATCGAGCCTGCGGCGCCGGTACACTTTCTGGTAGTGCCGAAAGAACATGTGCTGGAATCCTGCGCCCAGGTGCAAGAGGAGCATGCGGCCTTGATCGGCCATATCTTCCATGTGATCGCCCAGTTGGCCCGCCAGCTCGATCTGGCGGGAGGCTACCGGGTGGTGACCAACTGCGGCGCCGACGCGGGGCAGACAGTGCAGCATCTGCACTTCCACGTGTTGGGCGGCGGCCCCTTGGGCGCCATGGCGTAATAGAGATGGACCAGGCTAAGGGCCGGCGGTTGTGCTGGGTGGCTGCCGGCGCAGCCCCGGCCCTTTGGCTGGGCGCCCAGCTGCTGATCCATGGGATCTTGCTGCCCGCCGCTGTGGCGGCTGCCGGTGCGTTCCTTGCGCTTCTGGTGCCCCTGGCTGGTGGGCGGCGCGCCATTTGGCTGTGGCTGGCCGGCTGTGGGGCAGGCCTTGCCCTGTTCGGCCTGTACCAGACCCGGGTGGTGGAGCCTCAGTGGCGGCAAGCCGGGTGGAGCGGTACGCTGCGCTGCCAGACGACTGGCTATGCCCAAGGCATGGGAGAGTATGGCCAGGTGGAATGCCGGGCGCTGGCCCTGGGGGAAGAGGAGGTTTCCTTCTCCTTCCGCCTGTACTTGACAGATGCCAGCCCGGATCTGGGGCCGGGTCAGACCTTGCAGGTGGAAGCAAGGCTGGACCGGGCGCCGCTGGACAGTTTGCGTGGTTTTTCCAAACAAGGGCAGTTTTTAACGGCCCGGCAGATCGGCGGGCTGGAAGTGGAGACGGGCAGCCCTGCCTGGTGGAGCTGGGCCCCGCGGACGGCACGCCACATGCAGGAGTGCTTTGCCCGCTGGCTGCCCCAGCGCCAGGCGGCGCTGCTGACCGGCATTACCACTGGGCAAAAAGATGCATTCACCGCCCAGCAGCGGCGGGATCTGAATTTGAGCGGTACTTCCCACCTGACGGCAGTATCCGGCCTGCATGTGTCTGTATTGCTGTCGCTGTGTGTGCTGGCCCTGGGAAAAAGAGGAGGCTTGGCCTTGGGCGTTCCGCTGTGCCTGGGCTTTGCCTGGCTGTCCGGCTTTACTCCCTCCGCCGTGCGGGCCGTGGTAATGGCCTGCCTGCCCGCCGGGGCAATGGCTTTGCGGCGGGAGAGCGATTCCCTCACCGGGCTGGCGGCCGCCCTGCTGGTGCTGCTTTTGTGGAACCCCATGAGCGTGCTGGATGTGGGGCTGCAGCTGTCTTTCGGCGCCACACTGGGGCTGATCTTGTTTTTGCCGCCTTTGCAGCAGGCCATTGGACGCCGGTTTGCCGGCGGTGGCTGGCGCCGGTTGTGCCGGGGCGTGCTGCACTCCCTGGCGGCCAGCGGCGCGGCTTTGTGCTTTACTTTGCCTCTGTCTGCCCTGGTATTTAGCCGGGTGTCCCTGGTCTCGCTGTTGACCAATCTGCTCATCGTGCCGCTGCTGCCGCCTATTTTGGCACTGGGGCTGGCCCTTCCCCTGGTGGAATGGTGCCGCCCGCTGGCTGTGGCAGTATCCGGCGCCCTCCGTTTGCTGCTGGGCTGGGTAGATGGCGTACAGCATGCCAGCGCCCAGCTGCCCTTTGCCTCAGCCCGAGGCGGCGCGGCATTTTTGTTGGTCTTTGGCCTGCTGGCTGCCGGTTGGGCGTTGTTTGCCCTGCGCCGCAGGTCGGTGGGGGCAGGTTTGGGCGGCATGGCCTTGTTGGCCTCGCTGTGTTTGATTCTGGGGGCGGTGGAGAGCAGCGTCATGCAGACGATCCATTTGGTAAACTGCGGTGGAAGCGCCCTGCTTCTGGCGGAGCAAGGGGGCCGGGTACAGGCCCTTTGCGCAGGCCCGTGGCAGGGGGATGCTTTTTATCAAACTGCCCAGAATGCTTTGGACCGGCTGGGAGGTGACCGGGTGGAAAGGCTGTGGCTCACAACGCCCCAGGGCATCGCCCCCATCGATGAGACCGACCACTGGGCCCAGGTGGATACCGTAGCCGCACCGGCGGGCAGCGTGCCGGGGCAGATGGTGGGGCGCAGGGCCATGGAATACCGAGCAGGCGGTGCCTTTTCCTTTGCCGGCGGCCAGGGCGTACTGCTGCCGGGCGGGGAGTCCTACGGCGCTCAGCTGGGCTTTTCCCGCGGCAGGGTCTTGTTGGGCTGCGGCTTGGAACCGGCTCAGCTGCTGGCCATCGTCCAGCAGACCGGCGCCCGTGCCGATATTTTGGTGGTGGATGCAGCCTATGGAGAAGATCTGCCCCGGCTTGCGGCGGTCTGCCAGCGGGTAGAGCCCCAGCTGCTGGTGTGCATCCAGCCGGATTATGCCGAGGAAGAGACCTCATTGGGCGCCGCTTTCCAGGGGCCCATTGCCTATTTACAGCCCTTTGATTCGCTGGATTGGACGATGCCCCGGCAGTGGGGCCAAAAAGGGGAGGCGAAAGGATGAAAAAGACGGAAAATGGGGCCTATGCCAAGCTGCGCCGCGACGTGGCGGAGGGCCACACCGAGAATCTCTACCTGTTTTATGGGGAAGAGACCTACTTGAAGGAGCACTACAAAGACCGGCTGGTCCAGCTGTTTGGCGGCCAGGGGTTTGCCGATTTCAATGTGGTGGTGTTGGATGGCGATGGGGTGACGGCCGACGATTTGGCGGATGCAGTGGAAAGCCTGCCTGTCATGAGCGACCGCAAGCTGGTGCTGGTGCGGGATCTGAATTTGAGCCGCCCGCCTGCCGGCCTGAAAGACCAACTGCAGGCCATATTGGAAAACGTACCGGATACCGTCTGCCTGGTCCTCTACTTTGATACCCTGGAATACAAGCCGGACAAACGGCTGAAACTGTGGCAGACTGCTTTGAAAAAAGGCCAGGCAGTGGAATTTTCCAAAGCGCCTCCCAGCGAATTGTACCCTTGGATCCAGCGGCGGTGCAGTGCATTGGGCAAGACCATCGGCCGGCAGGAATGCGAGTATTTGACTTTTGTGTGCGGCAGCCTGATGACGAACCTGGCCAGCGAGATCGATAAGATCGCCGCGGGCACACCGGGGGAGGCCATTGGCAAACGGGATATAGACCGGCTGGCTTGCCGGGTCTTGGAAGCCCAGATCTACCAGCTGACCGACTGCATCTCCAGCGGGGATACGGCGGCGGCCATCCGTACCCTGCGGGATCTGCTGGCCCTGCGATTCGAGCCTGTGGTGCTGGCCGGCGCCATTGCCCGGCAGGTGCAAAAGCTCTATGCCGCCAAACTGGTGCTGCAGCAGGGCATGGGCGAAGAAAAGCTGATGGGGCTCTTCGCCATGCGCTCCAGCTACCCGGCCAAGCTGCTGCTGCGCGCGGCCCAGAAGAGGAGCCTGCCATGGCTGCGCCGGGCGCTGCATCTCTGTGCCCAGGCGGATGTGGAGCTGAAGAGCAACGTGCCAGACGACGCCCGCGTGTTGGAACTGCTGCTGCTGCGCATGGCGGCGCCAGAAGGGGGGACCCTATGATCCGCATCGAGCCCGCCATTGTCGTAGAAGGGCGATACGACAAAAACAAGATCAAGCAGCTGTTCGACACCGTTGTGCTGGATACGGCAGGCTTCGGCATTTTTAAGGACCGAGAAAAAGCAGCTTTCATCCGCCGGCTGGCACGCACCAAAGGGATCTTGGTCCTCACCGATTCGGATCACGCCGGTTTTCAGATCCGCAACTACATCAAGAACATCGCCGCAGGCGGCAAGGTCTATCACGCCTATACGCCGGACCTCTACGGAAAAGAGCGGCGGAAGAGCCGCCCCTCCCGGGAGGGAAAGCTGGGGGTGGAAGGCGTGCCCGACCAGGTGATCATAGAGGCGGTGCGGCGCAGCGGCGTGCCCATGGAAGAGGGGGCATCCCGCCAGCGGAGCAGCATGACCAAATCGGATTTTCTGGATTGGGGGCTGGCTGGGCCGGGCAGTGCCGCCCGGCGCAAAAAATTGTTGGCTGCCCTGGAATTGCCCGAAGACATGACCGCCAATGCCCTGTTGGAAGCGGTCAATGTGCTGTGCAGCCGTTGGGAGGTACAGCAGCTGTGTCAAACATTGCAGGCAGAGGGCGACAAAAAGCCGTGAAACTTGAGTTTCACGGCTTTTTGCTTGTGAGAGAATGAGAATGAGTGGAGGAAATTGTGGATTTCCGTTGTAACAACGGAAACGGATAGCGCCGAACACACGCTTTTCAGCGCCACCCGTTTCGGTTATTTATGTGGGAGGATCGGTGTTCTAAGTTTTGAGAAACAATAGGAATGAGGTGAATGAGTGAGGAGCCGGTGATTTGAAAAAGTTATTGGGCCAAGGCAGCTCCCAGTGTCTTGCATTGGGCGGTCTCTTCAGCGCCCGGCGCGCCGCAGGCCATGACGCCCTGGCTGCCCACCAGTGCAGCACTCGCTTTTTCACAGCGCTCCTGCCAATCGCGCATCCATTGCCCATCGCCCCAGCCATAGGAGCCGAAGAGCAACAGGGGCTTGCCTTGTAAGTGAGGTTCCAGCTCAGTAAAGAAAGGCTCGAATTCAGCTTCTTCCAGCACTTCTGCCCCCATAGCTGGGCAGCCCAGCGCCAAAGCGTCGTAAGCGGCTGCCTCTTGGGCAGAGATGCCAGAAACCTCAGTCAGATGGACATCGGCGCCCGCTTCCTTGGCACCGGCGGCCACAGCTTCTGCCATCTGGGCTGTGTTGCCTGTCTGCGACCAGTAGATCACAGCGATCTTCTTCATGTTCATACCTCCTGTTTGCAGGAATCGAGAATGGTGATGCTAAGCGAATAAAAGTTGGGGGATGCTGGCCCCTGCAGCTACCCGGCGGCACAAGTAATCCCGGCAGTCATCGTAGCGCTGAAAGGTGTGTCGCGCCCTTTCTTCGTCGGAATACACTTTCCAGTAGCCGCACAGGATGCATCCCTTGCCCTGGCAGCGCTGAAAGGCCTCCACATCGCTGGGGGGATACCCCAGAAATAAGCCCACCTCGTGAGGAAAGGCGGAGCAGCTGCGAATGCGCTTTTGCAGATGGGCCAGCTGTTCGGACAGGCTGCCCGACGGGGGGTAGCCGGCCTGCAGCAACATCCGCCGCTGGGGTGGCCGCCGCAGCAGCGCTTGCAGCTGGGCAGGGGAATGGACGAGAAGGAGGGCGGAGGTACTGCAGCGGCACAGCATTTCCAGCCGGATGCCTTTGGCAGACAACAGGCGGTCATATTCGCAGATGGCCGCAGTCAGCCGTGGGATCTGTTCGCTGGATAGCCGGATGAGGTTGGCCGGTTTGATGCCCAGCAGCGTCGGGGCGCAGTGCAGAGCAAGCAGTTGATCCATCTCTCGCATGAGGGCCTCCTTCCTGGAAATAGTTAGCTTAAGCTAACTAAATGGAGAAAGAAAAGGAACCGAAGTTCCTACATGGTGTAGTTAGTTTTTGCTAACCACGGACACATCATACCATGCCATGGTGGGGCTGTCAAGAGAAATTTGAAAATTCTTTTTCAGTTTTTTTACGCTTGCCAGAAGGAAAGTGCGATCAATGGACGCAAAAAGGTTGCAAAAATACAGGTACTGCCACAGGGCCAAGGGCTGGCGCCGGGCAGGCAAAATGCCTGGCAGTGTGCGTCATCCCTTGGCAGAAAAGTCGCCTTGCTTTTGCAAATAGGCTTTCAGTTTTTCAAAGGTCTCTTCGCTCAAATCGTGTTCCACACGACAGGCATCGGCCGCCGCCACTTCGGGCGTGACACCGATGGCGACAAACCACTGGGAGATCAGACGGTGACGCTCATAAATGCGCTCCGCCACCTCCAAGCCGCTTTCGGTCAGCTCGATCCACCCTTCGGGCGACATGGTGATATAGCCGTTTTCCCGCAGGAGCGACATGGCCCGGCTGACGCTGGGTTTGGAAAAATTCATATGATGGACTACATCGATGGAGCGTACACTGCCCTTTTGTTCTTTGAGCATCAAAATAGCTTCCAAATAGTTTTCAGAGGATTCGAAGATCTTCACGGTTTCAGCCTCCCTTTCCAGACTGCAATTACGTTCACGACCCATACAATAGAGGAAAGAAAAAAGCGGCAAAAAGGAAAATGCAGTTCCCGCCGCCGGTATCATACCAGCTAAACCCCCAGATAAGAGGACGATTTACACGATGGATATTCAGTGAACAACATTATAACACGAAACAAAAAAACGTTCAACCAAAGAAAAAGAAGGTTAGCCATTGACAACTGAGGTTAGTTATGGTAAACTGTAGCATCGGTAAGAAAGTTAGGGATAAGCAACCGCATAGGCGGCCATCCCTGGTTGAAAAAAGAAAGGAGTGATGGCTATCATGCCATTGTCCATGGCCCAAAGTGGCGAGACTCAGGTAGTCAAAAAGATCCATGGCAAAGATGAGACCAAACGTTTTTTGGAGAGTTTGGGATTTATCGAGGGGGCTAGGGTAACGATTGTCTCGGAACTGGCCGGCAACTTGATCGTCAATGTCAAGGATACCCGCGTAGCCATCAGCAAGAGCATGGCAAACCGCATCATGGTGTAAAACACGGGCCGGGCAGCCCGGCGCCTTGCATGTATGAAAGGCATAGACTGCCCGGCCTGCAGCGCGCTGGCAGACGGCGCAATGGAAATATATGTGGAAAGAGAGGCATTGCAGATGAAGACACTGCGGACGGTGAAGTGCGGCGAGACTGTCACTGTGACCCGGCTGGAGGGGGCTGGCCCCTTGAAACGCCGGATCATGGATATGGGTATCACCAAAGGCACGGCGATCTATGTGCGCAAAGTGGCACCTTTGGGCGATCCGGTGGAGGTCACTGTACGGGGCTATGAGCTGTCCTTGCGCAAGCAGGACGCCGAGTGCATCCAGGTGGAATAGCAGGGGAGCCTGCTTTTTTGCTCGAGAGTTAGTGAAAACTAACTAATTGATCGGATCTTCAGAGAGGAGTAAAACCATGTCAACGACGATAGCGCTCGCAGGCAACCCAAACTGCGGCAAGACAACAATGTTCAACGCGCTGACCGGTTCCCGCCAGTTTGTGGGCAACTGGCCCGGCGTGACTGTGGAAAAGAAAGAGGGCAAGCTGAAAGGCCACACAGATGTGACCATCACCGACTTGCCGGGCATTTATTCCCTTTCGCCCTACACATTGGAAGAAGTGGTCAGCCGGAACTACCTGATCCAGGAAAAACCGGATGTGATCTTAAACCTGGTGGATGCATCCAACATTGAAAGAAACCTGTATTTGACCACGCAGCTCACCGAAGTGGGCATCCCTGTGGTCGTCGCTTTGAATATGATCGACGTGGTGAAGCGCAACGGCGACACTATCGATACGGCAAAATTGAGCAAGATGCTGGGCTGCCCTGTCATCGAAACTGCAGCCGTCAAGGGACAAGGGACCATGGAAGCGGCAGAACGGGCAGTCAAGCTGGCCCAGGAAAAGGGGAAGGCCACGTTCCAACATAGCTTTGACGACCGGGTGGAACAGGCCTTATCCGCCATTGGAGACGTGATCCAGGGCCGGTTTGATGACACTTATCTGCGTTGGTATGAAGTGAAGCTGTTCGAGCGGGATGAAAAGGTGTTGGAACAGCTGAAGCTGGATCAATCCACGGCCAACCGGGTGGAACAGATCATCAAAGAATGCGAAGAGCAATTCGACGACGACAGCGAAAGCATCATCACGAATGAACGGTACGCCTACATAGCCAACGTAGTCAAAGCCTGCGTCAAGAAAAAGAAGACGGGCATCAGCACCTCGGATAAGATCGACCGCATTGTGACAAACCGTATTTTGGCACTGCCCATCTTTGCGCTGGTGATGTTTGCCGTCTATTACATCTCCATCGGCACTGTCGGCACCATGGCGACCGATTGGACCAACGACACCCTGGTAGCCAC
This sequence comes from Candidatus Pseudobutyricicoccus lothianensis, assembly GCA_904419295.1. Classification (GTDB taxonomy): domain Bacteria; phylum Bacillota; class Clostridia; order Oscillospirales; family Butyricicoccaceae; genus Pseudobutyricicoccus; species Pseudobutyricicoccus lothianensis. The sequence goes on from CAJFRA010000001.1 coordinate 142,642, forward strand.
CTGGATCCAAGGCGGGCTGTCCAGCTTTTTGGAGAGCATCCATTGTGCCGCCTGGCTGCAAGGGCTGATCGTCGACGGCATCGTAGGCGGCGTAGGCGCCGTCATCGGCTTTGTGCCCCAGATGCTGGTCTTGTTCTTGCTGCTGTGCATCCTGGAAGATGTGGGCTATATGGCCCGCGTCGCCTTTATCATGGACCGCATCTTCCGCCGTTTTGGCCTTTCCGGCAAGAGTTTTATTCCCATGCTGGTGGCCACTGGCTGCGGCGTGCCGGGCATCATGGCTTCCCGCACCATTGAGCAGGACCGTGACCGGAAGATCACCATTATGACCACCGGTTTCATTCCCTGCGGTGCCAAAATGCCCATCATCGGCTTGTTTGCCGGTGCCCTGTTCGGCAATTCCGGCTTAGTAGCAGTATCTGCTTACTTCATCGGCGTGGCCGCTGTCATCATCTCCGGTATTATTTTGAAGAAAACGAAGATCTTTGCCGGCGACCCGGCTCCCTTCGTCATGGAGCTGCCGGCCTACCATGTGCCCAAGGCCGTGAACATCCTGCGGGGCACGTGGGAGCGGGGCTGGTCCTTCATCAAACGGGCCGGCACTGTGATCTTGCTGTCCTCCATCATCTTGTGGTTCCTCCAGGGCTTTGGCTTTGTAGATGGCGCTTTCGGCATGGTGGAAGACAACAACAGTTCGCTGTTGGCCTCCATCGGCAGATTTGTGGCACCCATCTTCGCACCCCTGGGTTTTGGCTCTTGGAAACCCGCTGTGGCCAGCTTTACCGGTTTGATCGCCAAGGAAAACGTAGTTGGCACTTTTGGCGTGCTCTATGGCTTTGCAGAAGTGGCGGAAGACGGCCAGGAGATCTGGGCCAACATCGGCGCCGACTTCACGGCGCTGACGGCTTATAGCTTTATGATCTTCAACCTGCTGTGCGCCCCCTGTTTTGCTGCCATGGGCGCCATCAAACGCGAGATGAACAATGCCAAATGGACCCTGGGCGCCATCGGCTATATGTCTGGCTTTGCCTACCTGGTCTCCTTGATGGTCTACCAGTTCGGCAGACTGTTTACAGGCGGCGGCTTTGGTGTTGGCACCGTAGCGGCTCTGGTGGTTCTGGCTGGTTTCCTCTACCTGCTGTTCCGCAAGGCCCCCACAGAAGAAGTCAAAGGCAACTTGAGAAGTGTGGCAAGTTCCCGGGCTGGCGACTGATGGAACGACTCTACTTTCAAAAAGGAGGGCACTTATGAACCTTCCCACTGTGATCGTGGCGCTTGTTGTAGCTGGATTGGCCTTTTTGGCCGCCCGTTCCTTGCGCAAAAGCGGCAGTTGTGATTGCGGCGGCGGGTGTTCGGGCTGCAGTGGCTGTCATTCGGCCTGCGGCGCCGGGCATCAGCGCCGGTCTTAAAGGATAAAATCTGATCCGCTTGATTTGAAAAAAGCTCTGCCAAAGAGATGGCAGAGCTTTTTTCGTCCTTCGGCCGCTCGGCAGAGGGGCAAAGGTGACCGGATGACTGGCGAGCCCATGCACATTGAAGTGACAGATGGGGCAAAGATAGAGCAGCACTCCAAGATGGAGAAGAGGCCTTGGCAGCCATTCGCAGCTGAGATCCCGGTGCTAGGTGGGGCCGCAGCTCTCGCACATGGGGGAGAGCCGTTTGTACTGGACGAAAGCAAGCATGGGCATAGGGGCAATAGAGGGCCAATGCCAGGCCATAGCGGTGAACACAGGGGAAAAGTTAAGCGCATAAAACAGATGGATAGGCGGGTCAAAGCCAAAGAGAGGCAGGGAGAAAACACAAGGCTTTTGAGACAGCGCCCGCTCCATGCAGGGAAAGTCAGCACAAAAAAAGCGCCGGAAACATCCGGCGCTTAGAAGGTTATCTTGTGTTAGAAGACACGGCCAGCACCCACATAGTGGCTGGCGTAGTAGCCGCTGGACATCGTATCGATGCACACGGTGCGGCCCGAAGAGGGGGAATGGATGAACTGATTGTTGCCCACATAGATGCCCACATGGCCGATGCCGCTGCCGCCGTTGGTGAAGAACACCAAGTCGCCGGCTTTCAGCTGATCCCGGCTCACCTTAGCCAAGCTGCTGTACTGCGCAGAAGAGCTGTGGGGCAGGCTGATGCCGAAATGCTTGTACACATAGCTGGTAAAGCCGGAGCAATCAAAACCGCTGGGGGTGGAACCGCCATATACATAGGGGGTACCGATGAATTGCTTGGCATAAGAGATCACATCCGAAGTGACAGAAGAAGCGCCTGGCTCACTGGCCGCTTGCTGCTGCAAAGGAACGATCTCGATGTAATCCGGGCTGACATAGCCCTGTACGCCATTGTATGTCACCTGGAACCAACCTTTGTTGATGCCGGTGATGGTGGCCACTGTACCCTGGGGCAGAGTGGTCAGCACCGCGCTGTCGGTAGAAGGATAAGAACGGACATTCAAAGCAGAAGCCGTCACTTTTGCACCGCCGCCGTTGACATCCATCACATCCAGTACATCCAGGTATTCCGCGCTGACATAGCCCGGGTTGCCGTTGATGGAGATGCTGGCCCAACCGTTTTCATCGACGTCGAGAATACATACTCTGTACCCATTGTACAGCTTATCGATTATCGGCGCCGATTCCGAAGGGGCGCTGCGGAAATTCAGTGTACCAGTGTCGACGATGCCGCCTTTCAGCTCCGCCGCATCGGCACCTACCACCAGGGTAGCGCTCAGAGCGGCGGTGACCATCATTGTCTTCAAAACCTTCAAACCTTCGTAAAGCATTTGTACCTCCGTTTTGTTTCGGGACGGTTATTTTTGATGCAAAGCCCTCTCAAGCCAGATCGAGGCAATGTCCATTGCGTTGTATAGACCGTCTTTTTCTGTGGATTTCACGACTTTGTCCATGGCGCTGATGTCGGGGTCGGTCAGCTGCAGTTCCACGCGAACTTTTGTCGCCACAGACAGATCCTTTTTCTTGGCGCTCTCCAGTACCTTCATCATGATGATGTACTTTTCCGCCATACTTCCATAATAGATCGTGTCATCTTTTCTCATCAAAGGGCGGCCCTTATAAGTCAGGGGCCACGAGTTATTGCTCTTGTTCGTCGTCATGCGTTTACCTCCGACAGTAATCATTATATCAAAAGAGTAACAAAAGTCAAACAAAATAGTTACAAAAGATATACAAAATTTCAGCTGAAAATTTGTAACCCCTTGTATTTTCAAGGGTTTCGGAGGTACAAATGGCTACAAATTGGTAAAAAGGCATTGTATTTATTCTGTTATCAATGTGCATTTTTATGCGCGAATTGCATGAAATGGACTCCCGCCCAGGGGCAGGAGTCCAAGGGAAGCCGTCAATCAGCCAGATAACGGCGGACCAGCTCTTGCAGCAGCTCGTCCCGATCGATCTTGCGGATAAGACTGCGGGCATTGTTGTGGTTGGTGATGTAGGTCGGGTCCTCCGACAAAATATACCCTACGATCTGGTTGATGGGATTGTAACCTTTTTCGCGGAGAGCGTCATAAACATCGGTGAGGATCCGCTTCATCTCTCTTTCAGAATCGTCCGTGATCTGGAATTTTCGTGTTCCGTCAAACAAACTAGTGCCCTCCTTCACAAGGTAGTTCACAACCCATTATACACAAACTGGGGCCAAATGTAAAGGGAAAACCGGCACAAAGGCCATAGTTTTGACTCAGTGTCCGGTAGCCCGGGCGGGCACAACGGGTGCTACCGGCCGCCTTGCCGTTCGATTCGCAGCGGCTGCGCTCCCGGTCTCTTCCCCCGTCACACCCACCGGTCCGGTGGCCCGGACAGGCGTGACGGGCACTTTCGGTCGTCTTGCCGCTCGATTCACAGCGGCTGCGCTCCCGGTCTCTTCCCCCGTCACACCCGCCGGTCCGGTGGCCCGGACAGGCGTGACGGGTGCTACCGGCCGCCTTGCCACTTGATTCGCAGCGGCTGTGCTTCCGGTCTCCTCCCACGTCACACCCGCCGGCGTTGCCGGCTTAGCGGCGGATGACCGCATTACAATCGGTTTCCAGGCGGGCCAGTACTTTTTTCATCACAGCGTCGGCCTCTTCGTCGGTCAAGGTGTGGTCATAGCTGCGCAGGGCCAGGGAGAAAGCCACGCTTTTTTTGCCCTGCTCCACTTGTTCGCCCTGGTAGACATCAAAGAGGGTCAGCTGCTCCAAGGTCTTGCCGGCGGCAGCGCGGATGGCTTTTTCCAGATTCAGCACAGGCAGCTCCTCCTGACAGAGAAGCGCCAGATCCCGGGTGATGGCGGGGAACTTGGGCAGGGGTCTGTATTCCTTTTGCCGGTCCACCCGCTGGAAGAGGGAGAGCATATCCAGCTCACACACATAGAATTCGGCGCCGATGCCGTAATTGCGCAGAACGGTGGGATGGATCTGGCCTACGACACCCACTTGCTGGCCGTCGCCATCCACAATGGCGGCAGTGCGGCCCGGGTGATAGGTGGGGTTGTCCCGGCAGGGCACAAACTCCAGGCCGGGGATGGACAGGCGCTGGAAGATGGCCTCCAAGGCGCCTTTCAACGTGAAGAAATCGCCATCGCCATACAGGCCCATCACCAGGGTGGGGCGCTCATCGGGCAGCACGGAAAGGTCGGCTTTGCCCTCTTTCACCTGGGGCAAATAGATCTTGCTCAGCTCGAAGAAGCGGCCGGCAGGCAGGCGGTAATTGTAGTTGCGGGCACACACTTCCAGCAGACCGGGCAAGGCAGTGGTGCGCATCAGGCTTTGGTCCTCACCCAAAGGGTTGGAAATGACAGTGGCGACCCGCAGGGGCGAATCAGCGGGCAACAGCAGCTTGTCGTAGACCTTGGGGCTTTGGAAGGACAAAGTCATGATCTCGTTGTAACCCGCAGCCAGGCAAGCGTCGGAAAGATCCCGTTCAAAGCGCTGATAGGGGTTCAAGCCGCCCTGGGTCACTTCGCCGCCAAACAGGGTGGGCTCAATTTTGTCATAGCCGTAAATGCGGGCCACTTCTTCGGCGATGTCCGCCATGGTCTCCACATCGTCGCGCCAGGAGGGAACTGTAATGGTGCGGCCCTCCACTTGGAATTGCAGGTCTTTGAGGAAGCGGACCATGTCCTCTTCTGGGATTTGGGCGCCCAGGAAGCGGCAGATCTTCTCCGGTTCCAGGGGCAGAGTGCGCACCGGCTTTTTCTCCGGGTAAGCGTCGATGACGCCGGTGATGATCTCGCCCGCACCCAGCTCTTCCACCAGCTGGCAGGCGCGCATCAGGGCAGGCATGGTGTTTTCGCAGTCCAGACCCTTTTCATAGCGGCCCGAAGCCTCGGTGCGCAGCCCCAGCTTCCGGGAGGTCACGCGGATGGAGGGGCCGTGGAACGTGGCAGATTCAAACACGATCATCTGGGTGCTTTCGGTGATCTCACTGTTCAGGCCGCCCATGACGCCGGCCACACCCACCGGCTTTTTGGGGTCGGTGATCAGCAGCATGCTCTCGTCCAGCTGCCGCTCTTGGCCGTCCAGGGTGGTAGTGGTCTCGCCGGCCCGGGCCCGGCGTACGATGATGGCATTGTCGTCGATGCAGCGGTAATCAAAGGCGTGCATGGGCTGGCCGTATTCCAGCATGACGTAGTTGGTGATGTCCACGATGTTGTTGATGGGGCGCACGCCGGCGGCGCGCAGCCGGTCCCGCATCCACTTGGGAGAGGGAGCGATCTTGATGTTGCGGGCCATGGCGGCACAATACCGGGGGCACAGGTCCGCATCTTCAATGGTCACTTGCAGCAGGTCGCGGATCTCGCCTTCCGCCGGGCGGGCAGGGGGCTGAGGCAACCGCAGGGGCAGCTCGAAGGAAGCGGCCGTCTCTCGAGCCAAACCGATGACGCTCAGACAATCCGGCCGGTTGGGGGTGATCTCAAATTCGAACACCGTGTCATCCAGCCCCAGCGCACGGGTCACAGGCTGGCCCAGCACCGCTTCTTCGCCTTCGTTTTGATACACCAGAATGCCGTTGGGGTCGGCGTAGGGCAGATCGTGCAGGGTGAGCCCCAGTTCGGCAAAAGAGCACAGCATGCCGTTGCTCTCTACGCCCCGCATCTTCGTTTTTTTGATGACCACGCCGCCGGGCAGATGAGCGCCGTGGAGGCAGGTGGGCACCACATCGCCGACGGTCAGGTTTTTGGCGCCGGTGACGATCTGCACTTGTTTGTCGCCCACATCGATCTGGCATACCACCAGTTTGTCGGCATCCGGGTGCTTTTCAATGGAGAGCACCTTGCCCCAGACTACGTTGCTGATCTGGTCGGCCGCATTTTCCCAGCCTTCCACTTTGGAGCCGGTCATGGTCATGCGGGCCGCGTAGGTTTTGGGGTCCTTGTCAATGGACACATAGTCGTTGAGCCACAGATATGGTAAATTCATCGCTCTGATATCTCCTTTCCTGGTTTGCCTTAGAACTGTGTGAGGAACCGCAGGTCGTCTTCGTAGAACAGGCGCAGATCATCGATCTTATACCGCTGCATGACGATGCGTTCCAACCCGATGCCAAAGGCAAAGCCGGAATATTCCTCCGGATCGATACCGCAGACCGAGAGCACCTTGGGGTGCACCATGCCGCAGCCCAAAATTTCAATGAAGCCCTCCCCTTTGCACAGCGGGCAGCCTGCGCCGTGGCATTTGAAGCAGGTCACATCCATTTCGGCGGAAGGCTCCGTGAAGGGGAAGTGGTGGGGGCGGAAGCGCACCCGGGCCTCTTCGCCATAGAGGCGCTTGGCGAACACTTCCAGCGTACCTTTCAGGTCGCCCATGGTAATGCCTTTGTCCACCACCAGGCCCTCGATCTGGTGGAACACAGGGGAGTGGGTGGCATCCACTGCGTCGCTGCGGTACACACGGCCGGGCGCGATGACACGGATGGGGGGCTTCTGCTTTTCCATGGTGCGGATCTGCATGGGGGAAGTCTGGGTGCGCAGCACGATGTTGTCGTTGATGTAGAAGGTATCCTGGGTATCCCGGGCCGGGTGGTTTTTGGGGATGTTCAGCGCTTCGAAGTTGTAATAATCCAGTTCCACCTCTGGCCCTTCGGCAATGGAGAAGCCCATGCCGGTGAAGATGTCGTACAGTTCATACAGCACAGTGTTCAGCGGATGGCGCTTGGCCAAAGGCAGTTTTTGGCCGGGCAGCGTCACATCGATGGTCTCGGTCTGCAGCTTGTGGGCGATCAGGCGCTGGGCCAATTCGGCCTGCTCCCGCTCGATGGCCTCTTCGATCTTGGCCCGGACCTCGTTGGCCAACTGGCCGATGACAGGCCGTTCTTCGGCGGACAGTTTGCCCATCCCCCGCAGGATAGCGGTCAACTCACCCTTTTTGCCCAGGTATTTCACCCGGGCTGCTTCCAGTTCTGCTTTGGAAGAGGCATGTTCCACTTCTGCCAAAGCGGCTGAAAGGATCTGACTGAGCTGTTCTTTCATGGTTTGCACTCCTTTTATTTTCCATGTTCTTTTGTTCTCGGCAGCAGGATGGCAACAAAAAAGGCTTCCATCCCAAAGGGACGAAAGCCGGACTTCCGCGGTACCACCCTGATTTCCGCTCTGCATAGGCAGGCGGACACTCAAACAGCCGTAACGTGGCCAGACGCCGGGGCCTACAGCAAGCAGGTTCAGCCCAAGTGCTCCAAAGTGAACTTCCCAGTCTGCACCCGTTGGCGGCTTACAGCCGGTGGCCGCCATTCTCTGCCCGGGGAATCAAAACCGGTACTCTCTTTTTCATCGCATCGCCATGTTTGATTTTCCATTAAAATTATATATATCACATCGGCAAAAGAAAAGCAACGTTTTTTTGCTGGGCCGGCAACGCCAGCGGGTGTGACGTGGGAGGAGACCGGGAGCACAGCCGCTGCGAACCGAGCGGTAAGACGGCCGGTAGCACCCGATACGCCCGCCCGGGCCGGCAACGCCGGCAGGTGTGACGTGGGAGATATCCGGAAACACAGCCGCCGCGAACCGAGCGGCAAGGCGGCCGGTAGCACCCGTTGCGCCTGTCCGGGCCACCGGACCGGCGGGTGTGACGTGGGAGGAGACCGGGAGCGCAGCTGCTGCGAACCGAGCGGCAAGGCGGCCGAAGCTTCCCGCTGCGCCTGTCCGGGCCACCGGACCGGCAGGTATGGCGTGGGAGAAGACCGGGAGCACAGCCGCTGCGAACCGAGCGGTAAGACGGCCGGTAGCACCCGTTGCGCCTGTCCGGGCCACCGGACCGGCAGGTGTGACGTGGGAGGAGACCGGGAGCACAGCCGCCGCGAACCGAGCGGCAAGGCGGCCGAAGCTTCCCGCTGCGCCTGTCCGGGCTACCGAACCCGGACCCGGGCTAGGGCAGTGGCGGTAGCCAGGGTCTTGGTGTGGGAAATGGAGACCCGCAGCTGGACCTGGGGGAACCGAAGGGCTGCCTGGCCCAGCAGCCGGACCTGGGGTTCACCTGCGGGGCTGTGAAAGATCTCGATCTCCCGGGGCAGCAGGCCATAGAGCCCCACGCCCAAAGCCTTGGCCACGGCCTCTTTGGCGCAGAAAAGGCCGGCGGCGCTGGCTGACTGCCGCTTTGGCCCCAAGCTGGCCAGGTAGGCTTGTTCTCCAGGCGTGTAGACACCGTGGAAAAAGGAGGGCTTTTGCAGCAAACGTTCAAAGCGTTGGTTCTCCTCCAAATCCGTGCCGATCCGCCAATCTTCCATCGCGTTCATTCCTCCGTTTCCCGCCGCCATTGGGCGATAGCATCCAAAAATACAGCTCCATATTGTTCCATTTTCTTTTGCCCCACGCCAGAGACCTCCAGCATTTGTCCCCAGGTGGCCGGCGCCTTGCCGCTCATATCCTGGAGCGTTGCGTCGGAAAACACCACAAAGGCTGGCACGCCCTGCCGCCGGGCCAATTGGGCCCGCAGCGTGCGCAGCCGCTGAAACAGCGCAGGGTTGGGGGCAGCTTTTTGGCGGTGTTTCTGGCTTTGGGCGCCTGGCTCCACCCGCTGCCGGATCAATACTTGCTGTTGACCGCCGATCAGCTGCGTCGCCAGCGGCCCCAGCTGCAGGATGGGATATTTCCCTTCCTTTACCACGAGGAAATCCCGCCGCACCAGCAGCCGCAGCAGATCGCCCACCTGCCGGTCCGTCATGCCGGCCAGCGCACCGTAGCCCTGGTACCGGGCCAGGCCCCACTCTTCCACCCGGCCGGTCTCCGCGCCGCGCAGCACTTCCGATACCACGCCATATCCAAAGCGCTGGCCCATCTGCTGCACGCAGAGCACCGCCCGACGGGCCTGAGCTGTCAGGTCCACCTGTTGAAACACGCCGCCGCAGTTGCTGCAGTTGCCGCAATGGTCCGGGGCCTGCTCGCCAAAGTAGTGCAGGATGGTCTGGCGCAGGCAGTCGCCTGTCTGGCAGTAATCGGCCATCTGCCGCAGCCGTCCCATATCCCGGGCGATCATTTGCCGGGCGGTCTGTTCGTCCAACGCCTCGCTCTCCCGCCCCTTTTCGATGAGGAACCGGGCGGTGGTCACATCCTGGCCGCTGTAGAGCAGGATGCAATCGGCCGGCGCCCCATCCCGGCCGGCACGGCCCGCTTCCTGGTAGTAGCTTTCCATATCCTTGGGCATGTTGTAGTGGATCACGTAGCGCACGTTGGATTTGTCGATGCCCATGCCAAAGGCGTTGGTGGCCACCATGATGGGAGCTTCATCAAACAAAAACGCCTGCTGGTTTTGCTGGCGTTCCTCCGGTTCCAACCCTGCGTGGTACCGGGTAGCCGGCAGGCCCGAAGCCTGCAGAAATGCGCAGACTTCTTCCACATTCTTGCGTGTGGCGCAGTAGATGATGCCGCTCTGGCCCTTGTATTTGCCCATACAGTCCAGCAACGCCGCCTTTTTGTCTTTGGGATGCTGCACTTCATAATAGAGGTTCTTGCGATCGAACCCGGTGGTGACAACAGCGGGCTGCTGCAACTGGAGCAGGACTTGGATATCCGCTTTGACCCGAGGGGTGGCTGTAGCGGTAAAGGCGGCCACCACCGGCCGGTGGGGCAGTTTTTGCACAAAGGCGGGAATATCCAAATAGCTGGGGCGGAAATCCTGCCCCCATTGCGAGACACAATGGGCTTCATCCACCGCCAGCAAGTCGATGGGTGCGGTGCAGGCAAATTCCAGAAAGCGGTCGGTGAGCAGCCGTTCCGGCGCCACATAAATGATCTTGTATTGACCCAGCATGGCATTTTCCAACGCTTTGAAATACTGGGCACGGGTAAGGGAGGTGTTGAGAAAAGCGCCTGCCACACCGGCTTGGCGCAGGCTCTGCACCTGGTCACGCATCAGGGAGATGAGAGGGGATACCACCAAAGTGATGCCGGAAAACACCAGGCCGGGCACTTGGTAACAGATGGATTTGCCTGCGCCGGTGGGCATGACGCCCAAAGCATCCCGGCCCTGCAAAATGGCGTCAATGACCGCCTCTTGCCCCTGGCGGAATTGGTCGTAGCCAAATACTTGTTTTAACACCCGGTGCTTTGCATCCATCCCCAGTCTCCTCCTGTGGTTTTCGTTTCGTTCTGCTCCCCGCGCTGCAAGCCCAGGACACATCACCCTCGTTTCGGCTGCCCGGCCCGCATGCAGAAAGATGCAAAACAGGCACTGAGCCGCCCTGTTATTGTAGCACCCCAGCCGCCGCCGGGCAAGACAAGCAGAGGGCGGAAGCAAAAGAGCCGATATGGTAAGCTTGGCACAGCACGCGCATTGTCAAAAAAAGATTGGCAAAAATGCCAAAAATGAGACGGACAATCTTGCTACAAATTGTTGTATTTGGTAGAATTGCAGAAAGGAGGTTTTGACGATGAAACGACATGTCTCATTTTTTGCCCTACCTCTGCCAATCATATTGGCCGCACTTTTGCTGCTGCCCCAACAGGGGGGCCCGGTGCAGACAGAGCCGGACTTGCCCACGGAAGAAGTCACTGTGTCCTTCTACGCCGATTACCCCACTTACCCATCTTTGGAACAGATGTGTGACGCGGCGGATATTATTGTCACCGGCCAATACACCGAATATCTCTCTTCCTGGAATATGAACCGGGATGCCAGCGACCCCAGCAAAGAAGATCCGAACACCTATTCCGAGGGCCGCCTGTACGCCTTTCAGGTGGATCAGGTATTGAAAGGCCAGGCGCCAGAAGCCATTACCGTGAACAAACAATACAGCTTGGGGGCCCGGTATTATGTGGGGCAGGTGGATGGGGAGCATGTCTATGCCCCTTACCAGATGCCAACCCCTTATTGCATCGAGCCGGAATATGGTCGATCCTATATTTTGTTTTTGTCCTATGATCCTCAATTTGACCACTACTTTGCCGTGGGAGAACCCTGGGAGATCTTGCTGCGGCCCGATGGCAGCGCGGAACTGAAATCGTTGATCTTTGGCGATGAACCTCAGGCCGCACCGCTTTCCGCCGAGGCGAAAACAGAAGACGCCATTTACCGCATCATTGTGGAAAACGACGACATTGGCCGTTACGAAGATTTCATTGCCCCTCTTTCGGCAGAACAGGTGATGGAACAAATCCGATCTGCCCTTTCCTAATTCATTCTGAAAAAGAACAACAACGGCACCCGACAGAAGACCTTCTCTGCCGGGTGCCGCTTTTCTATGACGCAACGTCGGCCCGGTGGCCCGGACAAGTTGTTTCTTTATTGGCTTGACAACAGTACTATACTGTTATATACTGTTTGCGAAGGGAGGGAAGACATGCAGATCATAGTCAACCATTCCTCCATGGTGCCCATTTACGAGCAGATCGTAGAGCAGATCAAGGCACAGATCATGGAGGGCAAATTGCAGGCAGAAGCGGTGCTGCCATCGGTGCGGGGGCTTGCCAAGGAATTGCGCATCAGCGCTTTGACGGTGAAAAAAGCCTATGACTATTTGGAAGAAGAGGGCTTCACGGTCACAGTCCACGGCAAAGGCACCTATGTGGCGGCGTCCAACGCCCAGCGCCTGCGGGAAGAACAGCAGAAGCAGGCAGAGGCCGAATTGGAGCAGGCCATTCAAAAGGCCAGGCGCTGCGGCCTGACAGAAGAGGAGATCCGCCAGATGGTGGAATTGATTTTGGAGGGATAACATGTTACAGATCCAGGGGTTAGAGAAAAACTACGGCAGTTTCCGGCTGCGCTGCTCGCTGCAAGTACAGGCCGGGCAAGTGACAGGGCTGGTAGGCCAGAACGGGGCGGGCAAGAGCACCACGTTCAAATGCGCTTTGGGGTTGACGCAGATCGACGGGGGAACCATCCATCTGATGGGGCGCACACCGGATGAGCTGACGGCAGAAGACAAACAGGGCCTGGGGGTGGCCCTTTCGGATTCCGGCTTTAGCGAGTATCTGAGTCTGGGGGATATCATCCCGGTGATGAGCAGCTTTTACCCGGCCTTTGACGCCAACCAATTCCGGCAGCAATGCACCCAGTTCGGCCTGCCGCTGAACAAAAAACTCAAGGAATTTTCCACCGGCATGCGGGCCAAAGCCAAGCTGCTGCTGGCCATGAGCCACCGGGCAAAGCTGCTTATTTTGGATGAGCCTACCGCAGGGCTGGATGTGGTGGCCCGGGAGGAGCTGCTGGATCTGCTGCGGGCCTATATGGAAGAAGACGAGGGGAGGGCAGTGCTCATCAGTTCCCACATCTCCAGCGACCTGGAAGGGCTGTGCGACGACATTTACATGATCCACCAAGGGCAGATCGTTTTGCATCAAGATACCGATGTGCTGCTGGGCCAATACGGACTGCTGAAAGCTACGGCAGAACAATACGGGGCTTTGGATAAACAGTATCTGTTGCGGGTCAAACGTGAGCCCTATGGCTACAGCTGCCTGACAGACCAGAAACAATTTTACCAGGAGAACTACCCGCAGCTGGCGGTGGAAAACGGCAGCATCGACCGGGTGATGGCCATGATAATCCAGGGGGAGGATGTACGATGAAGGGATTGCTTTTGAAAGATTGGAAGCTGCTGAAAAACCAGCGGAATTTGTTCGTTGCCGTGGGGGCTTTTGCAGTGTTCTTCTGTATGATGGATCAGAATCTGGGGTTTGTGGTGGGCTATGTGACCTTTGTGTGCGCCATGACTGTATTGAGCACAGTCACCTATGATGAGTTCAACAATGGCAATGTGTTTTTGTTCACCCTGCCCTTTACCAGGCGGCAGTATGTGACGGAAAAATATGTGTTCGGCCTGGGGATAGGGACTGCCGTTTGGCTGTCGATCAGCCTGGCCACCACCGCCGTTGGGCTGGCAAGGGCCCAGCAGCTGGCCATGGGGGAATGGGTGCTGACCTGCCTGGCCTTTTGGGTGTTGATGAGCTTGGTGCTGGCCATCAGCCTGCCCTTGCAGCTCAAGTTTGGCGCGGAAAAAGGGCGGCTGGTATTGCTGGTGGCCTATGGCTTTTTGATCGGCGCCGGCGTTGCAGTCTATTATGTAGGCCAAATGTTGGGCGTACAGGCCAGCCAGGTAACGCGCTGGATGGAGAGCTTTGGCATCGGCGGGATGGCGGCCGCCACCATCTTGCTGGTCATCGCGGCACTGGCCTTGTCCTACACCATCAGCCGGAAGATCGTAGAAAATAAGGCGTTTTAATCCAGCGCACTGCCGTCTTTCAGGGCGAAATCCAGGTAGACGGGGTTGTGGTCGCTCCACTGGAAGCCGGTGTCGATGACCTGGGCATCCAGCAGCTGCACATTGTCTGAAACCAGAAAACCATCCACGGTCACCACGTAGCTGGAATCCGGGTCATAGGCTTCGTTGGCATTGCGGCAAGAGGGCACCGGGTCTTCCGGGTCGAAGGGGGCCACCAGGGAAAAGCCTGGGGGGATCTGCCCAGGGGGGATAGGCTGGGCCCAAGTGAATGCACCGGGCTGGTTGCCGAACACCCGGTCGGAATCGCCCAGGATATCCTTGTTGAAGTCACCGCCTGCCACCACATAGTTGCCGGCTTCGTATTCCTGCTGCATATCGGCCAGCAGCATGTCCAGCTGCTCACCGGCAATGGAGCCATCGGAGGTATAGGCGGACAAGTGCAGGTGGTACAGAACCAGCTCACGGCCGTTTTCCACCGGCACCCGGCAGACGGAATAGCACCGGTCCAGATCCAGGAACTTCATAAACCCGCCTTCGATGGGCAGTGAGCGGCGGACTGCCTGGGTGATGGGAAAACGGGAAGCGGTGATCTGCCCGGCCCGGTTGGCGCCGTGGGGCTCCAGCAGCGGCCAGAAGAGATAGGGGCTATCGTAATTTTGAGCAAAGACGGTATCGAAGGACTGCCCCAGCCAACGGGTGACCAGAGCAGCCTCATCGATGTGGTGGCTGCGGGTACCGTCTACATCCACTTCTTGAAACAGAAAAAAGTCTGCGTCATAGGGCTCCAAAGCATCCAGGGCGCCTGCGATGTTCTGGCGCACTGCTTCTGGCGAGCGGGCCCGGCTCTCGGTACCGCCATCCATAAAAAAGCTGTAATCTGCGCTGTAGGCGCCAAAGCCCAGGTTGTATGAGGCGATGCGGTAGCTTTTGCCCAAGGCCACTTCCGCCTGTTCGGCAGAAGCCGTTCCCTCTACCGTCAGCGGCAGGCGGTCTTCCAACCGCTCATAGGCAAGGATCACATAGGCCGCATAACCGGCCACAGCCAAAAACAGGGCCGCCAAACAAAGTGCAGCGCCCAAAAGGATCTTCTTTTTCATCGCAAGACCTCCTTTCGCCCGGCCGGAAGGCCGGACCACAAGACCATGATACCATAGGAGCTCCCGGCAGACAAAGAAAAAAGGCGACAAAAAAGACCTGGCCGTCATCCAGGTCTTTTTCGCGCCCAATCAGAGCTGAAATGGTATGAAAAACAGGAAAAAGAGAAATGAGAGAAGCAAACGCTTCTGCCAAAGGAGGTGGGGGATCGGGCCACCCGCCCTTGACATGTTCTAGTATACGGGGAAATTGTAAAGAGAAGAAGCAGATTTTTTGAACTTTTTTTGACAACAGGGGGGAAAAGCGAGAAAATCCCCTCATGCTTCCGGGCGGTATTGATCCAAAGCCCATTTGACAGCTCATTTTCCCTGCCCGGGGAAGCGGAAGCTTCCCCCAGAAGTTCTTTCCGCCTCTTTCTTACAAGAAAGAGGCAAAAGAAAACCATCGAAAAAATTTTTCCAACCGCATAGCGGCGCACGGATCCGATAAAATAAAACAAAATATATTTATATTGTAAAAAATCGAGCGGCCCGGCGGTCAACGGTTCAAGGGGACCACCCGCAGCGGTTTGCCCAGCTTGAGGCAAAGGGAGATCACGTTTTGGGTGCCGGGAGAACGGCCATCCCAAAGGCACAAGACGAAATCCGCCTGCTGGACGATGGTGTTGTTGCGTAAAATCGGGGCAATTTTGCCAAATTGCCGGTAATCTGGCAAAAATTCCCGCAGGGGCAAACCGTGCTCCAGGGCATAGCGCCGGGCCAGCTGATCCACGCCCTGGGCGCCGCCGCTGATGATCTCCGTGGTGCCAGGCGGCAGATTTTCGCCGATCAGCCCGTAATCTGCCGCCGTGGCACAGCGGGAGCCAACAATGGCCGTTTTCATATCCAATCGCCTTCTTTTCTGCAAAAAATGGACAAAACACCATAGCAGATTGTATTTAGAATACCATTATTCTGTGCAAGTATCAACTGTGCGCCGGGGAATAGTACAACTGTGGCAGAAAGGAGAGTGCTTATGAAAAAGACTGAAATTTGGCACACCATCGGCCGCACCGGGCGCAACTGCACGGTGACGGCCGCTGTTTTGTTGGCCGGCGCCCTGCTCGTTTTTCCCATCCAAGGGCCGGCCACCGCGGCATCTGCGCAGATCGACAGCATCCACGTTTCCAAAACAGAAGCGGGGCAGGCTGTGCGGCCGGAAAGCACCAAGCTGATCCCTTTGGGGCGCACCACAGGCATCAAACTGTTTTCCGAAGGGGCGATGATCGTGGGTTTTGCGCCGCTGGATGAAGCCGGTGGGAAATCGCCGGCAGAAGCGGCAGGGCTGGCTTTGGGCGACATCGTCGTAGAAGTGAACGGCCAGCCGGTGAGCAGCAATGAGACCATGGCCCAGGCAGTATCCCAATGCGGCAGCGGGCAAGCCACGGTGCTGGCCAAGCGGGATGGGAAGGAAAAGACCTTCCAAGTCCAGCCCGTAAAAGAGGAAGCCAGCGGCCAATACCGCATTGGCGCTTGGGTGCGGGACAGCCTGGCAGGCATCGGCACCATCACTTATGTAGACCCGGAAAACGGGGCCTTTGGCGCCCTGGGCCACGGCGTCTGCGACCAGGATACCGGTGAGCTGATGCCCATTGGCGGCGGCAGCTTGATGGAATCCCAGGTGGTAGGGGTCAAGAAAGGCCAGAGCGGCGAACCGGGTGAACTGACGGGAGAGTACGACCTGACCCATGACCAGGGCGTGCTGTACCAAAATGCAGATAGCGGTATTTATGGCAAGCTCACCGATGAATCGGTCTATCAAGAAGGGCGTGCCGTAGAGATCGCCACAAAGGATCAGATCAAAACAGGAAAAGCCCAGATCATCGCCAACGTAGAAGGGGGCGAGACCCAGGCCTATGACATTGAGATCGTCAAGATCTATGACGACGGCGACGACAGCAACCGGGATATGATGATCCGGGTCACCGACAAAGAGCTTTTGGAAAAAACAGGGGGGATCGTCCAGGGGATGGGAGTGATATATAATAGGGACAACACAGGAAAGCCTTGAAAATAGGGCGTTTCTGGCATCGACCCGATTCACCGACCATGATGAGGGGATACCTGCGCAGGTATAGATCTGAGAGTAGAAGGGAGATGGGAGAGCCTGCACTGTATCAGGAACATTGCCTCTATGACGGAGAAATGCAGATTGTTGCTTACCGATGACTCGACATATAGAAACTAAAGACTATTCCAAAGTCAAGATGAAGTGAGTATTGCCAACATCGAATTCGACTCTACCAGTTTTACATAGGGTAGTGTGCAATGATTTTGAAAAGAATGAATCACTGTCAGCGAATTTGCCTCTGGTGAACTCATCTATGCATTGTCGTACGACATACAGCTCCGTTGTTGAGATTTGACTCCTGAAGCTGTTTCTGCCTGCCGTAATTATCAGAGTTTTTACCATAATGTACCTCTCAAACCGTTGGTTCTTCAGACCATACATCAACGGTTTTACGTTTTAAGAACTCCTGTTGTTCGCTCTGATCGGCTGGCCGAATATTGGTGTGTCCACAATCTGGGCAGCGGTCTGGCATATTGTCATCCGCAAATAGGTAGTGGCAGTCATCACAGTAAAAAATCATTTATCTCAAGCCTCGCTTTCGTGTTTACAGTGTAGCACGGGGCGAGGCTTTTTTCAATCTTATGGGAAAGGAGGCAGAGAAGATGAAGTGCCTACTCAAATATCAATGGGTCAAGCTCCCCCGCAATCAGATTCCGCCAGGCAAAGGCATCATGGGCATGTGGGCACGGCTGGCTTCCCATGCCGCCTTCCGAAACGGAACAGCCCAATACTGCGGCTACCTTAACCCCGTTACTGTGGGTTCCTGGGCGGGCGGTATTGTTGGTCTCAAGAGCATCTTGGATATCAAGCGTCGGCAGCAGGCACTGAAAGTCTTGGACCGCCTTTCAGAACTGGGATATATCAACTATTCCCTGGATGATAAAACAAAGAAACTTACCTACAAAATAACTGACTGGGTCGTCAGATGCTCTGGTGAGCCCTGCATGGGGCGCGAGGCCGTGTACGCCACGGACGGCTACGGTTTCCTCTGCCTGCCCAGAAACATTACAAAGCGCCTTGCAGAGCAAGGCTATCAGTTCGATGAGGCAGACGCATGGCTGGATCTCTGGTGCCATACGGTATGGCAGGATCGCGGCAATGCGTTTTCTCATATGGCGCCGGCCGTTCAATTTGGGCAGTACGGCGCCGTTTTGACCCTGGAGTCCCTTGGACAGCGTTGGGGTTGGGAAAAGACGAAGGTCTGGCGCTTTTTCAGAAAACATGCGGATGCCTTCCCGCTGTATCGACTGCCAGGTGCCTTCGGGTGTCTGATCTTCAATGCTTCTTACCCTACTGGCGAGCCAGTCTCCCTGCCGTCCTATGACCAAGTTGAACGCATTTTAGGCAAAATACGCACGGCGGGCAGAAATGCGTACAGCAACCAGGACAGCGACCATGCGCGCATCTGCAAGTTTGTCGCATGGTACAGCCGTGTTGTTTTGCCACAGGACCGGGATCTGGTTACCCCAACAAAACTGGAGGAAAGCCGCGTTGCACATCAGGACATCTATATTACGCGCGTGTATTTTTCTCCGTGTGAGATTTTAGAGTATGTAGGAGAGGACTGCCAAGGGATTTCTTCATGCAAACCGCAGTTTGAATTTTTCCACGGGCCTCCATCATGGACTGGGCCTGGGGAACAGGACGATGGAGGTATCGAATATGGCAGATTTGAAGGCATGCCCTTGTGGTGAGCTGCCGGAAGAAAAATATTCCACGCAAAATGAACTGCTGCGCAGTCTACTGGAGCGCAGAGGGCTTGTGGAGGATCCGAGTATCCCCAACGAGAAGGCGCGGGCGGCCGAACAGGAACTGCGCCGAAATATGTATCACAATACACAGGTCATGCTCAAGCACTACCGGGATATTGTCTGGGCGCTCGAATGCTTTCCAAAAGAGATTGCCCAGGAACTGGAACAGCCCCTGAAGGATCTAGATGCCTTGCTCAGCGTGGTGGACACTCAGGTAGCGCTTGGAAATGCTAAACTGGAGCACCGGCTGCTCAGCGTCCGGAAATCCCGCCTGCTTTTGGACCGGATCAATGACGCATTGACGGTCCTGCGCCACAAACCGGGCAATGGGGAACTGATGTATAACATCATTTTCCAGACTTTCATCACACCAGACAAGCCCACCCATTCGGATATTCTGTATCGGCTGGACATCTCGGAGCGCCGCTACTATCGGCTCCGCCAGCAGGCAATCAATATCCTGTCGATACGACTGTGGACAGCCCCGCAGGGGTGCCTTGACGCCTGGCTGGAGATTTTGACCCTGCTGGAGGGGTGATGGCAGAGATTGTGGCAGTAAATTGGCAGAAAAATGGCAAGGTCGGTGCGGATGACAAGGGAAACGCAAATATGGTATTCTTGTATCGTCCAAAACTGGGCTGACGGCAAAGCAAGGGAAACGCAAATATGGTATTCTTGTATCGTCCAAAACTGGGCTGACGGCAAAGCCGTTCTGAAGCGATGTACGGTCGCTTTGGGGCGGCTTTTTTGCTGGCGAAATTAGGCAGAAGGAGGTATGTAAATGACCAAGGATTTGAAGAGGCAGCACCAGTGGGGCAAGATCTCGCTGCGGGTGCAGCGGGGGCTTCAGACGGCGGCAATTGTGTGCTATATGGCTGTGATGTTTGTTCAGCCTGCGGCGGCAGCATCGACCACGGACACAATCTGGACCCGGTTTTCTACCATCATGGCGGACATCTACGGGGAACTTTTGGGTATCTCCACGATTGTCGCCGTGACGGCGGCGGCCGTAGCCCTGCTGGTGCGGATGATCTCCCGGAACGAGAGGGCGGTCGCTGAGATCGTCGTGACCTGGATCGTGTTGAACACTTTGGGATTCATTGTGGCCTATCTGCAGCCGCTGATCCAGGGCGGCCAGTATACGCCCTGATCCGACAGCGCCCCTACAAAAAAACGAGGAGGAAATGTCAGTGAAGTCAAAAATTTTGTCCGCCACTGCATCACTGCTGTTGCTGACCATGCTGACGCTGCCTGCCAGTGCAGCCAGTGTGGACATAGCAGACCCAAACGCCATGCTGCCTGTCGATATTATCATCGATCAGGACAACAAGGAAATCCGCAAAGTATACGATCTCTCCCCTGATACCGACCCATCTACACTGCCCATGGACCAGTTTGATCGGGATGGTCTTCGGTACGAATGCACGGATGTGTTGCGAGAAGTCATCATAGGCAGTGAGACACAGACCGTCACCCAGACTGAAACTGTGGAGAGTAGCAAGAAGGATATGGATACGATTCTGTCCCTGCTGCCGCAGGAGAAGGAAGTCACCACGGAAGAGGGCTTTGCCGGAACGCTTATCTTGGATTTAGACAGCATCAAGACAGAGCCTTCTGGCTATGGCAGTTCAACACAGCCTGTCACTGCAACCAGGACTTACCCAAACCTAGCCGATCAGGACCTCAACCACCTGCCCAAGAGTATTGCAGAGGGGGGCCGGACGCTGACATTGCAGGATGTCCAGTGGCAGACGGACAACACCTACAATGCCGATGATTATGAAATTGGCGACCGCTTTACTGCGATTTGCACCTATGGCGGCAGCAAGAGTGTCAGCTATGTGACCGGCTATACCACGACGGCCGATTACACTGGCGAGGTCTACCGCACCGGCGTCACCGTCATCCGCTATACCGTCATCTTCACCGGCACACCCATCGAGCCGGAGGTTCCTGAGCAGCCGCAGGAACCAGAAAGCAATCTCAATTGGCTGATGGTAGCTCTCCCTGTATTGGCTGCTCTCGGCGCTGGTACGGGTGGAACCTATTTCATCATGAAACGAAAGGAGTGCAAAATGTATGAAAAAATGGCTGAAAACTGCGGCATTGCTGCTGTCGATCACAGCGATGATGATGACACCGGCTCTGGCAGCGGATTATGAATTTGATCCGCCGGACGGTCCCATGTACGCGTCCCCAACCTCAGTCGACCAAGTGATTGTCGTAGGGGAAGGCACTACGGACCGCAGCAATATCGACCGCAGCAAGAATACCGCCGTCATCGCGCCGCCCTTCGGCAGCCCGGAGTCTTATCAACCCGGATCAGGCACGGCTTTGATTCCACAGGCAACCACATCAACATCAGCTGGAACCGCAACAGGCAGCAGTACAATCTATCTTCCGCCGGCGTCTTATGAAGATGGAACACCGGCGGAAGACACCAGCCTGACTGATACCAAATTTACATTGCCGGACGGGCTCTATTATTCGGACGGTAGCCTTGGTCGTCTGAAAATCCCATCACTGGGGCTATCTGTCAAAGTCTATGAAGATGAAAGCCTTGAGAGCCTGGCCAAGGGCGCCGGCCACTTCAAGTCCACCTCCTGCTGGGATGGGAATGTGGGTCTGGCTGGCCATAACCGTGGCGTTGCCAATCATTTTGGACAAATCCATACTCTGGAGAATGGGGACAAGATCACTTATACCACCAGGCTCGGAACCCGGACCTATGAGGTGTTTTATGTGGGGCAGATCAAGGAGACGGACTTTTCCAGGCTCGGCCGAACCAGCGAAAATATGATTACGCTGATCACCTGTGTTCGAAATGTACCTGAACTGAGGTGGTGTGTTCAGGCGCGAGAAGTCCAATAGTAGCTCATAGTTGTTGCAAAACCGTCTCTCCTGTAGTGTAATGTTTGTAAGATTACATGAAAAGGAGGGGCAACTCAATGAAAAAGTGTGTTTCGGTGGTTTTGTGCCTTATGCTGACGCTTTCCATCTCAACCCACGCGATGGCCGCTGCGTCGGATGAGTTTGGACTTGCTGTAGACTCTCTGCGCGAGCAAGGGATCATGGTGGGCGACCAGAATGGGAATTTGAATTTGGAAAGCCATCTGACCCGCATCGAGATGGCCACCATTCTGACGCGGCTGCACGGCGGATCGGAGACTGTACCCGGCCACTACGACTGGGCCTGCTATTATACCGATGTTCCGGATTGGGCCAGGGGCTATGTTGGTTACTGCACGGCGAATCTGCTGATGGTTGGTTATGGGAATCAAAGGTTCGGCTCGAATGACCCTGTGACGCCGCAGATGGCGTGTACGGTGATCCTTCGCGCGTTCGAATATGCAGACGGCGAGGGCACGGCCTGGAACTATGACAGCGCCTGCAGTTATGCCATTGGTCTGGGCCTGATCGAGCCGGAAACGGCCGGCGCCGAACTCATGACCCGCGGGGAGATGGCGGTGCTGATCTACCGGGCGCAGTCGGGCCAGCCCGAGGTGCCCGGTGTTCCGGTCTTCCAGGCAGAGGGTATCCGTCTGGCCCAGGATGGCAGCGTCATCAGCAAAACCATCACACAGCCGGACTGGAGCCGGGCAGATTTCAGCCAGGAAGCCAACCCGGAGATATTCTCCGGCGTCTACTCCCGCGGCTGGTACAATGCAATCCGGCAGAGTCTTGTGGACAGGGACGCGATCCTTGACGGAAACAACAGTGCGAATTTTAACCCGCAGTACCTCTACGCCCACACAGTCGTCACAGACGATCGTGCAGAAGCCACCGCATTTGCCTATATCCTCGGGCGGCTCGGCGGTTATACCTACTTTACTCTGGGCGCCGAACCCTATGTGGAGAACCAGTATGATTACCCTGGGTATGCCATTGTCAAGGTATCCACGGAAACAGGGTATCAAGAGGCGCTGTCTTTCATTGAGCCGGAACTGGAGCGGATCGCCGGGATGGATACACGCAGTCAAGTGATTGCGCTGAATCATTACCTCTGCGACCTGATGGAGTACGACGCATCTGGAAGCGCGTCCGCACATGAGATCTTCTCCGCGCACGGTACGCCGGTTCCCGGCCGGTGCAGCAGTTACGCGGCTGCATTTGCCTTTCTCTGCGGGGCATCAGACATTCCATGTGTCCTGGTGTCTTCCGATACGCACACCTGGAATGAGGTCTATGTCGATGGACAGTGGCAGGTTGTCGATGTATCTGCCAACGATGCCGCCGGCGGCCCCAACCAGGACAACTACCTGCTGAAGGAACGATCCCCCGGTACGGACCGGTGTCCGCAGGGCACGCAATTTGCAAAGGAACTTCTGGTACCCGGATCAACAAAATAGGCTACCTTCGCTCAGTTGAGCAGGCGGCCAACCCCAAAGAGGGCCATCGTTTCGGTGGTCCTCTTTTTTGTTCCCTAAATCTGATAGGAAGGAGCAATATCATGCACATCAAACGAAGAACTTCGAGAGCCGTTGCCATGCTGCTCGCTCTGGCCACGATGTTCTCCCTTCTGGTAAGTCCGGCCTCAGCTGCAGTGCCGCCGGACAACAGCGGCTCCATTGCCGACGGCAGTTCAAGCGTAACCATCGACCAGGGCAGTTACATTCGCGTTTTGAATAAATCTACCGGCGGAACTATCGGCGGCTCCTCTTGGACCTATACCTCCGATAAGGGCCTCACCGGTCCGGCCTATTGCGTCAACTGGGGGCTGAACGCAGTCAGTCCCACCAAGCGCCTGGAGATCACCGGACGGTATGACCGGAACCCGCAGACCATGGGTGCGTTTGCCAATGGTTATCCGCAAAGAACGCTCGCCCAGTTCAAGGAACTCCACCCGGAGATTCCTGGAATTGCCAATTTGACCGAGGATGAATACGCCTATGCCACGCAGCTGGCCATCTGGGCTACCTGCGGCCAGTTGGCCGTAGCCGGTACATCCTTTACCTCCGGTCGGGCTACTCTGGTAAGACCCACATCGGATGCCCAGCAGATCAGAGTTTACAATTCTGTCGTGGAGATTCTGAAACTGGCCGCAGGCTGGACCAAGCAGATTTACACCGGCCTGTATTTCCATATGGAAAAGGACCGCCTGGGCAATACCCTGAACATCTATGATGAAAATGGACTGGAGGGCGCGGCTGAGAAAGGCCTGTTCGGGCTCCAGAAGGAGACCATCAACGGTACCGAATACTATACCAGGCTGATGTATATTGACAGCGCGACCTCCACATACCCCAACGATTATGAGATCTATGTCTATTCCATGGATGCCCCTGCCGGCACCATCTTTGTCAACCAGAATAACCAGGTATTTGAGACCCGGGATCAATGGGGCGCCACCATGTACGAGGTGCCGACGCCCAAGGCGGAGACGACCAATCTTAATGCAAATGGCTCGGCCTACACCGGCGCATTCAAGATCTGTATTCCGTGCGACAACGCGGGCGACGCCGGAAGCATCAAAATAGAGGCCTATACCGTTCTGACCCAGTTCAACTTATATCTTGCATACAATCCCACGGCCAGCGAGCAGAGTTATATCATTGCCGACCCCGCCTATGTGGGACGGTTCGCCGAGTCCAGCATCACATGGAATACGACCGAGGAAGTCCCGGAGACCGCCAGTCTGCAGGTCCAGAAGGTGGACGGCGCGGCCAACCCGCTGGAGGGCGCGGAGTTTACCTTGACGGGCAGCAAGGGGACGACCCGGACGGGCACATCCGACCAGAACGGCATGGTGGTCTGGACTGACCTGCCCGCGGATGAAGATTATGTACTGACGGAATCCAAGGCACCGGCCGGGTTCACCATCGTAGCACCCCGGAACATTACCCTGACCGCCGGGCAGACTGCCCATGTCACCGTGCAGGACAGCACGGAAAAGCATTTCTGGCTCAAAAAAATCGACGCGCAGAATGGGTCTGCTCTGCAGGGGGCCGTCTACAAATTTGAGCAGATTGACGGAGATTTTGTGACGACCGCGACCACCGGCTTCGATGGAATGATCGAGTTCGCCGGCGAGGAACTGCCCTTCGGCAGTTTCCGTGTGTCGGAACTGCAGCCACCGGAGGGGTATATGCCGTCCGACGAAGTGCAGACCGTCCACTGGGACGGGACGGAAGACGTCACATTGACCTTCCGGAATGTGCGGGAGATTACCGTCGTTTTATCGAAAATTGACGGAAAGTCCGGCATTTCTCTGCCCGGCGCCAGTTTCGATGTCTTTCTGGACGGGGAATACATCACCTCTGTGACCACCGATGACGCGGGAGAGGCCCGGGTCACCCTGGAGAAGGAAGGCTATGTGGAATTCGTGGAGACCGCAGCGCCGTCCGGATACCGTCTGGACCGGACGCGGCACGGTATCCATGTAGACCCCTATGACCCGGCCATCGAGGAGGATCCGGTCATCACGGTGGAGAATTTTGAAAACCCGTCGCTGCGGATCATCAAGGTGGATCGGAAGAACAACTACGCTCCGCTGGAGGGTGTCACCTTCGAGGTGTTCCGGGACGGCGAGTCGCTGGGGCACTTTGTGACCGACAGCGAGGGGCGTATTGAACTGTTTGACCAGGAGCCTGGCACCTTCCGGGTCGTTGAAGTGGACACCGGGAATCCGGGCATCATCCTCTCCGGAGGCTACCAGGAAATTGAACTGAAGGCCGGCGATCCCACACGGGAGCTGGTCTTTTTTAATGACCATACGCCGGGATTGAAGCTGGTGAAGGTCGATTCCAGCGACTACTCCAAGGTGATCGCCAACGCCGTCTTCGAGATCAAAGCGGTGGACGGCAGTTATGGGCCGGAGGAGTTTCGCACGGATGTCAACGGCGAAATCGACCTGTCCGCAGAGAATTTGCCTGCGGGTGCCTATGTGGTGACGGAGAAATCCTGCCCGGGCTATGTAGTGGATGACGCCCAGCGCATCATCTATCTCGATCCCAACGAAGACGCTGAGTTTGTATTCACCAACTCCAAGCTCCCGTCGCTGGAGCTGATCAAGACCTCGGCTGACGGCACGCCTCTGGAGGGGGTCAGTTTCCGGCTGGCCAAGATCGAGGACGGCAGTTATTACCTGGACCGCACCACCGATTCGGAGGGCCGCATCGTATGGGATTCTCTGGACCCGGGCGTCTATTCCCTGCGTGAGATTTCCACTTTACCCAATCATATTTTAGACCCAAAAGAGTACCACATTGAGGTATTTCCGGGCGAAAACAGCACAAAAACGCTGTCTAACGATGTCCGGCCGAACCTCTACATCCACAAACGGGACGCCGCCACGGGAGATCCAATCCCCGGGACGGTTTACTTGGTGAAAGCGGCGGACGGCCACACCATCGACCAAGTGGAGACGGACGAGACGGGCACCGCCGTGGTGGAGAACCTCCTGCCCATGGTGGTCGAGATCGTTGAGGTCTCGGTGCCGGAGCCCTATCTGCTTGCAGAGGAGTCCCAGTTTACGACCCTGTACCCCAATGAAGACAGCCATGTCTATTTCGAGAACTCTACCCGTCCTGTTATCGAGATCCTGAAACTGAACGAAATCACCCAGGATCCTCTCGAAAATGTGCCCGTGCAGGTCTGGTACGCCAGCAATAACACGGCCACCGGAGAATACAACGACCTGGGCGTATTCTACACCGATTCGGAAGGCCGTATTGTCTTGAGTGATCCTGACCTGTCTCTTAGAGACGGCTGGTTCCGTATCGAGGAGTTGGAAGCCCCGAAAGGCTTCTCCATGACGGAATCCAGCAAGCAGGAGGCCTTTGTGCCCGCGGGTGAAAGCCATACCTTCCGCGTCTACAACCGGCCCAACTCGGCCATTTGCGTATGGAAGTATGATTCGGAGACGGGGGCTGCTATCGAGGGGGCTGTGTTCCAGGTCCGTTACCTCTCCGGCAACACCAGCGGCACCGGCGGCACGGTCATCGGGACCTACCGCACTTCGATCAATGGTTCCTTCACGGTGACCGACTGTGAGCCGGGCACCTACATCATCGAGGAACTCTCCAGCGACGGCTCTCATGTCATCGACACCCCGCCCCAGACGGTCTACCTGTCCGGCGAGGAGCAGGAGACGGTCCAGGTGTTTTTCGGCAACAGTCCCATGGGCTCTCTGTTGATCAAGAAGGTGTCCAGTTCCGATAACTCCCCGATTTCCGATGTCCAGTTCTTCGTGACCGAGAGCGACGGCACTGTGGTAGGAGATGGCAATGGCTACTTCACCACCGACTCCGCGGGTACCATCCTGATTGAAGGCATCGAGCCTGGCACGACGCTGATCGTCAAGGAAACCAGGACAAAAGAAGGGTTCCTTCTGGATGACACGCCTCAGACGGCCCAGATCAAGGCTGGCCAGACGGTCACTTTGGAGTTCCGAAATCAGCCAAAAGGCAATTTGATCGTACACAAATTGTCGAGTACCGACAAGCAGCCGCTTGAGGGGGTTCAGTTCAAAATCACCTATGCGGACGGCTCCTACCTTGCAGACGAGAATGGCCACCTGTCCTCCAACGGCCTGTACTGGACCAATTCCGGGGGCCAGATCGTCCTCTCCAATGTCACCGGCACACTGGTCGTCACTGAGGTACAGAGCATCGAGGGGTACACCATCGACCCCGATACCCAGAGTCAGACCGTCGTGGTCAATCCGGATGATACGCAGGAGTTGTGGTTCTATAACGATCCGGTGGGCGGCTTGGAACTCATCAAGGTAAACGAGAGCAAGACCTCGGAGCGGATCCCCAACACCACCTTTGAGATCCGCAGAATGGATGATGCCTTAGTTGATACCATCACAACGGACCGCAACGGAAGGGCATTCCTGGCACTGGAAGACGGCTCTTACTATGCCGTTGAAGTGGAAGCAAATTCCGATTTCATCCTGGACAGTACACCCCACTACTTTGAAATAAAGGGTGGTAATGTGTACACGCTGCGTGTCACCAACGCCGAAAAGTCCGGCATTCTCATCCACAAGGTGGACCAAAATGGTGAAGGCATCTACGGGGTCAAGTTCCTCTTATATGACGAAGATAGGAACCCCATCGGCGAGTTTGTCAGCGATAACAACGGCTATGTCCATATTACTGCCGATGACCTCCCGGACGGAGCCAACACCAGCGGCCGCTTCTATTTGCGCGAGCTGGAGGTGCCGGATGGCTACATCATAGACGAGGAGTACAAGACGGTCTATGTGCGTCCGGGGCATACCGCGGAGATCGAGTGGGTCAACGCGGCGATCACCGCTCAGATCCAAATCTGGAAGAAGTCTGCCGATGACAATCCCATCAACGGCTTCCCGGCGGGTACCCCTCTGGAGGGAGCGGTCTTTGAAATCTATAACAAGGCCAACGTCTTGGTGGACACCATTGAGAGCAACAGCCGCGGCCTTGCGGTTTCCAAACCGCTCCCCCTGGGCCGCTATATCATCAAAGAGGTGTCCAGCCCCCAGTTTTACTCGATCAACAGCGAGGAAGTGACCGTTTATCTGGAGCACGAGGGCCAGATCGTTCAGATGGAATGGCTGAACGAAAGCGTCTATACCAACGTCTCCATTGACAAGAGCGGCTACACGCAGGTCGTGCCTGGGCAGGAGATTCGGTACACTTTCCAAGACATCGGCAACAACTCCACCGTCCCGCTGAGCAATTTCTACTGGCGCGACACGCTGCCGACAGATGCAGTCCGGTTGGATAAGATCATCACCGGAACCTACTCGGCACGGCTCAACTATAAGGTCGTCTACCAGACCAACCTGAACAATACTCAGCGCGTACTGGCCGACAACCTGAATACGCAGCAGAATTATACCCTGGATGCCTCCGCGGCGGCGCTGGGACTGGCCTCCAACGAGTACGTAACGCAGGTCACCTTCCTCTTTGGCCAGGTTCCCGCCGGCTTTAAGCAGGTGGAGACGCCCTACATCTACTGTGACGTCCTGTCCGGACTGGCCCACGAGTATCGCTTTGCCAACAAATGCGATGTGGGCGGTATGTGGCAAAACCAGTGGATCCAGGCGACCGACCGGTGGGTGACCATCATCTACCGCGGCGGCCCGACCCCGACCCTGCCCCGGACAGGCTATTGATAGAACACGACTGCGGCGGGGGCGGCACAATGTCCGCCCCCGCTCCTTTTGAGGAAACAGAATCATGTTAGATTGGATTTTCGAAGGCATAGCCAACTGGGTAGCCGGTATCATGACCCAGATCATGGATGCTATCTCTGGGGTGTTCCTGGGCGCTTTGGGTACGGATATGACCGCAATGGAGGAGTATTTTCCCTTCGCGGTCAGCGCCTACACCATCATTCAGTACACCGCTTGGGCGCTGCTCTTCCTGATCGTGGTCTGGCAGATCTTCCGTGCATTCAGCGGACCGCTGGCGGAAACAGAGAACCCTCTCGCCGTCGTGGCCCGTGGCGCTATTTTCGCGCTCCTGATCGGCTATGCAAAGCCTATTTTCAGTCTCGTTCTGGATATCGCGCGGGCGCCCTATACCGCGCTTATGGACGCATCTCTCGATCCCGGCGACTTTACTTTTGCGGGAATTGAGCAGGCAATCACAAATGGACTGACTACGCTGGTTTCTGTAGCCACGGTTGTTGGCCTGATTTTGTTGATTGTATTGATGATCTCTCTGGCCTGGAACTATTTCAAACTGTTGCTGGAAACCGTAGAACGGTATGTGCTTGTCGGCGTACTCTGCTACACCTCGCCGCTGGCATATGCAATGGGGGCCTCCAAGGCCACCAGCCGTGTGTTCCAGAGTTGGTGCCGCATGGTCGGCTCCCAACTCCTGCTTCTAGTACTCAATGTGTGGTTCCTCCGTGCATTCAACTCTTCTGTAGGCCAGTTTATCGCCAATGGCGGTGCTCTGACCACCGGACAGGGCAACATCTTCCTCTGGTTTTTCTGCGCCCTTG
This sequence comes from Candidatus Pseudobutyricicoccus lothianensis, assembly GCA_904419295.1. Classification (GTDB taxonomy): domain Bacteria; phylum Bacillota; class Clostridia; order Oscillospirales; family Butyricicoccaceae; genus Pseudobutyricicoccus; species Pseudobutyricicoccus lothianensis. The sequence goes on from CAJFRA010000001.1 coordinate 172,184, forward strand.
CCCTATTAAAAGTCGCCCAGAAATGCGACAGTTACCTGGCGGCCTTGGGACTGTCCGTGGCGCAGACCGGGAGCAGCATGGGTATGGAGATGCTGATGGCCGCCCGGACGCTGACCGGATTTGCCAAGGGCGGCGGCGGAAGCGCAGCCTCGGTGTTCGGCGGCGCGACGAAGGCCGGTACAGGTGCGGCTGCTGGCACTGCGGGCGGTGTTGCCGCATCGAGCGGTATCCTGTCCGGCTTTATGAGTCGGTATAAGCCCAACAGTTTTGTGCGCGATGCCGTTGTGGACGGTGGCAGCCGCATGGGCGCGGGCGGCGGAGTCGGCTTTGTCGGCAGGGTCTTCGGCGGTATGGCGGCGCGCAACGGCGCCACACTGACCCCGGACTCGGTTGCGTCTGTGGCCACTCGTCCGCCCAACGTCTCCGGCACTATCGCCGGCGATATCGCAGACCGCAGTCTCAAGGGGTATATGCCCCACTTGGGCAATGGCTCAGCGGCCAATATGATCTATTCCGGAACCCAGATTACCGGTGGCCGCATCACCACCACCGCCACAACTCAGGACGGCCAGCAGGCCAAGGTTGACTTTTACAACGCAGCACAGCATGAGAGGCCCAGTACCCCGCACACAGTGGTCACGGCAGCTGATGGGAGCCAGTGGTACCAGGTTGCCTCCGGCAACGGGATGGGCGCTTTTTACGCCACACCCGCATTTACCGGTGATGTATCCGAGGCTGCCCAGGTCGCAGAGGCCTTCCCGGATGCGCCGGAAGGCACCCAGTTGCGACAGGTGGATGAGGGCACCATGGAGGCAACCTATCCGAGTGGCAGCAATGCCCTTTGGTACAACAGCGCCTACTTCCAGGAGCCGGACGCTCCGCATGAGGTGATCCAGAGCGCGGACGGCCTGGACTGGTACGCCATGACACCGGCGGCCTCTGTCCCGCCGTTTGATCCCCAGACGCCGGCAGACAGTTCCGGCCCTGCGTCGCAGTACAATCAGGCGGTGTTTACACAGTTCATGCCCGGCTTTGACCAGCCTGTGGTCTCCGTGGACAGCTCCAGAGCCAGTGACGGCATCCTGGAGGTGCGGCATGAGGACGGCAGCGGCACAGCTTTCTACGACCGCACGATATACCAACCGCCGCGCGGCGACTACCATGTGTACGAGGATAGCGCGGGCAGTCAGTGGTACGCCATTCCCGGCACACCGGCGGTGGAGCGCCGGCCGGTCTATGAGAATGGGAAACCGGTCTATGACGGCGAGACACTGAAGACGGTCAATGTGGAAACGATCCGCTATAAGACCACGCCTACCAGACATACAGAGCCGCAGAAAAGGCCGGTCAACGAACGGAAACCGCCAAACAGAAAGAAATCTTAATATTTCAGGCAGGCGCACTCCCAAGCGGGTGCGCCTGCCGCCTTATTCCAGCATAAAAGAGGTGACTACAATGTCCGATGAACAACGCTTCGGTGAAGGGCAGGATAATTATCTGCAGGGGATGCGGCAGGCGGCAGAGGCAGCGCGGCAGTTTGGCTCCGCGGCCGGTACGGCCGGCGCGACTGGGGCTGCGGCGGGAGAAGCCGCGGCCAACGCCGCTGCGGCAACAGTACAGGCAGGTGTAGAGGGCGGTAAGGCTGTAGCGGGAATCGCTGCCGGTACGGCGGCAGGCGGACCGTGGGGCGCTGTTCTATCCGCCGCATGGTCTCTCCGTCATACGCTATTCAAAATTCTCATTTTCCTCTGCCTATTCCTGTTATTTATCATCATTGCCGTGGTATCTCTGCCATCCATTGTATTCAATAATATCTTCCGCACCGATCCGTCAACGGTCGATCCCAATGCGCCCACGGAGGTGACCGCGAGTTTTGACGATATGTCCGCCGTGGTTTCAGACTGCATTCAGGCGGGCTACGATGCCGCGCTGGCTGAGGTAGACCAGATTATTGCGGATGGCGGCTATGACTACGACCTGTCCATGCAGGCACTGGTCAACAATGCATTGATCTCCACTGAGTACGATACCTGCTATGTCCTGGCCGCCTACTCCGCCTCCATGGGGCAGCGCGGCACCACAAAGGCAGATCTCCAGAGCAAGCTCAACGCGGTTGCAGACCAGATGTATGCTGTCACCTATGAGGTAGAACAGACTCAGGTGCCGGTGGAGAGCGATGATTCAGCGGATAGCAGCCAAGATGACAGCGGCACAGATACCGATGACGAACTCGAGATGCAGACGGTGGAGTATGTGGCCTGCACCATCCATCCCTTTGACCAGTCAGTCATTCTGACCGCGTTCGGTGTGGACACCAATGCGCAGTATGACCAGTTCAATGTCACCTATGGAGAAGCAATCCTCAATATGTCCAACTCGCTGAAAATGACCATGTACGGAACAGCCGCTGACGGCAGCGTACCACCCATCAGCGATGCGGAACTGAACCTTTTTCTTGCCAATCTGGACTGCAGCGGGAAACGAAAGGAGCTGATGCGCTGCGCCCTGTCCCTGGTGGGCCGCGTCCCGTATTTTTGGGGAGGGAAAAGCGCCCCGGGCTGGAACAGCGAGTGGAACACCCCAAAACTGGTTACTGCAGCAGGCTCAAGCAGTACGGGGACGATCCGCCCCTACGGGCTCGACTGCTCGGGATTCACGGAGTGGGTGTATCAGACTGCACTGGGCGTGACCCTGTATGATGGGACCTGGAACCAGTGGGACGCTACCCATGCCATCGCCAAAGAGGAACTGTTGCCTGGCGACCTGGGCTTCATGGCTGTGCCCGGCACAGTTCCGGTCAACCATGTGCTGCTCTATGCGGGCGAGGACGCCGATGGCAATATGCTCTGGGTACACTGTGCCAGCGGCACCGGCGTGGTGCTCAACTCACCCGACTATGTGACGCAGTACCGGCGCAGGAATGACATCGACCTGGAGGGCGATTTGACCCCGGCCGTGAGCACAACAGAGGAGGCAGGAGCCGATGGATGACAGAGAATACAGCAATGTCTACACCATCCCGCCCAATTATACGGATTCCGGCAAGCTGCTGGGCGGCATGCTGGAGACCCGCAACACAGTAGAGGCGATCATTCTGCTCCTGCTCGTGGGTTATCCGGAGCTGATGTGGCTTCATATCCCAGTCACAGCTAAGGTCGTAGTCATGACCATGACTCTGCTGCCGCTGGGTGTTTTTGCCCTCATGGGGCTGGGTGGCGACTCGCTGCTTCAGTTCGTCACCCACATGATTCTGTTCTGGATGCGGCGTCGCCAGCTTCATTACAGGAGGATAGGATATCGCTATGGCACAACAGACACGAACAGGAAACAAGCGCCGCCGAACAAGTCCGGGCCGTCGGCAAAAGGCGGCGGAACGTCTGGAGTTCGTCCAGGACTACATCCCAATCAAAGAACTCCGAAACGGTATCATTGAGACGACCGATGGCAGGTTTATTAAAATTCTGGAGATTGAGCCCATCAATTTTCTGCTCCGCTCTAATGAAGAGCAATGGGGTATCATCTCCTCCTTTGCCAGCTGGCTCAAGATTTCCCCCATGCGCCTGCAGTTCAAATCGGTCACCCGCAAGGCGGATTCCGACCGGTACCTGGCCGGACTGGAGGCAGATATCGAACGGGACGAGGTGCAGGCTTGTCGTGAACTGGGCCGGGGCACCATCCGATTCATCCGGGAGGAGGGTAGCCGGGAGGCGCTGACACGTCGCTTTTTCCTAATATTTCAGTATGAGGCCGTTCGACGTCAAGGCGACACTGATTACGGCGAGGTCTATGCGGCCCTGCAAACGGCGGCGCAGAATGCCAGAACCTATTTTACCCAGTGTGGCAACAGCATCGTGCAGCCCAAGGACGAGGACGCCTTTGTGGCCGAGATCCTATACATGTACTTCAACCGCCGCTCCTGCGTGGATGACCCCTTCCAAAACCGGCTCAACCGCGTGGTGGTAGATGCCATGGCGGCAAAGAAGCGGGTCGTTGGTATCGACCCGGTGCCTAAAATCCAGGCGGTCAACTTCGTGGCGCCCCGCGGCCTCGACCTGACCCATCCCGGTTATCTCATTATGGATGGGATCTATTACACCTACCTATACATCCGCAAAAATGGTTTCCCTCAGCAGGTGCGGGGCGGCTGGATGTCCTCGCTCATCAATGCGGGCGAGGGCGTGGATGTGGATCTGCACCTGCGCCGCGAGATCCGTGGCAAGACCATTGACCGGGTTGCCCAGCGCATCCGGCTCAACCGTACAAAACTGCGGGAACTGCAGGACACTTCAACTGACTATGAAGAACTGGCCGGCTCTATCCAAGCCGGCTATTACATTAAGCAGGGGCTCTCCAGCCGGAACGAGGACCTGTTCTATATGACGGTGATCATCACTGTGTCCGCCCACACCTATGAGGAACTGCTGTGGCGAAAACAGCAGATGACCGACCTGATGAAGTCCATGGACATCCAAGTGAGCGACTGCCTGTTCCAGCAGGAGGCGGCGCTGCGCTCCACCATGCCGTTCCTCTATATCGACCCCAGCCTAGAACGGAAAGCCAAGCGCAATGTGCTCACATCCGGCGCGGCCTCCACCTACATGTTCACAAGCTTTGAGCTCTCCGATGACAATGGTATTCTGCTGGGCCTCAACCGGCACAACAACTCGCTGTGCATCGTGGATCCGTTCAATACCAAGGTCAATAAGAACGCCAACTTTACCATCTGCGGCACTTCAGGCGCCGGCAAGACTTTTACTATGCAGGTGATGGCACTGCGATTAAGAATGCGCGGCGTCCAGTGCTTTATCCTGGCCCCTCTCAAGGGTCATGAGTTCAAGCGTGCCTGTCACAAGATCGGAGGCACCTATATCAAACTGGCGCCTGGCTCCAGCGCCTGTATCAATGTCATGGAGATCCGTCCCACTCTGACGCCAGAGATGGAGTTGATCGATGAGATGGATTACAGCGACATCGATTCTATGTTGGCAAGGAAGATCCAACAGCTGATGATCTTCTTCTCCTTACTGGTACCAGACATGAGCAACGAGGAGGAACAGATGCTGGACGAGGCTTTGGTTAAAACTTACGCCAAGTTCGGGATTACCCACGATAACAACTCCATCTATGAAGATCAGGTCGGTGGGGAGGTCAAGACCATGCCTATCCTAGGCGATCTCTATGAGGTCCTCAAGGAGAACCCGCTGACCACCCGCTTGGCCACTATCGTCAGCCGTTTTGTCACCGGCAGCGCCCAGAGTTTCAACCACCAAACGAACATCGATTTGCGGAATCGCTACGTTGTTCTGGACATCTCCGAGCTGAAGGGCAAGCTGCTCCCAGTAGGCATGATGATCGCACTGGACTATGTGTGGGACCAGGTGAAGGCCGACCGCACCAAAAAGAAGATGGTATTTATCGACGAGATTTGGAAACTCATCGGCGGTTCGGCAAATAAGCAGGCGGCTGAGTTCTGTTTGGAGATTTTCAAGATCATCCGCGGCTATGGTGGAGGCGCTGTTGCAGCCACACAGGACTTGTCCGACTTCTTCGGGCTGGAGGATGGCCGCTACGGAAGGTCCATTCTCAACAACTCCAAGACAAAGATTATCCTGAACTTGGAGCCGGACGAGGCAGAGTACGTCAAGGATGTCCTGAAACTGACCCGCACTGAAATCCGAAGCATCACCCAGTTTGAACGCGGCGAAGCATTGATCTCCAGCAACAGCAATAAGGTGCCGGTCATCATCAAGGCGTCCCGGGAGGAGCAGCAGATGATCACAACTGACCGGGCGGAACTGGAAGCCATGCTGAACGAGCTGAAAGCTGTGGCAGATGTAGCCGATTTGGCCCAGGTCCCTTCCGAAACGGAAAAGGAGATGGAGTGCAGCACCGCTCCTGTACCGGCGGATAGCCCAAATAAGAGGTGAGTCCTCACATTGGGAGATAACACAAATAAACCAAGGAGGTCAGAACTATGTGTTTCCCACTTCCCCTGCCTCCGGCTGAACTGGCACACTGCCGCCGTACTGCGGCACTGTCTCAGTTGCTGGCAGAGCTGGCTGATTGCTCAGAACCCGAGGTCAGGACGATTACCCAGTCGGCGCTTGTCCATGACATTGGCAAGGCAGCAATTCCGCCCTCAATCCTGTATAAGCCCGGCCCGCTGTCTTCGGACGAGCGGACAATTATCCAGACTCACACCGCCATCGGCGCCCAGGCTCTTGCCCGAACCCACGGCACCATGCGCACTGCCGCCGTTGTGGCTCTGCAGCACCATGAGCGGTTGGACGGCAGCGGTTACTTGGGCCTGCGGAGCAGTGAGATTCACCCCCATGCCAAGCTAATTGCAGTTGCCGATGTCTTCGATGCCCTTATTTCCCCCCGTGCTTACAAGCAACCCTGGGGTATCTCCCACATACGCACCTATTTGATCGAACAGGCCGATGTGGAACTGGACGGTGACATTGTCAGACTTCTGCTGGACCATATGGAACAGGTGCTGGCACTTTATCCGGGCGCAATACGCATTAACAGGGCAATACATATTTAAGGAAATTATACGCATAGAGGAAGGAGGGACCTCCATCAATGCTTTTACAGGAGGAGCAGTACATCATTCATTGGCTGACGGAGTATGGGGCGTTGACCAAGACACAGATCGTCAAGCTCCTGAAGGACAAGCCTCCCCAGACAGCGGAGAAGATCATCCGAGGTCTAAAGCGGAATGTCATGCTCCACGAGATCTCAGGAGGCTACTATCTGGGAGTGGACCCCATGTGCCAGCCGGACCAGCGTATGATCCTCGCGGTATGGGTACTTCTGCAGTTTATCGACAAGGTGGATCCCATGGCGCACTACCCCGCCACCTATCCGTCTCAGATTTTCTTCCTCAAGGAGGATATGGGCTACGAAATTGTTGTCCTCTATGAGGGAGAGCAGCACCTGACTCGTCTGCTTCAACCCCAGGAGGACCTGCGGTATATCTTTGTTCTGCCCCACATCCGGATGGCGCAGGAACTGGTGCTACCCTCGGTGCCGTGCCTGTTCGCAACCGTGGACTACAATGGGCAGGAGGTGCCCGAAGTGCGGTTCTTCACTGAGGAAAGGGGGAATCGAAGTGCCGCAGTCTGATTTCACCCGGGCCCTGGATGGGGTCGAGCGCCGGCTGGAGCGCGCGGCGGGCGCGCTGGCCCGCACTCGACGCTTGCTGGAGCAGGGCGACATGGCGGGGACATTTGGCTCTGCCTTTGCCTTTTCGGCAGAGGCGGAGAAACTGACCCTGCTGGCCAGGACGCTTCCGGCATATACGGGACATCCCAAAGCGGCGGAGCTCACCGAGCGCATGCTGCAGGAGACCATCCCGGTGGAGATGGGTTATACCGGGCGCGGCTGGTTCCGGCTGCAATTTCCGGCGCTACTGCCCAAAAAGGAGTCTGGATCTCCCGTCTACATCCAGCAATATCTCTATCCCGCCATGCGTCGGTACTTCGAGGGGAAACCGCCGGCGCTGTACCAGCGATGCGTACTGGCCTACCGGCATGTGTACTGCCGTGACCGGCCGGAGCGCGCCTATCGTGACCACGACAACATTGAGGTCCAACATTGAGGTCAATATGGTGACCGACATCATCACGCTGTACCTGCTGCCGGACGATGCACCGGCACACTGTTCCCACTACTACTGTAGCGCTGCAGGGACAGAGGACCGAACCGAGGTCTATGTGATCCCCACAAGCCGGTTCCCCATGTGGTTAGAGGCGGAGCAGGCAGATGATTTGGAGGAGGATACGCTGTATGAAACGAGCAAAATATGGCGCTAAAAAAATACGGGATTTAAAGCCCGATTTCGCGCCTCATTTCCACGTAAATCCGAAGCGTCGGAAAATCCCTGCAAAATCAGGCGTTCCCCGCCGTGACCGGGATCAGTTTTACGGCAAAGAGAGGAACAGCCATGCCTTAAAAGCAGAAGATCCCGGGCAGTCCGAATGATTACGCTGCGGCCGGGCAGTCACGCATACCGCCTGCTGCTGGTACTGGCTGTTTCAGGCGAATACCCCATGCACTCCCTGCATCTGCTGGGCAGCAGCCGGGCGCTGGAGGATACGGTCCGGCGTCTGGAGAATGTGCAGCAGTTTCGTTCTCCCTCCGGGGCAGACCTTGGCACCTGTAAAATGCTTACCACGAGCGGAAGAGGTGACCAGCGGACCATCCGTCTGTATAAGGGGGCGCTCCCTCTCCTGCAGTCCATCCACCCGGCAGCCCTCACACACTATATGCTCCTCACTGGTGGACATCGCTTTTCCGGAAGCGCGGGACACGTGGAGCGTAACCACCGTGTGGCAGAGTCGGTTGCGGTATGTCTGGCGGCCGGCGTGGAGATGCGCACCTTCCTACTGCCTTCACTCCAGAAGCGGGCAATCCGACAGGTCGTACCCGAGTATGCCTGCTTTTACCCGGCCAGATCCGTCAAGCAGCTGGACCGCACGGAGATGAGCAAGACTATCTTCACGCGGGTCACGGGTGCGCTCTTCACACCCGGCTATTGCTACGCCGTCTACAACACGAGAAATGCAGTTATGCGGTGGAGTGGAATGGGAGAGTTCAAAACCGCCCGACACCTGGAGGAGTTGTCCCGCATGAATGCGGGGCCTGCCCGGGCAGGCCATGCCATCCTGCTCGGGAAGCGTATGGAACTGGCCCTGCAGACCCTACTGGAGTCCGACAGAAGCAAAAGCATGGAGCTGCGTTTTGACCGCATTTACCCCCATGTGCATTTCATCCCTATGACCGAACACGGCATTCGGCTCTTGAGAATCCTGACACTCCTAGACTGGAATGAACGAGTACTGTCCGCGGTATTCCCGGAGGAGATGCGGGCCGTGCGGCCGGGCGTGATGGAATATGACGCCCAAAACGGGGATACCCTCATCCTCTCCCATCTGGACGGCGACATCGCTAGGCTGGTGCGGGTGCGCCAGGCGCTGGAGCACAGTGACACGCCATATGAGATTCTGTGTTTCCCTTGGCAGAGTCAATTTGTGAATGGATATATGGGCGGCCGAGCGCAACTGCGTGAGGTTCCCATGTCCGATTTGGAGTCTGCGCTGGGTCTCGGGCAGCCGTAGGAGAATGATCTACGAAGGAGATGATGCGATGCAATCCAAAAATGTCCGCATCGCCGGGATCATACTGGCTATCCTGCTCGGTGCGGCGGCGCTGTTCTATCTGGGCGGTCTGGTCAGTCAGGCATATCTCGGCTACCAACAGTGGCAGGCGGACGGCGGACTCGCCGGCGATGCCATCATGGCGCCTGTCCTTTTCTCGCCCTTGGAGTGCTGGCGCAGCGCCCTGACTGCAAATGGCCTGATATGCACACTTCTTTTAGCGCTGCTGGCCGGCGGCCTGTATCTCTTTCTCCGGCTCCAAGACCGTTTCAGGAGCAAGGACTATGACCCCCGCAACTTTACCCGCAGCAAGCGGGGCACCTATGGCACATCTGGCTGGATGGTTGAGAAGGAGATGCGCTCCGTCCTGGAGGTGGCTAGTGTTGCGAAGGCCCGGGGGATCATCCTCGGAAAAACCGAGCAGGGGTCTGTCATCTGCCTGCCGGAGGACACACGGCTCAACAAGCACATCGCCGTATTCGGAGCCAGCGGAACCAAAAAGTCCAGAGGTGTGATACGCCCGGCGATCTTCCAGAGTATCCGGCGCGGCGAGTCGGTGATTGTGTCAGATCCAAAGTCGGAAATGTACGCCGACACAGCAGAACTGTTCCGAAAGCGCGGCTACACTGTCCGGGTCTACAACCTGCTGCAGCCGGAGTTCAGTGACTCCTGGAACTGTATGTTCGACTTAGGTGGCGACACCCTGATGGCACAGGTGCTCACCGATGTGATCATCTCCAACACCAAGGGCGATGGAAAGGGTGACCATTTCTGGGATAACGGTGAGGCAAATCTGCTCAAGAGCCTGATCCTCTATGTGGATCTAGACACCACCCGCACGGCAGAGGAGCGCAACCTGGCTGCCGTCTACCAGATGCTCACCCAGCACACCGAAAAGCAGTTGACCATGCTCTTCGACCGCCTGCCGCTGGACCACCCCGCCAGGGCACCGTACAACCTGTTCAGCCAAGGTAGCGACACCGTGCGGACGGGTGTTGTGTTGGGGCTTGGTACCCGGCTTCAGGTCCTTCAAGCTGAGTCAGTGCGCCGGATTACCCGCCGGTCGGACATCGACCTGGCGGAACCGGGCAAGAGCAAGTGCGCATACTTCGTCATCCTGGACGACCAGAATTCCTCCCTGGAGTTCCTGTCGTCCCTTTTCTTTGCGTTCCTGTTCATCCGGCTCGTCCGCTACGCAGACAGCACACCGGAGCAGCGATGCAAGGTGCCCGTCAACATTATTCTGGATGAGATGAACAACATCGGCGTCATTCCTGACTTCGGGCGCCGTCTGAGTACGGTCCGATCCAGAGCCATGCAGATTATTATGGTCTGCCAGAGCCTTCCGCAGTTGCAGAACCGGTACCCCAATAACCTCTGGGCGGAGTTGTTGGGCAATGCGGACACCCAGATTATGCTGGGTGCCACAGACGATGTGTCGGCGGAGTACTTCAGCGCCCGCAGCGGCGATATGACGGTGGAGGTCAACTCCACCATGACCACTCGTCAAAGTCTCGCACTGGCCCAGGTCATTCCCCAGTACCGATATACCGAGGGTATTGGCCGGCGCCGCGTGATGACGCCGGATGAGGTGCTTCGGATGCCCAATGACGAACTGCTCATCATCATCCGCGGCCAGAAGATCCTCAAGGCAAAGAAATTTGATTTCACAGAGCATCCGTACGCAAAGGAGTGCGTGAGGTGTCAGATTCAGGAGTATAAGTCACAGTCTGTACAGGCGGCTACCCAGCCTGAACCAGCCAAGGCGCAGGTCCCGGTGCAGCCGGAGCATCCGGTCTCAACTGAGGCACCCACACCCAATCCGAAACAGAAAGTGGCCGGCCTAAAGCCAGAGACAAAAGCCGCGCCGTCGGCCGGCCCACCGTCAGAATTACCAGCCAAGCCTGCCCGGCGGCCAAAGACCCTTTATGAAAGCAGCCGTCCACCGGCTGATTTTTGATAGGTAGTATATCAATCAACAATAGGTGAAGGAGGAAACCATAACATGGCAAGAACCAAGAAAGAGCTTCAGGACCAGATTCCCGAGGAAGCCCAAATTGTTGCTGATGCCAGCCTGACTGAGTCGGAGCAGTTGCCCCAGACTGACTTGGAACAACCGGCATCTGCCCTGGCCGACCTGGAACTGGCAGCGACCAATACGCTGGACCCGGACGCACCCCAGACTGACTTGGAACTGAGTGAAGAAACTGATGATGATCAGGCCGCAATGTCCCAGACTGACTTCAATCCGGATGAGGAAACTGAGGACCAGATCCCAGCGCCCCAGACTGACTCCAATCCAGATGAGGCAACTGAAGACCAGATTCCAGTACCCCAGACGGAGCATGAAACTGGTCAGGATACGGATGAGGGACCTGGCCAGTACGGGCAGCCGGACCTGGCTGCAGCGCCGGGACCGGACTCGATGCCACAGGCAGAGCCTGTGCTGGAGCAGTCCCCTGATGATGATAACAGTACGGCCGAACCGCCGAAGCGCCGCCGGCGGACGACCCGAAAAAAATCAAGCGAAACAGAGCTGCCAGCCGAAACAGAAACGCAACCGACCGCCGAGGAGGCGCAGGATAACAGCGGGCAGCCCCAGAAACTCCGGATGCCCGGCCGACGCCGCCAGCGGGTCGTTTCCATTGACGCCGAGCGCACGGTGGAGACGGATACGGATCGACTGCGCAACGACCTGTTGGATCTGGTGGAGTCGTTCAAGAGCAAGCGCATCCTCACCGGCACGATCCAGGGTGTGGAGCGGCTGGCCGACAACCCGGAGATGTCCTATGCGGTCATCTACCACGGCGACTTTAAGGTCATCATTCCGGTACTGGAGGCCATTGAGGAGCCGGAGGACTACCGGGACCAGTCCAGAGGCGATGTGCTCCACTACCTGCTCAACAAGCGGCTGGGCGCGGAGGTGGACTACATCGTCAAGGGCATCGACCAGGAGAACAATGTGGTGGCTGCCAGCCGCCTGGAGGCCATGGCGCTCAAGCGTAGGGAGTACTACTTCCGCACCGATCGGGACGGCAACTATCAGATCTACGAGGGGATCCGCGCCGAGGCGCGGGTCATCTCCGTCATCCGTGCAGGCATCTTTGTGGACCTGTTCGGAGCGGAGACTTACATCCCGCTGCGGGAACTCTCCTACCAGCGTTGGGTGGACGCCGCACAGCACTACCAGCCCGGCCAGCGCGTTCTGGTCAAGGTCCTGGGGGTGGATCGCAGCGACCGCAATCATCCCAGGGTCACCGCCTCGGTCAAGCAGGCGATGGAGAACCCCTATGAGAAGGCGTTAAAGAAGTATGTGGTAGGCAACCGGTATGTGGGCACCGTCAGTATGGTGGACCTCAACGGCGTATTCGTCTCCCTGGACGGCGGTATCGACTGTCTGTGTACTTATCCCAAGCGTGGCCGTCCGCCCCGGGGCGCCAGGGCCACCGTGCGGATCCTCGGCATCAACCATGAGAGCAACCGCATCTGGGGCGTCATCACACATATGTCGACAGCGCGCTGACGGGAGGTACCGGCCATGAAAATTCAGAAACGAGCCCGACTCACGATCCTGCTGTCCCTCTGCCTGACCCTGTGCCTGTGTACCACAGCGTTTGCGGACACGGATGGCACCGAGCCGCAGATCACCCAGCAGCCGGACCAACTGGTACTGCAGCTGGGCACCCGCTGGGCGGGTGTGGAGTTTGAACTGCGCACGGACGCAGGCATCTTCCCCGCGCCCATCGTCGTGGATGAAAACGGCGTACTGACCATGGACCTGGGCGGCAGCACCACCTACACCCTCAGCTGCATCAATTCCGCCGTTCCCATCCCCGACCCAGTCCAGGACACATCTCCCGCCCCACAACAGTCCGCGGAAGAAAACCAGCCGCCGGCCTCAGACCCGGTCCAGCAGACGGACCCGGCAGGAGAACCGGCCGCCGGGATCCCCATCGGGACCCTGGTCCTGTTCCTCCTCGGCTTGGCCTGCGCCGCAGGCGGCCTGATTGCGCTCTATCTGTCCAAGCGCCGCCGTCAGCCTGTCTACGATGACTGGGAAGACGAGGATGAAGAGGACTATTGACCCCATGAAATTGCCCCCAGACTGAGATGAATGCTCCCAGACTGAGATGGACTAAAAAGTGGCTAAAACCATTGAAAAATCAAGGTTTTTTGTTGACTTCTCGGGCAATTTCTGGTATAATTTCAACATAGCAAGATGCTGCGTTCAGGCTCTCGATACGCCGGGGCGCCCGGGCGTCAGACCCGCCGGAACAGCGCGGGGAATCGTGACGGAGCTGCTGTCCCGTAGTTCCACAAGGCGCAGGTCTTGTCTGAAAAGAATGTGGCCGGAAGGCCGCTGAAATACAGTGCAGAGTCAATGGCTGGATGCGACACCACTATTCCAGCGCTTGGCTCT
>CAJFRA010000002.1 GCA_904419295.1 Candidatus Pseudobutyricicoccus lothianensis
CATCGAAGCAGCCTGATAATCTTACCACACTCCGCTTCCCTTGTCAACACCTTTTTTCAGAAGCCTTTCGGAATCAACCGCGTTCTTCTGCTTTCCAGTATCCCGGTCCGCTTTGTGCCGCCTCCCTTGCGGGACAGCCTACTTAGATTACCACATTCCCCCTCCCTTGTCAACACCTTTTTTCTCTTTTCTTCTTTCATCTACACAAACCCCTATGAAAAACTGCCGTCCTCAGCGTTTATTCCGTTGGTCGGCAAACAACCAAAAGCCCTATGCAGGTAAGAGAAACTTCTGCATAGGGCTTTCTGGATTTTGTCACAAAAGCATTTCGGCATTTACACCTTGTATTTGCTTAAAAATTGCTTTGTTCTTTCATGTTGTGGGTTCCTGAAGAACTCTTCCGCGCTATTCTCCTCCAAAATATGGCCTTCTGCCATGAAGATCACACGGTTTGCCACACGCCTGGCAAACTCCATCTCATGAGTGGTGATCAACATAGTCGTATTACGACTACGCGCCAGTTCTTGTATGGTTTCCAACACTTCCCCCACCAACTCTGGGTCCAGAGATGATGTAGGCTCGTCAAACAGAATAAGCTCAGGGTGCACCGCCATAGCACGCCCGATGCCGACACGCTGTTGTTGCCCACCTGATAGTTTGGATGGATAGACATCCCGCTTTTCTTCCAAGCCAACCTTTTTCAAAATGGCGAGAGCTTGCTGTTCCGCTTCCGCTGTGTTCATCTTTTGCACAACAAGCATGGGCTCCATAATGTTTTGCAGCGCGGTCTTATTTTTGAACAGGTTGTAGTTTTGAAATACCATAGCTGTTTTAGCCCGCAGCTGATAGACGTCACCTCTTGTATGCGACTTGGCATCCCAGGTAAAATCCCCAATGCGAATCGTACCCTCCGAAGGTCTTTCCAACAAATTGATACAACGCAATAATGTGGATTTTCCTGTGCCTGAGGGTCCGATGATAGCCACTACTTCCCCTTTGTCGACTTGCAGATCGATTCCTTTCAATACTGCCAAATCGCCAAAAGATTTTTTCAGGCCTTTGATTTCAATCATCTTTTTCCTCCCTCTCAATAAGCTGCGTTGAGCCGTTTTTCCAGCTTGCTTTGGAAGAAGGACAAAATGGAAACAATGCTCCAGTAAATCGCCACAAGCACCACGTACACTTCAAAATTGCGGAATCCAAGGCTGATTTCTATGCTGGCGGCGGCCATCATATCCTTTAAGCCAATGGTAAAGCCCATGGATGTGGTCTTGAACAGATCGATAAAGCTGTTGGACAGGGCGGGCACTGCCACGCGCACCGCCTGTGGCACCACAATGCGCCGCAGCGCCTCAATGGGTTTCATCCCCACGGCCAAAGCTGCTTCATATTGCCCTTTATCTACCGAGTTGAGTGCGCCTCGGATGCTCTCTGCCATAAATGCTGCCGCATTGGTGGAAAGCACCACCACCATGCCGGTCACCGGCGTCATGCTTTGCAAAAAAGGAACGATCTGGGAAACTCCATAGTAGAACAAAAACAATTGGGCGATAAAAGGGACGCCCCGAAAGTATGAAATGTAGATGGCTGAAAGCTGGTAGAGTACCTTGACCCGGTACTGCCGGATCAAGGCCAATATCAACCCTAGAATAGTGGCGAACACCATGCTCACCAAAGCCAGCTCAAATGTAAAGGGCAAGAATTTTATAATCTTCGGAAAAACTTCAAATAAGTAGTCAAACTGAAATTCTGGCATGTTGGCACATCCTTTTCAGCCCGGAAGCTATTCCATGCCTTCCGGCTTTTCAGTCGCGTCCAGCTTGAGCCATTTCATTGAAGTCTCCTGCAAAAACCCATCTTCTCGCATTTCAGCCAGGGCCTGATTCACTTCGTCCCGCAGCGCTTCTCCTTCATCATCTTTGCGGAAGGGATAAGCATTTTGCTCGTAGAAAATGGGATCGCCCACCTGCTTTATGTCGCAGCCCGAGCTCTCTTTGATATCTTCAAAGGGAATGACTGCTTCCACGCTGGCGGTTACCTTGCCGCTGGCAATATCCAAAATATAATTATTGCCGCCGCCTTGGTACACTACAATATCGATCTTACCTTCTGGATCCATCTCCTGGATATAACTCAGCGTGCTGGACCCCGATGTAATGGCGAAACTTTTGCCAAACAAGTCTTCAATGGAATTGACACTGTTTTCGCTGGCTGCGACAAATAGTTTATAGGGGCTATAGACATAGACGTCTGAAAAGTTGTACTTTTGCTGCCGCTCCGGCGTCATGCCCATCTGGTTGGCCACTGTGTCGATCTTCTTAGAGTCCAGCGCACCAAGCAGGCCCGAAAAGTCCATCACTTCAAATTCCACATCCCGGCCAAGCCGTTTGCCGATCTCATTCCACACATCGATCTCGAATCCTTCCAGCTCGCCATCATCATTGTACTGGGTAAACAGCTTGTGGTTGCCACTGGTCCCTACAACGATCGGCTCTTTTTCAGCCTCTCCTTCTGCCCCACCGCTCTCTTGTTGGGAACATCCTGCCACCGACACCGTCATCAGCGCTACCATCAATATCGCAATCCACCGTTTCATTTTTTTACCTCTCTTTTTCTTGTTTGATTGAATTGCCAAGTCTGCAGCCCCGCAATCCACCATAAAGTCTATCAAAATATTAACTTTAGTCAACAAAATATAAATATTTATTTAAAAAATGTATAAAGCCATCTGTAATTATTAATTCACTTCATCAAGAGACAAAAAAACCGCCATACCCGAAAAGGTATGGCGGTTTGTAAACGCTGTACGATTTTGTTTACCGATAAGATCTTTTCTTTGCGCGTGCAGCCTCCGACTTCTTGCGGCGCTTGACGCTGGGGCTTTCATAGTGTTCTCTCTTACGGAGCTCGGAAAGCACGCCCGACTTTGCACAAGAACGCTTGAACCGTCTCAGTGCGCTGTCCAAAGACTCATTATCTTTGACGCGGATCTCTGACATTTTCTTCCCTCCCCCCGTGTTGTAACAAATGCTACAGGCAGATTTTAATACCCTTACATTATAAGCTCGCGGAACCCATTTGTCAACCAAAATCAAGCGGGTTTTACCACGATATTTACAATGCGGCCTGGGATGACGATGACTTTGACCACCTGCATCCCCTGAAGGGCACCGGCGATCTTGGGCTCTGCCATAGCTTTTTCGCGAATGGATTCCTGTTCTTCTTCGGCCCCTACCTGAATGGTAGTCTTCACCTTGCCGTTGATCTGCACGGCGATCTCCACCGTGGCGTCTACTGTTTTGCTCTCCTCATAGGTGGGCCAGGCGGCGTGGACCAACATCTCTTTCCCGCCCATGCGCTCATTCAGCTCTTCGCAGATGTGGGGGGCAAAGGGATCCAGCAGGGTGATAAACGTCTGGTATTCCGCCCGGTTGACGCCATTGTCGCCAAAGGTGTTCAGCAAACTCATCAACGCAGCGATGGCCGTGTTGAATTTCAGGTTTTCAATGTCTTCTGTCACCTTTTTGATGGTCTTGTGCATAGCGCCTTCATTCTTGGCGGAATAGGCATCGCCAGGCTGCACTTCGTCATACAGAGCCCATACGCGCTCCAAAAACCGGCGGCAGCCCTTCACCGCATTCTGAGACCAGGGTGCAGCCTTCTCAAAGTCGCCCAGGAACATCTCATACAAACGCATGGTATCGGCGCCGTAATCCCGCACGATGTCATCGGGGTTGATGACATTGCCCCGGCTCTTGGACATCTTTTCGCCGCCTTCGCCCAAGATCATGCCGTGGCTGGTGCGCTTGCGGTAGGGCTCCGCCTGGGGCACCACGCCGATGTCATAAAGGAATTTATGCCAGAACCGGGAATAGAGCAGGTGCAGGGTGGTGTGCTCCATGCCGCCGTTGTACCAGTCCACCGGCATCCAGTATTCCAGCGCCTCTTTGGAGGCCAGCTCTTTGTCGTTGTGAGGGTCGCAATAGCGCAGGAAATACCAGCTGGAACCCGCCCACTGGGGCATGGTATCTGTCTCCCGCTTGGCCGGGCCGCCGCAATGGGGGCAAGTGGTGTTGACCCAATCGGTCATTTTGGCCAGCGGAGATTCGCCATTTTCCGTGGGCTCATAGGATTCCACCTCGGGCAGGCGCAGGGGCAGCTGGTCCTCGGGCACGGGTACCCAACCGCATTTCTCGCAGTAGACCAGAGGAATGGGTTCCCCCCAATAGCGCTGGCGGGAGAAGACCCAGTCCCGCAGCTTGAAGTTCACCTTCGTTTCCCCTTTTTTGTGCTCTTCCAGCCATTCGACGATCTTTTTCTTGGCCTCTTCCACCGTCAAGCCATCCAGGAAGCCGGAATTGACCATCACGCCGGTGTCACAATCGGTAAAGGCCTCTTTTGTCACGTCGCCCCCTTTGACCACCTCGATGATGGGCAGGCCAAATTTGGTGGCGAACTCCCAGTCTCTGGTGTCGTGGGCCGGCACGGCCATGATGGCGCCAGTGCCATAGGACATGAGCACGTAGTCGGAGACAAAAATGGGGATCTTGGTATCGTTGACCGGGTTGATGCCCCACACGCCATCCAGCCGCACGCCGGTCTTGTCTTTCACCAGCTCCGTGCGCTCAAAATCCGATTTGCGGGCCGACTGCTGCTGGTATTCCCGCACTTCTGCCAGGTTCGCCAGCTTGTCTGCCCATTTGTCGATGTAAGGGTGCTCGGGAGAAATGACCATATAGGTAGCGCCAAACAGGGTGTCAGGCCGGGTGGTATAGATCTTCAGCGTATCCCCCTCTGTGGTGTCGAACAGCACTTCGGCGCCGGTGCTCCGGCCGATCCAGTTGCGCTGCTGGGTCTTGACCCGGTCGATGTAATCCACCTGATCCAGATCGTCCAGCAGCCGCTGGGCATATTCGGTGATCTTGAGCATCCATTGGCTTTTTTCCTTGCGGATGACCGGGCTGCCGCACCGCTCGCAAACGCCGTTGACCACTTCTTCGTTGGCCAGCACGCATTTGCAGGAAGTGCACCAGTTCACCGGCATGGTAGTCTTATAGGCCAGGCCGTGTTTATACAGCTGCAAAAAGATCCACTGGGTCCATTTGTAGTAGGAGGGGTCCGTGGTATTCACTTCCCGATCCCAATCGAAGGAAAGGCCCAGGGAGCGCAGCTGGCTTTTGAAGCGGGCGATGTTCTGCCGGGTGACCTCTTCCGGGTGCACGTGATTTTTGATGGCGTAATTCTCTGTGGGCAGGCCAAAAGCATCCCACCCCATGGGAAACAGCACGTTATACCCCTGCATGCGGCGTTTGCGGGCCACGATATCCATGGCGGTGTAGGGCCGGGGATGGCCCACATGGAGCCCTTGCCCCGAAGGATAGGGAAATTCCACCAGGGCGTAGTATTTGGGCTTGTCGTATTTGTTTTCCGCCCGGAAGGCCTTGGCCTCGTCCCAGGCGTCTTGCCACTTGTGCTCTATGGCCGTGTAGTCGTACTTCATTTGTTTTCCTCTTCCTTCTTGATGAGATAAGGCTCCACATCGATTTTTTGCCCATCGGTCCAAAGATGCTCCACCGCGTAATGCTCCCGGGCCTCCTGCAGGAAAATGTGCACCACCACGCTGGTGTAATCCATCAAGATCCAGTTGGAGGTGATGCCCTCGATGTGATGGGGCGGCACGCCCTGTTCTTTCAGCTTGTGCTCGATCTCTTCGCTCAGAGCCCGGATGTGGGTGGTGGATGTGCCGGTCATCATGACAAAATAATCGGTCAGTGTGGTCTGCTCATACACACGGATGGCAGTGATATCCCGGGCTTTCCGGCTATCTGCCGCCCGGATGATGGCTTCTAATGTGTTTTCAGGTGTCATTCTATTCTCTCCCTATACCATTCCATCAGGGCTGGGCAGGCTGCCCGCTCTCCGCAGGTTGTTCCGGCGGTGTGGGCTGGCTGGCTTGCCCGCTGTCCCCTGTGTTTTCAGTATTTCCGGTACCGCCGTTATCTTGCGGCTGGTCGCCATTGTTTCCCGTCTCGCCCGCAGGCGGTTCTTCCGTGCCCGGGTCCGTCTGGCCACCAGACTCGCCGGTGCCGCCATTTTCACCGGATTCTCCGGCGTCGCCGGTGTTTTCACCGCCACTCTCCGGCGGCTGTTCGGGCGCCGTGCTCTCGCCGCCTTGGCCGCCCGTCTCCCCTGTGCCGGACTCCGTGCCGCCAGAGCCTCCCGTTTCGGTAGATCCTGAGCCGCTGCCCGTATTTTCAGAACCGGTGCTGCTTCCGCCACTGCCTGTGGTCTCCGAATCGGACCCGCTGGTGCCGGTAGAAGCCGGCGGTTCATCGTCTTTCCCTTCCGAAGAGCTGGTGCCGCCAGAGCTGGCAGGCGCTTGGGAAGAGTACTGGCTCACGTCGATCAAGTGCAAAGTGGTCACATCGTCCTTATAGGGGTTCAGCTGCTGGTTGACCAAGTCCAAGATCCCCTCTTCTTCCGGCACATAGTAAGACTGCATATGGCCGTAATCCGGCTCATACAAGTAGGCCGAATGGCCGGGCAGCGTGCTCATGCTGATGTTGCTGAAATCCATGTTCAGCGCTTTCATGCCAAACCAGGTCAGCTCGCTGAGGGACAGGTTGGTCTCGGTGTTGTCCAGCACGGCAGAGGCCAGATCGCCGACTTTCAGCAGGTTCTGCGGGCTGAGCAGCTTTTTGGCCACTGCCTGCAAAAACTCCTGCTGCATTTTAATACGGCCGATGTCGCCTTCCGCATAGCCGCCCTTGACCCCAGGGTTGTTCTGGCGGAAACGCATGAGCTGGATGGCCTTTTCACCGTCCAAATGCTGCATGCCGGGCTCCAGATAGATGTGCAGATCCTGGGTGGGGTCATCCCAGACCATATAAGTGGGCACATCGAAATCCACGCCGCCGATCAGATCGATCAATTCTTCAAAGCCTTGGAAATCCACCACCACATACCGGTCGATGGGGATGCCCAGCAGCATCTCCAGCTCTTTCTCCAGCTGCTCCGGGCCGTTGTTGAAGGCGCCATTGATCTTTTTGATGGTCCGCCGCACGTTGGACATGGTATCCCGCGGCACGTTGACCAGATTGACTTGCTGGTTTTTCACATCGTAAGAAGCCACGATGATGGTATCCGTCCGGGTGCCGTCGTTGTCCGTACCGCAGATCATAAAGGTGTAGTAATCGTCTTTCCGCGCCCGGCTGCCATCGTCAATAAAGGGGGCTACCAGGTCGGCATAGGGGTCTTCTTCCCCCTGCTGCGCCGTCTGCTGGTCGGGCTGGGATACATCGGGTGGCTTGGCGTAGATTTTGAGAAAGCCATAGACCCCCAGCGCCAAAACAAGCAGCACTCCCACCACGATCAAGGCGATGTATTGGGGCTTGAGCCGCTTTTTCTTCTTGGCGCCGGGCTTCCCAGCCACAGCCTTGGGCAGCGGCTGCCCCGCCACCGGGTTTTTGACCGGCTGGCGTATGGGCGCCGTGTCGTCGCTCACCGGCCTTTTGGGGCTGCTTTTCTTATTGTTGCTGCTTCCGCCGAATAGTTTCATATCTCTTCCACTTTCTCTGTCTGCAAATCCTCCAGCGCTTGCTGGGAACGCCGGTTGGGCGTTCTCCCCTCTTGGCGCACATGGGCCATGGTCTGGCGCAGTGCGTACAGCATGGCTTGCCGCAGGCCGTGCTCACAGGCTTGCCGCAGTTCCTCCACCCCGGGATAATCCCGGTTGGGCTCGATGCAGTCCGCCAGATAGACGATCTGATCCAGCCGGCTCATTCCCGGCGCCCCCGTCGTGTGGAATGCGATGGCCTGGGCCACGGCTTCGCTGACGCCGAACACGTCTTTTGCCACGGCGGCCGCCGTATCGGCATGGAGCAGCGGCACGGCATTTTCACCATAATCCAGAATTATACCGTAGTGGCGGCACAATTTCAACTGTTCCTCCAAGTCCAGGCGTTTGGTCACGTCGTGGAGCAGGGCGGCCACCCGGGCCTGGTACTCCTCTTCGCCGTACCGGCGTGCCAAGCGGGCGGCCGTCTCCTCCACCCCCAGGGTGTGGCGAAAGCGTTTGGCCGTCATGCAGCGGCGGACCCGCTCCCGCAGCCAAGGCAGGTCCATTTGGCCAGGCCGCGCCGCCCCATACAGCCCCCGCTGGCGGATGTACTGCGCCACGGGGGCGGGCAGGTTCTCTTCCCCGGTCCCCTGGGGCAGGCCGCCCCGCACCTGGGTGGAGCTCATCACCGTCACCGGGCAATCGATGATATCCACTCGTGCGCCTATGTCCCGGGCCAAAAAGGCGGCCTGTGCCTCCAGCTCCCGCCGCCCATCGGGGGTGCGGGCCACCACGGCCAGTCGGCAATGGGCGGCGATGCGCCGGGGCTGCCGCCACTGGTGAAAGGTCAAGAACATATCCGTGCCCAAAATGAGCCACAAGTTTGCCCCCGGGTAGCGGCCGGCCAGGGCCTCCACCGTATCGCAGGTGTAACTGGGGCCCTGCCTGTCCAGTTCGATATCGCTCACTTGGCAGCGGGGGATCTGCTCGGCCATCAGCTCAGCCATGAACAATCGCTGCCGCGGGGTGGCGCTGTCTGCCGGCAGGGTCTTGTGGGGCGGCAAGCGGGCGGGGACCAAAAGCAGCCGGTCCAGCCCCAACCGCTGCACACAGGCTTGGGCCGCCCGCAGGTGGCCGATATGGGGCGGGTTGAAGGTGCCGCCGAACAAACCGATCTTCTGTTCCTGTCCCATGTTATGCAAGGGGGATCACAGGGTTCTTTTCATTGCGGCGGAACAGCACGAACCGGCTGCCGATGCACTGCACCGGCTCGGCGCCGATGGCCTGGGCCAGTGTCTCACAGGCCTCCCGCGTGGTGAGCAAAGCGCTTTCCAGCACCCGCACTTTGATCAGCTCTTTGTTGCAAATGGCCTGTTCTGCCTGCTGGATCACCGCTTCGGTGATGCCGCCTTTGCCGATCTGCATCACGGTATCCAGCCCATTGGCCAGGGAACGGAGCCCGGCCCTCTGTTTGGAAGTCATATCGATTCTCCTTTATCTTCCGGTGTGGTTTCCAGCATCTTGCCCAGCCGGTCCGCCAGGGCCTCCATGGCCCGGGCCCGGTGGGAGATCTGGTTTTTCGTCTGTTGTGGCATTTCAGAAAACGTCTGCCCATAGGCGGGCACATAAAAGACCGGGTCGTAGCCAAAGCCGCCGTCGCCCCGCTCTTCCCTCAGGATCTGGCCCGGGCATTCGCCCCGGCAGACCAGCTCCCGGCCGTCGGGAAACACACAGGCCACAGCGGAGACGAACTTTGCCCCCCGCTGCCCGTCGGGCACCTGCTCCATATTCTTGAGCAAAAACAGCAGCCGGTCCCGGTCGCTGCCCGGGCAATACCGGGCGGAATGGATGCCCGGCGCACCGTTTAGGGCGTCCACCGCCAAACCGCTGTCATCGGCCAAAGCGGGCATCCCGGCCGCTTGGCAGGCGGCGCGGGCCTTGATCAGGGCGTTTTCTTCAAAGGTGCTCCCGTCCTCTTCGGGCTCCGAGTGGATCCCCGCTTCTTCCATGGTCAGCACCTGGATGCCCATGGCCTGCAAGATCTGGCCCATTTCCCGCCGTTTTTTCAGATTGTTGGATGCCAATACAAAAGTCACAGCAGGTCACCTATCGCTTCTTTCTGGGCCTGCACCAGCTGGCGGATGCCCTGTTGGGCCAGCTGGTACATGGCGTCCAGCTCCTGTTTGGAAAAAGGCCGCTCCTCACCGGTGCCTTGGATCTCGATGATGTTGTCCCGCTCGTCCATCACAAAGTTGAAGTCCACATCGGCGCCGCTGTCCTCCACATAGCACAGGTCCAGCAAAGGCTGCTCGCCCAGCAGCCCGCAGCTCACCGCCGCCACACAGCCGGTCACCGGCAGCTTTTGGAACGCCCCTTCCCTGCGCAGCTTGTCCAGCGCCAGCACCAGGGCCACGAAACCGCCGGTGATGGAGGCGCAGCGGGTGCCGCCGTCGGCCTGGATCACATCGCAATCGATGGTAATGGTCCGCTCGCCCAATGCATCCAGGTCAGTCACCGAGCGCAGGGCCCGGCCCACCAGCCGCTGGATCTCCGCACTGCGGGGGGACAGCTTGAGTTTCGAGATATCCCGCCGGTTCCGGGTGTCTGTGGCCCGGGGCAGCATGTTGTATTCCGCCGTCACCCATCCGCTGCCGCTGTCCCGCTTAAAGGGCGGCACCCCTTCTTCCACCGTGGCGTTGCAGATCACTTTCGTGTCCCCACACTGGATCAGCACCGAACCTTCGGGGTATTTGATAAAATCTTTGGTAATGACCACCGGCCGCAGCTGGTCCGGCTGTCTTCCGTCGTATCGTTTCATCTGTTTCACCTTGCCCCACCGGGCTTCCTTTCATTCGATCATGATTTGCATTGGCTGCTTTGCTTCATTCAAAAAACGCGCGCACGAATTGGCCGGCGTCGAATTCCAGCAGGTCGTCCGCCTGTTCGCCCACGCCGATGAATTTCACCGGCACGCCCAGCCGGGCGGAAATGTTGATGGCGATGCCCCCCTTTGCCGTGCCGTCCAGCTTGGTGATGACCAGGCCGGTCAGGTGGGCGGCCTGGTTGAATTGCTCGGCCTGAGACAGGGCGTTTTGCCCGGTGACCGCATCCAGCACCAACAGCGTCTCCCGGTCGGCCCCCGGCAGCTCCCGGTCGATCACCCGGTCGATCTTGGCCAGTTCGTTCATCAGGTTCGTCTTGTTGTGCAGCCGGCCCGCCGTATCGCAGATCACCACGTCGGCACCGCGGGCTTTGGCGGCAGTCAGCGCGTCGAAGATCACGGCTGCCGGGTCTGCCCCCTCGCTGTGGCGCACGATGTCCGCCCCGCAGCGCTGGGCCCAGATGGTCAGCTGGTCGGCGGCCGCCGCCCGGAAGGTATCCGCCGCGGCGAACAAGACTTTTTTGCCCTCAGCCGTCAACTTCTGCCCCAGCTTGCCGATGGTGGTGGTCTTGCCAACGCCGTTGACCCCGATCACCAGGATCACCGACGGCTTGGTGCCCAGGGCCAGGCCGGTGTTGGGCGCCATTTTATCCGTCAGGATCTGGCACAAGACCTCCACCAGCTCCTCTTTTGTCTCGATGTTCTGCTTTTTGGCCCGCTCCCGCAGCTCGTCGATGGTCTCCGCCGCTGTCTGGGCGCCGATGTCCGACAGGATCAGCGCGTCTTCCAGCTCTTCCAGCGTCTCTTCATCCACTTTGCGGAATACCGCAAACACCGAATCCAGCGTGTCACCGATGTTTTCTTTCGTCTTTTTCAGGCCGTTTCGGATCTTATCCAAAAATCCCATGGTATCATCCTTTCTTCCCTTGCCCACCTCATTTGGGCGTCACATGGATCTTCTTTTCCACCTCGTTCAGCTCCAGCTGCAGCAGCTTGGTCACGCCCTGCTCCTGCATGGTGACGCCATAGAGGATATCCGCCCCCTCCATAGTGCCCCGCCGGTGGGTGATCAAAATAAATTGGGTCTTGCCGCACAGGCCCCGCAGGTATTGGACATAGCGCTGCACGTTGACATCGTCCAGCGCCGCTTCGATCTCATCCAGCACGCAGAAGGGTGTGGGGCGCACTTTGAGGATGGCGAAATACAGCACGATGGCCACCAGCGCCTTTTCGCCGCCGGAGAGCAGGGAGATGGCCCGCTGGCTCTTGCCGGGCAGCTCCACCCGGATCTCGATGCCGCAGTTCAAAATATCCTTTTCGTCCTCCAGCTGCAAGCTGGCCTGGCCGCCGCCGAACAGCTCGACGAACGTCTGACCAAAATGCTCGTTGATGCGCACGAACTCCCGGGCGAAGATCTGCTCCATGTTATGCGTCAGATCTTGAATGATATGCTGCAGGTCCGCTATGGCCTGCTCCAGGTCTTTCCGCTGACCCTCCAGGAATTGATAGCGCTCATTGACTTTTTCGAATTCCTCAATGGAAGACAGGCTCACATCCCCCAGTTTTTTGATCTCGCCCCGCAGCTGGCCGATGCGCTTTTGGGCGGCGCTCTGGCTCTCTACCTGGGCTTGCAGGGCCCGGGCCGTGGTGGGGGTCAGCTCATAGTTGTCCCACATTTTGTCCAAGATCTGCCGTTCTTCCATTTCGGCTTGGTTTTTCTTCGTTTCCAGCCGGGCCCGCTCCCGCTCCAGATTCAGCAGGTCGCTGTTCTTTTCCTGGGCCGCTTTGTCGTTTTGGACCCGCTGGCCCTCCAGCTCCAGTTTCTTCTGATTGATCTTTTCCAGGGCTTCCCGCCGCTCCTCGGCGCTGTGCTGCCCTGTTTCCAACTGGGCTTTCTGCCGCTCCATGGCCTGCTGGATGGAGCCTTCCTGCAAACGGAGGCGCTCCAGTTCTTCTTCCTTGCCCGTCCGGTCTCCGCCCAGGGCTTCCAACAGGCTGTCCAGCTGCTGCTGGGCTTCCTGCAGCGCGGCCCGCTGGCTCTCTCCCTGGGCCTGTTGGGTCCGCAGCTGGGAAAGTTGTTCCAGCAGCTGGCTTTGCCGCACGGTGCAGGCGTCCAGGGCCTGGGCCTGTTCCATGGCCTGAGCTCCCAGCTGGGAGAGCCGGGCCTTCGCCTGCTCTTTCTCCGCTTCTGCCTGGCCGATGCGCTCTTTGATCTGTTCGGTGCGCTGGCCTGCGGTGCTCTGCTCTTCCACCAGGGCCTCATAGGCCTGTTCCAGGCTGCGGAGCAGCAGCGCATGCTGCCCTTGCTGGGCCTCCAGGGCCAGCAGGCCGTTTTGGGCCTGCCTCAATTCCTCTTGGGCGGCCTGGGCGTCGTTTTCCGCCTGGCTCCATTCGGCTTTGGCTTGGCTCAACTGGCGGCCCAGCTCTTCCACCTGGGCGGCCAGCTGCTTCCGCTGCTCCACCAGCCGGCTGATCTCATTGGCCCGGGAGAGCATTCCCACGCTTTTGTTCAGGCTGCCGCCCGTCATGGCGCCCGATGGGTTGATCAGCTGCCCGTCCAGCGTCACCATGCGGTACCGGTAGGAAAACCGGCGGGAGAGCCGGATAGCGCTGTCGATGGTATCCACCACTGCGGTGGAGCCCAACAGGCTCTTGACCACGCCGTCATAAGCGGCCTCCCGGGTGACCAGCCGGTCGGCCATGCCCACAAAGCCCGGCTGGCCTTCCAGCGGCCGGCTGTCTGTTTCCCGGGGGCGCACTGCCGTCAAGGGCAGGAAAGTGGCCCGGCCCAGCTGCCGGGCCTTCAAATATTGAATGGCGGCCTTGGCGCTCTCTTCGTCCTGGGTGACGATGTGGGACATGGCACCCCCCAAAGCGATCTCAATGGCCACCGCATAGGCGTCCTCCACGGCGATCAGCCGGGATACCGGCCCCCGGATGCCCTGGAGCGCCCCTTTGTCTGCCGCCTGCAGCGTCTGTTTCACCGAGCGGCCAAAGCCTTCGTATTCCTGTTCCAGAGACTGGAGCATCTGGCACCGGTCGGCTACGGCCCCCAGCTTGCGGCGCAGGTCCTCCTGCTGCTGGGCCAGCTTTTGGGCTTTCTGCTGCCGGGATTGGCCGCGCAGCACGAACCCTTGCACCATGTTGCGCAAGTCCTGTTCCCGCTGCCGCCCCTGTTCCAGCCGCCCGGCGTTCTGGGCGCCTTTTTCCGCCTCTTCTCTCACCCGCTCTTTGGCCCGGGCCAGCTCGTCCGCCAAGCTCTGGCCCCGGTTCTCCACTTCTTCCACACCGCTGCGCAGGGCGGCTGCGGTCAGTTCCAGCTGGTGCATCTGCTGCCTGGTCTCGTCCATCTGGGCCCGCAGCCCTTCCAGCGCCTGCTGCATCTGCCCCCGCTGTTCCTCCTGCTGCTTGGCCTGGGATACCGCCTGGGCTTCCTGCTGGGCCAGCTGCTGCCGCTGCTGCTCCCATTGGGCCAGCTTTTCTTCCCTGGCTTGCCGCTGCTGCAAAAGCATCTGCTGGCGCCCTTCCTGCTCCCGCAGCTCTTCTTCCAGCCGCCCGGCGTTCTGCCGGTTGTTCTGCCAATTGGCCTGGAGCACCGCCCCTTCGCTCTGCAGCTGGGCCAGCCGGGTCTCGATGTTGCGCAGGCCCACCCGCACTTCCTCTGCTTCCAGCTCCCGGTCCCGCATCTGGGCCGTCAGCCGTTCGGCGGCCTGGTACAGCTCATCCAGTTCCCGCTTGCGGGCAGAGAGCATCCGTTGGGCGTTGTCGTGGTCCACCTGGGCTTTCCGTTTGCTTTCGGCCAGCTGGTCCAGCTGATGGAGCCAGACCGTGGCTTCCAGCACCCGCAGCTCGTCCCGCAGCAGCAAAAAGCGCCGGGCTTTTTGGGCCTGGGCCTCCAAAGGCCCCACCTGCCCTTCCAGCTCGGTGATGATATCCCGGATGCGTACCAAATTCTCTTCTGTCCCCGCCAGCCGGCGCTGGGCCTCTTCTTTGCGGTACCGGAAGCGGGTGATGCCCGCCGCCTCTTCAAAGATCTCCCGCCGGTCGGCGCTCTTGACGGCCAGGATCTCATCGATGCGGCCCTGGCCGATGAGGGAGTAGCCCTCGCGCCCCAGGCCGGTATCCATCAGCAATTCATGGATGTCCTTGAGCCGCGCGGATTTTTTATTGATGAAAAACTCGCTTTCCCCCGAGCGGTAATACCGCCTTGTAATGGCCACTTCGTCGTATTCCACCGGCAGGCTGTGCTCGCTGTTATCCACCGTCAGCGTCACTTCGCAATAGCCCAAGGGCTTGCGCCGCTGGGTGCCGCCAAAGATCACGTCTTCCATTTTGGCGCCCCGCAGGGTCTTGGTTGATTGTTCGCCCAGCACCCAGCGGATGGCGTCTACGATGTTGGATTTGCCCGACCCATTGGGCCCTACGATGGCGGTGATTCCGCTGCTGAAGGAAAGCACCGTTTTATCAGGAAAGGATTTAAAGCCTTGGATCTCCAAGGATTTTAAGTACAATGTGCCACCTCCGCTGCCATGTCTGTTCTATGAGACTTATTGTAACAAGGGAAGCTCCTATTTTCAATGCTTTGTTTTGCCCTTTGGCCCATTCCGGCAGGCCAAAAAGCGCGGTGCAAAATTTGCACCGCGCTCTGTTTTACTCTCTTTGCTCTACTGCTTTTTTTGCTCTGCATCCAGTCCCAGGTCCGCGATCAGCTTTTCTGCCGCTTCCGGCGATTCGATGACGTAGCTCTCGTCGTCCACGACCAACGTGGGGATGCCCACGCTGCCGCTGGCACGCGCTTCCGCATGGGAGGCCGCGTGATCCCGGATCTTCAGATACTTTTTCAGCTGGGCCATGCCCGCTGTGATCTCCACATAACCATACCGGATATTATGCCCTGAAAGAACCTCTTTCACCTGTCCGCAGGGCGCTCACAGGGGGCTGCCGTACAAAATCACCTTTCTCATGTTTCAGGCCACCTTTCCACTCAAAAATTGGTTTGAACGGTACAAACCGCTCCCTTATCCTGCCTCTTCCACTAAGTGCAGTTCTTGGATCAGCTTTTCTGCGTGTTCCGGCCCCTCTACGATATAGGGTACATCATCCACCACCAAGCAGGGGATGCCCACCCGATGGTTTTCCCGGATGGGGGCGTACGCCTCCGCCGTATCGCGGATCTTCATAAACTGGCGCAATGGGCCGATGCCCGCCGTGATCTCCACATAGGCATACCGGACATTTTTCTGTGAAAGAACCTCTTTCACCGGTGGACACGTTTTTCAATAGGGGCTGCCGTACAATACGATCTTACGCATAAGGGACCCTGCCTTTCCGCGTTCTCATCCACATTTTCTATGATTACCAGTTTTATTATAGACAAAACCAATCGCTCTGTCAAGCTAAATTGTTATTTTTTTAGTTGCAGTTTGTCCTGCATTCACCATGGAAAAGCGCCGCCCCTCGGGGCGGCGCTTCGCATTTTCATTATAGAGTCGGCTTGATCTCCTTGGGCATGGGGCATTGGTAGGCGCCGCCATTGCTCTTGAGCAGTTCTGCCTTGGCTTCTTTCAGCAATTCCGGGTCTTCCATAGCGTAAATGGCGCCCAGTGCCATCGCTTCTGCCGCCTTGATGGTGCCTTTGTGGGCGATGGAAGAGCAGGATTGGGCAGTTACCTGCCAGGTATGGCCCGGCGTTGCCAGCGCCTCGGTGGCCACATTGATCTGGGCCGTGGGGGCGCAGTAGCTGGCGTCTCCCACATCGGTGGAGCCGCCCATGGGCGAGCTGGCCAGGGTATAGGGCAGCACGATATCACACAGCACAGCCCCTTTTTCGATCAGCTCCTGCATCTCCGGCACGCCGGCGTATTTTTCCTGGAAGCTTTGCAGCTGATCTTCCGTCAAACTCTTGCGGATCTCGGCCGCCAGCTGGCGGTCTGCATCGTCAAACTGGGGCGCCCCAACTTCTTGCAGCGCTTTGTAGAGCACTTTGGTCAGCGGGCCGTTGGGCACATAATCGCTCAGGCCCTCGTGGATCTGGATCTCCAGCTGAGTGCCGGTCATCAGCGCCGCGCCGCGGGCCACATCGCACACCCGGTCGTAGATCTCCATCATCTGATACACCCGGGGCGCCCGGATGAAATAGTGCACCGCCGCGTGGTCCTGCACCACGTTGGGCGCGATGCCGCCCACATCCACATAAGCATAGTGGACCCGGGCTTCGGGGATGATGTGTTCCCGCAGGTAGTTGACGCCCATGCTCATCAGTTCGCAGGCGTCCAGCGCGCTGCGGCCCAGATGGGGGGTAGAGGCGGCGTGGGATGTGCGGCCTTTGAATTTGAAAAAGACGCTCAGGTTGGCCAAGCTGCTGGACAGCCAAGCGTTGTTGGTGGTGCCGGGGTGCCAGGTAAAGCAGGCGTCCACATCGTCAAAATAGCCGTCTCTGGCCATGAAGGCCTTGGCGCTGCCGTATTCTTCGCCGGGGCAGCCATAATAGCGCACCGTGCCCTGGAAGCCGGTCTCCTTCATATATTCCATCACAGCGGCCGCCGCAGCCAGGGAGGCCGTGCCCAGGCAGTTGTGCCCGCACCCATGGCCATAGGCCCCGGGGACCAATTCGTCCTTCACCGGGCAAGCCGCTTTTTGGCTCAGGCCGGGCAGCGCGTCGTACTCCCCTAAAAAGGCGATCACCGGGTGGCCGCTTCCATAGGACGCCACAAAAGCCGTGGGAATACCGGCTTGCCCAGTTTCCACTGTAAAGCCCAGCTCTCTGGCCTGCTGTTCCAAATACTCGGCGGATCGATATTCTTTCATCCCCGCCTCGGCGTATTGCCAGATCTGGTCGGCAATGCGGTCGTACAGTTCCTGCTTGGCCTCAATGGCCTTGCATACAAATGCTTTCTGGTCCATTTGGATGACCTCCCTCAGTCGTCGTAATCATCTATTATATCAGTTTTCTGTGTTCCAATTAAAAGACCATCGTGGTCAATCGCGGGTCCATGGGCACATCCTCCCGGATGCGGCGGGCGATGCGCATTGCCGCGTCCTGGTAATCCTCCAGGTTTTGGTTGATGACAAATGTGCGCTCCGTGGTGTCAAAAATAAAACTGTCGCCTGTGCCTTCTTCGCCCCGCAGCGCCTCTGCCAGCCGGAAGTCCTGCCAGGGCATATACAAGATCTGGGCGCCGTCGTTGAAGATGACGCCTTCTTCCCCCAGCTCGAAATAGGCCTGCTTGCACACGCGCCAGATCCGAATATAATAGGAAGAAAAATAGATCAAGATGAACAGCGCCACGCCGCACAGCAGCATACCGGCCCAGTTGAGCAGGCCGAAATCCGTGGCTGTCCGGTAGACCATCACAGCCAGCAGCGGCAGCACGCACACCGCTCCCACCACCTGCATCAGCAGGACGCGCAGCACCCTATCCCACAAAAAGAGCTTGGAATAGCGGTACCGGCGGCCATCGCCTGCAAAAGCCGGCCTGTCTTTGGGCTCATAGAGCTGGTAGGGCTGTTCCGGGCTGTGGTAGCTCTGGCATACCGGGCAATAATACAAGCTCTCTGCCTCCCGGTCCCCCACATTGATCCGCGGAAAAACATCCGGGGCCGGGGGTTTTTCGCAGACCACCATACGGCTGCCGCAGGCGGGGCACGCCTTTTCCCGGAACAGCATTTCGTTGGCGCGGCTCATCTGCTCCATTTTTTCGGGTGAAATCTTCGCCATATCCGCTGCGGGCCCACAGGCCCTTCCTTTCTCTCAGATTCGGAACCAGACCGGCTCAGTCTTCCTTTATTGTAGCAGAGTTGAAGCAGGCTGGCAAGCGGCGTCCCTCCGGCCGCCTTATTTTTTCGGGTATGGCTTCTGCTGGTTGGTGCGCCCCAATATGTAATCGGTAGAGGTATTGTAGAAATCCGCCAATTTGAGCAGGTGCTGCAGGGGGATGGTCTGCGCTCCCCGCTCATAACGGGAATACACCGTCTGGCGGATGTTCAGCAGCCCCGCCACCTCCGCCTGTGAAAGGTCTTTGTCATCCCGCAGATCTTTGAGCCGTTGAAAGTACACAGCCTACCCCTCCCGTATTAGTACAAATAAGTTCTAATTTATTTCCATTGTGTTAAAATTTTCCCTGCCAAATTTTTGTCTGCATTCCGGCGGGCAAAAGGTCGTATTCTTGCTATGACATTTCTGTTACGTTGCATTTTTGCTCTTGCATTTGCGCGGCATATCCGTTACAATAAAAGGGTCAATAGGGGTACCCCTATTCTGTTTCACGCAGTGAAACAGACAGAAATTTTTGGAATTTTCCCTTTTGACATCCATTTTTTAAGAAGCGCGATATCCCTCGGAGGGGAATCTCCGGGGTTATCAAAATATTATTTTAGGGGGAGATCCTAGAATGAAGAAGAAAGTACTCTCGTTGGTACTGTCTGCCTCCATGGTATCCAGCATGCTGCCTGCCATGGCGTATGCGGCAGATGGGACCACCACATTCCCGGACATGCCCAACGACTGGTCTACCACAGCGTTGCAGAGCGCCATCGACAATGGCCTGCTCAATGGCATTGATGGGAAGATCGCTGCCAGCGAGAACCTGACCCGTGCTCAGATGGCTGCCATCGTCACCCGTGCATTCGGCACCAATGGCAATGCGGACATCTCGGGCTTTGGCGATGTGAACAGCGGTGACTGGTTCTACAATGCCATGGCAGCTGCGGTGAACATGGGCGCTTTCCAGGGCGACGGCACCGGCCTGAACCCCAACGCCAACATCACCCGCCAGGAAGCTTTCACCGTGCTGGCCCGCCTGTTCACCCTGAGCGGCGCTGACCAGAGCGTGCTGAACAGCTTCTCCGACGCTGGCCAGGTGGCTGATTGGGCCAAAGACTCCATGGCTTCCATGGTGCAGGCCGGCTATGTTTCCGGCGACCGCAATATGCTGAAGCCCACCAGCAGCATCACCCGTGCCGAGTTTGCCCAGGTGATGTACAACCTGCTTTCCGACTACATGGTAGCCGGTGAAGACGGCACCAATGTGCAGGGCAACGCTATTCTGAACCAGACAGGCACTCTGTCCAACGTCACCGTCAGCGGCGACCTGATCGTCGGCGACGGCGCCGGCGAAGGCGACGTCACCCTGAACAACGTGACCGTTTCCGGCCGTCTGCTGGTCCGCGGCGGCGGTGTCAATACCGTTACTCTGGAAGGCAACACCACAGTTGGCGGCCAGATCGTTGTCAACAAGCCCACAGGCGATGTGCGCGTCCACAATTCCACATCCAACGAATTTGACGCTGCTGTCATCTCCGACGGCGCGACCCTGACCGGCGAGTTCGACGTTGTGGAAGTGACCGCTTCCGGCACCACCACTGTCACCGGCGCCACTGTGAACACCGTCAATGTTTCCGCTGCTGCCAGCCTGTCTGTCGCCGGCGAGAGCAAGGTGGACACCGTCAACCTGGACGCTGCTTCTTCCAAGCTGAATGTCAACGGCAACAGCACCGTAACAACGGTCAACGTGCCTGAGTCCGCTTCCAACGCCTCCATTGATGTGGCCAACGGCAGCACTGTGACCAATGTCAACACAGCGGCCAACGGCGTCAGCATCGATGGCGAAGGCAAAGTTTCCAACGTGAAGGTCGAAGGCAATAACACCTCCGTCGACACCGTTGGCACAAAAGTAACTGTGGCTTCCGGCGTTACCGGCACCACCTCCAATGGCAAAGACATCGCGGCCGGCACTACGGTCACCACCACTGCCAATGGCACAACAGGCGGCGGTTCCACCGGCGGCTCTAGTGATACGGGCGACAACGGTGAGACTCCTGTTGTTGATAAAGCGTATAAAGTTTCTATCGGCACCTTTGTGGGTGGCAAGGTAACTGCTGACATCACAGAAACGGATGAAGCCAACCAAACCATTACTCTGACGGTTACGCCCGATGCGCAAAATGGCGAGACTATGCCTTATGTGCTGAAAGCTGAAAGCTTGAAGGTCACACTCGGTACTGGTGAGGAAGCTACTGATGTTGAAGTAACTCCCGGTGACAACAACACCTATACCTTCACCATGGATACTGAAGGCACATATACGGTAACAGCTGAATTCGTCCAGCCTATCACAAAAGCGGAAGTTTTTGTGATTGATAATGTTGAATCCTTGAAATCCCTGGTTACAAAAGGGTATGTCGCTGACGAAGAAGAGTTGAAGAACAACTTTGCTGATCCCAATGGAGGAACAGTTAATGGTGAATTGCAGGCCAATCCTTGGTTAGCTTTCGGCATCCTTCGTAATACTGATTTTTCCACTGCCAAAATTGAGAAGTTGGATGTAAAGCAAAACGGTGTCTCTGTTACGAATAATAGTCATCACTTCCCAAGCTTGAGTGGCAAAGCCGCTTCTGCTATGCTGAAGGGGGCCCGCCCAGAGTTCCAAGACAAGGATTATCTTGGCTTTACACATGACTACGGTACCTATGACGTGACCTTCACTTGTGAAGGCGCTGAGTATTCCTTTACTACCGACTACTATCCGGAAGGTGAAGGCATCACCTATAATACGGTCACCTTCGTCGTAGATGGTGAAACCTATAAGACCTATAAAGGGCAAGCTACAGATACCATCACCGCACCGGAAGCCCCTGCCAAGATTGGTTATACTTTTGATGACTGGTATGATGCTGACGGGAATGAGATGGCAGTCGATGCAAAATACGATGCCGACAAGACTTATACTGCCAAATACAATGTCAATCAGTATACGATTGCGTTTGATCCCAATGATGGTACGGGTGAAATGGCCTCGATCGAAAATGTCAAGTATGATGCAGATACCACATTGACAAAGAATACTTTTACAAGAGACGGCTACACCTTTGCCGGTTGGAATACCCAGGCAGATGGTCAGGGCACAGCTTATGCTGATGAAGCCACTGTAAAGAACCTGACTTCTGAGAATAACGCAACAGTCACTTTGTATGCTCAGTGGACAGCACAGACTTCAGAAGTGTCCACTACTGAAGAGTTTGATACGGCTTTGAAAGCAAATATTCCTCAAATTCTTGTCAAGGGCAACGAAGTTGTTGTTTCTTCTGAAGTGACGATTCCCGAAGGCACAACTGTTACAGTAGACAAGGATGCTGTTTTGAGTGTAGGTGCTCAGACACGGGCTGAAGCAAAACTCAATGTGGCTGGTACATTAAATATTGCCGAAGGCGGTAAAGTCGCTGTAAACAGTGGCTCTGTTGAAGTAACTGACTCTGGTTCTGTTGCAGTTACTGGCACTGTTACCATCGCTGCCAATGCTACATTGACTGCACCAGATGCCGCTGTAGAACTGAAAGCAGGCGCTGTCCTGACAAATGACGGTACTGTAACTGGTGCTGTAGAGGCTGATGAAAAAGCTACTATTGATGGTGCTAATGCTAAGCAAGTTTCCAAAGTCGAGGCTTCTGCTGCTACATTTGCCCCAATGATTCAAGCCATTTATGACGCTGGTTATGTAGTTGTCCCTGGTGGTGCTTGGGAAGGCAAACCTGAAAAGATTGAACAATTCGGCTCATTAACTTATGCTGCTCCTGATACAGAAGGTAAGGTTGTTGTAACGGGTACCGCCAATAAAGTGGTAGGCTTTACTGGTTTCAATAAAACAGAGGAAGCTGAGCAAAGCGGTTATTATGCTGTATTCCAGGTAGAAGCTCCTGAAGATGTTGCTACAGGCACCTCCACTGTTATCGGTCACATTGGCGACAAAGAGATCACAGTTGCCAATATGGATAAAGACGGTGAGAAATCTTACCTGAACTGCATCATCTGGCTGGCTGATAAGAATGCCACCGAAGTTACAAAGACCACGATCCTCAAGATCGATTGGGATGGCGCAGACGCTGGCAAATATACAGAGTCTACTTACACTCTGGATTTCAGCGGCGTAGAGTTGGATTCCTCTGTAGTAGCCCCTAAAAACGCAACTGCGTTGAAAAGTGAGGAATTTAACGGCTTCCCCCAAGACGGTTATAAGGATTATTTGCTAAAAGTTGAGGACGAAGACTTTCCGTTGGTTTCCGACACAATCCTCTTTACTGGTAAATTGGGTGAAGATGGAAAGGTAGTTAATCTTTCTGAAATCGTAGAGCATGTTGATGGTAATTGTCCTGTTTGCGACAAACATGAGGTAGGCAAAACCTGTATGTTGTCTCAATCAACAATTGATGAGAAGGATGACGACAACGAGAAGAAGCACAATGTTGCTTGGACTCTGTCTGATGAAACAACAGCAGGCACTTGGTACTTCTGGACCGCTGACGGTGTGTATTCCTTCACACTTCCTGTCTCTGAATAATCCCAGCATAACTCACGCAAATCCCTTATACAGACGGACCTTCGGGTCCGTCTGTTTTTTTGTCTATTTTCTCCAAATCTATTTATTCACTCTTCACCAAATTAAGATTTTTTCACCAATTTCATTTCCTTTTATTCTCTTTTCTGGTATATTTATACTATACATTTGGCAATCATGGAGAACCATACCCACCATTTTGTGAAGAAAGAAGGGATTTGTGTGAAAAAGAGATGTATTCTCCTGATTGTCGCAGCACTCCTTTGCTCTTTCCCCTGTCTGGGGTTGGAAGATGCCGATGCCCCCATTACCCGCGGTGAGGCTGCCGCTTGGTTTGTGGAGCACTTGGGCATTGAATCCCCCGGCGACCTTTCTGCCTATTTTGATGTGCCAGAAGAC
Organism: Candidatus Pseudobutyricicoccus lothianensis; assembly: GCA_904419295.1. Classification (GTDB taxonomy): domain Bacteria; phylum Bacillota; class Clostridia; order Oscillospirales; family Butyricicoccaceae; genus Pseudobutyricicoccus; species Pseudobutyricicoccus lothianensis. Next base: position 23,168 of record CAJFRA010000002.1, read on the forward strand.
GCCTGGTATTCCGATGCCCTATCCCACGCGGTAGGCGCCGGGTTGTTCCAGGGCTACCAGGGTTCTTTGCGGCCCGATGCACCCCTGGAACAGCGGGAACTGGACCTGGTGTTTTCCCGCTTATCCCATGCTCCGGTGTCCTCCTATGGCACACAGCTCGTCAGCCACCAGTCTTTTGAGCAGCAGGTTTCCGACCGCTTCGGCAGCTCGGTTGCTTCTGGCCAGACAGGCGTGGTCCAAGGCAGTGCCACCATCTGCTCTCCCATGTCCCTCGACGGCCTGTTTGTCAGAGGCGATCTTTGGATCGGTGACAGCGCCGGCGATGTCCAGCTGAACGATGTGCAGGTGGGCGGACGCCTGATCCTGCGGGGCAGCGGCGCTGTGGAGCTTTCCGGCCTGACAGGGGCCAACTCCGTGACCGTGTTGGGGCCGGCCACCTTGGTCAGCCATACCGCAGCCCGTCCCTCCTGTTTGTTTGATACGCCTCATGCCACCGTGCAGGGTTCATTCCTTTCCATCCTTGTGGAATCCTCCGGCACCCTCTCTCTGGAGTCTGCCGATGTGGATTCCATTTTTGTTTCCGCTGACCACGAGGTACTGCTGCTGGATGAAAGATCCAAAGTGGGACAGATCACGCTGCAAGGCGACCATGGGGTGCTGGCCGGTTCCGGCTGGGTAGATCAAGTGATCGCCGGCGGGCAAAACATCCACATCGAAGCAGACGGCGGCACCGTCTTCGCGCTGGAAGGCAGCGGCGGCGTGCGGGCGCAAGGCACTTTGATCCCCGCCGGCACCTACGCGGTGGGCGACGCCAAGCCAGATACGCCTGTCACCACTGCGCCAAAGCCCTCGTGGAGCGGCGGTTCCAGCGGCAGCTCCGGCGGTTCCTCCAAGCCACCGCAGCCCGATGACACAGATCCCGACCCGATTCCTGACCCTGACCCCGAGCCCGACACCCCCCAGCCCCCTGCTGCCGATTCCGTTGCTCTTTGGTCCGCAGGCGGCGCCGCGCAGCTGACCATCCAGGCACAGGACGATGTGTTATCCATCCAGGCTTCCGCCACTTTGGAGCCTGGTTATCCCTCGCCCGACATCGCCGCCCTGTACCAAAACCGCCAGACCGATGTTCCCTTTGCCACAGTGGGTCTGTCCTTCGCCTTGCCCCAGCTCCCCTCCGATGGCCAGACCATCCTGCGGCTGGAAAGCCAGGCCCTGGCCGCCTTGGGCTACACCAGCGAAGACAACACGGCCCAGTGCCAATACACCGCCAAAGGGGACCAAGTGGAAGCTGTGGTGACGCTGGCCAACCAGGACCTGTTGGCGCGGGGTGCTTTGGAGCTGCCTCTGCCGTTCCTCCAGGGCGAAGAGCCGGTCTCCCTCTCCATTGATTGGGGCCAGGGGCCCCAGCGCTATGCCGTGGATGTGAGCGGTGTTTCCTTTGTCATTTCCCAGCTGGGCGAACCGGTCATCACCCTTCCCAGCCAGCAGGAAGAGACAGAAAACCAAGGCTTGCTGACTGTGGATTGGGAAGGCGCTGCCACTTTGTCCCTCTATGACGGACAAGATCAGCTGCTTTGGGAGCAGCAGGGCCCGGCTTTGCAATGGAACCTGTTGGATGCGCAGGGTGCGTATCCCCAGCCGGGCACAGAGATCTCCATCCAGGCCGTGGACAGCGGCGGACACCAAGATTCCCGGCAGATCACCTTGACATCTGCCGACCTGCTGGCTGCCATCCCCCGGCAGGATGGATTCTTTGTAAATGCCCCATACCCGGATTGGCTGGGCGAAGAAGGGGAAGAGATCTATACGGTTTTGAACGGCCTCTTTGAGGATGAGACTTTGACCTGTGACGCCAACATCCTGCGGGTGGACGCCGGTGGCTTCTCCCCAGAATTGGCCCAATGGTGCCAGCAGACCTTTGGCCGCCCCTGCGTACCTGTACAGGTGATGTCTTCCCTCGCCTCTTCAGAGGAGATCCCCATAGACCCAGATTGGGGCGTCCCACTCATCTGGCTGTCTCTGGATGGAAGCGGCCCCGCTTTGCAGGCGTACCGTTTTACAGACGGTTCCGATGTCTTCTCCTTCTATGTCCTGTATGAATCGTAACGCACCGCTTCACGCATAAACAAACCATTGGGTATGGTTTTTCATTTGCAGCAGGCCCTCTCGGGCCTGCTTTTTTACTGCCCAAAGAAAAGGCGAGACATAAAAAAACGGCACAGCTTTCGCCATGCCATTTCGCATCAATACAAGTGTTTCTTTTTCAGCAGCAGCCACACCAGGCCGGTGACCACCAGCGAGATCACCACCGGCGCCCAAGTATAGGGCAGCGGCATATCCTGCACGTTCATGCCGTAAAAACTGAACACGATATTGGGGATCGTCATCAAAATGGTGATGACGGTCAGTACTTTCATGATGATATTGAGGTTGTTGGAGATGACCGATGCAAATGCATCCATCGTGCCGCTGAGGATGCTGGAGTAGATCTCCGCCATCTCGATGGCCTGCTTGAACTCAATAATGACGTCTTCCAGCAGATCCTGGTCATCCTCATAGAGCTTGAGGATGCGCCCGCGCAGCAATTTTTCCAGCGTCGTCTCCGTGGATTTCAGCGAAGTGCTAAAATAGACCAGGGATTTTTCCAGCGTCAACAGCTGGATCAGCTCTTCGTTCCGCAGGGATTTATACAGCTCCCCTTCGATCTTGCTGGAGATCTTCTCGATCTGCCGCAGGTGCAGCAAATACTTCCCCGCAGCCCGCAGCATCAGGTTCAAAGTGAACCGGGTCTTCAGGCTGGTATTCACGTTTTTCACCGCGCCATGGGTGAAATCATGGACCACCGAGGTCTCTTCCAGCGAGACGGTGATGACGTTTTGATGGGTGACGACAATGGCCAAGGGCAATGTGGAAAACAATACGCTTCCGTCTTTTTGCTCTTCGCTATAGGGTATATCCACCACAAGCAATGTGGCCTCGTCTTCCACTTCGATACGGGAGGATTCCTCTTCGTCCAAGGCGGCTTGCAGGAAGGAGGGGTCCAATTCCAGCGCTTGGGATACCGCCAAGATCTCCTTTTCATCCGGGCGGATCATGTTGATCCAGCAGCCAGGCTCCAATGTGTCGATCTGGGTCAGCCGGCTTTCCACAGTTTTGTAATAGGCTACCATTTTTGCACGCTCCTTTAAGACCTCCGGCGCGCGCAACGAGCGGCGGAGGCTGTCTTTTTCAGTTGTCGGCCTCTACTTCGGGGCTCAGGGCTCACACCGCTCACTCCTTTTGGGTATGGTATCGCACCATGGTGCGGCCAGTTTTTTCTGGCACCAGTATTATAGTACCAAATCCAACGGTTTGCAATCCTTTTTTCGTAAATTTTCGGCTCTGTAACCAGTCTGTTTCTTTTCTTTCGCTGTTGCGCCTAAAATCTCGCTCTTTCTTTTGTTTTCTCGATTTTGTCATCTTGGACTGGTCAAAAATTCCCCCGTTGTTTTGGTGTTTTTGACGGTTTTTTCCGGGCTTCCAATCGTGTATACTATATAGTGTCAAAATTTCATGACAGAGTAGGCGGATATGGGTCAAGTGCCGAAGGGACGGGGAGTTGCCCTTTGGACGAAAAGCCGGACAGGCTTGCCGTAGATTCGCCGCATCCCGCTGTCACATACCGGAGCGGCGGCCAGACCTCCTCTATGTGGCAAACACAAAGAAAGAGGAGGCATTTTCATGTCTGTCAAAAGGTTTTTGAACCCCTGGCAGCCGTCTTTTTGGAAAGCGGCGGCCCAGGAATTCCGCAGCCCCCGTACGCTGGTCATCGCCGCCCTTCTGTCGGCTATCTCCATCGCCATGGGTTCGCTCTTCATTCCGGTGACCGAGAGCCTGCGGGTCTATTTTTCCTTCCTGCCCCGGGCATTGCTGGCCGCCATTTGCGGCCCTCTGGTGGGCCTTGCCGCCGGCGCCGTCATTGACCTGACCGAGTTTTTCCTGTTCCCCACCGGGTTCAGCTTCTTTCCCGGGTACACGCTGAACACCATGTTGGGTCTGTTTTTCTACGGCCTGTTCCTCTACCGGCAAAAGCCTACTGTGCTCCGCTTTGTGGCGGCCCGCACCATCATCGCTTATCTCATCAATGTGGTGCTGGGTTCGTTGTGGAACAAGATCTTGCTGGGCAACGCCTTTTGGTTCTATGCGGCCAAAAGCCTGGTGAAAAACACCATCATGATCCCCATTGAAGTCATTCTTCTGCTCATCTTGTTCCGGGCCCTTTCCCCCATGCTGCGCCGTATGCATCTGGTACCGGTGGAACCGGATGGGCCCAGCAAAGCGATCTGATCCATTTGTCAGCTCCCAACCAAGGGAGGCAGGCTGGCCGCCTGCCTCCCTTTTCTATTGACCCGAGCCCTGAGGCACAAACATTCTCTGCTCCGGGGTTGCCAAGGGTCCCATGTCCCGATACAATAAAGAGAGTGGAAAACCAACAAGCCCTATGAAAATAGGGCGGGAAAGAGGGGATACTATGGGAATACACGACGGCCACCGCAAGCGTTTGCGCCAACGCTTTGCCCAGCAAGGCGCCGATGGCTTCCAGGATCATGAGCTGCTGGAGTATCTGCTCCAGTTCTCTTTGCCCCGGGTGGATACCAACCCGCTGGCGCACCGGCTGATGGATCGTTTTGGCTCCTTCTCCAGCGTGCTGGATGCACCGGTGGAATCGCTGCTGCAAGTGGAGGGCGTGGGCCCGGGCACGGCTGCTTTTCTCTCCGCCTTGCCCGGGGTCTGCCGCCGGTATTATACGGACCGCAACACCGACATCATCCTCAATTCCAGCGACCGCAGCGGGCGCTATTTGCTGCCCCGCTTCATCGGCCGATCGGTGGAGACCGTGTTTTTGGTGTGTATGGACAGCAAGTGCAAAGTGCTGGCCTGCCTGCGGCTCAGCGAAGGCAACACCACAATGGCCTCGGTAGACCCGGCCCAAGTCACCCGGGAAGCCCTGCGGCTGCAGGCGGTGCGTGTCACTTTGGCCCACAACCATCCGGGCGGCGTGGCCCTCCCCTCGCAAGCCGATCTGGATGCCACATACCGCATTGCCCAAGCCTTGCACACCGTGAATATCCAGCTGGATGACCACATCATCGTTGCGGATCAGGATTTTGTCTCCCTGGCCAATTCCGGCCAGATCCCCCGCTTCCGCTGACCGGTATCCGCTCAAAAACAGCGGCATTCGCCTCTGGATTTTGGGCGAAATACCCTGGTTTTTCATCGCCCTTTTGGTTGCGAAAGAACAAATGTTCTGCTATAATAATTTCAGTGATCTCATTGCGCCATCCGCTGGCGGATGGCGCTTGCTGCGCCTGTTCCCGGCACTGCCCAAGGGCGGCCGGGCCTGGCGGAAAGGAGGCGGCTAGATGCCAAAGTTTCAGATCGTCAGCGATTACAAGCCCTCTGGCGACCAGCCGGAGGCCATTGAGAGCCTGGCCCGCGGTGTGGAGCTGGGGCTGCCGGAACAAACGCTGCTGGGCGTCACCGGTTCGGGCAAGACGTTTACCATGGCCAATATCATCGAAAAAGTCCAGCGGCCCACCCTGGTGCTGGCCCACAACAAAACACTGGCCGCCCAGCTGTGTTCTGAGTTCCGGGAATTTTTCCCCAACAACGCGGTGGAATTCTTCGTCTCCTATTACGATTATTACCAGCCGGAAGCCTACATCCCCTCTACGGACACGTACATCGAAAAAGATTCCGACGTCAACTCCGAGCTGGATCGCTTGCGCCATTCGGCCACATCTGCCCTGTTCGAGCGGCGGGATGTGATCATCGTGGCCAGCGTCTCCTGTATTTATTCCCTGGGCGACCCCATCGATTATGCCAACATGGTCATCTCGCTGCGCACCGGCCAGCAGCGGGATCGGGATGAGATCTGCCGCAAGCTGGTGGACATCCAATACGAGCGGAACGACGTGAGTTTTGACCGCAACCGCTTCCGCGTGCGCGGCGATACTCTGGAGATCCATTTGGCTTATACCGATGAATACGCCATCCGGGTGGAGTTCTTTGGCGATGAGATCGACCGCATTTCCGAGATCAACATCGTCACCGGCCAGGTGCGCCGTGTGGTGGACCATGTGGCCATTTATCCGGCCTCCCATTATGTGACGCCCCGGGACAAGCTGGAAGTTGCCCTGCAAAACATCGAGCAGGAGATGAACGAGCGGGTGGCTTTTTTTGAAAAAGAAGGCAAGCTCATCGAAGCCCAGCGGATCAAGCAGCGCACTTCCTACGATATGGAGATGCTGCGGGAGATCGGCTTTTGCAGCGGCATCGAGAACTATTCCCGGGTCCTCTCCGGCCGGGCGCCGGGCAGCGCCCCCCACACTTTGCTGGATTACTTCCCCAAAGACTACTTGATGATCATCGACGAGAGCCATGTGACGCTGCCCCAGGTGCGGGCCATGTACCACGGCGACCGGGCCCGCAAAGAGATGTTGGTGGATTACGGCTTCCGCCTGCCTTCTGCTTTCGACAACCGGCCTTTGGCCTTTGAGGAATTCCAGCAGCGCATCAATCAGGTGATCTATGTCAGCGCCACGCCGGGCGAATACGAGCGCACCCGTTCTTCTCAGACAGTGGAACAGGTGATCCGCCCCACAGGCCTGCTGGACCCAGAAGTGGAGGTCCGGCCGGTGGAAGGGCAGATCGACGATCTGATGGAAGAGATCCGCCTGCGGGAGGCGCGGCAAGAGCGGGTATTGGTGACGACGCTGACCAAACGGATGGCCGAAGACCTGACCGATTACCTGCAGCAAAACGGCGTCAGCTGCCGGTATATGCACCACGACATCGACACCATCGAGCGGATGCAGCTGCTCCGTTCCCTGCGGCTTGGCGAGTTCCAGGTGCTCATCGGCATCAACTTGCTGCGGGAAGGGTTGGACTTGCCGGAAGTCTCCTTGGTGGCCATTCTGGATGCGGACAAAGAAGGATTCCTGCGCAGCGAGACCTCGCTGATCCAGACCATCGGCCGGGCGGCCCGCAACGCCCAGGGCAAAGTGATCATGTACGCCGATACCATCACCCCCTCCATGCGCCGGGCCATTGACGAAACGGAGCGCCGCCGTTCCATCCAGCAGGCTTTTAACGAGCAGCACAGCATCGTGCCCAAGACCATCTACAAAAGCGTGCGGGATGTCATTGAGATCTCCCGGGATGCCGGCACCGTGGCCCTGCCGGCGGACAGCTTGAAAAAAATGACCAAAAAGCAGCGGGAGCAGACCATTCAAAAGCTGGAGCGGGATATGCGGGAAGCTGCCAAAATGCTGGAATTTGAATACGCCGCCATCCTGCGGGATCAGATCAAAAAGCTGCGGGAGGGCAACGATACGGCTGGCTCCGGGCGCAGCCGCAGAAAGGACAATGGATAACCATGCACGATAAAATATTTGTCAAGGGAGCCAGGGAGCACAACCTGAAAAACGTGGATGTGACCATCCCCCGGGATACCCTGACTGTGGTCACGGGCATCTCCGGTTCGGGCAAGAGCTCCTTGGCCTTTGATACCATCTATGCCGAAGGGCAGCGCCGCTATGTAGAGTCTCTTTCCTCCTATGCCCGGCAGTTTTTGGGGCAGATGGAAAAGCCGGATGTGGACTATATCGAAGGGCTTTCCCCAGCCATCTCCATCGACCAAAAGACCACCTCCAAAAACCCCCGCTCCACTGTGGGCACCGTGACGGAGATCTACGATTACCTCCGCCTGCTGTGGGCGCGCATCGGCATTCCCCATTGCCCCAAATGCGGCAAGGAGATCAAGCAGCAGACCATCGACCAGATCATCGACCAGCTGATGAGCTATGACATGGGCACCAAAATGCAGATCCTGGCCCCGGTGGTCCGGGCACGCAAAGGCGAACACGTCAAGATCTTGGAGGACGCGCGCAAAAGTGGTTTTGTGCGGGTGCGGGTCGATGGCAGCCTGTACGATCTTTCCGAAGAGATCAAGCTGGAAAAAAACAAAAAACACAACATCGAAGTGGTGGTGGACCGCATCGTCCTGCGGGAGGACATCCAGCGCCGCCTGACCGATTCGGTGGAGACGGCCGCCAGCCTTTCGGGTGGCTTGGTCATCGTGGATCTCCCGGGCCAGGGGGAAGTGCTCTTTTCCCAGAACTACGCCTGTGAGGATTGCGGCATCTCCATCGAAGAGCTGACGCCCCGGCTGTTCTCCTTCAACAATCCCTATGGGGCCTGCCCGGAGTGCACCGGTTTGGGCATGAAACTGGAGATCGACCCGGACCGCATCATCCCCAACCGGGGGCTTTCCATCCTGCAAGGGGCGGTCAAGGCCCCGGGTTGGAACTCCTTGGACGATGGCAGCATTGCCCGGATGTATTTTGACGCACTGTCCAAAAAATACGGGTTTGCCCTGGATGTGCCGGTGAAGGATCTGCCCAAAAAAGCTGTGGATGTCGTTCTATACGGCACCAAAGGGGAACCGCTGGACCTGCACTGGAAAAAAGCAGGGGGCGGCGGCCACTATGTGCAGCCTTTTGAGGGCATCATCAAGAACCTGGAGCGCCGCTACAGCGAAACCACCAGCGAATCGGCCCGGGAGGAGATCGAGGAGTGCATGAGCCCTATCCCCTGCCAGGCCTGCCACGGTAAGCGGCTCAAGCCAGAGGCTCTGGCGGTGACGGTGGGCGGCATCAACATCGCCGACTTTTCCGACCTTTCCGTCACCCGCGCCCTGGAATTCATCAATGGCCTGCAGCTGACGGAGCGGGAGAACATGATCGCCTCCCGCATCCTCAAGGAGATCCGGGAACGGCTGGGCTTTTTGCAGAGCGTGGGCCTGGAGTACTTGACCCTTTCCCGCAGCAGCGGCACTTTGTCCGGCGGTGAGAGCCAGCGCATCCGGCTGGCCACCCAAATCGGTTCTTCCCTGATGGGCGTGCTGTACATTCTGGATGAGCCTTCCATTGGCCTGCACCAGCGGGACAACACCAAGCTGCTGCACACCCTCAAGCACCTGCGGGATCTGGGCAATACTCTCATCGTGGTAGAGCACGATGAAGAGACCATGCTGGAAGCCGACCACATCATCGATGTGGGCCCGGGCGCCGGCGTGCACGGGGGCAATATTCTGTGCACCGGCACAGCCCAGCAGATCATGGCCTGTGAAAACTCCATCACCGGCCAGTACCTGAGCGGCAAAAAGAGCATCCCCCTGCCCGCCCAGCGGCGGTCGGGCAATGGGGAAAAGCTGGTGATCCGCGGCGCCCGGGAGAACAATTTGAAAAATGTGGATGTGACCATCCCCCTGGGCACGCTGACATTGGTCACCGGCGTTTCCGGCTCGGGCAAGAGTTCGCTGATCAACGAGATCCTCTACAAGCACCTGGCAGCAGAGCTCAACGGCGCCCGTACCCGCCCCGGCGCTTTTGACCGCATCGATGGGCTGGAACATCTGGACAAAGTCATCAACATCAACCAAAGCCCCATCGGCCGTACGCCCCGATCCAACCCTGCCACATATACCGGGGTATTCAGCGATATCCGGGAGATCTTCGCCAAGACGCAAGACGCCAAAGCCCGTGGCTATGGCCCAGGCCGCTTTTCCTTCAATGTGCGGGGCGGCCGGTGCGAGGCCTGCGGCGGCGGCGGGCTGGTCAAGATCGAGATGCACTTTTTGCCGGACATCTATGTGCCCTGCGACGTGTGCGGCGGCAAACGGTACAACCGGGAGACGCTGGAAGTCAAATACAAGGGCAAAAACATCAACGAAGTCTTGGATATGACGGTGGAAGAAGCCCTGGGTTTCTTTGAAAACGTGCCCAAGATCCAAAAAAAGATCCAGACCCTATACGATGTGGGTCTGGGATATATCAAGATCGGCCAACCCTCCACCACCTTGTCGGGCGGCGAAGCCCAGCGGGTCAAACTGGCCACGGAATTGGCCAAACGCCACACCGGCCGGACCATCTACATTTTGGATGAGCCCACTACCGGGCTCCATGTGGCCGATGTACACAAGCTGACCGATGTGCTGGAAGCCCTGGTGGATGCCGGCAATACCGTGGTGGTCATTGAGCACAACCTGGATGTGATCAAAATTGCCGACCACATCATCGACCTGGGGCCCGAGGGCGGCGACAAAGGCGGCACAGTGGTGGCCTGCGGTACGCCCGAGCAGGTAATGGAAGTAGAAGCTTCTTACACGGGGCAGTATCTGAAAAAGTATCTGCAAGATCACCGGCAAATGTAGCGCGATCACCATATACCGAAAAGGGGCTTGGCGCCACAGGCGCCAAGCCCTTTTTTGCCGCTATGCTGCCAACGGCTCTCCATTTTCCATCACAATGGGTGGCAGCTCCTTTTTTTCTCCATACAAATCCGGCCTGGCCAGCAGATATTCTTTCAACTGGGCCCGGTTTTGAAAGCGCGTCGCCTGAAAGGGCGCTTCCGGGCTGTACCTTTCAACAAACAATAAGCCTTCCTCCGTTTCGGCCAGAACGCCTGCATGGGTGACAAAACGCACGTCTTCAAAGACAGAATGGGCATAGACCGTCACCAGAGAAAGGCCGCTGCCCTGCAGAGCAATGTCCCGGCTGCGCCAGGCTTGCTGGATCAGTTGGGTGTGCTCTTCCATCGTAGCCGCACCAGCCACCGGCACCCACTGGAACAGGATGCTGTAATGGGCTTTGTCCTGAGGGCTCATAGCAAAGGCCTGATAATTGTCGATGGCCTGCAGATCAAACAGCAGATGCCAGTCGTTTTCATCCCGCTCTCCCCGGGCGGAAACCCGGTCGCCCAGCAAGAGAAAGGCAGTCAAGCGGCAATTGGGCTCCGGCATATAGGTGCCCCCCTTCCCCTCTTTCAAAGGGAATCGCACTTGGCTGTAGTCCACATAGTCTTGTGCCATTTCCACAAAACCAACGGGCAGCTGAGGCGATGTGATCCGTCCGTTCAGATCCTCCACCCATTCCAGCCAGGTATGGATCCGCTCTTGTGGCACACCTTGCCGTTGCAGCACTTGTGCCACCGAATTCCGGGATGCCTCGTCCATCAAATTGGAATATGTCACCGTTTTACTTGCCTGGCCGCCGGAAAAACGATGCTCCTCCAGCGGCCTATTGCAAGCGGTCAAGCAAAGGGCAGCCAGCACAAAAGATGCAATCCATTTCATCATGATTTCTCCTATCGCTCGTACTATGATAGATTGGACGCATCTGATGCACAAAAAGTTGTAGGATCTCTCCTCTTTTTATTGCCGCAGCTCATACAGCCGGGGGTTCTCAGCCACTTCAGGACGTCCCAGACGGCTCATCATCGTATCCAGCGCCCGGGCGGCGTCATCCAGCACTTTGCGCTCGTCGATCTGGGTCAGTTTGCGGCCTTCCATCGCAATGGCACCATCCACGATCACGCAGTCCACGTCTTGGCCCATGGCATGGTATACCAGCCGCTGCACCGGCATCAGCCCAAAGGGCGCCAGATGGGGCTGCTCCACATCCACCGTGATGATGTCCGCCCGCTTGCCCACTTCCAGGCTGCCCACCAGCCGGTCCACTCCCAGCGCCCGTGCCGGTTCGATGGTCACCAGCTCCAGCGCTTTGCCGCAGGGGATCAAATTGCCGTCTTTGTGGCGGAAGCGTTGGAACAGCTGGACATTCTTCATATCCCGCCACAGGTCAAAACTGCGGTCGGGCGCAGTGCCATCGGTCACCACGGCCAGGTGGATGCCCATTTCCAGCATTTCTTGCACCGGGCAGTGACCTGCCACATTGGCATGGGTAGTGGGTCCGTGGAACACATAGGCCCCTGTGCGGGCCAGGATCTCCAGCTCTTGCTGGCTATACCCGGTGCTATGGGTCAGGGAAAGGCGGGGCGTCAGCACTTCCGGTGTGTGGTCTGCCATGAACAGCACATCGCCGCCATAGCCGTGGGAATGCAGGGGCACGTCGTATTGGCTGGCGATGCGGAACATCTCCCGGTTGTGGCGGATGTTGGTTTCATCGTCCTCGTCGGGCCGGCGTCCCATTCGGCCGGGGGCCACGATACAGGTCATGCGGGGGTGTTTCCCATTCAGGGTCCGCACTGCCTCCTCTGTGGTCCGATAGGCAGTTTCCGGCGTCACCTCCACCTCTGTGGTGCTGCCATCCTTGTTCCACACCCGCGCCCGTTTGGGAAAAGCGCCATAAGGGCAGCCAATGCCAGAAAGCTGGCGGATACCTGTGGCAATGGAACCCTCAAAATGGGCGGTCAACGGCTCGATGCTGTCTACGCGGGGCGTGCTGCCGATCATCGATACTCCGGTTGTCGTGCCGAATTTCAACCGTTCCGCGGCGGCCAAAGCCCCTTCGGCCCGCCAAAACTCCCCATCGGTACACCGGTAATAGATCTCTTCTGCCATAGCTTCCCAGCCATCGTCCAAATGCTCACCCAGGGTCTTGATCAGGCAATGGCCGCCATGGCCGTGGGCATCCACTAACCCGGGCAAAATGGCGTGGCCGCTGCAATCCATCACCCGGGCGGCTGTGGCGTCTTGGGGCAGCTGCTCCATCGGGCCCAAAGCGGCAATGGAGTTCCCCTCCACGGCCACATAGCCTTTGTCGTAGATGCGATGGCTCTCATCCACGGTAATAACAATACCATTTGTCAATAACAGATCCCACATAACATTCCGTCCTTTCCTTATGTTGTGCTGCATGGGTGATTCTGTCCCCATTGTACTGTATCCGCCTGCTTCTGTAAACCAGTCTGGCGATGTATTCTATCCGATAGGCTTTGGGCCGTTGTGGGAAGAATTTTCATTTCCGCTAGGATTGTCTTGGCAAATATGTTATAATGAATCAATAATGATGATATTTTCTCTCCGCCGCATCCGGTGGATCGATTGGCGCTTGCGATCAGCAAGTTTCTTCGCGCCCTTGGCTGGGGATTTGTGACCGGAATGTTCCAACCGCCGAAGATGACGGGAATGTTTCCATCTCCTGACCTATGACAGCAGCGGCCTTGGCGTAAAGGTCCCAGCTCCACATCGGTACGGCAAAGGTGGGAAGTTTGAACGGTTGGAAGTCTGTGAGATCCCAGCGGAAAGGATGGGGCCTTCCTTGGACATTTCTTGGCAGGGTCTGCCGGTGGCGACGCCCGTGCCGAAACTTGAGATCCGCGGCAGTATTTTTGATGCCCAGCCCCATGATGTCTTCATTGCTGTTCCTTTCGATTTCGCAGCAATGCTGCCGCTGTCTGGTATCCGCTGCAAACCAGTGTCTCAATCAAGGGAAACAATGTGCCATGTCTGCTGGCTGAGGCTTTACGCTATCTTTGGCAAATCGCAATGAGGTATGCAGTGCCTCTGCCTTTGACTGCAACATAACTCCGGTATAGCAAGCAAATCTGTAAGGGTCGACAAGCCAGACCGTCTGGGACCCACGCCGCGGCAAAAAGACTGCCCCAATGGATGCCAGTGGTCACCGAACCGAGGGATTCTGGTATGAAAGAAGCAAATCTGACATCATCGGCCAACCACAATCTAGAGCATATGTATGAAGAGCTGCAGCAGCGCGCCACCATCGACGCGCTTTCCGGTGTGCTGAATCGGGCCACGTTGGAACAGTGCATAAAAAAGCGCCTGGAAACGGTGGAGCCCTCGGACACCTGCGCCCTGTTCATCGTGGACTTGGATGATTTCAAACAGGTGAACGACACATTGGGGCATCAAGCGGGCGACCAAGCCATCCGCCGGTCGGCCCAGATCCTATCTGGTCTCTTCCGTGCCAGCGACATTGTGGGCCGGTTGGGTGGCGATGAATTTGCCATCTTCCTCTGCGGGCAAGTCACAGAAGAACTGGTCCGCAAAAAAGGTACTGCGATTTGCGAAAATCTGCAGCTGGCCCTGGGCGATCATCCGGTGGTGAACTTAACGACGAGCGTGGGCATTAGTTTGGCGGAGGGCCGCCCTCAGTTTGAAGAGATGTATCAATCGGCTGACCTGGCCCTTTACCGGGCAAAAAAAGCGGGAAAACACGGGTTTTATCTGCATCATGGCGCCTATTCTCAGGAGAAAGCTGATGATTTCCATCCGGTCAACACCATTTCTCTCAGCGGCCTGTTGGAGTATATGAATAGCGGTGTTGCCCTGTTGGAGATGAGTGAATCCCCCCAGGTCATCTATGTCAGCCCTAGTTTCTACCGGATCATTGGGGCAAAGGCCCCGGCTTATTCGCTTCCCTTGCCCCTGTCCTCCCTGATCCACCCCGATGATCAACTGGGTCTGGAAGAGACGCTTTGGGAAGGGCTGCGGCAAGGCCAGCCTGTGGAACACACCCACCGGGTCTCCTCTGGCGACGGTCAGCGTTGGCTCTGGTGGCACGTCCGCGCCATACGGATCCGATATGACAACCCCCACCCAGTCCTGCTGGTCACCACCACAGACGTTTCCCACTTCAAGGAGAACGAGCAGCAGTTGGAAGCCATCAATCAGCGGTTACAAGTTGCCTTTGGTCAAACGGCGCAGCGGCTATGGGAAGTGGATATCGCCTCCCACACCTTCCACTTCTTCGGCCAAGACGGGCTTTCCCAGAACCCTGATATAGATGGGGCCGCGTTTCCCGCCCAGCTGGTGGAGGCCGGGTGGGTCCACCCCAATTCAGCCGCCCGTTTCCAGACCTTTGCAAAAGAGCTGCTGAGCGGCCAAGTCAACGGATATGGAAATTTCATCTTAAAGCACCAAAGCACCGGCTGCTATGGTTGGGCTACCCTCTCCTATCGGATGCTCTTTGACGACGTGGGCCATGCGGTGAAAGCAGTGGGGATCGTAGAGGACCTGTCCGGCAACCTGGCGGGGCAAAATGCCGGCCGGTTCGGCCGCTGGCCTTTGCCAGAAGGTCTGCTTTCGGACCTGATGGTGCACATGCGGGCCAACCTCACCCAAGATCGCATCGAGGAACTGTGGGTAGAGGGCAAAAGCAGCGGCGACGCGATGCGGCAGCTGCCTTGCTCTGCGATTCTCGCCCAAGAACAGTCCAAGATTTTCAGTGGGGATGCCCAGGGGGATCTTCCCTCTTATTTTCGCTGTGAACAGCTCCTCCGGCTGTATCAAGAGGGCCGGCGCTGGCTCACTGCGGAATACCGCCGTGCGGACAGCGGTGGCAACATCCGCTGGGTCCGTTGTATCCTGCATTTGGCCTCGGAACCCCTCACCCACTGCATCCACCTGTATGCCTATCTCATCCAAATCGACCGGCTGCGCCGGTGGGAGCAGGCCTGCGGAAGGCCGATAATCCGGGATATTGCCACCCAGCTGTATGATCGGGCTACTGTGGAACGGATGGCAAATGCCATGTTCCATGGCCAGCACACCGGCGACCGGGCAGTGGTGCTGTTCCAAATTGATGGATTGGCCCATTCCCAGCCGCCTGGCCGCCACATGCCAGACCAGCTGCATCCGGATATTGCTGCGGCGCTCTCCTTGGCACTGGGCGGCAGCTGCCTGCTGGGCCAATATAGCCCCACCCGCATCCTGGCTCTTTTCCCCGCCATAACCTCGAAAGACGACCTGCGCCGCCGCTTGGAGGAAGCCGTTGCTTTTGTCCAGCAGGCTCTGTCCAGCATGGCGATCCCCAAGCCGCTCCGCTTTATCACCGGCGTGGCGACAAGCCCGGCGGATGCCGCTGATTTTCACACTTTATTGTCCAAAGCCCTCCATGCTTGCGGCCTGTGGTGGAACGCCGCATTGGATACGGTGGCCTTTTCCAGCGAAGAGGAGGAGGGCGATTGGGCTCCGCTGCAGGCCGATGAGCCGGACGACCAAGTATCCATCCATTCAGCGGAAATGGAACGCCCTCTTTCCGAAGGGGAAAAAGAAGTGGCATTTCACTGTATGTCCACCATGCTTTCGGCCGATTCGCTGGAAGTTTCCCTACGGGGCGTCCTACACACCATCGGCAGCTATTACCAGGCAGATCGGGTCTACATCCTCACCCTGGCGGAAAAAAGCCACGTCGTCACCATGCCCTTTGAATGGACGGGACCTCATAAACGCAGCATACAGCAAGCGGTTTCCGGCATGCGGCTGGAACGCTTTCCCCTGCTAGAGCGGTGCTTGGCAGAAAAGAAGCCCCTTTTTCTCACAAGGTCTCAACCCATTGCGGCCCGCGGCGGCAAAGCATCCAGTGAGCCCTGGTATTTCACCGCTTTCCCATTGATCCAGCAAAATCGGGTGGAGGGGTTCTTGTGCATTGAGAATTCCCGGGAACATCCGGCTGACGCTGCGTTATTCGGCGCCCTGATCCCCTATATACTGCACGAACGGAAACGGTTCCACCACAGCGATCCGGCGCCCGGAACCGTAGAGCAGCTCATGGGGCTGCCCGACTTGCGCTCCTATATGAAGGCCATCTATACCCTCAATTCTGAACAGTATAGTTCCCTGGGCGCCGTCTGTTTGGATATTCCCGGCATGGCCGCCATCAATGGCAGCCTTGGCTTTGAATATGGCAATCAGTTGCTTTGGTATGTCTCCAAAACGCTGACTGACATTTTTGGCACCTCTCTGCTCTTCCGCACATGGGATGCAGAGTTCATTGCCTTTTGCCCCAATACGACCCGCCAGGTCTTCTTGGGCCGCTGCGGCCGTTTGCGCTCCATTCTCCAGCGCCGCTATCCAAAGGAGGTGCGCCTTGGCCGCGCCTGGGCAGATGGTATTTTCAGCGGCAAGCTTTTGGCAGACGAGGCCCGGCACAGCATGCATTTGTGCTATCTGGAACAAGAGCCGCCCTCTGCCTTCCCCCTGCCTGGCAGTTCCTTCCCCGTTGGAGAATCCGCCTGCTCCAGCCGATTCACCGTGTACTTTCAGCCAAAGATCCACATAGGCAGCGGCGCTTTAGTCGGTATGGAGGCTTTGGTGCGTGGGGTCGAAAAAAACGGGATCATCATCCTCCCCGGGCAATTCATCGGCGCGTTGGAAGAACGCGGTGGCATCCGCGAACTGGATCTGTTTGTTCTCGAACGCGCTCTTTCCCAAGTGGAGCAGTGGCGGGCGGCCGGGCTGGGCATAGTACCGGTATCCGTCAACCTTTCCCGCGTGACCCTGGTCCATCCTTCCACTTTAGCTTCTGTTTTGGCCATTCAGAGCCGTTTCCCCCAGTTGCCGGCAGAGGCATTGGAACTGGAGATCACAGAAAGCGCCGGCACCATTGAGGCTTCTGACTTGCGGAAGATCGCAGACAAGTTCCGTTCCAATGGCTTGCGGCTCAGCTTGGATGACTTTGGCTCCCAATATGCCAACTTGCCGCTTTTCACCAACGTGCAGTTCGACACGGTCAAGCTGGACCGCAGCCTTATCACAGAGCTGGCCACCAACCCCATCAACCAGATGCTCGTCCGGGACATCATCCAGATCTGCCGTGCGCGCGATATGACCTGTGTGGCTGAGGGCGTGGAAAACCAAGAGCAGATCGCCGCTTTGTTGGAGACAGGCTGCAACTATGCCCAGGGCTATTATTACGACCAGCCGCTCTCAGCCCACGAATTTGAACAAAAATACCTGCAGGGCAACGCCCCGGCAGAATCGAAACCATAATGTAAGGAGAATGGCAGCATGAGCAAGACCGATTCAAGGCAATCCGCTCAGGCGGGCACTTCCTCCGCCCAGGCACCGCTGTTGATTGGCATCGGCGCCTCTGCCGGCGGATTGGAGGCATTGCAGCAGTTTTTTGGTTACATGCCCCCCAACAGCGGGCTGAGTTTTGTCGTGATTCAGCACCTTTCCCCAGATTATAAGAGCCTTATGGCCGATATTCTGGGCAAGCACACGGAAATGGCCGTCCACCAGGCCGAAAATGGGATGTCCATCCAGCCGGATACCGTTTACTTGATCCCACCCAAAAAGTATATGACCCTGCAAGGGAACCAGTTGATCTTGTCCGACTATGCGCCGGGCACTTTGAACCACCCCATCGACGTATTTTTCTCTTCGCTGGCAGAAGAACGGCGCGAGCATTCCATTGTAGTCGTTCTTTCCGGCACTGGTTCCGATGGCACCAACGGGGTCAAAGCGGTGAAAGAGCACGGCGGGCTCGTCATTGCCCAGGCCCCGGAAAGCGCCAAATTTGACGGCATGCCCCGCAGCGTCATCAACACGGGGCTGGCGGACTTTGTGCTTTCCCCGGAGGAGATCGCCGAAGAGATCTTGAATTTTTCCGCCACGCCGATGCTGCTGCGCACTCCTCAAAACGACGGCCCGCTTTCTGAGGAGGATGAGCTGTTTTCTGAAGAGGAGACCTTGTCCCATATCTACACCATCTTGAAAAATGCCAGCGGGATCGACTTCACATATTACAAACGCTCCACGATCCTGCGCCGCATCGAGCGGCGGATGCTGGTGACCCACACTGCCACTTTGACGGAATTTGCCCATCTGCTGGGCGACAGCGCTGAAGAGGTGAACATCCTGGTCAAAGAAATCCTCATCGGTGTGACCAATTTCTTTCGGGATCCGGCATTTTTTGAAAAGCTGAAATACAACGCCATCTACAAAATCGTGGAGCGCGCCAAAGAAAACGAACCCATCCGGGTGTGGAGCGCCGGTTGTTCCACCGGCGAAGAGGCGTATTCCATCGCCATCTTGTTTCGGGAGGTCATGGAGGAGCTGCAGGTGACCAGGGATGTCAAAATCTTTGCTACCGATGTGGACAGCCGCGCCATCGAGCAGGCGGGCAAAGGGATCTATTCCGAGAACATCATTGACGATGTCTCCCCTGACCGGTTGGCCCGGTTCTTTTTGAAGCAGAACGACCAATACCAAATTTCCAAAGAGATCCGCCGGATGATCGTCTTTGCCACCCACAATATGTTTTCCGATCCCCCCTTTGGCAAGCTGGATATGATCAGCTGCCGCAATGTGATGATCTATTTCCAGCCGGTGCTTCGCCGAGGGCTGTTCGCCATTTTCCATTCGGCCCTCAAAAACAACGGCTATCTCTTTTTGGGCAAAAGCGAAACTGCCGGGGAATACGTCAGCTTGTTTAAACCTGTGTGCAGCTCTGAAAAAATCTATATCCACAAGGGAGAGGGAAAAGTGGAAGACTTAACGCCCCCCGCCTTCAACATCCCCAATATCCAAGCCATCTCGCCCACCAGCATCCGCGCTGGCGCAGGCCACCAAGAAGACCCGGTGGCCGAAGGGCTCTATACCACATTCCTGGAACACTTCTTGCCCGCCTCGGCCGTGTTGAATGCCGAAGATACGGTGCTTCACTTTTTTGGGAATTACGCCGACTATTTTACCTTGGCGCCCGGCCGGGCTACGCTGAACTTTTTCAGCATGCTCAACAAGGATCTGAACTTGGTGGCGGCCACCGCCTTGAGCCGCTGCCGGGCGGAACACACTGCCATCACCTATACCGACATTGCGGTGGATTGTCCTTCGGGCCGGAAAGTGATCGATCTGACGGTACAGCCCATCCCCACCGCTTCCGGTGAAGAAAGCGAGCTCACGGCCGTATTGTTCCTGGAGAACCGGCCCACAGAGCAGGGAGGCGTTGTGGAAAAATACGACCTGGATGCCACAGCAGCCCGCCGCATCGCCGAACTGGAACGGGAATTCCAGGTTTCGCAGAGCGATTTGCGCTCCACCATTCAGCGGCTGGAAACGGTAAACG
Organism: Candidatus Pseudobutyricicoccus lothianensis; assembly: GCA_904419295.1. Classification (GTDB taxonomy): domain Bacteria; phylum Bacillota; class Clostridia; order Oscillospirales; family Butyricicoccaceae; genus Pseudobutyricicoccus; species Pseudobutyricicoccus lothianensis. Next base: position 42,823 of record CAJFRA010000002.1, read on the forward strand.
GCGAACTCCAGGCCGCCAACGAAGAGCTTCTCACCGCCAATGAAGAGCTGCAAAGCTCCACAGAGGAGCTGCAATCGGTAAACGAAGAGCTGTATACCGTCAACACGGAGCACCAGCTGAAACTGGATGAGCTGACCATGATGACCAACGACCTGTCCAATTTCCTCTCTTCTACGATGATCGGTATTCTTTTTGTGGACAGCAACTTGAACATCCGCAAATTCACCGAATATGTAGGGCGGGAATTTCAGCTGATGGAGCACGACATTGGCAGGTCCATTCAGATCTTCGCCCACAGTTTTCCAGAAGAAGCCATTGAGACCGACTGCAGGACCGTACTCAAGGATCTGATCTCCATCGACCGGGAAGTAACGGCTATGAACGGCCGGTGTTATACATTGCGCATTGCCCCCTATCGCACCACAGAAAACAGCATACGGGGCCTTGTTATTACCATTATTGACAGCTTGGGCACGCCGCCGGCCAACCAGCGTGCGGATTGACCGATTTTCTTCGTGCCTTTTACAAGACAAGGGAGCCCGACAGCCAAAAGGCTGCCAGGCTCCCTTTTTTATCGCTGGAGCTCTCCAAAAATCAATCTTCAGCGGATCCTGCAAGTTGCAGGTCTACATGGACAACGGTTTCCGAATGCGGCAGGTAGGCGATCTGTGCGGTAATGGTATGGGTGCCGTTCCCCGCACCGGCTTGCTCATACAAAGCTTCTCCCTGTGCATACACTCCACGGCTGATGGAAAACGATTCTCTCTTCCCCTGCTCGTCCAGCCCTTCCAGCTGCACCGTGGGGGTATCGCCCAAATTGCTATAGGAAAACCGAACATCTTCCAGCTGGATCTGGCTAGGGGCCTGCAAATAGGGTAAATCGCTCAGCGGATCGACCACGCGCCCCGCTATGGTGAGAAGGCCGATCGCAGCCAGCGCCAAAGCCCCGGCTGAACAAAGCAGTTTGTCCTGCCAGTCTTTTCCTTTACAGGCGCCCGCTGCAAAACAGGCGGCGCACAACAGGCACAGCAGCGCCACTGACAGCCAAAAAGGCATGGAAACATAATTCTCCAAGACTGCTTTCTGCCCATCACTCGTATGGAGCAAAAGCAAAATTCCCATGGGAAGCAAAGAAGCCAAACACAGGATGCCCAGCGCTTCCACTGTTCTTTCTACTTTCCTGACCATAGGCCGTCCCTCCAGACCATCGGATCGCCAGCCTCATTTTGGCGCCTTGCGCCATACGTGCTCTGGCATCGTTTCCTCTGAAAAGCAGCATAGGGGATTGTTGAAAAATCATCCCGCACATTTCCGTCAAGCTGACGTAAAAATCCTGTAACTCTCCCTTTTTCTGTGCAATTGACTGCCTCCTCTCACTCTCTAAGCTTTTTCCTTCTTGCCATAGTCCAGGTTTGGTCCTCTGGGCCTCCCTTTATCCCGGTCTTCTTTTCCACTATCGAAGGCAAAAAAGCCGGAGGGCAGATTGCCCTCCGGCTGAATCGGCTTTATTTTCGCATCCCCCTCCAAGAAGGCCCCTTGTCCATCTCTTGGAGCGCGATGCTGTACTTGCGATCTGGCTCAGCGCTGCCGGCCAAAAATACGCATGATATCTTCAAAAGCCTTGTCTTTTTCCTCTTTGGTCGTAGCCACATTGCCGCTTTCTTCTGCACCACTTGCAGGTTCAGCCGCAGCAGTTTGCGTGGCCTGCTCCTGTACAGGAGCAGCAGGCTGCCCTGCAGCCTGGACCGGCTGATTCTCCGCCACCGGCGGTTTGTTCTCCCGGGGCATGGTGGGTTTGTCGTCAAACCCCGTTGCGATCACCGTCAGCTTGACCTCGTCTTCCAGGTTCTCATCGATGGCTGCACCAAAGATGATATGGGCTTCGGGATGGGCCGCAGACTGGACCATAGCCGCCGCCTGTTCCACTTCTTCCAAGCCGATGTCCGGGGAGCCTGTGATATTCAAGATCACGCCCCGGGCGCCTGCAATGGAAGTTTCCAACAGCGGGCTCTGAATGGCCATTTTAGCCGCTTCTTCTGCCTTGTCTTTGCCCGAAGCACGGCCCATGCCCATGTGGGCATAGCCCGCATTCCGCATGATCGTGGATACGTCCGCAAAGTCCAGATTGATCAACCCGGGCACTGTGATCAGCTCACTGATGCTCTGTACCGCTTGCAGCAGCACGCTGTCCGCCACTTCAAAGGCGTTTTGCAGCGTGATTTTCTGTTCACTCACATATTTCAACCGCTCATTGGGAATGGTCACCAGGGCATCCACTTTTTCCTTCAGCTCCATGATGCCCGCCGTGGCTTGGTCTGTCCGCTTTTTGCCCTCAAAGGCAAAGGGCCGGGTGACGATGCCCACGGTGAGGATCCCCATCTCCTTGGCGATCTCCGCAATGATGGGCGCAGCGCCGGTGCCGGTGCCGCCGCCCATACCGGCGGTGATGAACACCATGTTGGCGCTCTCCATCACTTTTTTCAGGTCTTCGGCGCTCTCCTGGGCCGCTTTTTTGCCGATCTCCGGATTGGAACCGGCGCCCAGGCCTTTGGTCAGCTTTTCACCCACCGCCATTTTGATGGTGGCAGCCGAATAATTCAGCGCCTGCTTGTCCGTATTGACGGCAATGAAATCAACCCCGCGGATCCCGCTGCTGATCATGCGGTTGACAGCGTTGCCGCCGCCGCCGCCTACGCCGACAACTTTGATATTCACGCTATTTTCTGCTCCTACATCATACGAAAAACCCATAACTGCCTCCACCTTGCCTTTTGAATTGGGATTGTATCGGCCACTGCCTCATGCCGGGCGGAATCGGGCGGTCTGCGTATCGGTCAGATCAATGACCCCCGTATCCGTGCTGCTCAATTTTGCAACGATCGTGTTTAAAAATTCGATTTTTTTCTCCAAATTTTCCACGGTTCCCAGTTCCACTGTGAACCTGCCCATATATTGCAGCTTGATCTCAAACAGCTGCTGCATATCAATACTCATAATTTCTTTCAGTATATCACTATTTTGAGCCGTATTCAATATGGAAAACAGTGCTTTTCCTTTCTCCTCGTCAGAAAATGTGGCATAAATGCCCGGCTTTTCCTCTTCTGGCTCCATTCCCGTAACGACGCAATACTGGGCCGCCTGTTCAGCGGTAACTTCTTCCAACAATTTTCCCTTGGTATCCATCAGCCAATAGGTCTGCCCCACTTGCAAAGCGGCCACCGGCTGGCACTCCGTCACCTGGATCTCGATGCCGTCGGGCAGCCTGCGGCGGATGGTGACTTCATCCAAATAGGGCCTGTCCGCCAAAATGCGCTCCTGGGCGGCAAATTTGTTGATGAAAAACAGATTCTCCCCTATCGTGATCTGGGATGCATCGATCAGCTCTTGGGCACTGTACCGGGTATCGCCTACCACAGTGATCTCCTTCACCTTGAAAAACACTGTGACTGCCGCCAAGATCGCGGCGCAGATCAGCACCAGGCAGAGGAACCGCAGCAGAATGCTTGGTCCCCGCCTTGTCCGCCTGCGCCGCTTCCGACGCTTTTTGGGTGGGTATTCTTTTGGAACGGGAGGTCTTGCCGCCCTGGCTTTTGGTCTTTGCTTTTTCATGGTCTCATCCTGGTATCATGCCTGTCTTTTGATATCCGCTCCCAGGGCGGCAAAAGCCCTTTCAATGTGGTCATAACCCCGGTCGATGTGGTCGATCTGGGTGATCTCGCTGGCGCTCTGGGCCGCCAATGCCGCCACTACCATGGCCGCGCCGCCCCGCAGGTCTGTCGCCTTGACAGAAGCGCCGGTCAAGTGATCCACGCCTGTCACCAAAGCCACCCGGCCTTCCACCCGGATATCTGCTCCCATCCGGCACAATTCCGCACAGTGGCGGTACCGGCTTTCAAAGATATTTTCCGAAAACATCGTGGTGCCCTGGGCCAGGCACAGCGTGGCCATCAAAGGCGACTGGGCGTCGGTGGGGAAACCGGGGTACGGCATGGTGCGCACCGGCCTTACACTGTGCAAACGGCCGGGCGCCCGCAGCCTCACTTCCTGGCCCCCCACCTGGATCTGGCAGCCGCTTTCCGCCAAAAGCTCTGTCACAGCTGCAAAATGGGCGGGTATCGTCTGCTGCACACAGATCTCCCCGCCGGCTGCTGCACAGGCGCACAGATAGGTGGCCGATTCGATGCGGTCTGGAATGACGCTGTGTTCCGTGGGCTGCCGGGTCGGCACGCCCCCTTGTATGGTGATATCGTGCTGGCCGGCGCCCTGCACTTGGGCCCCAGCCTTTTGCAGAAACTGCTGCAGATCCCAGATCTCCGGTTCCCGGGCCGCATTGACGATCCGTGTGGTGCCCTGGCAGGCGGTGGCGCACAGCATGATGTTTTCCGTAGCGCCCACACTGGGCAGAGACAAGTTGATCTGCCGGCCCTGCAGCGGGCCGCATTCGCAGGTGATCTCCCCGCCCTCCTCCTGGATGTGTACGCCCAGCTTGCTCAGCGCATCCAAATGCAGGTCAATGGGGCGGGGGCCCAACTCGCAGCCGCCGGGGTATGTCATGCGCGCCTTGCCGCAGCGGGCCAGGATCGGCCCCAGGAAGATGACGGAAGAGCGCATCTCCCGCATCAGGTCGTCGGGAATATCCCACCGGTCCATACCGGCGGAATCCACCACAATGGTCCCCCCGCTGTATTCCACCCGGCAGCCCAAGTGCCGCAGGATGGCAATGGCCGAATGGACATCCTTCAGATCTGGGCAATTATGTATGATATTTTCGCCACCATTGATGATGGTGGCTGCCAAAATCGGCAAAATACTGTTTTTGGCGCCGTTGGCACGGATGGAACCGTTGAGGGGATTTCCGCCGTTTACGATTAGCCTGCTCATAATTCTTCCTCCTGTGCGGTTGACCACCCGCGGGATGCGGCACAGCCGTGCCAGTGGAAAGCACCCGGTGGCGGGCGGTATCTTACCCCATACTATGCCGGTCTCCGCCGCCTTGTTCAGCCCTTAGGCCAGCAATTGACAGATCCCTTGGTAAATCTGTTCCACTGCATCGGTTTTTGCCAGGGAACGCGCCTTGGCGCCCATTTCCTGCAGCTTCGCCGGGTCTTGCAGCAGCTGGCAGGCCGTGTCATAGATCTTCTTCCCGGTGGCTTCCGCCTCGGTGATGACCACCGCTGCGCCGTACCGCTCCAGCACCCGGGCGTTTTTCTCCTGGTGGTTGTCCGCCACATAAGGCGATGGCACAATGATCGAAGGTTTCCCGGCGGCACAGACCTCCGCCAGGGTGGAAGCGCCGGCCCGGCAGATCACCAGATCCGCTTCGCACAGCACTTTATCCATATCAAAGATATACTCCCGCAGGTCGATGTTCCGGGCCGTTTCCAGGTCCACCCCCATTTTGGCGATGTACTCCGGCATCCACTTGTAGTTGCTGGCCCCGGCGGCGTGCACCAGGCAGAAAGGCTTTTCTTGGGCGCAGAGTTTGATGCACTCACTCATTTTTTGGTTCATATAAAGGGCGCCCACACTGCCCCAAAACGAGACTACCATCGGGCCGCCCTCTTCGCCAAACAGCCGCTGTTTGAGCCCATCGGGCCGGGCGTTCACGATCTCCTGGCGCACCGGGCTGCCGGTGAGCACCACTTTCTTCGCCCCTGGCAGCTGTGGCCCTGTCTCGGCGAAACTGGTAAACACACAGTCCACTTTACGGCTCATCCGCTTGACCACCATACCTGGCGCTGCGTTCACTTCCAGCATGGCGCAGCGGATACCCTGGCGCACGGCGGCCTGCACTGCGGGGTAGCTGGCATAGCCGCCTGTGCCCAGCACCAGGTCGGGCTGAAATTCGCCCAGGATCTCCCTGGCGCGGCGGCTCGCTTTGGCCGCCTTGGAAAGGGCGTCCACATTCTGGCGGATGCCTTTCCAATTCAATTTGCGGGAAAGCCCTGCCAGCGGGAATGTATACAATGGGTAACCCGCCCGCTTGACCAACCGCTCTTCTATAGCGCCTTCGGCCCCGGCAAACCGGATATCTGCCTGGGGCTGTTGGCTTTTGATATAACCGGCCACGGCCAAGGCCGGGTTCACATGGCCCGCCGTGCCGCCGCCGGTAAACAAGATCTTCATCGTTCTATCGTTCCCTTCTCCCTTGAATCCGTCATCCCTGCTCCGGTGCCGGGATATACCTGGAAACACCGAGGATGATCCCCACTTCGCCCAGCAGCATCAACAGGGATGTGCCGCCATAGCTGAAAAAGGGCAGGGCCGCACCGGTGACGGGCAGCAGCCCGGTGACGACGCCCATATTGAAAATGGTCTGCACCGCAATCTGGGTGGTGATGCCGGCCACCAGCAGTGTGCCGAACCGGTCCGGCGCCCGCAGGGCGATCTGGAACCCCCGGACGATCAGCGCTGCAAAGACGATCATGATGAGCACCGCGCCCACCATGCCCAGCTCTTCACAGACCACTGAAAAGATGAAGTCGTTGGCCGGTTCCGGCAGGAACAGGTGCTTCTGCCGCCCTTGGCCCAGGCCCAGGCCCCAAAAGCCGCCCGAGCCAATGGCCATCAGCGATTGGGCCCCCTGCCAGCCGTCGCCCCGGAAATCGCTGAATGGGTCCAGCCAGACCTTGACACGGGCCATGGCGTGGGGCAGCAGGAAGATCAGGCCCACGCAGCCGGCCACACCGGCCACGCCCATGCTGATCAGCCAAGCCAAGTTGGCGCCGCCCAAAAAGATCATCACGATGCCTGTGACGCCGATGATGACGGTGGCGGAAAGGTGGGGTTGTTTGACCAGCAGCAGGGCAATGACGCCGATGATGGCCACAAAAGGCAAAATACCATAGCGGAACGTCCGCATCCGCTTGGGGCCCCAGATGGTGATCATGCTGGCAAAACAGAGGATCAGGGCAAATTTGACGATCTCCGAAGGCTGGAATTCGATGCCGATCTTCAGCCAGCGGGTCGCGCCGTTGTGCTCCACACCAAAGGGGATCACCGCTGCCAGCAACAACAGCGATACCACCATAAGAGGCAGGGCAAAGTAGTGGAGCTTGTGGTAATTGAACCGGGAGGCCACCAGCATCACCACGATGCCCAGCAAAGCATACATCCCCTGGTTCTTAAAGTAAAAGGCGCCGTCATGGCCTTTCGTATTGTATATCGCATCCACATAACTGGCGGAAAACAACATGATGAGCCCGACGCACAGCAGCAGCAGGGTCAAGATCAAAAATGGGATATCCATGCCGGCGGTCTTGGCCTTTTTTTTGCGCGGCCGGTCGGGATGCAATGGTACATTGGCAGTTGTGGTTTTGATGGGGATGCACCTCCGGATTCATGCAGGGGCGCTCAGGCCAAAAAAGGCTGCACGCCAAAATAGGAAATCACACACATCACCGCCGTGATGGCGGAAAAGACGAACACGATCTTTTTTTCGCTCCAGCCGCACATTTCGAAATGGTGGTGCAGCGGCGCCATTTTGAAGATCCGCTTGCCGTGGGTCAGTTTAAAATAAGTCACTTGGATGATATCACTCAGCGTTTCCACAATGTAGATCAGCCCCACAGGCACTAAGATCAACGGCAGGTCGCAGGCAAAAGCCATGCCGCACACCGCGCCGCCCAAAAACAGGGAGCCGGTATCGCCCATAAAGACCCTGGCCGGGTTTTTGTTGTAGAGCAAAAAGCCCAAAAGGCTGCCCAGCAAGCCGGCGGAAAAGGCTGCCGTGGCATCCTGCCCGCCGCCCAGCTGCAAAAACAGGGCTGTAAAGAAGGCTGCCACCACGGCGGTGACCGATGCCGCCAAACCGTCGATGCCGTCTGTCAAGTTCACGGCGTTCACCGTGCCCACAATGACAAAGATGGCACAGGGCAGATAGATCCACCAGGCAAAGGTAAACGTCACATCCAAAAAGGGCACGTACACCTGGCCGGTCAAATGGCCCATGGTCCGCAGGATGGTGACGAACAGGGCGGCAGCCGCAATTTGGAGCAGCAGTTTTTGCAACGGCGTCAGGCCCTGGTTCTGCTTTTTTTTGATCTTGGTGTAATCGTCGATCATGCCGATCAGTCCGAACACCAGAGAAAAGACGAATAGGATCACCGGTTTCCAGTCGCCCTGCTGCCGGATGGCCGGCAGGCACACTGCCAATGCACACAGCAGGCCGGCGATGAACAGGATGCCCCCCATGGTGGGCGTATACTGCTTTTTCATATGCCAGGTGGGCCCATCTTCCAGGATCTTTTGTCCGAACTTCAATTTTTTTAAAAACCGGATGACAGGCATCCCCAGCAGCGCTGTGACGAGCAGCGCGATCACAAATGCGGCCATGGCCATTTTCATGCTCTTCTTCCCCCGTAGCGTTGGATTTTGCCCCCTCCGGGGCCCCATAAGCATGGGTGTGCGCGCAACGCTTTGCTGCGCCGCGCGCTCACACCGCCTCTCTATTTCACTTCCGTTTTATCCTTTTTGTTTGGCAAAATAATTTGCCACCTCTTCCCGTTCATCCAAATGGTGTTTGACGCCCTGGATCTCTTGATAGGTCTCATGGCCTTTGCCCATCAAAACCACCACATCCCCAGGTCTTGCGTTTTCCAGCGCGTAGACGATGGCGGCGCGGCGGTCATCGATCACCGCCATAGGCGTCTTGCTCCGTTTCATGCCGGGCAAGATCTCTTCAATGATGGCCCGCGGGTCTTCACTGCGGGGGTTATCCGATGTGACGATGCAGAAATCTGCCAGCCGGGCCGCCACCTCGCCCATGATGGGCCGCTTGGTCCGGTCCCGGTCGCCGCCGCAGCCAAACAGGGCGACCACCCGGCCTTTGGCAAAGCCTTTCACCGCTTTGAGGATGTTTTCCATCCCATCGGGCGAATGGGCGTAATCGATCAATACGGTAAAATCAGCCGGCACGGGCACCACTTCTGCCCGCCCTTTGACGCCATGGGCGTTTTTCAACGCCGCGGCGATCTCCGGCAAGGCAAGGCCCAGGGCCATGCAGCAGCTGGTGGCCGCCAGCGCATTATAGACCGAAAACATGCCGGGGATCCCCAGGCTGATGCGGTGGATGATGCCTTTTCCCACAGCCTCGAACTCCACCCGGTCCGGTTTGAGATTGATGTTCTTCGCCACCAGGTCGGCGTTGTCATCCTTCGCCGAATAGGTCTGGAAAGTGCAGGTGCCCTGCTCCATCATAGTTTTCCCTGCCGGATCATCCAGGTTGACCAGGCCCCAACGGGCCATGCGGAACAGTTTGGCCTTTGCCGCCTGGTACCGTTCCATGGTCTGGTGGAAATCCAGGTGATCTCTGGAAAGGTTGGTAAATACCGCCGCGTCAAACTCAATGCCGTAGACCCGGTCCAGCTCCAGGGAGTGAGAGGAAACTTCCATCACTGCGTAGGCACAGCCGGCTTCCCGCATTTGGGCCAACAGCTGGAATACCTCGTAAGATTCCGGCGTGGTCCGCTGGGCGGGGAATTCCCTGTCCCCCACGATGTTCACATTCGTCCCCATCAGGCCCACTTTTTTGCCTGTCACCTGCTCCAAGACCGAGCGGATCAGAAACGTGGTCGTGGTCTTTCCGTTGGTACCGGTGACGCCGACCATCGTCATGCTCTCCGCCGGGTGGCCAAAATAATGGTTGCTCATCTGGGCCAGGGCCCGCCGGGAATCGTCCACCTGCACATGGGGGATGGCGCCGGAGGGCGGTGTTTCGCACACCACGGCAACCGCCCCTTTTTCCACCGCCTGATCGATGTATTTGTGCCCGTCGGTCTGGTAGCCCCGAATGGCGACAAACACATCCCCCGGCTGCACCTTGCGGGAGTCGTAGCACAGATCCCTGATCTCTCTATCCGGCTCACAGGCCCATGTTTTCACATCCACGCCGTTGAGCAAATCGATGAGCTTCATCCTGTCACCTTCCTCTGTTGTTTCCGGTCATTGGGCACGCTGGTCCAGGTCCACGAATTCCACTGTGACCACCGTCCCCACAGGCGCCTGGCCGGTCACGTTCTGTTTGCTGGCCACCACATTGCCTGTGCTGTCTGCCGCGCCGGTCCCCTTCATATAGAGGCCGGCCTGCTCCAGCTGAGATCGGGCCGCGGCCACGGAAAGGCCTGTTACATCGGGCACTGTGACCGGCTCTTCCGGTTTTGTACCGCCCATATACAGCACCACCTGGGCTGTGCCAGGGATTTTGGCCCCATAGCTGGGCACTTGGTCGGTCACGGTATCGCCGTCGCCCACCACCCGGTAATCCAGGCCCGCTTTTTCCAAAGCGCTGGCCGCTTCCACTTCGGTCTTGCCCGTCACATTGGGCACAGCGATATCCTGCAGGGCCAGCTCGTCGGCAGAATAAGCAGGTTCCACGCCGATGTAGGGCAGGATATCCGCCATGATGCGCCGCACCACAGGGGCGGCCGTAATACCGCCGGTCTTCTGCTGTACCATCGGTTCATCCAAAACCACCAGCACGGCCACTTGCGGATCGTCTGCCGGTGCAAAGGCAATAAAGGAAGCTGCATACAAGTCGGTACGCCCTGTCTCCGCCTGTCTCACCTTTTTTTCCGAAGTGCCTGTCTTGCCCGCAATGCGGTAGCCGGCGATGTAGGCGTTTTTGCCGGTGCCTTCAGACACCACGCTTTCCAGGATATCACACATCAGCTCCGATGTCTCCTCGGAGATCACCTGGCGGACCACAGTGGGTTCTGTGCTTTTGACGATGCTGCCGTCTTCCGCCAAGATCTCCTTGACGATGTAAGGCTGCATCAGGTTGCCGCCATTGGCCACAGCGGACACCGCTGTGATCAGCTGGATGGGCGAGATCTGGAAGTTCTGGCCGAAGCTGGCGGTGGCCAAGTCTACCTTGTTGGAAAGGAAGCGCTCTTCGTCATGGAAGATGCTGGTCCCTTCGCCAGGCAGGTCGATGCCGGTGCGCTTATCCAGGCCAAAAGCTTTGTAGTATTTCAGGAAGTTCTCCGCCCCCAGCTTTTGCCCGATGTCAATAAAAGCGGGGTTGCAGGAATTCTGTATGGCTTTGTACAGATTCTGATCCCCATGGGCGTTGGGGTATTTCCAGCACCGGATGGGCTTGGGCCACCCTTCTACCATGCGGTAGCCTGGGCAATAAAATGTGCTGTCCACCGATACGGCCTTTTCTTCCAAGGCCATAGCCGCCGTCAGGATCTTAAAGGTAGAACCGGGGTCATAAGTATCGGTAATGGCTTTGTTCCGCCATTGATCCTGCAAGATCTCCGTGCGTTTTTCCTTGTATTCTTCTTCGTCGGTAATGGCCTGCAGCTCTTGCAGCTTGGTTTCATCGGTGATGGTGAAGGGGTCGTTGGGGTCAAAATCCCCCTTGGTGGCCATGCCCAAAATAGCGCCGGTGTTCACATCCATCACAATGCCCGTCACCTGGTTCGCCACCTGGTTATCATAGGCTGCGATCTCCAGGTTTTTTTCCAAATAGTGCTGGATCACCTCGTCGATGGTCAGCACCACATCGTTACCGTTTTGGGCATCGTAATACATCTCATAAGAAAAGGGCATCTCTTCGCCGCTGGCATTGGTGGCGGTGATCACCCGGCCGGGCGTGCCGGTCAGGTATTCGTCATATTCCATCTCAATGCCCGAAAGGCCCTGGTTGTCGGTTCCCACAAAGCCCAATACCTGGGCGCAGAAGTTGCCAAAGGGGTAATAGCGCTTGGTGTCCGGCGCCATATAGATGCTGGTGATCTTCGCTTTTTTCTCTGCGCCCTCTTTCAAATTTTTATTGTATTCGTCTACTTCATTGTTATATTCTTCTTCAAAAGCCCGCACTTGGTCGGCGACTTCCTTTTCCACGCCCCGCTGGATCACTTCGTAAGCCGAATCGGTCTTGGAGGCTTTGGCATAGACTTCGTCGTACTCCATGCCCAAGATATTGGCCAAGTTCTCCGAGATCACCTGGGCCTGTTCGTCGTCGGCGATCTTCCGGGGCTCCAGCGTCACCATCTCCACCGATGCGCTGATGGCCAGGGGCTTCATATTGCAATCGTAGATCGTCCCCCGGGTCGGCTCGATCGTCTTGTCGCGGGTCTGCTGGGCAATGGCCTTTTCCTCGTAAAATTCATGGTCCAGCACCTGCAGCTGGAACAGCCGGCCGGCCACAATGGCAAAAGCGCCCAACCCGAACACTGCAGCGGCAAACAAAATACGGCGCCGCATCATACTATTGGCTTTTTTGGACATTTTCTCACCTGTTCATTAAAAAATGAGAGCAAGAAACCTTACATTCCTTACTCCACTTGCCCTCATCCCCATGATATGTCTGCCGTCAGTTGAGATATTCCACCACGGCATTGAAACTTTTGATCAGCCCTCTCAGAAAAGCCGGATATTGGGTCTCTTCTTCGGGGATCTCGACGCTGTCCCCTTCCGAAAGATCCACATATTCCAGCTGGCTCTTGTCTGATTTCATCATGCCCAGCGCGTTTTTCGCCCGGTCTTCCACATAAGTCAAGTTGAAGATCTGTTCCTTTTTGGCGTCCAGGGCGTTACCGTCGCTTTCCAGCTCTTCCAGCTGGGCCTTCAGGTCGGCGTTCTGACGGGTCAGTTCCGTCACCTTCATATAGTTAAAAACAATGACCAGCAATGCTGCAAATACCACACAGACGATGGCGGTGTATTTACCATAGGGCACTTTGGGCCGCGCTTTGCCTTTGTGGACTTGCATCGGCTGATTCTGCTCCTCCTGACGGGGAAGCACGCGGGCATAATCGTATGCTACACTTTGCCGGGAGGGCGGCGCCTTTTTTGCATGCTGTGCCATTGTCTTACCTCCTAAATCCGTTCCGCGACCCGCAATTTGGCCGAACGGGCCCGCGGGTTCTCATCCAGTTCCTTTTGCCCTGCCGTGATGACCCCTCGGGAGATCAGTTTCAGCCTGGGCTTTTTGCCGCATACGCACACCGGGAATTCCGGCGGGCAGGTGCAGCCCTTGGCCTGCTGGGCAAAAATCTTTTTCACGATGCGGTCTTCCAGCGAGTGAAAGCTGATGACCGCCAATCTTCCGCCAGGCAGCAGCTTGTCCACACTGCCCTCCATGGCTTGTTCCACTGCTCTGAGCTCTCCATTGACCTCGATGCGTATGGCCTGGAAGCTCCGCTTGGCCGGATGCTGTTTTTCCCGCCGGGCGGCGGCGGGCATGGCCTCCCGTATCACCTGGGCCAGCTGCCCTGTGGTCTCAATGGGGCTCTCTTCCCGCTGCTGCACAATGGCCGCCGCCACGCGGCCGCTGTACCGCTCTTCTCCGTATTCCCACAGGATCTGGCGCAGCTGCTCCTGAGTGTATGTATTCACGACATCCCAGGCGGAAAAAGGCTGGCTTCGGTCCATCCGCATATCCAGCGGCGCGTCGTGCATGTAAGAAAAGCCACGGTCTCCATTGTCCAGCTGATATGAAGAAACGCCCAGGTCGAACAAAATGCCGTCCACGCCGGCCAATCCCTGGCCTTCGATCACCTGGGCGATCTGAGCAAAATTGCTTTTGACAAATGTGACCCGATCCCGGTAAGCTTCCAGCCGCCGGCTGGCCGCCGCCAGAGCCTCTTCATCCCGGTCGATGCAGATCAGCCGACCTGCCGGCCCCAGCTGCTGGGCAATGCGCAGCGAATGGCCGCCGCCGCCTGTGGTCCCGTCCACATACACGCCATCCGGGCGGAGGTTCAGCGCCTGTATACATTCTTCTGCCAAAACGGAAACGTGGGAAAACTCCATGGATCTACCTCATCCGGCCAGGATCAGAAGCCCAATTCCTCCATGGCCTCAGCAATGCTCTCTGGCGTCAATTCCTCGTTGATCGCTTTCCAGCGGGCGGTGTTCCAGATCTCCACCCGGCCGGAAACGCCGATGATCGTCACTTCTTTTTGCAGCGCCGCGTATTCCCGCAGGTTTTGGGGAATGAGCACACGGCCCTGGGCATCGGGCACGCAATCGGCAGCACTGCTGAAGAAAAAGCGCTGCAGGTTGCGGGATTTAGACAGGGGCAGCTGGTTGATGTTGTCCTCCAGCACCTCCCATGCAGAGGCGGAATAGACGAACAGACAGCCATCCAAACCCTTGGTGATGATGAACATTTTGCCCAATTCCTCCCGGAACTTGGCGGGGATGAAAAGGCGGCCTTTCGCATCGATGTTGTGCTGAAATTCGCCTTTCATGCTTTCACCACCTCGGCTTCCCTGCCAGACCCGTGGGACTGCCCACCACTTTTCACCACTATGTTCTTTTATTATACCGTTGCGCCCCCTGAATTGCAAGGGCTTTTCCGAATAATTTTTTACCAAAACATGCCCATTTCCCTTGAAATCGCGCGTTTTTTGTCATTTAGAACGCATGTTCGCTTTTCCCATCTTGCAAGCCCTTTTCCCCATCTCTCCGCAAGGTACTGTTTTCACAGTCCATGGCCCGGCTTCAGGAGTTTTCCCCACTTAGGCCCTGTAGGTCTTGCTGCCCTGCCTTTCCCTTTTCTTCTGGGAAAACTGTGCCCGGTGTTTGCATAGTCACTGCCAGATTCTTGTGCAGAAAAACCATTGTTTTTTCCCCCATTTATGATAGAATATGAAATGGGAACGTCTGTTTCCGCTTGTATGGATCACAGACAAACGGCAAAGGAAATTCACATTATGGACTTTATTACGTTTCTTCCCGCTCTTCTTCAGGGAATGGATTTGTTTTGTGGGCTGAGTTCGCTGCTCTACTGCATCCTCAGCGCCCTTTTGGTATTAAGAGGCTTTGTGCTCAAAGATCCGGTCTCTTCCATGCAGATCAATCTGGCCGGCATCTCCGGTTTGATCGCCTGCCTGCTCTACTGTATCCTGCTGGGGATCAGCGGCATCGGGCTCAATCTGTGGTCCACCCTCAACCTGCTGGCCGATCTGACGTTTCTCCTGTTCTTTCTCAGCCGCCGCAAACCACGGCTGGCGGTGTACGCCCTCTATATCCAGGCGTTCGTTTACTTGATGTTCGTTCTGCGGCTCATCGTCGTATCGCTGGATCTTTCTCTGCTGTTCAGTTTCGTCATCTTCCAGCTGATCCCGGCGGCCCTGCTCACCGGCGTGGCCATCTTGGTGATCATCCAAACGGTGCGGGAGCATCGTGATCCCACAGCAGACGACGCTTTTTCCCTGCAGGCGCTCTCGGAGGAGCCTGCAGAACAAGAGCCTGCCTCCGACTGCCCGCCTTGCTGGCATGAAGATGCCCAGGCAGACCATTCTTCTCCGCCGTCTTCGGAACATGAGGAACACTCCCCCTCCTCTCCCGATGACATATCCCAATGAAAAACGCCACTGGACCTTTCCAGTGGCATTTTTCATCTTGCGATCAGGCTCGTATGGAAATGTGGCCGATGCCTTCCCCAGATATGTCCTCATGGCCTTGCACCGGGGAAGCCGGGGCGACCTGCCGTATCTGCTGGGCCATCTCCGCTTTTGTCTGGGCGATATAAGCTTGCATTTGGTTTTCAATGGCGGCTTCTTGCAGATAAGCCCCCTCCCGAATAAACCGCGTCTTTTTGCGCCGCTGCACTTCCGCTTTGAGACGCAGCATCTCCCGCTGGCATTGGCGTTCCTGGGCCCGCCTGCGCTGTTGTTCCAACAGCATCTCCCGCTGCAGATCCTTCTTTTTGCGGCTGCAGCGGTTCACCGCTTTGCGCAGCTGGGCCAGGGCCGAACGGATCGCATCGGCATTGTCCGAGTCTTGCCCCAGTGCCGCCTGCAAACGGGCGATCTGCCGCCGGGCATAGCCTGCGGCGCTGCTCACCTCCTGTACATTGCGGGCTTTGGCCAGCCTGGCATAGACCTCCAGCGGTGCATCGCCATAGCGCTGCGGCATCTCGACGTCCAACGCTTCCCGCTGTTTTTCTGCCGCTTCCCGGGCCCGTTTGAGGGCTTCGCCTACGGTTTCCCTCTGGGCTTCCTGTTTCCGCACCCAACGGTCCCAGCGTTCAGCCGGCGCCTCCTTTGTCTGATCGGGCGTCTGGTTTTGGTGGGCGGCCCCCTGGCCGATGGTCCCCTCATATCCCGTCCGGCTCTGCCGGTTCTGCCCAATGGCCGGTATCGCCATCCTGCATCCCTCCTTTTTGCACAGGATCCAGATCCTTCTATGGTAAATATCGGCCGGCTGGCAGAATTGGATAATCCCTTGCTTTATCCGGCCTCACTGGCCTGCCGTTCTCTCGATACCCCTTGATCATGAAAGAAAGGATGCGACCTTATGGAAAACGAAAAACTTTTCACCATGCCTTTTGCCAAAGTCTATCCCCTTCTGGTGGCAAAAGCCGAGCGGAAAAACCGCACCAAACAGGAGGTGGACCAGATCATCGCCTGGCTCACCGGCTACGACGAAGCCGGCCTGGAGCAGCAGCTGAAAAACCAGGTGGATTGCCGGACTTTCTTTGACGAAGCCCCCTGTTTCCAGCCCAACGCTGCCTTGATCAAAGGTTCCATCTGCGGTTACCGGGTCGAAGAGATCCAAGATCCTCTGTTGCAGAAGATCCGGTATTTGGACAAACTGGTGGACGAATTGGCCAAGGGAAAAGCCATGAAAAAGATCTTGCGGAAACCATGAACCTGCGTAGCTGTCAAAAAAGGGACCGCCCGGCGTCACCGGCGGTCCCTCTTCGTTTTTCTGTGCATTTATTGGTTGGCCGCTTGAGCTGCTTGCTTGAACTGGGCGCGGGAGCTCTTCACTTCTTCCAGTGAATGGGCCACCGCCTCTTCCGTCCGTTTCATCAAGTCTTCGCAGTAGGCGTTGGCCGCGCCCATCAGCTCTTTGGCCCGCTCTTCCGCCGTGCGGATGATCTCTGCACTGCGGCGGCGCGCCTCGTTCATAATGTCGTTTTCATTCACCTTTTGCCGGGCCAGCTCTTCGGCCTGCTTGCGGATGGCTTCGGCTTCCCGCTTGCCGGCGGTGATGAACTCATTGCGCTTTTCCACGATCTCCCGGGCCATTTTCAGATCCGATGGGATGTTGGCACGGATCTCGTCCAAAATGTCCAGAGCCTTTTCCCGCTCGATCACACAGCGGTCGCTCATCAGCGGGATACCGCCTGCGTCCTGTACCATTTCATAAAGGGTGCTGACCAGTTCGTCAATTGCATTTCCTGCCATGTTCCATTCCCCTATCTTCTGATTCCTTGGTTTTGTTTATCGGCAATTTTTTCGCCAGCATCGCGAGCACCACAGGCGGTACTGCATCACGGATCTCTTCACCCGCCACATAGGCCCGCTTGACCCAGCTGGAACTCAGCGCCTGCCGCTGGGGGTCCGCCAGCAAAAACAGCGTATCGGCCTGAGGAGCGTGCTGGCGGTTGAATTGAGCGATCTGGCACTCATAGGCAAAGTCCGCCCCATCCCGCAGCCCCTTCACAATGGCGTCTACCCCGTGCCGGGCGATGTAATCATAGGTCATGCCGCCGTAAAAATCGGCTTCCACCCGCTGAATGCCCCGCACGCTCTCCCGCAGCATATACAGCCGTTCTTCCGGCGTAAACAGGGCCTGTTTTTGATCGTTGACCATCACCAGCGCGATCACCCTGTCAAACAGGCGGGCGGCGCGGCGGATGATATCCACATGGCCCCAGGTCACAGGGTCAAAGCTGCCGGGCACGATCGCCAGCCCCATCAGTCCGCCTCCCGTGTGATGGTGGTGATCTTGATGGCGCCATAGCGGTATTCCTTCAAAATGGCATAGGGCGGCCGCAGGGGTTCGATCACGTCTTCTCTGGCGCTTTCGCATACTATTATACCACCTGGCCGCAGGTTGTCAATTTGCACGATGCGTTCCAGCGCCTGGTTGAGCAGCGCGCCGCCATAGGGCGGGTCCAACAAGATCAGGCCAAAGGGGTTCCCATTCAGCTGGCGCAGCGCCAAAAGGGCATCCCCCGGTATCAGGCGGCTTTGTTTTTGAAAGCCCGTGACTTCTATATTGCGCCGCACCACTTGCTGGGCTTTGGGGTCCATCTCCACAAAAGTGCAGCTTTTTGCCCCCCGGGAAAGGCATTCGATGCCCATTTGGCCCGAACCCGCAAACAGATCCAGCACATCCCGGCCCTCGATGTCGAACTGGATGATGTTGAATATGCTCTCTTTGACCCGGTCTGTGGTGGGCCGGGTATCTCTTCCGGTGGGCGCTTCCAGTTTGCGCCCCCGGGCAGAACCTGTGATCACTCTCATGTCGTCTCCTCCGTCCTCTGCCCTTCGCCGTCAAAATAATTGCGGATGCTGACGGCCACGTTGTGGGGCACCACCTGGGCCAATTCTTCCACATCCGCCTGGCGGATCTTGGCGATGGTGCCGAATTTGCGGCGCAGGGCGCGGATCCGCTGTTCGCCCAGCCCCGGTATGCGGGAAAGCGTGCTTTCTTTGATGCTTTTCCCCCGCAAGCTCTTTTGATAGGTAATGGAAAACCGGTGCACTTCTTCTTGCAGGTTGCCCACCATGGCGAACACGGCCGGCATGGTCTTGATGCCAAATTCCCGGCCGCTGCCGTCCATCAATCCGCGGGTCCGGTGATGGTCGTCTTTGACCATGCCGAACACCGGCACCGTACAGCCGTGGGCATCCATCACCTGCTGCACGGCGTTCACCTGGCCTTGTCCACCGTCGATCAGCATCAGGTCGGGCAAGGGTAAAAAGCCGGCGTCCCCTTCTTCTGCATGGCGCAGGCGGCGCTCCACGGTCTCAGCCAGCGAACCGTAGTCGTCGCCCCCCTGGGCATCCCGTATTTTGAATTTGCGGTAGGCGCTGCGGGCAAAGCGGCCGTCTTTGAGCACCACCATGCCTGCCACGGTGCCCGTGCCCGCCAAGTTGGAGATATCGTAAGCTTCGATGCGGCGGGGCGGGTCATCCAGCCCCAGCACTTCGGCCAGCTGCTCCAGGGATTTGGCTGTCTTCTGTTCCCGCTTTTCCAGCAGCTCCAGCTCCTGTTCGGCATTTTCCAGCGCCAATTCCATCTGCTTTCGCTTTTCGCCCCGCTGGGGCACCTGTACATAGACTTTGCCTCTCCGCAGCATGCCCAGCCACTGGGCCAGCATCTCTTCGTCTTCCAGCGGGTGCGATACCAATACCACCCGGGGCGAACGCTGGGTCAGGGTGTAATACTGCTTGATGAACCCTTCCAGCAAGTCGCCCACATCCTCTTGGGAAACGCCGTCCAAAAATTCCTTTTTCTTGTCCAGCAGATTGCCGCCGATGTAGTTGAGCATGACGATGCAGGCGCGGCTGCCCCGCAGGCCGCAGGCGATCACATCCAGATCGGACAGGGCGCCGGAAAAGATCAGCTGGCTGTTGCCCAGCTTTTCCACTGCCCGCATCCGGTCCCGCAGGGCAGCCGCCCTCTCGAATTGCAGGTCTTCGGCGGCCTGTTCCATCTCCTCTTCGATCTCCTTGGCCAGCCCCTGGTACTTGCCCTCCAGCAGGCGGCACACCTGGCCCACCAGCTGGTTGTATTCTTTTTGGGAGACCTGGCCCGAACACACGGCACAGCAGCGGCCGATGTGGGCGTTGAGGCAGGGGCGGTTCTTGCCGATATCCCGAGGAAATTTCAGCGAACAGGTGGGCAGCTTAAAGGTCTGCAACGCGGTATCCAGGGCTTTTTTCGCGCCGCTGCGCCCTGCGTAAGGGCCAAAATACCTGGCCCCATCTTCTGCCGGCTTGGATACGATGGAGAACCGGGGATACGCTTCTTTGGAAAGGCGCAGGAAGGGATACCCCTTGTCGTCCTTCAACAGGATGTTGTACTTGGGCTTGTGCTTTTTGATCAGCGCGCATTCCAACAGCAGCGCTTCAAATTCTGTGGAAGTGATGATGGTGTCAAAATCGCAGATCTGGGACACCATCTTCACCGTCTTGGGCGTGTGGGATGCCAGATTGGCAAAATATTGGCTCACCCGGTTTTTCAGCGCCTTTGCCTTGCCGATGTAAATGATCGTCCCTTGGGCGTCTTTCATGATGTAGACGCCGGGCAGCAAAGGCAGCAACAGGGCTTTTTCTTTCAATTCGTCAAAGGTCATGTTCTCCACCGCGGCCACAGCCGCCTACACAACAGCGGCGCCGCATGAAACCTTTCACGCGGCGCCACAGGCAAATGTCTTTTCATGTGATGCCCAGGGCCCGCCCAGGCATATTTCCGTTGCTTATTCGCCGAAGTTCGATGCAATCAAAGTGCACAGCGCATTGACTGCCTCTTCTTCATCCGCGCCTTCGGCGGAAATGGTGATGGAAGTCCCCTTGGTGATCCCCAGAGAGAGCACACCCAACAGGCTTTTCGCATTCACCTTGCGCCCTTCCTTCTCCACCATGATGGTGCTGCGGAATTCATTGGCTTTCTGGATAAAGAAAGTGGCCGGTCTGGCATACAGGCCCACCTGATTGTTGACTGTGGCTTCTTTGGTAAACATTTAAGCTACCCCGCTTTCTCTGCTTCTGTTTCATTTATTTTATCAGAAATAACCTGTTTGTGCAATAGTTTTTATGTGGTAACATTATGCCCACAAGCGACTTACCAGGGAAAAGATCAACGGCAGGAAGGCCGCCGGGATCAAATTGGCCACATTGAACTTTTTGATCTCCCACAAGTTGAAGGCGATGAGCATCAGCACTGCGCTGCCCACCAGGGACATCTGCAGCACCACCGCATCGGTCAGGTAGGGCTTGACCAAAAAGGCCAGCAGAGTGATGCTCCCCTGGTACACCAGCACCGCCAGGGCGCTCAGCGGCACGCCCACGCCGTAAACTGTGGTAAACAGCACCGATACGATGCCGTCCATCATGCCTTTGGCGATGAGCATCGTGGGGTCCCCTGCCAAGCCATCCTGTACAGCGCCCACAATGGCCATGGCGCCGGCACAGAACAATATGGTGCAGTTGGCAAAGCCTGTGCCCACATCGGTGCCTGCCGCCTGTTTGCTGAACGCCCGCTTGATCTTTTCCCCCACCTGGTCGAACAGGCGGTCCAGCCGCAGCAGTTCGCCCAAGACGCCGCCCAGCACCAGGGAGAGGATGAGCAGCAGGATGTACTGGCTATCCAGCCCGCCGCTGTCGTTCGTCTTGAGGACGCCGGACAGCACGCCGGATAAACCTATGAGGAATGTGGCAGTCCCCAATGCTTGGAATACGATGGTCTTAAACCGCTCTGGTACCCCTTTCTTGAGAAATATCCCGATGATGCTGCCGCCCAATATCATCCCCACATTGGCCAGTGTCCCGATGCCTGGCATTTTACCACTCCTTGCTTTGTTGTATTGTATGCCTTTCAAAGGCGGGCTATGCCATCAGATGGAAAGCTGGACGATGGTGACGCCCGTCTCCCCTTCGCCGTAAGCGCCCAGCCGGAAGGATTTCACATGGGGCGCGCCTTTGAGATAGGTGTGCACCGCCTGGCGCAGCACGCCAGTCCCTTTGCCATGGATGATCACCACCGAAGGCAGGCGCATGCGGAAGGCCAGGTCCAAAAACCGCTCCACTTCCAAAATGGCTTCGTCGGCCGTCATGCCCCGCACATCCACTTCGGTGGAGCCCCGGGCCGGCGCTGTGGGCGCCTGGGTGCGCACCGAACCTTTTTGCGCCTTTTTCTTGGGGGGCGCTGCTGAGACCAGCTGCAGTTCTTCCGGCTTTGCCGTCAGTTTCATGATGCCCGCCGTCAGCTGGACGGGGGCGCCGGGGGCCGGCGTGGCGGCCACGGTGCAGCGCATGCCGTTGGATACGATCTCCACCACGTCCCCTTCCTGCAGGCTGCGGGGCGGAGGCGCCGCCGCCTTTTTGATCCGCTTTTCAATGGTCTTCCGCTCCGCTTCGGTCAAGTGACCCATCATCACCGCCCGGGCCTCTGACAGGTTGCTTTCCGCCGGGTTTTTGGCCTGCTGCTTCCGCAGCCGGCGCAGCTCTTCCACGGTGTCGTCAGCGGCCCGTTTGGCCTCTTGGATCAAGGCTTGGGCCTGGGCCCTGGCCTGGTCCAGCAGCTCTTTCCGGTCTTTTTCAATGGAGTCATAGGCCCGTTGGGCTTCTTCCCGCTCCTCTTCCGCTCTCTGCCGCTCCCGCTGGGCTTTCTGCAGCTCGCTTTCCATCCGCTGCCGCTTTTCTTCCAGGGTGCGGATCACGTCTTCGAACTGGAGGTTTTGGCTGTCGATGCTGCTCTTGGCCCGCTCGATGATGGCCATATCCAGCCCCAGCCGCTGGGAAATGGCAAAGGCGTTGGATTTGCCCGGTATGCCGAACACCAGTTTATAGGTGGGTTTCAACGTGGTCACGTCAAACTCGCAGGATGCGTTTTCCACCCCTTCGGTCTCCAGGGCATAGGTCTTCAGCTCGGCATAATGGGTGGTGGCCGCCACCAGACAGCCCTGCTCCCGCAGGTGTTCGATGATCGCCACAGCCAAAGCGGCGCCTTCCACCGGGTCGGTGCCCGCCCCCAATTCGTCCATCAGTACCAGGCTGCCGGGCCCCGCTTCTCCCAAGATCTCCACGATGTTCTTCATATGGGAGGAGAAAGTGGACAAGGACTGCTCGATGCTCTGTTCGTCGCCGATGTCCGCCAGCACCCGGGGGCAGACCCGGATGGCGCTGTCGTCGCCGCAGGGGATCTGCAGGCCGCACTGGGCCATCAGCGTCAGCAGGCCCAATGTCTTGAGGCTGACGGTCTTGCCGCCTGTGTTGGGGCCGGTGATGATCACCGCATCCACTTTGCCGCCGATGGCAAAGTCAATGGGTACCGCCGTGCCCTGGGGCAGCAGCGGGTGGCGGGCCCGGCGGAGCTGGGTGCGCCCCTGTTCCACCAGCCGGGGCCGGTTGGCTTTCATCTGGTATGCCAGCTTGGCCTTGGCAAAAATAAAATCCAGGGTGCACAGCAGGTCGTAATCCTGCCGGATGGTGGATGCGAATGATCCCACCTCTTGGGAGAGCTCCGACAAGATCCGCTCCATCTCATTTTTTTCTTTGGCCCGCATTTCCCGGATGGAGTTGTTCAGTTCCACCACCTGCATGGGTTCGACGAACACCGTGGCGCCGCTGGAGCTGACATCGTGCACCAAGCCAGGGATGCTGCCTTTGAACTCCGCTTTGACCGGCACCACATACCGGCCCCCCCGGGTGGTGATGACGGTATCCTGCAGCGCTTTGGCGTAGGAGGGCGAAGTGATGATGCGGTTGAGCACCTCTCTGATCTTGGAAGAGGAGGTGCGGATGCCCCGGCGGATATCCCGCAGCTCGCTGCTGGCGCTGTCGCTCATCTCTTCTTCCGAAACGATGCACTGTTCGATCTTTTCCTCCAGGTATTTGTTGCCGCTCAGCCGGTTGAAGTAATCTTCCAGCACGGTCTCCACCTGGGTGTCTTTTTCCAAATAATTTTTGGTCTGCCGGGCACAGCGCAGCAAAGCCGCGATCTCCAGCAGCTCTTTCATGTTCAGCATGCCGCCCACGCCGGCCCGCTCCAAGGCCCCGTTGACATCCCGCACGCCGGAAAAAGAGGGGCTGCCAAAAAGCCCTGCCAGGCGCACGGCGTCTTCTGTCTGCTGCTGCAGCCGCTGGCAGGCAAACAGCGTGTCCTCCGGCTCCAAGGCCAGGCACCGCTCTTTGGCCTGGGGCGATACCGCTTGGGCGGCCAGCAGCTCCAGCACCTTGGGCAATTCCAATGTGTGGTATGATTTTTGTTGCAATGGTGTGATCAAGTGTATAACCCTCCCTCTTGCAGGGATTTATAAAAATCCAATGTTTTGAACCCCCGTTCCAGCCGGACGAGGCAGTAGTTTTCGGTAAAAGCCCCCAGCAGCGCCAGGTCTTCCGCCGGGATGCTCCAGGAAAAGAGCTTTTTCAGGTCGCAGCGCAGGATATAGCGGGCTGCCTGCAGGGCCGCCCGGCTCAGCGGCATGCTGACCCCCTGGCGGAAAGCAGCCCGGCATTTGGCGCAATGGAGCTGGCCTGCCTGCAGATTCACCTGGGGCTCTTGGGGCTCGGCGCCGCAGCTGGCACAGCGCCACAGGTCGGGCTCATAGCCCACAATGGCCAAAAAGCGCAGCTCAAAAGCCGCCTTCACCAGCTCCCGCTGGCTGACATGATTGGCCAGGGCGTACAAACTATTGAGGGCCAGGCGCAGCAGGCCGGGCACCGGCACATCTTCCTCGCCCTCTGTCGCCAGCAGCTCGCAAAAATAGGACGCCAAAGCCAGCGCGTCCAAATCCTCGGAGAGGCGGAAAAACTGCTGCACCACTTGGGCATCCTGCAGCGTCATACGGCCGCCCCGCTCGTATAAGGTGAAGTCGCAATAGGCGAACAGCTGCCCGGCGGCTCCAAATCGGCTGCCCCGCCGGCGGATGCCCTGGGCCTTCACCGTGATCTTGCCATAATCCTCGGTCATCACCGTCAGCAGCCGGTCGCTGTCGCGCCAATCCACTGTGCGGATGACCAAGCCTTTTGTGTTCAAATGCATGGTATCCCATCTTATGTAGCAGGAAGCCCTAGGGCCTCCCGCTGTTTTTTTGGTCCAAATAAGCCAAATAGGCTTCGGGCAAGCCGGTGCGGCAAAATAAATTCCAGGCGCCGGCAGCGGCCTGCTCACGCAGCAGTTCATCCTCTTTCACGGCACATCCCTCCCTGTGTTCAGTGTGCCGCGATCGGCGGCGATCACACCTGAAAATTCACACCAAGGCTGGAAAGGATGCCCCTCTGTGCCAAAAAATCGGCTCTTTTCCCACTCTGCCTCTTTTTTACTCTTCTTCGTAACCAAAATTGCGGATCTGGCCGGGCTTATTCCGCCAATCTTTCCCCTGCTGCTTTTGCAGCCGGGGACCCCGTTTGCTTATTTTGCGCCAATCCCATTGCCGCTTCCCCTGCTGCTTTTGCAGCCGGGGACCCCGTTTGCTTATTTTGCGCCAATCCCATTGCCGCAAAACGTGCGCGCCTGCCGGCGCGGGCGCTCACGCGCCAAAGAAGATTGGCCCGCTCGTCCTGCCTCTTTTTTTACTCTTCTTCGTAACCAAAATTGCGGATCTGGCCAGGCTTATTCCGCCAATCTTCTTTTACCTTCACCCACAGTTCCAAGTACACTTTGGCATCCAGCATCCGCTCGATCTCATACCGCGAAACGGCGCCGATCTGTTTGAGCATTGCGCCGTTTTTCCCAATGATGATGCCCTTATGGGTCTTCCGTTCGCAATAAATGGCGGCGTTGATGGCAATGAGCCCATCGTCCCGCTCTTCCCAGCGTTCGATCTCCACCGCCACGCCGTGAGGCACTTCTTTGTCCAGTTTTTGCAGCATCTTTTCCCGGATGATCTCGGCCACCAGCTGGCGCTCCGGCTGATCCGACACCATGCCGTCGGGAAAGAGCTGGGGCGACGGGATGCACAGGGCTTTCAATTCGTCCACCAACTGCTGGACCCCTTCGCCTGTGCGGGCGCACAAGGGCACCACCGCTGTAAACGCATGGGCCGCGCCATAGACGGCCATCACTTCCAGCAGATCCTCTTTTTTCACCGTATCCATTTTGTTGATGACCAAAATGCAGGGAAGCTTTTCCTGTTTGACCCGGTCGATGAGCATTTGCTCGGGGATGCCGATGCGGGCCACCGGCTCCACCAACAAAATGGCGGCATCCACATCGGCCACCGTCTTGTTGACCACTTTGACCATGTAATCGCCCAGGGCGTTCCTCGCTTTGTGCAGGCCGGGGGTATCCAAAAACACCAGCTGGCATTCCCCGTCGTTCCGCACACCGGTGATCCGGTTGCGGGTGGTCTGGGGCTTGTTGCTCACAATGGCCACCTTGGTGCCGCACAGGGTGTTGGTCAGGGTGGATTTGCCCACGTTGGGCCGGCCTACCACTGAAAATATACCGGTTTTTTCAATCATGTATTTTCTCCTGTTTCCCGCAGGAGCCCCAGCTCCTGCATGATTTCCTCTTCCAGCGCCCGCATCAGCCGCCGGTCTTCCTCGCCCCGCTCGTGGTCATACCCCAGCAAGTGCAGCATGGAATGGACGGTCAAATAGGCGCACTCCCGATCAAAAGAGTGGCCGAATTCCACTGCCTGGGCCCGGGCCCGCTCCACCGAAAGGATCATGTCCCCCAACGGGATGCGGCCGGTATCCGGGTCCTCTTCCTGCCGGATGTCCCCTTCATATACGCCGTTCACCATATCCAGCAATGGAAAGCTGAGGATATCGGTGGGCGTGGGCTTGTCCCGGTATTCCCCGTTGATCTGGGCGATGTTTTGGTCGTCGGTCAGCGTCACATCCACCGAACAGCGCCAGTGGGGCGCCACTTTTTTCAACGCCGCCCGGCTGCTGCGGGCCATCAGTTTTTCCGCTTCGCTGTCGCGGCACTGCTTGTCTCCCATGAAATGGATCGTCAAACTGCTCATGTCTTCCTCCTGCCGGGGCGCAGGCTGCCCGCTCCGCCCCTTGGTCTCCATCCGCATTATACGCGGTCTGCCAGCAAAATACAATCACCCGGCACCTATCTTCGGCATGGCGCCATCACCCGATGCGCAGCGTCTGTTCCATTCCGTGCCCCGCCTCTGGGCCGGGCCTTTTTTGGAACCCCATCTTTTCGTAAAAACCTTCTTTGCCCTGGGCGCTGAACAGGGCCACGGAGACCTCGGTCCCCGGCAGGCCCTCCCTCTGGATATGCTCCAGCAGCCGGGTGACGACCTGCCGGCCGATGCCTTGCCCCTGATAGGCTGTCAGGACAAAAACATCATTCAGATACCAATACAGCGCCCCATCGCCCAACAAGCGGCCCATGGCCACCAGTTCTCCGCCGTCATAAGCGGCCACGGTGCAGCAGGAGTTCTGGATGGCCCGCTGCCATTGTTCCAGCGGCTCCACTGTCCAGCCCATTTTTTGTTGGAACTGCTGGACCTGCCAGGCGGTCAAAGCATTCTCCCGATAGACAATCTCCACGGCTGCTCCTTTCTGTAGCCTGCGCCGGCATTATTTTTTGAAGCTCCGGCGGCCTTTTTCCTTGCCTTCCCGGCTCTTTTGCCGCTGCTCCTCATACTGGGCATAGGCGTTGACGATGCGCTGCACCAGCTCGTGGCGCACCACATCCCGGGCGGTCAGGGTGCAGATGCCGATGCCCTCCACATTTTTCAGCACCCGCATAGCTTCTTTCAATCCGCTCATCTTGCCATCCGGCAGGTCGATCTGGGTGATGTCGCCGGTGATGACCACTTTGGAATTGAAGCCCATACGGGTCAAAAACATCTTCATCTGTTCGGGCGTGGTGTTCTGGGCTTCGTCCAAAATAATAAAAGAATCGTCCAGCGTCCGGCCACGCATATAGGCCAGCGGCGCCACTTCGATGCTGCCCCGCTCCAGATACCGCTGGAATGTCTCCGGGCCCAGCATATCGAACAAGGCGTCGTACAGCGGCCGCAGATAGGGGTCTACTTTGTTTTGCAAATCGCCGGGCAAAAAGCCCAGTTTTTCCCCGGCCTCCACGGCGGGCCGGGTGAGGATGATGCGGTTGATGGCCTTTTCCCGAAAGGCCACCACGGCTTTGGCCACGGCCAAATAAGTCTTGCCTGTGCCCGCCGGGCCGATGCCCAGCGTCACGGTGTTGTGCTCCATGCAATCCACATAGGCCTGCTGGCCCGCCGTTTTGGCTTTGATGGGCTTTCCTTTGGCCGTCACGCAGATGACGCCGCCCCCCATTTGGTCCAGCTTGTCTTCCTGGCCATCCCGCAGGAGGGACAGCACATAGTTCACATTCTGCGGGGTGATCTGCTCGCCTTTTGCCACCAGGTTCAGCAGGGCCTGCACGGCCTGCTGGGCCCGGAGCACCGGTTCCGGCTCGCCGCAGATCTTCAGGTGCTCATCCCGGCAGACGATGCTCACATCGTATTCTTTTTCCAGCAAGCGGATGTTTTCATCAAAAGAACCGAACAGGTTGACGATCTCTTCCATCCGCTCGATGCTTATGGTCTGTTCTATCATGGTGTATCCTCCGATGTTTGGGGCGTGACCCCCGACACTTCTTTCAGTATGCCCGTTTTTTCCCGGCACTCCGCCGTCAGTTTGGCCACGGCGAAGGGCTGGCCGTATTCGCAAAGGAACTGGGTCTGCACCACCTGGGCATCGGGCAGGCGCTGGGCCAATGTGTCCTGCAGCCGCTCTTCCAGCACCCGGCGGCACACTTCCTCTGTCACAAAGAATTCCTCCGGCGCGTATTCCACATACCGCTCCACCACCAGCGCCGCAGGCAAGGTGGTGTCCTCTCCCAATTTCAGCGGCTTTTTTTCCACGAATTTATCATAACACGCAAACGGCTCACTTTCAATGAAAGAAAGGGAAAAACGCCGGCCGCCCACCACCAGGGAATACCGGGTCTTCTGCCGCCCTGTGGGCACTTTGCTCTCCAGCCGGGTGGGCATCACCCTTTTGATGTCATGCCAGGTCCGCAGCTCGATGTCCGCCATGGCATGGACCAGGTAGGTCTGCTGCTGGGCGCTGACGATGGTGCCCGACACCAGCATGTCGCCGGCCACCACTGTCTCCCCCACTTTTTTCATGCCCAGCCCCGCTTTGACCTGCATGTCGGCGATGACCCCTGTTTTGTCGGCGATGATGTCGCAGGGCTGGTCCACCGGCACCAACTCAGGGGTGGGATCCCGGCCCTGGGCCACGATCTCCGCCCGGCTGCCTTTGACATTCACCGCCAAAAAGGAGAATCGGTCGCTGTGCATCATCACATAATTTTTGATGGCGTTGCTGTCCACCTGGCTGCGCAACACACCGGGGCGCAGGCCCGCCTCTTCTGTCAGCCGCAGCGCCTCAGCCTGTAAAGTGTGGTCGCAGTTGCTGATGTCGATGGTCCAGACGAATTGGCTGGCGGCGCACAGCAGCGCCACCGCGGCCAAAGCCCCGCCCCACAGAGCCACCCTGGGCATCAGCTTATGGGCCTGGAAGGGCACGCCTTGCTTGCCGATGATATGTACATGGCACATCATGCGCCGGGTGAAGTGGCGCAGCTGCCGGAAACCGCTGATGCGCACCGTGGCCTGGACCCGGTCGGGCGCCACCCGCCGCACATCCCAAAAAGCGATCTGGTTCTGGGCGCACAAATTGAGGAACCGCTCGATGGCGGCCCCTTGGATCTCTACCCGTACATTGCCCCGCACATAATTGATCAGCCCTAACAGCATGGTCATTCCTCACGATCGGTCGATTCATCGAATAAATTCCACCGAGGCGATCTTGCCCCGGATGTTCAGTTCACCGGCGCTCATGGCTTCCAGCTCCAGATCCATGCCGCAGATCTGCACCGTCACATCTTTGGCTGCCACCCGTATGCGCTCGCTGCTGTATTCCAGCACGCCCCGGTGGTGTTCCATCAGCACGCCCCGCTCACTGCACTGTAGTTCCGGCAGGCCCAGCAGAGCGCCGGCTGGCATGTGGATCTCCTCCATGGTCCGGGCAAAGCTCTCCCGCAGGCTCTCGCCGCTGGGGCGGGGCTTTTTCCACCGTCTCTTTTTCATACGTCACCCTCCGTCCGCGGTCCCACCGCGCCTTACCCTCCATTCCTATGCGCTATTTTTCCCCTTTTTGCCTGTCCTTTTGGGACTTTTTTACCCATCTGCCGCATATACCTGGCCGAGAGGTGATTTCCCCATGGAAAAAAAGTGGCCCTTTTCCCTGCACCGCATCTACCGGGTGCTGATCTATGCTTCCATCTGCCTGTTCGCCTATGGCTTGGTGCGCTATTCCCGCCAGACGGCGGAGAGCGCCTGCCAAGGCCTGGAGCTGTGTGCCAGTGTGCTCATCCCTTCTCTGTTCCCCTTTTTTGTGCTCTCCTCCCTGGCCGTGTCCACCGGTCTTGCAGGCTACATCGGCCGGGCGCTGGAAAAGCCCATGCGCCTGCTGTTCCGGGTGCCCGGCGCCTGTGCCCCCGCCTTTGCCTTGGGGCTGGTGGGCGGATACCCAGTGGGGGCCAAGACCGCCATTGCCCTCTATGAACAAAAGCTGTGCACCAAAACAGAGGCCGAGCGCCTGCTCTCCTTTTGCAACAACTCAGGGCCTGCTTTTATTTTGGGCATCGCCGGCGCATCGGTGTTTGCCAGCACCCGGGCGGGCATCCTCCTCTATGTGTGCCACATCCTGGCCAGCATATTGGTGGGCCTGGTGTTCCGCTTTTACGGCAGGCGGCAGCCAGGCAGCCAAGGGCGGGGCAGGCTGGCTGTCCGCTGCCAATCTTTCGGCCCCGCCTTGGCGGAAAGCGTCCGCTCATCTGCCGCATCCATCGTGAACATCTGCGCCTTTGTGGTGTTCTTCACCGTGGCCATCCGGCTGCTGAACGTGATGGGCGTGCTGCCTGCCGCCGCATCGCTGCTGGGCGCGCTGCTCAGCCCCCTGGGGCTGGACCCGGCCTATGCCCAGCGGATCATCAGCGGCATTTTGGAGCTGACCACCGGCATCTGGAGCTTGACGGGAGCAGGAGGCCCTCTCAGCGCCCGGCTCGCCATTGCCGCCTTCATGTTGGGGTGGGCCGGCCTGAGCGTCCACTGCCAGGTGCTCTCCTTCCTTCACGAAAGCGGCCTTTCGGTGGCGCCGTACATCGGCGGCAAAGTGCTCCACGGCCTGCTTTCTGCCGCCCTCACCTGGTTTGCCGCCGCTTTCCTCCCCTTCGGGCTGCCCGCCTCCGCCGGGCTGAGCCTCCATGTGGCCGGCCTGACCACCCTGCGCTTTGGCCCTGCCCTGGCCTGTTCCTTTTTGGCCTGCACTGCCATCTGGCTGGCCTTCCTGTTTTTGGCCTGGCTGGCCCGCGGAAAAAAACATTGTCAGAAGGAGGGGAAAACGGTATAATAAAAGCAAAGACCCGGCGGGATCTTTGTTTCTGCCGTCTTTCCAGGCCAAAGGAGGGATTGCCTATGTTGTTTGACCCTGAGATCAAGCGCTGCTGCGCTTATTGCGAAGATTCCTCCGATCTGGATGACCGCTATGTGCTGTGCAGCCGGAAAGGGCCGGTGGATTTTGACTTTTGTTGCCGGCACTACCGCTACGACCCCTTGCGCCGGCAGCCCCACCCCCCTGTCAAATCCTCCAAAAAGTTCACAAAAAAGGATTTTGAGTTATAATTTTTCCCCTTTGCCAGGGCAAAGGGGATTTTTTTGCAGAAAATCAGTGCAATCGCTGCCGGTCTGTGGTATAATGGGTCAGATAACCGGCCGCCCGCTCTTTTCTCCCCTGCAGGCGGCTGGCTTGGGGAATTTTTCTCTTTGAGGAGTGACATATTTGTTAAGGAACGATTTGCGCAACATCGCCATCATCGCCCACGTCGACCATGGCAAGACGACCCTGGTGGATGAAATGCTGAAGCAGGGCGGCGCCTTCCGGGAAAACCAGGCGGTGCAGGACCGGGTGATGGACAACAACGCCATCGAGCGGGAACGGGGCATCACCATCCTGGCGAAAAACACATCCGTCCATTATAAGGATGTGAAGATCAACATCATCGATACCCCCGGCCACGCCGATTTCGGCGGCGAAGTGGAGCGGGTGCTGAAGATGGTGGACGGCGTACTGCTGTTGGTAGACGCCTTTGAAGGCCCCATGCCCCAGACCCGGTTCGTGCTGCAAAAGGCTCTGGAACTGGGCCACAAAGTGATCGTGGTGGTCAACAAAGTAGACCGGCCCGACGCCCGCCCCCTGGAAGTGGTGGACGAAGTGCTGGAACTGCTGCTGGATCTGGACGCCACCGAAGAACAGATCGAATCGCCGGTGCTGTTCTGTTCGGGCCGCAAAGGCACCGCTTCCTTGGCGCCGGACGAGGCGGGCAGCGACTTGCAGCCCCTGTTTGAAACGATCCTGAGCCACATCGACCCGCCGGAGTATGTGGATGGCCCCACCAAGGTGCTGGTCTCCTCCATCGACTACAACGACTATGTGGGCCGCATCGCCATCGGCCGCATCGAGCGGGGCGTGCTCAAGCAGAACCAGGAAGTGGCTGTGGTGGATTACCACAACCCCGACGTATCTTACAAGGCCAAAGTGGTCTCCATGTACCAATTCGAAGGCTTGCAGCGGGTGCCTGTCACCGAAGCCAAAGGGGGGGATATCGTCTCTTTCTCGGGCATTGCGGGCATCAACATCGGCAACACCGTGTGCGACACCGGCTGTGTGGAAGCCGTGCCCTTTGTCAAGATCTCCGAACCCACGGTGGAGATGATCTTTTCGGTGAACGACAGCCCCTTTGCCGGCCGGGAAGGGAAATTCGTCACCTCCCGCCAGATCCGGGAGCGGCTGATGCGGGAACTGCTGCGTGATGTCTCCCTGCGGGTGGAAGAGACCGACAGCGCCGATTCTTTCCGGGTGTTGGGCCGGGGCGAGATGCACTTGGCCATCCTGGTGGAGAACATGCGCCGGGAGGGCTACGAGCTCCAAGTGGGCCCGCCCAAAGTGCTGTTCAAAACCATCGATGGAGTCAAATGCGAACCCATTGAAGAACTGGTCATCGACATCCCCGAAGACGCCTTGGGCGCTGTGATGGAAAAAATGGGTTCCCGCAAGGCGGAAATGACCCACATGGCCCCGGTGGGCAGCCGTGTGCGCCTGGAATTCCTCATCCCCTCCCGGGGCCTGTTCGGTTACCGGAACGAATTTTTGACCGACACCCGGGGCGAAGGCATCATGAACACGGTGTTCCACGGCTATGAGCCCTACAAAGGCGACATCGCCCGGCGCAACACCGGTTCCCTGGTGGCCTTTGAGACCGGCGAGGCAGTGACTTATGGCCTGTACAACGCCCAAGAGCGCGGCACGCTGTTCATCACGCCGGGCACCCCGGTCTACGCCGGCATGGTGGTGGGCTATTCCCCCAAATCCCAAGACATCGATGTCAATGTGTGCAAGAAAAAGCACGTGACCAATATGCGGGCCTCTGGCAGCGACGAGGCGCTGCGCCTGACCCCAGCCACCATCCTGAGCCTAGATGCCAGCTTGGAATTCCTGAGCGACGATGAAGTGCTGGAAGTGACGCCCCAGAGCTTGCGGATCCGCAAGCGGATCTTGGACCGGGCCGCCCGGATGCGCCTGGCCAGCAAAAACAAATAAGCCTTTTTGGGGCAAGTGAACAGCCCGGCGCTAAAAAAGCGCCGGGCTGTTTTTCTCTATTGCGCGGGGCAGGCGGCCTCAATCCAGGTCTGGCCGGCTCAATTCCCGCGCATTTTCCACAGGATCCCACCGGAGAGCAGGGCGGCCAAGGCTGCGGTCCCCGCAAAGTTCAGCCAGATGCCGGTCAGCCCCAAAGGCTGCAGCAGCAGCACCAGCAGCACGGGGAACAGCAGGGCGGTGGACACCGAGATCAGGGAGGCAGCCACCGGTTTTTCAATGGCCAGCATGTAACTCTGTGTGGCAAAGGAGAACCACCGGGTCACATAGGTCAGGCTAAACAGCCGCAGCGCCCCCACGGCCACTTCCAGCATCTCGCCCCCGGCATCCGCCATAAACAGGCGCGCGATCTGTTCGGGCAGCAACGCAATGAGGAAGACCGCCCCGATGGAGACGATGCCGCTGGCGCAGAAACAGCACTTCTCAATGGCACGCACCCGGGAGAACTTGCCTGCGCCCCAATTGTACCCCACAGCGGGCTGCAGGGAATCGCACATGCCGTACAGCAGAGGCTGAATAAACCCTTCGGCATACATCAAAATACCATAGACCGAAACCGCCATCTCGCCGCCCAAGCGCACCAAGATCCAGTTCATCAAAATGGAGGTGATGCGCCCCGCGATGTTGTTCAAAAAGTTGGGGCTGCCGCAAGCGACGACTTGCCGGACCATTTGGCCGCTGAACCGCGGCTTGCAAAAATGAAGCAGCGCCTTGCCCCGCAGGAATGGGATCAGGGCCAGCAGGGCGCAGAGGAACATGCCGGTGCAGGTGGCCAGCGCCGCTGCCCAGATCCCCCAGCCCAGTACGGACAGGAACACGAATTCCAGCACGGCACTGAGTGCGGACATCAGGATATTCAAAAACATACTGCCCCGGATATAACCGCAAATGCGCAGGAAATTATCCATGGCAAAGACGATCGTGGTGAAGGGCGAACACAGGGCGTACACCCGAATGTATTGGACCGCCAGATCGGCAAACGCCCCTTCGGCCCCCATCAACCGGATGAGGAGAGGGGCAGCGGCAAACAACAGTGCGCCGATCAGCACACCGGTGCCCACGATCATCAGGCAGGCACAGGTAAAAATATTGCTTGCTTCCTCCTCCTGCTTTTTGCCCAAACTGATGGAAATGGGCACAGAGGAGCCAACGCCGATCAGATCAGCCAGCGAAAAATTGATGATGACGAAAGGCATCGCCAAGTTGACCGCCGCAAAGGCGGTAGCTCCCAGAAACTGGCCCACGAAAATACCGTCCAGCATCTGGTACAATGCAGACGCCAACATGCTGATTGCCCCCGGAATGGAGGCGAGAAAGAAAAGTTTCAAAGGCGGGGTCTTGGAAAACAGCGCAGCAGAACCCATACACATCTCTCCTTCCTTTGTCTATCCAAATGGATCCCATCGGCCATCATTCAGTCCGATGGCGGACAAATGGCATTATAGTCCGATTCCGGTACAAAGTCAAGGATTTTCCATTCCCATCAGCTCTTCTTATGCGGCTAAAAAAGGAGCCGGAACATGCATCGTTCCAGCTCCCTGCCCAGTGTTCTGCTTTCGCCAAGAGACAGGCTATTTCGCCTCAGCCTCGGCTGCCGGCCGCATCCCCTGCCGGTTTGATGGGGTGCCGGATCACGGTCCGCCACTTTTCCGGCGCTGCTTTTCGTGGGTCGGATAAGTAGATCTCATGGTGCCATCTGGCATCGC
This sequence comes from Candidatus Pseudobutyricicoccus lothianensis, assembly GCA_904419295.1. Taxonomy (GTDB): domain Bacteria; phylum Bacillota; class Clostridia; order Oscillospirales; family Butyricicoccaceae; genus Pseudobutyricicoccus; species Pseudobutyricicoccus lothianensis. The sequence goes on from CAJFRA010000002.1 coordinate 77,666, forward strand.
TGCAATCGTTTTCATACCCCTCTGCCTGCAGAAAAGCGTTCATGGCCGCTACGGTCTGGGGCTCTGTGTCAAAGGGGCCCAGATGCATCATCTGTACGCACAGCCCTTCTTCCACCCGGCGGAACGTGACAGGGCTGCAATCCAGCTTCTTCTTTCGGGCCGCCGTCTCTTTGGCCCATTCCAGGTGTTCCTGCGTGACAAAATCCGGCAAGCGGATGGCAGATACCCAGTGGAAGGCGGCTTTATTGGCGTAGTCGATGGCCCCGCCCTCCCCCTGGCTCCAAAAGCCTTCCAGTGGCGGCACCACATAGTCAAAGAATCCTTCCATTTGGTAGCCTGCCTTGGGGCTCATTTTCAAGGTATACGCCACAGCATACAGCAGCTGGATCGCCTGTTGATACAGGCCCCCGGCTTCATTGGGGTCGCCCTGGCCGCTGACCGTGATGTAGTGCATCGGCGGGACAGTCAGGATCTCCGGCCTGCCTTTCGGCAGATAGAGTTCTTTGTATTCCTTTTTAAAATCAAAGGCCATGGTATTCCCTATCCTTTCGCCGCACAGAGTGCGGCTCTTCTCTCGCTATGCGTCGGTCCGCAGTTTCCCGTAGAAACAGACATTTTGATAATCGGATACCAACCGCCGGTAATGGCGCAGCTCTCCCTCTTTGGTGAAGCCCGCTTTTTCCAGCACGGCGCAGGCGGCCCGGTTTTCGGCCAAAGTCAGCGCTTCCACCCGCTCCATCTTCAGCACTCGAAAGGCCAGCTGTGCCAGCGCGGTGACGATCTCCGTGGCATAGCCGTTCCCCCAATAGGCTGGCAGCAGGCGGTAGCCCAGGCGGCACCGGTTGTCGTTTTTATTCACCTGCAAAATGCCGGCCTCCCCGATGAACGTGCCGTCTTTCAGGCAAAGGGCCCGGTAGCCGGTATCGCTGGAGATCTGGGAGGCGATGGTGTCGCCCAGCAGTTTGGCGGCTTCCCCTTTTTGGTGTACGGCTGCTCCGCCCAGATCCTCCCAAACTGTGGGCTCGGCTTTCAATGTATAATAGATCTCCAGATCCTCGGGCCGGTAATCCCGCAGGATCAAGCGCTGTGTTTCGATCTTCATGGTCTTCCTCCAATCCATTGCTCAGGGTTTTCTCCATCGGCTTGGGCCTTTGCGGTCTGTAGCCCAAACCTTATTCTTCCCTATCTTATCACATTTTTCGGGCCGCGTCAGCGGATGAAGAAAAGAACCTGAAAAGAATGGGCTGCCAGAAGGTGAAAGATGGGCCTCTTTTGGAAAAGAGACCCATCTTCATCTGGATACACAGGGTGATGGCCCAGCCCTCCATCAGGCCAGATCCCGGTGGAGGAATGTCACAATCTGTCCCCGGGTGCAAGTCATATCAGGGCTGAAAGCAGTGGCGCTGGTGCCTTGGGTGATGCCCTGTTCCACAGCCCAAGCCACCGCCTGGGCGTATTCGGCATTGTGATCCACATCTTGAAAAGCCGAAGATGCGGCTGTGGCCGGGCTACCCGCCAGCCGCCACAAATACAACACTGTCTCGCTGCGGGTGCAGGGTGTTTCGCCCAAGAATACATAGGAGCCCGCCGGGCTGACGAACAGCCCTTCTTCTTTGGCCCAGCAAGCCGCCTTGGCATAGTAAGCGTCTTGGGATACATCCAGGAAGGGGTTCGCTTCCGTAGGCTCCGGCGAACCCATGGCGCGCCACAAAAATGTCAGGATCTGCCCCCGGGTGCAAGTCGCTCCCGGTGAGAAAGTGGTGGAGCTGGTGCCGTTGGTGATCCCCCGGTCCACTGCCCACAACACGGCATCGGCAAAATAGTCCGACTGCTGTACATCGGAAAAGCCACCCACTTCCGTCCCGGAAGGGACGTCTGCCGGCCCCAGATCGCTGCTGTCGCCGATCTTGAAATAGGCGATCTCCGGCTCCCTGCCATCTTTGTATTGGATCTCGAAGGCATAAACTTCCCGGTCTTCCGGGGTAAAGCTTTCCTCAAAATACACCATAGCCGCCAGTTCATAGGTACCCAGCCAATAAAGCTGCTGGAGGTCTATGTTCCCTTCTGCTGCCTTCCAGGTAAATGTGGTCCCTTCTGGGTAGACCGATACCGTCCGTACCCCGGCCAACGTCTCCCCCTGGATCTCTTCATAGGTGGTGGTCCCAATGCTCTGCTGGGATGCGAACAACTGCCCTTCGCTGCCCGGCACCTCGGCTGCCACAGCCGATACGGGCAAGCCGCCCAGCAACAGGACCATGGCCAACAGGCCAGAAAGAAATTTCCGCACAGTCAACACTCTCCTTTTCCACGCTCCGTTGTTTGTCCGCCCCGAACCATCCCATCTCCTCCAGGCCGGTAGAGGATGGGATGCCAGCGGCAAAGCGGCTGGCGGCCCTCCGCTTGCCCTGGACAAAAAGGCGGTGCTGCGCCAAACACGCAACACCGCCTGACCCACATACAGCTCAATCGAGCACAGGTCCGCTCTTTTTGCGCTGAACCCACCGACCAGCGGGGTTCTTCAGAACGCAGCCGGAAGCACGGCATTGCGCGGCAGCTCGCTTTCTCCTTTGCCCTTGTCCTTCTTTTGCGGGGTGCATCCGAAAACGGGAAGATGTTTTCTGGCCCTTCCCCTTCGGATCATTTCCCCAGTTCCTGGTTCCTGTGGTAGGCCCCCAGAATGGCTTGGATGGCGGCGCTGCGCAGCCCGCCCTCTTCCAGCTTGGCTACGCCCACAATGGTAGAGCCCCCGGGAGAACAAACAGCGTCTTTCAACGCCCCCGGGTGCTGCCCGCTCTCCAGCACCAGGGCTGCTGCCCCCATCACTGCCTGGGCAGCGTATTCCATGGCCTTGGCCCGGGGCACGCCAGCCATCACCGCGCCGTCGGCCAGGGCTTCGATGAACATATAGGTAAAAGCCGGGGTACAGCCTGCGGTCACGCCGGCTGCGTCATTGAGTTTTTCCGGGATATCGTCAAACCGGCCGGCCATGCGCAAGATCTCCTTCATCTGCTCCACCTGCTCCTGGGAAGCCTTTTCGCCGGAGACCAGCGTCATCCCCTTGCCGATGCTGGCCGGCGTATTGGGCATGATGCGGATGAGGGGCACATGGTCCAGGCCCAAATGCTGCTCCATGCTTTCGGTGGTGACACCGGCAGCCATGGAGACCAGCACTTTTTCTTCGCCGGCCGCCATGCAATCCTTCACAGCCGGTGCGATCTCCCGCAGTACGCCGGGCAACACCTGGGGCTTGACCCCCAGCATGATAAAACGGCACTGGCGGACCACCTCTGTGTTGCTCTTGGCCACATCGCAGCCCACTTGCTCTGCCAGCCGCCGGGCTTTCTCCTCTGTGTGGTTGGTGATCAGCACTTGTTTGGGGTCGATCCCCTTGCAGGCCGCCTGGACCAGCGCACCGCCCATGTTTCCCGTTCCGATAAAACCAATGGTATAATTCGACATATCCATTCCTCTTTTTAATTTGTTTTCTCTTCTTCCCGGATCATGGCCGGGTCGACATAACTGGCATCGTAGAGCACCAAGGCCCGGTTGCGCATCAGCACCTGGTCTTGATACCGGCCGGTATCCCGCTCCACTGTGCGGCGCAGGATGGTGTTGCACCGGTAGAGCTGTTCACCGCAGCGGACAAAATACTCGTCTTCCGCCCGGATGTGGTAAGTGTGTTCCAGCATCCGCTGAGCCCGCAGCTCGCCGCACAGGTACTCCCCATCCACCCAGACACGCAGCTGGAACAGTTGGTCTGTGTCATTGCGCAGCCGGTAATCCAGGTAGTTATAGGCGATGGAAGTCCCCACACCAAAGGGGACCTGGCGGCCAAAATCGGGGAACAGATCCATCTGATCGTGGTGGTGGTGCTCCACAACAGTCAGCGGGCTGTGAAGGGCCATCCAATGGATCAAGTTCGTGAATTGGCACATGCCGCCGCCCACCCCTTGCCCTGTGGCGCCATTGCGGATGGTCATGCCAGGCCGGTAGCCCTTCCGGGCCGTGCACCGCCCCACCATGCGCCAAAAGGAAAAAGTCTCCCCTGGGGCGATGACCACCCCGTGGACACGGGGCGCGGCCAGCGCCAAGTTGACCGCTTTGTTTTCCTGCAGCTGCATATCCACCTGGCCCAGCCGGCGGCGGATCAGCGACTTGTGCCGGTAGACCAGCACAGGCAGCGGTTCTGCCATCTGCCGCTTGGCAAAAGGCCCCCGGGCAAGATCTTGCAGTTTGCGGCGCAGGATCTCCTTTTCTACTGAAAGGCGATAGGCCGCCGGGCAAAGTTCGCAAAACAGTTTTCTTGCCATGGAATTACCTCCCCTTTTTCTCTCTGTCCTGCCCAGCCTTCCAGGCAGGGCAGTGCGGCGGGTCTCTTTCCTTTGGCCTCCCTTTTGGAGCGGCGCGCTGGTCAATACAAACTGCAGCGGTTTACCTATATTTTACCCAATCTCAGCCAGGTCTGCAAGGGGAAAGGGGCCTTATGGCTGTTTTTGTTCTACGGTGTACACATCGGTGCGGCGGGCTGAAAGCAGGGGCAGCTGCTGCCGCACTTCTTCCACCCGGTCCAGGTCCACTTCCACCACGTGGACCTGGGGCTTTTCATCGGCCCGCCAGACCACGTCTCCCCAGGGAGAAACCACCATGGAGTTGCCGTAAGAGACATAGCAGCCTTTTTCATCCCGGGCGGGCGCCACGCCCACTGTGTAGCACTGGCCGTCCACTGCCCGCTGGCGGAACATCAGTTCCCAGTGGGCCGGGCCCGTGGTCATGTTGAAGGCGGCGGGCACCACCAGCACTTTTGCCCCTTGCAGCACCATCAGCCGGGCCAGTTCCGGGAACCGGAAATCAAAGCAGATGCACAGGCCCATTTTGCACCAGGGCGTTTCGAAGACCGTCACTTCGTTCCCCGGGGTAAAAGTGGCCGATTCCCGAAAGCTTTGGCCCCCCTTGACATCGATGTCAAACAGGTGCATCTTCCGGTGCCGGGCCACCTGCCGCCCCTGGCTGTCAAACACAAAAGAGGTGTTGTAGACCTTGCCTGCTTCGTCCACCTCCGGTATGGAACCGCCCACCAGCCACAGTTGGTTTTCCTGGGCCATGCGGGACAAGGCCTGCCAAGTGGGCCCTCCCTGGGGCTCCGCATATTCAGCAAAATACTCATTGGAATAAGGCGCATTGAATATTTCCGGCAGTATCGCTATATCTGCCCCTTGGGCTTTGCATTCCGCCACATGGGCGGCGGCGCGGGCCACATTGTCTTGTTTGTCCAAAGTGGCGCCCATTTGGATCAATCCCAGTTTCATATGCTTTCTCCTTTCCTGCAATCAGCGACATTGGATGCACTGTGTTGCTTTTTTACTCACTCTTCTCATTTGCTGTTTTCATGAAAGCTCCAAGTGTTGCTTTCAAAATATGCCCGATCGCGGGCTTTTTCCCAATACCTATGCCGATTTCCCTCAATGTAATGCATCATTCAAGCTAAGTCGAACCACAGCCAGCGGAAGAAATATCGAAGATACCTGCGTGGGCGGCCTCTCAGATGGAGGCCGCCCACATAGAAGACGGTAGCGGTTTTGATCGGAAACGTCTATTTTCTCCACAATGCCGTCCCGGGAATTTATTGTGCGGACCGATAAGTGATGGTTACCGTGCAAGTCTTGGCATTAAAGCTCTTGCCCAAGGTGAGATAATAATCCGTTCCGGCAACAAGGCCGTCCACCGTATGGCCATGGGTACTCACCTTTTCATAGGCAGCATAGATGTTATCGCCGCTATCGTCCCCATCCTGATACTGGAACAACACAGAGGATTCACGGTTCCGGATGGCATCCTCGATCCGGGCTGCATATTCGTCTACACTCAGCGCTTCCTGATTCAAATAGCGGATGGTCAGAGAGAACACTCCCGTCTTTCCATTCGTCCCGCTGGCAGTGATCTCATAGTCCACGCCGAAAGCTAAGCCGCCGGGAGTGGTGTAGCCGCTGGCCTTCACTGTATTGGCAGCCCTACTGGCGTAATAGGATCCCTGTTTGCCGTCTGCATAGATTCCAGGCTGAAGCTCGATCCGATTTTTCCTGGCATCCAGCCCTGCCTCGATCTCTTCCACATAGCGCGCTGTCTCCTGAGCAGCCCACTTCTTGTTCGTGATGCTAACTACCCCACCAGATTTGGCACTGAGGCGGTAGTCGGTGGTGGCCCAGGAGGTATGGTAGGTGTATCCGCCGAAACTATACCCTTCGGTACACATGTTGTCGCAGGCCAGTTCGATGGCATCATCGGTGTAGCCGGTGAGGTTCACCTCATAGGTCTCACAGGCACCGTTTACTATGGCTTGCTGGAGGATCGGCTGAATCTGGGCCGCAGCGGCTGCATTTTCGGTGTCCTGCTGGTGCTGCTGCTGTTCTTGCTCCTCCTGCTGTAGGCCCTGACGGCGCTGGATTTCCTCCATCACATCAGCACGGCGAATCTGGTAGCACATATTAGTGCTGTCAAAGGACATCACCATATAATCTGGGTATTGGTCCACAATGACCTGACTGACTTGTCCGCGGTACTGGGACAGGTCAGAGGCATCAATCCCAGAGCCAGAAAAATCGATATAGGCGTAGCGGGCATCCTGCAGCTGATCCTCTGTGGCCGCCTGCAGGGCTGCTTCCGTCTGATAGGGGAATCCCTTGATGGCGTCATAGCAGATCGTGAGGATTTGATTCAGCACCTCCTGCTTGGCCTGTTCTGTGGTGTCGGGTAGTTCTACACCGTCATATTTGGTGCTGGTGCAGACGTGGTCGGCCGTCCAGCTGGCGTGATCCCGGCGCATATAGGCATCACTTTTCAAGAAGTAATCATAGCGGATAAAATCACCGCCCCGATTGATGGGGTCGTCCCAAGTGGTATCTACATGGTACCATGCCCCGTCGATCTCCACGATGTTCCAGCCGTGGCTACTGTTCCCCACATACTCGCAGGTGACACCTGCGGCGTTCATTAAGGCCTCGTAGGCCTTGGCATAACCGGAACAAACGGCGGTGCCCTCCAGCAAGGCACCCTCGGCCTTGTGGGAAATGTAGGGCATATCGCCGCTGTATAGCCTCTTATCATAATCGCAGTTGAGAATCAAGTAGTCATGAAGGGCCTTGGCAATCTCGTAGTCGCTCATGCTGGAAGTGATGATTTCATCCACCACCCGCTGGGCCTCAGCCTGGACCTCTTCAGAGATGACGCGCCAGTCGTTGGCCGCCGCAGTCGCAGAGGAGGTGGTGTAGTAGGCTGCTAAAGTTTTAGCAATTTTGCCATCCTGCTCATAGGCATTTACATGGGTGACATTATAAGGATTTTTCCCGTCTATATCGGCTATTTTTAGCGCTAGCTGCTCTGCTTGGGATGCTTCCAGGTTGAAATCACTGATGTCAATGGCAGCCTTTTTATCTAAGAAGCCAGTGATGATGGCCAACGTGGCGCCGGCCTCATCCGACAGAGCCGGATGCTCCAGATCGGAAGTGGACTGCTCCTCTTGTCCTCCCAGCTGCTTCCATAAGCAGTAGACCACATCAGACCGGGGGCAACCGCCCTTGGCCGTGTAGGTAAGCCCGGTAGTAAGGCCGTTGTTCTGGGCCCAGCGCACCGCATCGGCAGACCAAGTGCTGCCACTGGCGGCACCGCCGGCAGCCCGGCAGAGGATGGCAAAGATATGGTCATATGTCAGCGTGCCGGCCCGATCAAAGAGGCCACCGCCCACGCCATTGACCAATCCCTCCTCTGTAGCCCACAGTATGGCGTCATAATAATAAGCGCCGGAGTCGGTGACGTCGGTAAAGGTGGAGACCGAGGAAGTGGGCTCTGGCCTTCCCATGGCTCGCCAAAGGAAGGTAACGGCCTCTTGCCGGGTGACAGTACTGGCCGGTGAGAAGGTGGTGGCGGTGGTGCCAGTGGTGATTGCTTTGTCCACAGCCCACTCTACCGCCTCAGCATAGTAGTCTGTCGCCTGTACGTCAGTGAAGCCTTCGAAGGTGGTATCTTCCGCCGCCTGAACGGTGATAGGGATTGCTCCAGCCAGCAGGACAACGGCCAGCAGAAGAGAGAGGATCCTTTGGGGCAGTGCGTTTCTCTTTTTCATTGAATACTCCTTTCTCCCCCCAGCCAGGGCCGCAAATGCCGGATTGGCCGGTGAGGAATAAAGCATTTCTTATTTGACTCTATAATGGCAAAGGAGTCCGTGACAGCGCCCCCGCCCCGTGTTATCATAGAGGCAACACCGATTTTAGGGGAGGGGTCTTATTGGCAAAGTTAGTCATCATCCGCGGCAATTCGGGCAGCGGCAAAACAACGGTGGCCAAAGCCTTGCAGCACCGTTTGGGGCACCATGTGCTGCTCCTCTCTCAAGACATGGTACGCCGGGAGATCCTCCGTGTCAAAGATGGGCCGGACTGCCTGGCTCTGCCTTTGATGCAGCAGCTGCTTTTCTACGGGTACCAGCACTGTGCTTTCACCATTGTAGAAGGCATCTTCCGCTCTGCCTGGTATGAGCCTTTTTTTCGCTCCGCCCAAGCATGGTTCCAAGACCAGATCTTTGCCTACTACTACGAACTGCCCTTTGCAGAGACCTTGCGGAGGCACCAGACCAAGCCCAACCGGGATGCCTTTGGCGCGGAGGACATGCAACGCTGGTGGGTCCCCCACGACTATCTGCCCAATATCCGGGAAACCATTTTCACCGCTCAAGTTTCAGCTGATCAGGCCGTGGAGCAGATCCTCCACGACCTGTCCGCCCCATCTGCCGGGGCGTGCTGCCGCCCGGCGTCGCCATAGCTCAAACGGCATCTCGCCCCTATTTTTTGTGCTTTTCCACCTTGGGCTGGCATACGCCCTCCACACCGGTCAGCAACAGCAGCATCAGCAGGGTGTGCTGAGGGCCCGGATAGTTGGGGTCGGGTTGGTACCATTCGTCCGGGTTGTGGCAATCGCCGCCGGTGCCGCCGTAGCCCAGCACCGCCGCGGGCACGCCCAGGCTGACGGGTACGTTGCAATCGGTGCTGCCCGCTTCGCTGATCACCGGTTTTTTGCCAAATACGCTGAGCACCTCTGCAAAGGTGTTGACCATCAAACCGTCGTGGGGCTGGGAGCCTGCAGGCCGGTCGCCCAGCAGCTCAATGTCGATCTTCACGCTGTCTGTATGGTTCCAGTGTTCTGTCTCTGCCGGCGCCGCCGCTTTGCACATCTCCAAAATGGTGGCTTCCAATTTGGCCAGTTCCTGGGCGCTGTTGGAGCGGATGTCGATGAGCATGCTGGCCTCGCAGGGGATGGAGTTGATGGAGGTGCCGCCCGATACCACGCCGACATTGAAGGTGGTCTTGGGCTCTTTCAGGCCGTGGAGCTGGGCGATGGAATGGATGGCCCGGCCCATGGCGTGAATGGGGTTCGGCTTGCCAAAAGCGCCGAAGCTGTGGCCGCCTTCCGCCCGGTAAGTCACTTTGTACCGCTTGCTGCCCGTGGCATCCAGCAAGATCTCATCCACGCCCCAATGGTCCAGCGAGATGAAGGCGTCGATCTCCAGCGTGCGGAACAGTTCCTTGACGCCCCGCAGGTCGCCCAGGCCCTCTTCGCCCACATTGCCGCACAAGATCACGGTGCCCACCGGCTTGAGGTCTGCCTGGCGGAAGGCCCGGGCCAGGCTGAGCACTTCGGCCAGCGCCCGGGTATCGTCGCAAATGCCCGGGCAGCGGTAAACGCCGTTCTCCTCTTTCACCTCCAGAGGCAGGCTCCGGGGGAACACGGTGTCTAGGTGGCCGGCCACCATCACGGTGGGCGCCGCCGGGTCTGTGCCGGGGATGGTGACATACACATTGCCCACTTTGTCAATGGTGGGTTCATATCCCATTTCCGTCAGCCGGCGGGCAAAATCCGCTGTCCGCTCCCCCTCATCGTTGGAGGGTGCCGGGATCTGCACGATCTCCAGCTGTTCTTTCAGCGTATGTTCCGTATCGCTCTTCAAAAAATCCAGCGCTTGTGCAACTGCCGGGGTCTCCATCAGCTTTTCAACAGTTTTCATGGTCCTTCTCCTTTGTCGGTTTCTATGCCAAAGCCCCCTGGGCCTTCGGGCTGCCAGGGGGCCTGTCATATCAAATATAATTTTGGGCGCAAAGCAGCTCTGCCAACAGCACAGCGCCGCCGGCAGCTCCCCGCAGGGTGTTGTGGGAAAGGCAGACAAATTTATAATCGTATTGGGTATCGGGGCGCAGGCGGCCCATACACACCGCCATGCCCTTTTCCAGTTCCCGGTCCAGCTTGGTCTGGGGCCGGTCCGGCTCTGTAAAATAATGCAGGAATTGCTTGGGCGCCGAAGGCAGCCCCAGCTGCTGGGGCAGGCCCTGGTAGCTCTGCCAAGCCTGCAAGATCTGCTCCATGGTGGGCTTCTGCCGGCAGCGTACGAACACCGCGGCCATATGTCCATCGGACACCGGCACCCGGAGGCACTGGGATGTGATGTTGATCCCTGTTGCCGGCACGATCTGGCCATCTTGGACAGTGCCCCAGATCTTCAATGGCTCCTGCTCGCTCTTCTCTTCTTCGCCCGGGATAAAGGGGTTCACGTTGTCCACCATCTCCGGCCAGGTCGCAAAGTTCTTGCCAGCGCCCGAGATGGCCTGGTAGGTGCAGGCCAGCACATCGGTGACGCCGTATTGCAGCAGCGGATGGATGGCGGGCACATAGCTTTGCAGGGAGCAGTTGGATTTGACGGCGATAAACCCCCGCTCGGTGCCCAAGCGGCGGCGCTGGGCCGGGATGACCCCCGTGTGCTCCGGGTTGATCTCCGGGATCACCATGGGCACGTCCGGCGTTCCCCGGTGGGCGCTGTTGTTGGATACCACCGGCACTTCGGCTTTGGCATAGGCTTCTTCCAGCTGGCGGATCTCCTCTTTCTTCATATCCACTGCACAGAAGACAAAATCCACTTCGCGCTTCATGGCCTCAACGTCCTGGGCGTCTTTCACCACCAGGTCTTTCATATTCTGTGGAACGGGCCGCTCCATCATCCAGCGGCCTTCCACCGCTTGGCCATAGGTCTTGCCGGCGCTGCGGCCCGAAGCCGCAATGGCGGTGACGGTGAACCAGGGGTGATGCTCCAGCAGCGTAGCAAACCGCTGCCCCACCATGCCGGTGCCGCCCACAATGCCTACACGATATTTTTTCTCCATTGGCTCATCTTCTCCTTTGCCGCATCGTCCAAGGGTCCGCATTGGCAGACCCGTGCATCCACTGTCTCTAACAAACAGTCTATGCGTGCGGTGGGCCTACTTGCCTCTGGGCGCAGCAAGATCCGCGCCCGGGCAAAAAAATTATAGCACACCTGCTGCCGGCCTTTCAAGCGCGGCAAGGGCTTTTCTGCCTCTGTGCCGGCGCTATCCCCGGTTTGGCTTTTTCTTTTTTCATCCTTCTCTTCTCTTTCCATTCCCGCCGCAATACAGTATAATGGAAGAGTTAGAACATAGATCAAGTAAGGCGCGGGCAGAACGCCCGCCGGGGAGATGGGGCCTTTTATGGAAAAATGCGTGGATTATCAGGAATTGTTGGACGTGGCCACCAAAGTTGGCTTTCACTTGCTGGAAAACGGGGCGGAGATCTACCGTGTGGAAGATTCCATCCGCCGGATCGTCATGGCTTACGGAGTACCGGAAGTGGATGTTTTTGCCGTGCCGACCACCATCATCGTCACCATCAACCCGCCGGATGCCAACACATTGACCAAGACCAAGCGGCTCTACACCCGTTCCACCGACCTGGACCGGATCTACAAGCTCAACGACCTCTCCTTTGACATTGTGGAGCAAAAGCCCTCTTTTGAAGAAATCGAGCGGCGATTGGGGGCTATCGTGGGCCGGCCGGATTATAATTTGCTGATCCAGGTGTTCGCCTATGCCCTGGCGGCCTTTGGCTTCACCCTGTTCTTTGGCGGCACCCTGCGGGATGCCCTGTGTTCCCTGAGCCTGGGTGCCGCGATACGCCTCATCGGCCGCGGCCTGGAGATGTTCCACACCAACTCTTTTTTCATCAACACCCTGTGCAGCGGCGCCACTGCCCTGCTGGCTGTGTTTTGGTATGAATTGGGGGCGGCCCCCCACATCGATCTGATGATCATCGGCGCCATCATGAACCTGGTGCCCGGCGTGGCTCTGACCAACTCCATGCGGGATATCATCGCAGGCGACCTGCTGGCCGGCCTTGCCAAATTGGTGGAGGCCCTGCTGACCGCCACTGCCATCGCTCTGGGTGCCGGCTTTGTGCTCTCGCTCCACCGGCTGTTTTGATAGGAGGGTCCTACTATGAATATGGGAGAAATGCTGCTGGCCATTCTGTTTTCCTATGTGGCCTGCCTGGCTTTTACATTGATCTACAACATGCGGGGCAGGTTCATCTGGCTGGCGCCTTTGGGCGGCGCCATCTCCTGGTGCGTCTACAATCTATTTGCGTTCATCGGCAGCGACATCGTGCAAAATTTCATTGCTGCCATGGCAGTGACGGTGTATTCGGAGACCTTGGCCCGGCTGAACAAAGCGCCGGCCACCATGTTCCTCATCGTGGGCCTGCTGCCGCTGGTGCCCGGCGCCGGCATCTATTACACCATGGATTACTGCATCTCGGGCAACCAGATCGCCTTCCAGCAATCCCTGGTGCACACCCTGGCCGTGGCCGGGGCTCTGACCCTTGGCATCGTGCTGGTCTCCTCCCTCTACCGCCTGTGGTTCCAGCTGCGGTTCCACCATCGAAAAAAGCGGCAGGCCAAGGGCGGCTAACTGGGGCCCTTGCCCAAAAGAGAAAAAGAAGCCGGTGGGCTGTATCCCACCGGCTTTTTGCTGTGTATTGGTCTTTTTTCAGCCGACCCGCTGTTCCGCAGCCCACTTGCTCTCAATGTTTTGTTCCACCATCATATCCTTGACCTTCATCAAACGGGTCAGGTTGCCGCGTTCATTTTCATCCAGCTTCATGGTGATGTAGCGGATGGTCTCCTGCAGCTGGGGGATCATCACATATTCCAGCGCATTGACGCGCCGGCGGGTCTTCTCGATCTCTTGGGCCAGCAGTTTGACGGTCTTTTCAATCTCCGCCAGGCGGAGCATATCGGTGAGCACATCGAACAGGGCATAGACTGCGTCGTCCAGCTCGCCGCTGGTGTTGGCAAAGCCATAGGGGTAGATATCCGCTTTGTCATCGGTTTTGGTGGTGATCTCATACAAAGGCACGTTCACCGACATGATGTTGCGGAAATCCATTTGGATGCCCACGCTCTGCTTGGGGTACAGGAAAGTCTGCTCCAGCATCTCGGGGGACATCACAGCGCCCGCCGCCTGGAACCCGGCATAGGATTCCATCAAAGCCTGCTCCACCTTTTGGCGCAGCTCTTCGCTGGTGCGCACGATGTCCAGAAACTGCTTCATCAATTCATCCCGCTTATCCTTGAGCAGCTTGTGCCCCCGGGTGGCGGTGGCCAGGCGCTTTTTCAGCCGGGTCAGCTCCATGCGCGTGGGGTTTACATTCAACCGCGCCATCTGCATTCCTCCTTCGCGCCTTGGCTATCAGTCTTTTTTGGGGTAGTACTTTTCGATGAGTTCTGGTTTGATGCGCTTCAATTCGGTCTTGGGCAAAATGGAGAGCAGCTCCCAGCCCAGGTCCAGCGTCTCCTCAATGGTGCGGTCGGTGTCATAGCCTTGGGAAACATAGCGCTGCTCAAACTCATCGGCGAATTTGGCGTACAGCTTGTCGGTATCCGTCAAGGCAGCTTCGCCCAGGATCGTCATCAGTTCTTTGGCGTCCTTGCCTCTGGCATAGGCGGCAAAGAGCTGGTTCATAGTGCCCGCATGGTCCTCCCGGGTCTTGCCTTCGCCGATGCCCTTGTCCTTCAAACGGGAGAGGGAGGGCAGCACGTCGATGGGCGGCGTCACATCCTTGCGGTACAGCTCGCGTGAAAGGATGATCTGCCCTTCTGTGATATACCCGGTCAAGTCCGGGATGGGGTGGGTCTTATCGTCTTCCGGCATAGTGAGGATGGGCACCATGGTGATGGAGCCTTCCTTGTCCAGCAGGCGGCCCGCCCGTTCATACATGGTGGCAAGGTCGGTGTACAGGTTGCCGGGGTAGCCGCGGCGGCCGGGCACTTCCTTGCGGGCGGCAGACACTTCGCGCAGGGCCTCGGCGTAGTTGGTGATATCCGTCAGGATGACCAACACGTGCATACCGCAGTCAAAGGCCAGATATTCCGCGGCAGTCAACGCCATACGGGGGGTGGCGATACGTTCGATGGCCGGGTCATTGGCCAGGTTCAAAAACAGCACGGTGCGGTCGATGGCGCCGGTGCGTTTGAAGTCGCTGACGAAGAAATCCGCTTCTTCAAATGTGATGCCGATGGCGGCGAAGACCACGGCGAATTTGGTGTCGGTGCCCAGCACCTTGGCCTGGCGGGCGATCTGGGCCGCCAGCTGGGCGTGAGGCAGGCCGGAACCGGAAAAGATGGGCAGCTTTTGGCCGCGCACCAGGGTATTCAGCCCGTCGATGGCCGACACGCCGGTCTGGATGAATTCCGACGGATAATTGCGCGCCGTAGGGTTCATCGGCGTGCCGTTGATGTCCAGGTATTTTTCCGCCAAGATCTCCGGGCCCCCGTCTTTGGGATGGCCCATGCCGTCGAACACGCGGCCCAACATATCCATGGAGACGCCCAGCTGGGTGCCATGGCCCAGGAACCGGACTCTGGATTGGGCCAAATTGATACCGGCGGAGTTTTCAAACATCTGCACCAACGCGTTGCTGCCGTTGATCTCCAGCACTTTGCAGCGGCGCACTTCGCCGTTGGGCAGCTCGATCTCGCCCAGCTCGTCGTAAGTCACGTTCTCCACGTCCCGCACCAACATCAGCGGGCCCACGACTTCCTGTATCGTACGGTATTCCTTGATCATGCCCGTTCACCTCCGGCGGAAATCTGCGCGATCTGCTGCCGGATCTCGGCTTCGATCTCGTTGTACTGCTCTTTGTAACTCTCTTTCGGCACATCCTTGGCGCGGCCGATGCGGGCCCGGGCCGGGATGTCGAATATCGGCTGCATAGGGGCGCCGTTCTTCAGCGCCTGCTGGGCCACATCGTGGTACAGCAAAATCAGCTGCAGCAGCCGGAACTGCTTGTCGATTTCACAATAGGAATCGGTATCGCTCATGGCGTTCTGCTGCAAAAAGTCCTCGCGGATCATCTGGGTGGTCTCCATCACCAGGCGGTCTTCCGGCGACAATGCGTCGATGCCCACCAGCTTGACGATCTCATTGAGCTCATTTTCCTGCTGCAGCAGCTTCATGGCTTCGTTCCGGTTGTTGATAAAATCGGGGTCGATCTGGTCTTCATACCAAGCCCGCAGCCGGTCGAAATAGAGGGAATAGCTGTTGAGCCAGTTGATGGCCGGGAAGTGGCGGGCGTAAGCCAGCGCGCTGTCCAGGCCCCAGAACACCTTGACGATGCGCAGCGTGGCCTGGGAGACCGGCTCCGAAATGTCGCCGCCCGGCGGCGACACCGCGCCGATGGCCGACAATGTGCCCTCCCGGTTGTCGCTGCCCTGGCAGATCACGCGGCCCGCCCGTTCGTAGAACTGCGCCAGACGGGAACCCAGATAAGCCGGGTAACCTTCGTCGCCAGGCATCTCTTCCAGGCGGCCGGACATTTCACGCAAAGCCTCGGCCCAGCGGGAAGTGGAGTCGGCGATGACTGCCACGCTGTAGCCCATATCCCGGTAGTACTCGGCAATGGTGATGCCGGTGTAGACCGAAGCTTCCCGGGCGGCCACAGGCATATCCGAAGTGTTGGCGATGAGCACGGTGCGCTTCATCAAGCTCTCTCCCGTGCGGGGGTCCTTCAGTTCGGGGAATTCCCGCAGCACGTCCGTCATCTCGTTGCCGCGCTCGCCGCAGCCGATGTAGATCACGATGTCCACATCGCTCCACTTGGCCAGCTGGTGCTGTGTCACCGTCTTGCCGCTGCCGAAGGGGCCGGGGATGGCGGCTGTGCCGCCTTTGGCGATGGGGAAAAACGTATCCACGATGCGCTGGCCTGTGACCATGGGGACAGTGGGCGCCAATTTCTCCTGGTAGGGGCGCTCGACACGCACCGGCCAGCGCTGCAGCATAGTCAGCTCCTTGGCTGTGCCGTCTTCCTGCTCCACCACTGCCACCACGTCTTCCACCGTGAAGCTGCCGGCATGGATCTCTTTCACCGTGCCCTGCACACCGCTGGGCACCATGATCTTGTGCTGCACCACGATGGTCTCCTGCACCGTGCCCAACACATCGCCGGGCACCACTTTGGCGCCGGGTTGCACCAGGGGCTTGAATTCCCATTTGTTCTGCCGGGACAGCGGCGATGCCTGGATACCGCGGGTGATGGTATCCCCCGCCTGTTTGCGGATCTCTTCCAGCGGGCGCTGGATGCCGTCATAGATCTGGCCGATCAAGCCGGGCCCCAGCTCCACCGACAAAGGCGCTCCAGTGGAATACACCTCTTCCCCCGTGCCGATGCCTGCCGTCTCTTCATAGACCTGGATGGAGGCCCGGTCCCCACGCATTTCGATGATCTCACCGATCAAATGTTGAGGACCTACCCGCACCACGTCGTACATATTGGCGTGGGCCATCCCTTCTGCAATGACCAGGGGGCCCGCCACCTTGATGATCTTTCCTGTATTCTCCATGAAAAAAGGCAACCTTCTTTCTATTAGGCGCAGCCCGCCCGCCAAGGCCCGCGGACAAACACGGGCCCGGCAGCCGGGCTGGCACGGACTCCCGCCCAGCCCTGTGGGGCTTGCGGGGCTACTGTTTTAGAATATCTGCGCCCACGGCCCGCTCCACCGCTTTATGGAGCTCTTTCAAGCCGATGCCCAAAGCCCCTTCCCAAGAGGGGATGGGAATGACGGCCACCTGGGGCGTATCGTTATACTGGGCAATATCCCCTTCGATCTGGGCTGCCAGTTGCTCTGTGATGTAGATCACGGCATAGTCCTGCTTGGCTAGCTCGTGCAGCCGGCTGGCGGCTTCTTCTCCGTCGTTGGCAGAAGCCGTCGTCAGGCCTACGGCCTTGAAGCCCATCACCGTCTGGCTATCGCCGATCACGGCCGCTTTATACAACATAAGACTCCCTCAGCCTTTCTACGATCTTCTCGCTGCTCAACCCGGCATTCTTGCCTGCCAAAATGGTGCGCACAGCGGAAAATTCCGCCTCGTTGGCCAGCAGGTATGCAATGACGGTCTGTTCCCCAAAGGGTACGAACCGGGCCCCGCGGGCATATTCGATCAAAATGTCATCACAGGCTTTGTCCAGCCGGGCAAAGCCCTCCCCTTCCAAGGCCGCTTTGGCACTTGGCAGGGCTGGCGCCAGCACCGTGCCGGCCAGCGTATGTTCCAGCCATTCAGGCGTCATACCTTCGGGGTGGTAAAACACTTCCACGGGCACTTTCCCCCCTTGGGAAATGGCTCGCGCCATATAGTCCAGCCCTTTTCCCATGCGGGTCAACCGCACGGCGGTGCGCAGGTTGTTGCAGTCGATCTGGCGGCTCACATACCCCTGCAAAAAGTCACTGCCCGTCTCCTGGGCCATGGTCAAAGCCTGCCACTGTTCCGCCCGGTCCAACACCATGTCGCTCAACTGGGGGTCTGCCGTGCGGGCCAGCAGTTCGCTGGCCTCTTCCACAGCCTTTGCCATCACAGGTGCCATGGCCTCATACTCCTTCTCCCGCATCATCCGCTGGAGTTCTTTGGGCGGGATCAGGGCAGAATCCGAAAGCAGGTGGGAGGGGTCCACATTCTGGGCTTCCCCTTTGAGCACCGCTTTGATGTTGTGATAATCGTATTTCAGCCGGAATACACCGATGAGTTCCGGCACGGGGATGTGTTCATACAGCAGCTCCGTCACCTGCTGCCGCCGGGCGCGGATCACTTCTTCCAGCGCGTTCATATCCCGCCAGTCAAAGTCCGGCCAGCCTTGATCCGTCAGGATCTTGGCCGCCTCTTCCGCCGAAGCCGCCTCTGCCAAGCGCGTGCGCTGGGCATTGGTCAGCAGCTGCCCTTCGATGCAGCGTATCCGGGCGCTGATGTGCAAATAATCCGTATCTTTTGTCTTTTTCAATGGGCTCCCCCCTTAAAAGAGGATAGCGGCCACATCTTTTGCCGTTTGCTCCGCCTGGGCGCGCACCACCGCATCCAGGGCGCAGTTTACCTCCACTTTGCCCTGCCGCAGGATGAACCCGCCGGGGATGGATGCAGTCTGCTGGCTCAAGGTCACCTGGGCGCCGGTCTTTTCCCGTACCATACGCACCAGCTCCTGGCCGCACCGGGCCTGGTCCTTCTGGTTGAGCAGCAGTTCGCCGCCGCTTTGGGATACCGCTTGGCTGCACAATGTGCACAGCAGCTCCAGGTAGGCTTTGTCATCCAAGGAGGTCAAGCGCTGCAATGCCCGGTCGTATGCCTCATCCAGCAGCTGCTGGCGGGCGGCCAGCTGCTGCTTTTTGCTCTCCAGCAGATCGGTGCGCTGGTTCCGCCGGCGCAGCTCTTCTGCCTGCTGTTTGGCCTGCTGGCGGGCGTTTTCCAAATCGGCCTCCGCCTGCCGCTGGCTCTCCTCCTGCTGCTGCCGCACTTTTTCATCGGCTTCCTGCAGGATGGCATTGGCTTTGGCTCTGGCATCGGCGAGTATCCGCTCGGCGATAGTTTCGATCCCTTTCATTGCCATACCCGCTCACCACCAATCAGGCGGCGATGCCGGGGATGGCGAACACGGCCAGCACGGAGATCAGCAGGGCCAGCACGGCGTAGGTCTCGACCAGGCCGGCCAGGATGACGCCCTTCATGGAATCGGCCGGGCGCTTTGCCACGATGTTCATCGAAGCAGCGGCCACACGGCCCTGGCGGATGGCGGAATAATAGCCCACGATGCCCACCGGCAGCGCGGCAAAGAAGTAAGCCACACCCTGGATAAAGGGCAGGGAACCATCCAGCACTTGGCTATTGGTGAACAGGATCAAGAAGGCCACCAGCAGGCCGTAGATGCCCTGTGTGCCGGGCAGCGCCTGCAAGATCAGCACGCGCCCGAACTTCGAGGGATCTTCCGTCAGCACGCCGGTACCGGCTTCACCGGCAATGCCAACGCCCTTCGAAGAACCCATACCGGACAAAATGACTGCCAGCGCAGCGCCCAGCACTGCAAAAGTCGATCCTGTAAATAGGCTAGAAAACCATTCCATCGTTTAGTCCTCCTCAACAATTTCCACATATTTTGTATTATTTTCCAACGGCGTCATCGTCCGGCCTCCGCCTTCGAAGAATCGGCCGAAGAACTCGATATACTGCAAACGGCTGGTATGCACGTAAGCGCTCAGCACGCTGGTGGCCAAGTTGAACGTATGGCCCACAATGGCCACCACCACAAAGATCAGAACGCCCAGAATACCGCCGCCTGCCATAGCGCCCATTTGGTTGACCACAGACCCTACCACGGCGCCCGAAAGGCTCAAGGCCATGATGCGGGAGTAGGAGAGCAGGTCGGAGACGAACCCGGTGATGCCATAGACTTTGCCCAGGCCGCCGGTGATGCGTCCAATGCCCTTTTTGCCGTGGCCGCCCAACACCAGCATGATCGCCAAGCCGGCCACTGCGATCCACACGCCAAAGGACAGCCCCAGAACAGCCATGCCGGCCCCGGCGAACACCAGATACCAGCTGCCCGTATCCACCAGAGCATCCAGCCACTGCCCCTGCTTGATCTGCCGCCAGGCTGAAACAGCCATGCCGGTCAAGATCTGTACGGCGCCCATGGCCATGGAGAGCATCAGCATCTTCATGGGTTCATCCAGCGGGTTGAACCACAGGGGCGGGATGGAATATTCCTTTCCCAGCACTGCCTTGGTAAACACCGGGATGGTATCGCCCAGCCAGCCGCCTACCAGCACGCCGGCCACCATGGTGGACAGGCCGCAGTAGAAGAACAGCGTCAGCATCTGCCGCATGGTGCCCTTGGGCCGCATCAGCTTGAGGCCCAGCATGCAGATCAGCGAGATCAGTGCACCATAGACCACGTCGCCCATGATAAACCCAAAAAAGGTGATATAAAACGGCGCCATCAGCGGATTGGGGTCCACCAAGCTGCCATACGCCGGCATGCCATACATGGCGGTAATGGCGCCAAAGGGTTCCGCTACAGCCCCATTCTCCATGGCTGTCGGCGGGTCCTCCCCTTCTTGCGGGTCTTCCAAGCTAAAGGCACAGCCGTATTTCTCCAATATGGCCTCCACCTTGGGCTGGGCTTTTTGGGGCAGCCAGCCGGTGAGCACCACCGTATCCTTGGTGCGGGCCATGCCGGAAAGCAGCCGGTCTTCCTCTGCGGCCAAGGCGTAAGCGTCGATGGCTTGCTCGATGGCGGCCCGGTCCTGCCGGTGCTGTCCGATGGATTCCGCCAACTGCTGGCGCTGGCGCTCCATGGCGTCGATATCCTGCTGTAACTTTGCGCTCCATTGGGCTGCCGTCCCCTTGGCATCTCGCATGGCAAAAGGCGAAAAGCCTTGCTGCTTGATCGCCGCCAACGCCTCTTCCTTGCAGCTGTCATGGGCCAGCAATGTCACATAATGCTGTTCGCTGTCGCTCGAAACTTCCTCCAGCTGGCTGGCCGGCGCCTGTTCCTCCAGGGTGGCTTCCAGCTGGCGCAAGTCCGCTGCCGCCGGCAGAACGCCTTGGTAATAGGTCACAGGGCCCTCGTGTACGTAGTCCAGCGGCACGTCCAGGTCTTTCCACGGCCCCAACTGGATCCTGGCAGCCTCCAGACGGCTCTGTTCCGCTGCCAGCCGGTTCATCTCTTGCACGGCCCCATTGATCTGCTGGGCTGCCTGCACCGCTTGGTGCAGCACTTGCTCATCATAGAATTGGCCCTGGGTCATTTGGGGCTTCGCCGCGAACAAAGGCCGTTTTTCCGGCGGTGCATACTGATCCAAGGTCTGCAGGGCCTGCGTCAAGGCCGCCCAATTCTCCTGGGCCCCCGTATCTTCCGCTACAGTTTGGGGCAGTGCTTCCTCCCCGGCAAAATCCGAAGATTCCGCGGCTGTCTCCACCTCGACACAGCCCAACCTGCGCAGCTGGCGCAGCAGGGCTCTTCTCTGGCTCTGGAGCGCCACCGCCCGCAGGCGCTTCATCTCAATTAGCGCCATTCGCCACTCACGACCCTTCTCATGATGAATTCCACCGCTTCCTCCATTTTGCCCGCGGCCTGCCGGCGGATGGCCTCGCAAGCCTCAGCCGTCTCATCGCGGATGGCGCGGCCTTCTTCCTCGCTTTGGGCCTGGGCTTGGGCCAACAGGTCCTGGGTCTGCCGCTTGGCCTGCTGCCGTGCCTGCTCCCGGCGCTGCACAGCGGCCTGATCCGCCTCCTCCAGGCGTTTGCGGGCTTCCGCTTTGGCGTCCTCCACGATTTTTTCCGCCTGTTGTTCCGCTGCGGCAACTTGCTCGATTGCCTGCATGGACAAATCTCTCACCCTCTTTCCTTTCGCTGCGGCCATGCCCCGCCGGTTGGCAGGGCATAGTTCCATTTCCGGTTTGCTCCGTAAATCCGCTTTACTATTAGTATACCATCAAAATTTCAGGCCGTCTATGCCTTGGATCGCTTATGTTATTTTTTTAACGTTCCGCCTTTTTTTCAAAAGTAAAGGATCTAATCGCCTTGCCGGTTTCTTCGCGCTTGGCGCAGCATCTCGATCTCCGGCTTCATCTCACCGGAGAGCAGCAGACAGGCCACATAGACAAGGCCGCCGGTGCACACGCCGGCTACGGTCTTGATCACCGAGACGCCGCCCCCCTCCAGGGGCAGGTACGTACAGACCAAGTAGGCGCACACGGCGCAGGCGGCGGCGCTGCAAAAGATCCGCGCCGTGCTTTTCCCATCGGGGCGGAAACGGAACGTGCCCCGCATCCCCACCACCACAATGAGAAAATAGGCCAAAAAAGCGATGAGTGTGCCCCAGGCGGCGCCTTGGATGCCCATGAGATACGTCAGGGCAAAGGTGGCTGCGATCTTGATGGCTGCCGCCGTCAGGCTGAAGCCCAGCACCGGCCGGGTGTTTTTGGTGAGCTCAAAGCCTTTGATGGCATATTCGGTCAGATCCATGAAAAAATAGGCGATGGCGGCAATGCCGATGATATTCGCCCCCGGCCAGTAGGTCTCTTCAAACATGAAGTGGGCCAGCGGCTGGCACACGGCAAACAGCCCCAGGGCAGCGGGCATGGCGATGAGGAAATAGAGCCGGGTGCCCTGGGCCAACAGTTTTTCCGCCGCTGCCTTGCCGTCGGCGGCGTAGCTGGCGATCAGCGATGGGTATGTGGCCCGTACCACGGCTGCGGCGATCATGCCGAAAATACCGGAACTGACGGTAAAATTGGTCATGTACACAGCGGCTTGGGCGTCGCCTTTCATAAAAGTGACGATGTACCGGTCCACCATGCTCAGCAGGCCTGTGCCGATGCTCATCCCGATGAGGGGCACGCCGAAAGCCAGCAGGCTGGACAGCAGCTGCCGGTCGAAATGCCGCCTGCGTGTGTTGCGCACCACATGGAGCACTGCCATGGCAACGGAAGAGGCCACCAGATCGCTGATCACCGCGGCAAATACGGCGGGGTATGGGGTGTCTCCCCCCCGAAGGCCCACCAGCAGAGCGGCGCAGAGGATCTTGCCTGCCACATCCAGCAGCGAGACGCCGATGCTCACCAAAATGTGATCCGTCTGGATCAGCAGTCCATTCATGATGGTGAACAGAGAATAGGTGGTGAGCATCATGGAGCCGGCAAAAAACAGCAAATTCCCTGTCAGGCGCCAGATCAGGGCGCCCAAAGCCAGCACCACACACGTGATGACGCCGAAGGCCAGCATAAAGGTGGAATAGAACTTCTTTTCCCCCTCCGGGCTCCGGTATTCCGAGACAAAACGGGCCGATGCATTGTACAGCCATGCCGCCGATACGAGGAACAAGGCCAACACGGTGGTATTGGTGATCTGATACTGGCCGTTGACCACGGGCGGGAACATCCGGGTGTACAGCGCCGACATCACCAGCAGCAACACGCCCTCCAGTGCCTTGGCCGGCATCAAGATCAGGGCGTTGCGCGTCATTTTTTTCGTTTCTCCTGCCAAATCCTTACCTCCTGGTCATCCTGGCAGCAGGGGCGTATTGACCCGCTTGGGCGGATACTATATAATAAACCTGCTGCAATCGCAAAAAAGCCCCGCAGGCCAAGGCCACCTCTCCCGGCACAGTGCCGGCGCAGCCCATATCTTTTGAGGCGGGGCATCGCATAAACGTTATTATACACCAAAGAAAGGTCCACTTCTACGTCTTTGGGGAGGAATTATGAAAATATTGCACATCGCCGGCGGCGGCGACCGGGGCGGTGCCAAGACCCATATTTTGGCCCTTTGTTCCCGCTTGAAAGAAGAACACCAGCTCAAACTGCTCAGCATGCGCAAAGGCGAATTTGCCGACGATGCCCGCAAATTGGGCATCGACACCATGGAGATCCAGTCGGGCCTGCTGCTGCGGGATTTCCGCATTGCCAAAAACGCTGTGCGGGAATTCGCGCCGGATATCGTCCACTGCCATGGCGCCAAGGCCAATACGGTGGGCGTTTACCTGAAAATGACCCTGGGCTGCACGGTCATCACCACGGTGCACAGCGACTACCGCCTGGATTACATGCACTCTTTCCTGCGGCGGCAGACCTTTGGGCGGGTCAATTCCGCAGCCCTGCGCTTGGTGGATTACCATGTCACCGTTTCCGACAACTTTAAAAAGATGCTGATCCAGCGGGGGTTCTGCCCCAACAACATCCTGACCATTTACAACGGCCTGGATTTTTCCACCCCCACGCCGGATTTCGACCGGGCAGAATACCTGCGGCAGTGCGGTCTGGATTACGAGGAAGGGGACGTGGTGCTGGGCATCGCCGCCCGGCTGACGCCGGTGAAAGACATCCCCACCTTGCTGCGGGCCTTTGCCAAGGCCCATGGCCGGGAACCCCGCCTCAAGCTGTTGATCGGCGGCGACGGCGAAGATATGGAAAAACTGATGAACCTGGCAAAAGAGCTGGGCGTGGAACAGCAGGCCTGCTTTTGTGGCTGGGTGACGGACATCGGCAAGTTTTTCAAGGCCTGCGACATCGATGTGTTGTGTTCTATCTCCGAATCCTTCCCCTATTCCATTTTGGAAGGTGTCAAAGAACATTGCGCCGTCATCACCTCTGACGTGGGCGGCATGCAAAAGCTGATCGACCACGGGCAGAACGGGTTTATTTTTCAGCCCGGCGATGTGGAGACCTTTGCCGACTACATGGTGCGGCTGGCCAGTGACGACGCGCTGCGCCACTCCTTTGCGGAAAAACTGCTGGAAAAGGCGTCCCGCATCTATTCGCTGGAGGGAATGGCTGCCCGGCAAAGCGAGATCTACCGGACCATCGCCGCCCGCCAGGCCCGGGGCAAGCGCAATGGCGTTGTGATCTGCGGCGCCTATGGCCGGGGCAATTCGGGCGACGAGGCCATCTTAGACGCCATCATCACCACCATGCGGCAGCTGGACCCTCTGTCGCCCCTGACAGTGATGACCCGCAAGCCCCTGGAGACCAAGCTGCTCCACGAGGTGGATGCCGTCTACACCTTCAACGCTTTGAAATTCCGCCGGGCCATGCGCCATGCCCGCCTGTTCATCAACGGCGGCGGCAGCTTGATCCAGGATGTGACCAGCAGCCGCAGCCTCTATTTCTACCTGTACACCATCCACGCCGCCCGCCGGCTGGGGTGCAAAGTGCAAATGTACGGCTGTGGGGTCGGCCATGTGGGCGCCCCATCCAACCGGCGGTTGGCCGGCCGGGTGCTCAACCGCAGCGTGGACATCATCACGCTGCGGGATACCATCTCCCAACAGGAGCTGCTGGAGATGAACGTGACGAAGCCCCAGGTGCGGCTGGCAGCAGACCCGGCCCTTTCCCTGGCCCCGGCCTCCGACGAGGCAGCCTGCCGCTTTTTGGAAAAGCAAGGGGTGCCGGCCGATGGCAACTACATCTGCTTTGCCCTGCGCCCTTGGGGCGATTTCCACGATTTCGGCGTGTTTGCCCAGGCGGCGGAATACGCCTACCGGCAATACGGCCTGACCGCCGTGTTCCTTCCCATCGAAGTGCCCCGGGATATGACAGCCTGCCGCCAGACCGTCTCCAAGCTGCAGACGCCCCACTATGTGATCAGCGAAGCGCCGGAAGACGTGTGTCTGACCATGGCCCTGCTGCGCCGGATGAAATTGGTGTGCGGCATGCGCCTGCATTCCATCGTGTTTTCCGCTGCCGCCTGTGTGCCCTTCTTCGCCGTCTCATACGACATCAAGGTCTCCGGCTTTATGAAGTACATCGGCCTTTCCCAGCACTGCTGCGGGCTGGAGGAAGTATCGGCCCCATGGCTGTGCCGTCAGATCGACGAGTTGGTCAAAGCGCCGGACCCCCAGCAGGCGCAGGCCATCCGGCAGCGGCTGGTGGAAAGCGAAGCGGAAAACAGCCGTGCCGCAGCGGAATTGCTGGGGTTGGCTCAACCGCCTGCCGCCGACTGAGCGGGCCGGCAGCAGGCTGGGCAGGAAGCAGGCAAAGTATCTTCCCGCTGCACCACAGAGCGTCAAATGATGAACCGTACCAAGGCCGGCTTTGCCGGCCTTTTTTCTATCCGGCCAACCACATTGCCTTTTGGAGACCCCTTGCGGCATTTCCCCGTTGGCGTTACAATAAATACAGTCAAAAAAGCCATTTTTGTCTCCCGCCGCCGGTTTAGGCCGGGCCATTGGGAGAAATGCCTGGGAAAGGAGGAGGTCTATGGCCGGATTTGTGGTGCTGGAAAACGTGGTAAAGCGGTACCAAATGGGCGAGATCACCATCACCGCAGTGGATGGCGTCAGTTTTTCCATAGAAAAAGGGGAGTTTTGCATCGTGCTGGGCCAAAGCGGCGCAGGCAAGACCACGGTGCTCAATTTATTGGGCGGCATGGATTCCTGCGACGAAGGATCCATTTTGGTGGACGGCGTGGACGTGGCCCAGTTCACCCCCCGCCAGCTGACGGGCTACCGCCGCAATGACATCGGCTTTGTGTTCCAGTTCTACAACTTGATGCAAAACCTGACCGCCAAAGAGAATGTGGAGCTGGCTGCCCAGATCTGCCGCCATCCGCTGGATGCCGCCACGGTGCTGACCCAGGTGGGCCTGGCAGACCGGATGGACAACTTCCCGGCCCAGCTCTCCGGCGGCGAGCAGCAGCGCGTCTCCATTGCCCGGGCCCTTGCCAAAAACCCAAAGCTCCTTTTGTGCGATGAGCCCACCGGCGCGCTGGACGACCAAACGGGACGGAGCATCCTGGCCCTGTTGCAGCAGACCTGCCGCAGCCAGGGGATGACGGTCATCGTCATCACCCACAACCAGGCCATCGCCCCCATGGCCGACCAGGTGATCCACATGAGGAGCGGCCGTGTGACACAGATCGTACGCAACGAACACCCCACCCCGGTGGAACAGATCGAGTGGTAGCCTATGAAACAATACCGCACATTGATCCACGACATCTTTGCCGAGATCCGCAAAAGCCGCAGCCGGTTTCTCTCCATTCTGTGCATCGTTTTTTTGGGCGTCGGTTTTTTCTCCGGCGTCAAATCCACTTGCCCCGATATGAAAGAAACGGCCCAGCAATATTTTGAAGACCAAAACCTGATGGATTTTCAGCTGAAATCCACCATGGGTTTTACCGAAGGGGATATCGACACTCTGCGCGACCAACCCGGCGTGGAAGCAGTGGCCCCAGCCTACTCGCTGGATGCCTTTGTCCAGGTGGACGAAAGCACTTCTTTGCTGGTGCGGGCCCTCTCTTATGAACTGGGCAGCGAAGACGACCCGGATGCCCTGAACCAGCCAGTGCTCAAAGAGGGGCGCTGGCCGGAAAAAGAAGACGAATGCCTGGTGGAGCACGGCATTTACGCCGGGGAACGGTTCCAGGTGGGCAGCCAGATCACCCTGTTTTTGGAGGAAGGGGACTTGAGCGACGCCCTTTCTGTCAAAACTTTCACTGTGGTGGGCGTGGTGGAATCCCCCCTTTACATCAATTTTGAGCGGGGCAGCAGCACGCTGGGCAACGGCTCGGTGCGCAGCTTCCTCTATCTGCCTGCCGATGCCTTTGCCTATGAAGCCTATACCGATGTGTACCTGACTTATCAAAAGGCCCGTGGGATGGATTTTTACGACGACGCCTATCAGGAATGGGCCGACCAGCAGGCAGACCGGCTGGCCCGGCTGGCCACCCAGCGGGAAAAGACCCGCCACGACGAGATCTACGAGCAGGCCAAAGCCCAGATCGACCAAGCCCAGCAGGAGCTGGACGAAGGGCAGGCCGCGTATGAAGCGGGCAAACAGGAATACGAAGAGGGCATCGCCCAAGGGGAGCAGCAGCTGGAGCAGGCCAAGGCCCAGATCGACAGCGGGCGCAGCCAGCTGGAATGGCAGCAAGAGCAGCTGTCCCAGGGCTCCAGCCAATATCAGTCCTATCAACAGCAGCTGCAGCAGCAATCCGCCATTTTGGAGCAGGCGCAAGCAGCCTATGAAGCGGGCCTGCACCAGCTGGAAAACCTGCAGCAGGCCTTTGAGTCGGCCCGGCAGCTGCTGGAATCCTACCGGGGGCAGTCCCTGCCTGCCGATTCCATTTGGCCCGCTGAAGTGGAGTATGCCATCGAATCTTCCGCCCTGCTGAGCAGCCTTGTGGACAACAGCGACCTGCCCGCGCTGCTGCGGGAATACGTCAGCGCTGCGGAACAGGCCAAAGATTCCCTGTATGAACAGCTGGACAGCCTGCTTGCCCAGGCGTCGGCTGCCCTGGAGCAACAGCGTGCCGCCCTGGAGCAGAGCGGGGATTTTCTGACCCAGACCCGGCAGCAGCTGGAAGACGGCCTCCGCCAGCTGGAGCAGCAGGGCTCCACCATGGAGCAGGGCCAGGCCCGGCTGGCGGAAGCCCGGCAGCAGCTGGAGGATGCCCAGGCCGAATACGACGAAGGCGTCCGGCAGCTGGAAGAACAGCGCATCCAGGGCCAGCAGGAGCTGGACGATGCGGCGGCCCAGCTGGAAGAGGCCCGGGCCGAACTGTTGCAGGCCCGCCACGACCTGAACGATCTGGGTTCGCCCGAATGGTATATCTTCGACCGGACGAACAACCCGGGCTATTCCTCCTTTTGCGACGATGCCGAGCGGGTGGACCGGGTGGCCGCGGTCTTCCCTGTATTTTTCATCTTGGTGGCGGCCCTGGTCTGCCTGACCACCATGACCCGCATGGTGGAAGAGCAGCGGACCCAGATCGGCACGCTCAAAGCACTGGGCTATGGCACCGGGGCTGCCACGGCCAAATATCTGGTCTACGCCCTTTCTGCCAGCTTGCTGGGCAGCCTGTTGGGCCTGGCCGTCGGCTTTACCCTGTTCCCCACCGTCATATTCAACGCCTACCGCATCATGTACATCATGCCCTCCTGCCTGACCCCCTGGCGCTGGGGCTATGCCTTGGGTTGCACGGCGGTGGCCATGGCCTGTACCGGCCTTTCCGCCTGGGCTGCCTGCCGCCGGGAACTGACCGCCACCCCCGCTCAGCTGATGCGGCCCCGCCCGCCCAAAACGGGCAAGCGGGTCCTGCTGGAGCGGGTGCACTTTTTGTGGAACCGGCTGAGCTTTTTGCAAAAAGTCACGCTGCGCAACTTGTTCCGCTACAAAAAACGCATCGCCATGACGGTGGTGGGCATCGCCGGCTGCACTGCTCTGATGATGGCGGGGTTTGGCCTCCAATATGCCATCTCCTCCATAGTAGACCTGCAATATTCGGCCATCTTCCACTATGACGCCATGGCCTTTTACGACAGCGACATCACGGCGGATGAGCAAGAGGAGATCCGGCAGCAGCTGACTGACGACATCTATGTGGACCGCTCCATGCGGGTGATGCAGAACACGATGGAGATCACCGCAGGTTCTTCCCGCAAAGAGATCTACCTGTTCGTGCCCGAAGAGCCGGAGCAATTGGACCCCTTTGTCACCCTGCGGGAGCGGGAAAGCGGACAGGCCCTCTCCCTGCCTGAAGAAGGGATGATCCTGACGGAAAAAATGGCCCGCCTGCTGGATGTGGAAACAGGCGATACCGTCACTTTGCAGCAGGAGGGGACGGACGGGCAGGAATTGGAGATCGTGGCTATCACGGAAAACTACACCGAAAACTTCGCCTATGTTTCTCCCCGGCAATATGAGGCTTCCTGGGAACAGGAGGCCCCCTACAATTCCTTTCTCATCTGCCTGGATGACCCAGAGAGCCAAGATCATGTGGCCTCTGACCTGCTGGAAAACAACAATGTGCTCTCTGTTTCCTTCAGCGCCGATTCCGGCCAGCAATTCCGGGATATCGTGGGCAGTTTGACCTACATCGTGCTGGTCATCATCGTCTGTGCCGGCGCGCTGGCTTTCGTAGTGCTCTACAATCTGGCCAATATCAATGTGGAAGAGCGGGTGCGGGAGATCGCCACCATCAAAGTGCTGGGCTTTTACGACCGGGAGGTCTCCGCTTACATCTATCGGGAAAGCATCCTTTCCTCTTTGTTGGGCATTGGCGTAGGCCTGTTGCTGGGCATTCCCTTCCTGCGCTTCATCATCCGCACGGCGGAGGTGGATGCCGTGATGTTCAATCCGGCCCTCTCCCCCACTATGTTCTTGTTTTCCGCTTTGCTCTCCCTGCTGTTTTCCCTGGTGGTCAACCTGGCGATGCACTTCCGTTTGAAAAAGATCGATATGGTGCAAAGCCTCAAATCCATTGAATAAGGGGCAAAAGGCCGATGGTTCTAGCAACCATCGGCCTTTGCTTTTTACAGCAACACCACCTGTTTCTTTTCCAGCTCCTTTTGGTAAAATACCGTCTGCCACTGGACCTGCTCCACCGGCTCATAGTGCAGAGCGGAACAGGCGATATGCGGTTTCCTTTCACCCTGTCCGCTTTTTAGAATTTGGGTGGGGCCATCCGCCCCGCCAATGATGCACACCACTGCGGCGCCATTCCCCGCCTGACCTTGAGGCGGGTCGCTGCTGCCACAGTCCACTGCCTCCATGGCCCCCTCCGGCAGTTCCGGGCAGATCGTGTAGGTCATTACTGCGTAATGGGTGGGCATTTGGGTGGAGTCGATCCCCGGCCCTTCCAACTGCTGGGGCTCATAGGCCTTTACGGTCAGCGTATGCTGCACACCGGTCGCCGGGTGGGCAAAGGTGAACTCCGCTCCCGGCGCCCCTGTGGAAAAACAGGGGCCAGGCAGGGCGTCCGGGCCCTGATCCAATGTGACAACAAGGCTGTTCACCCGGGGCCTGCTTTTGGTCCGCCAGGGAAAGGCGGCCCGCCAAAGCTGCCACCCAGAGGCGCTGGAAAGGCCGTACCGCTTCAAAAGGGCCGGCTCTGCCCCCTGTCGGGAAGTGGTCTCCGGCAGGCAGGGGTTCCAGCCCCTGCAGCTGCTGCACTTGTTGAACAGGGCCACGCCGTTGACCAGCACCTGCAGGCGCAAGTCAAAAGCCAGGGGATCCTCCTTCTCCACTGCCATCCGCCGCGCCAGGGGCCACCCATCCGGCTCCTCCCTTTCGGCAAGGGGAGCCCACTTGTCGAGAAAAGCCTGGATGTCTGCCCGGGGTATCTGGCAGCACAGATCCAGCACCAGGCCCTCTCCACAGGAATAGGCGGCCGGCAGGTACCATTGCCGCCCGCCCCATTCCAACCATTTGTTCAGGGAGATCTTCTTCCCCGGCCGGCCTTTCCCGGCGTGCTGCCAACAGCCCCAATGGCTCCGACGGCTGTGGAAAGCCCTGCTGAAATATACGGGCTCGCCGTATTTTTGCCTTCTTCCCATCCCGCTTCTCCTCATTTTCTGCCTTTTGATGCCTCCACCGGCCTATGCATTCACAGGATCTCTGCGATCTCCGAAAGCTCTTTTCTCTTTTTGGGGCGAGGAGCGTCTCCGCCGTCCGGGTAACCCACGCACAGGATCAGGCGCACTTTCCGCTCTGGCGGGATATCCAGGGCCTCGCGGATCTTCTCTTCTGAAAAGCTGCCCAAAATACAGGTCCCCAGCCCCATTTCCGCTGCGGCCAAAGTCAAGAAGGCGGTGACGATCCCCACATCCATCTGGGCGTATTTTTGGCTGTCCACCAGGCCGGCCACTGCCGGCGCCAGCTGGGCTTTCGTCTCTTGGATCACAAGAAAGCAGGGCACTTGTTCTGCAAATCCGTTGAGCCCATGTTCTTTCATATAAGGGGCGATCTGCCGGGCTTTTTCTCCGGCAACCACGGTAAAGTGCCAAGGTTGGCTGTTGCAGGCGGAAGGGGCCAGGCGGGCACAAGCCAGCATCTGGTCTATTTTTTCCGGTTCCACCGGTCTGTCTTCGTATTGGCGGCAGCTTTCCCGCCGCTGTACCAGCGTATAAAAGTCCATACTATTCTTCCTTTCTGTTGTCCGAATACCCATATTGGGCCCAGATCTGCTCCATGTGCTGGCGGAATCGTTCCACCACTGGCTGCGGGCCCAAGATCTGGGCGCCGGTGCCCAGCCCAAAGACCCAAGCGAAAAACGGCGGGCTCACCGCCACCGGCACCGTGATGGTAAAATACCCTGCTCCCTGGGGCCGCATGGCGGTCTCCCGGCCAAAACGGTCGGCTACCACCCCGGCAAGGCGGTCTTCAAACTGCAAGGTCACATCGACCTCTTCCCCGCCATACATGCCAAACATGCGGCGAGAGTATTGGGCCATATCAAACTGCCGAAAATGGCCCAGGCCTTGGCGCGACAGTTCTTCCGCCTGGATCTCCGCCATTTTGTCCACCCGGTAGTGTTTGATCTTCTGGGCATCGCTGTCATAGGCCACCAGATAGTAATTTTCATCGTCCCAAGCCAATGCCCAAGGGCTCACCCGGTACCGCCTGCCCCCCCGGCGGTATTGCCGGCAGAGCCTGCCCTGCTCCCGGTCCAGCACCCACTCAAAATAGCGGAAGCTCACCTGCTTCTGCCGGGCGATGGCGTCGTGCAGCCCGTCGATGTTGTAGTAAATGCTTTCGTTCATGGTCTTGATCCGGCCGGTCACATAAACTTGCCGCTGCAGCTCCTGGGCTTGGAAGCGGCTGGCCAGGCTTTCCACCTTGCCGATGAGCTGGCGGGATTTCCGGTCGGTAATAAAGCGGGAGGACTGCACAGCGTCCACCAGCAGCCGCAGTTCCGGCATTTCAAACAGCCTCCCCGCCAAATAATAGGCAACGGGCCTCGGCTGGCGGATGATCTCCATGCCGAAGGCCCTCAGTTCCTCAATGTCGTCGTACAATGTCTTGCGCTCTACCCGGATCCCCTGGCTCTCCAGCTGTTCCTGGAGCTGGTGCAGTGTCAATGGGTGCCATTCATCGGTCTGCTCCAAAAAGATCTGCATGAGGTAGAGCAGCTTCCGCTTTTGTCCTTGGCTCTTGGCCATGGCTGCTACTGAATGGAGGGCGTAGGCCCCAGCAATGTGTAGCGGGTAGCTGTTTTGAGCCCACCTACCATACAGGATACGCTCTCCTGCCCTGTGTAGCCCAAAGCCTCCTTGAACACAAAGCCCCAAAAGGCGCCCAGCGCCTGTTTCTGCTCCCTGTCCAGCTGGCCGATGCGGCCGCGGCAGACCTTCAGGTGCACGCGCACCGGCGGGATGCCCATCACGTCGTTGCAGAACTGGTAGTGGCTGAGCAGCACCGGGTCCTGCACCACTTCCACCAGCGAATTCCAAAGATCACCAGAGTTGACAAAGGCGGCAAAGCGCCTGTATTTCCGCGCAAAGTTTTGCTGCAGCTGCTCTAAGATCTGAGCTGTCGTCACTACTTTCTTCATATATTTTTACCTCTTTCCGTCGAAATTCCATCTTCCTTTTCAATCGGTTGGAAAAACTTTATATCCGCCTGCCACCAAAGGGAAACCGTCCACAGCTGCATTTCCGGCATCGAACACAAAGGGTCCACACAAGCAAACACACGGTGTCCGCCTGCCTGCAGCTGCCGCACCATATTCCTCTGGTGGGCCGGTAGGCGTGCCAAAGCCAACCTGCTTTTCCGGCTGCCTGTAGCGTTCCACAGTGGAATGCTGTCTTGTGGCAAGCCCGGCGTGCCGTTTTCCAACAGCACCAAATCTAAAAACAACCCGCCCTGACGGACAGGGCGGCACGGACACAACTTCTGCAGCCGGTATTCCAACACTTCGCGGATGTTTTCAGGGGCTGGGGCACTGATCCTCCGCCCCTCCGACGGACCGGGCGGCCAAGGGGCCGGGCCGTCCTTTCCCTCCTCCAGCAACCGGCCATACTGCCGGCGCCAACGGGCTCGGTCGGGCGGCGGCAATCGGTCCAGCCCTTCTTGCAGCAAGCGTGCCAGTGGCGGCGTTCCCGGCCGGCCGCCCCATTGCCGGGCCAGCTCTGCCAGCAGCCACCCCCCATCGGGCCGCCCGGGCATGGGCGTGGCTTTGACATACCATTGGAGCCACCGCCTGGCCCAGCTCCACCACCCTTGTCTGGCGCAAGCGGCCAGCAGGGCGGCACACAATGGGCCTGCTGTGACACATTGGCCGAACAACAGCTGACCTGCCTGCCCGCCTTGGGCCAGCCAGCGGCAAGCCTGAAGCAGATCGCCGCCCAGCGCTTCTGCCACCACTTCATCGGTCAGCGCCGGGGCCAGTTCCTCCTGCTGCAGGCACGGCGCCAAGGCCTGGAGCAATTCGCCCCACAGCGCCCCGCCATATTGGCCCAGGCAATTGACGCACTTGAGCAATTCTTTGGGCTGCCAAGGTCCCATACCCACTTCTTCCAGCAGCTGAGGCGGCAGCCACGCCAAAACAGTCGCCCGGTGTATGCCCAGCTGCACTTCCACCTGGCATTGGCTGCACGGGCAGGGCTTCCACTCTGCCAGCAATACTTCCAAAGAGTCATACTCCTGGCCGTCGGTCATTGGCTCACCTCCCAATACAGCTCCACCGCCATGCGCCGGAACTGGCCTTCCCCGCCATCCAGCCGCAAGCGCCCAGACAGCTGCTGCCCTTGTTCCAGCAGTGCGGCGGGGATGGCGTTGTACCGCCTGGGCAGATACCCGATGGGACTTCCATCCACCCGCAATAGCTTGACTGCTTTACAGTCATATGGGTTATCCGGCTCACGCCGCAGCAGCAAAGGTTCTCCATTCCGCAGCAAAGCGGCCAAAGCATCCCGCTGAGGCACATAGGCAAACCCCTTGACCGGCATCACATCCAACAGCCGGCCGGCCGGCTCCGCTTGCTGCAGCACACGCTGGATCTCTGCCCGCCTGCGATGCCGCAAAAACAAAAAAAGCGCGAGGGCGAAAGACGCAACAATCATTCCGATGAATACGCCTTCCACACTCCCGCCTCCTATCTGGCCAGTCAACAAGGGACTCCCATTTCCCGCAGGTCGTCACGCGCCTCTTGCATATTATCGGCCGAAAAAACAAACCGGCCGTTGGCATCAAAGACTTCCACATGTCCGTTACAATAGTGCAAACTAAATTCCACGACAAGCCCTCCGTTCCTGCAACTGTTTTCTTTGGTTCCAGTGTAACAGAAGGCCTGTCCAATAAAACGGACTGTTCAGTGTTTTTACTCGCTTTTTTTAAACTCTATCCTAATTTTACCACACTTCGTCTATTTGCACAAGGGAGGTGATAAAAAATATTTTTTATCTATCAGATTTGTCCCATTTTTTAGGTAATTACAGGGTAAAAAGGTCCACAACCGGCTTCAAATAGGCATCGCCTGGCCGTGCTATGCCGGCCAGGCGATGGACAGCTGCAAAATTTCACCCTTATTTATGCAGCATGATATCCAAAATCGTGGGGTCCAAATTCGCGGCCCCTTGGGAGACCAACTTGCCGATGCTGCGGATGGTGTCTTCTACGTCCTGACACACAATGCCTTCTTTGTCGCAGGGGCACAGGCCTTTCATCGCCAGAGTCGCACTGAGCAGTGCGTTGTTAATGCCGGTGGCGATCTTCAGTGCGCAGGTGGTCTTCGCGCCGTCGCAGATCATGCCGGTGTGGTTGGCCAGCATGATCTGGATCGCCCGCTGGATCTCATCCAGCCCGCCGCCCTGCAGATAGACCATAGCGCACGCCGAACCGGTGCCGCCTGCAATGGCCGCGCCGCACAGGGGAGACAGGCGGCCCATATAGCTTTTGATATGCACTGTCACCAGGTTGCTGATGATCAGCGCCCGGGCCAGCTCTTCTTCGCTCTTGCCCAATTTTTCTGCCAAGGTGGCGGCTGCCACGGTGCAGGAAATGCCCTGGTTCCCGCTGCCGGCCGTGGTCATGATCGGCATGGCGCAGCCATCCATCCGGGCATCGGAGGCCGCAGCCGCCGCACCGGCAATGGCCCCGCCATAGCTGGGCTCCAGCAGCCCGCCCAGGCCGCCGGCCAGGGCGCGGCCCACCTGCAAGCCATAGTGGCCCCGCAGCCCTTCCTCGGATACCGCCTTGTTCATGCGGGCACCTTCCAGAATAAAGGAGATCTCTTCGAAGGGGGCGGTGGTGGCGAATTCATAGATCTCCCGCACCGTCAGTTCCACATGCCCTTCTTCTTCCTGGCTGGCCGCTTCTTTTTTCTCAAAGGTAACCGCGCCGTCTTTTTCGATGAGCACCACATTGGTGTGGGATTTCTGCACCACGCAGCGGGCCGTGTGGCCGCCCGCGTGCACCACCGCTTCAATGTATAATTTTTCTGTGGTATCCTCTTTCAAATTGACCTGCAGGATCTTCTGATCCAGCAGTTCTTCCGCCTGTTTCAGCTGTTCCGGCGTCAGGCCGGTGAGGATCTCCAGCTTTTTGTCCGACCGGCGCAGCACCGCGCCCAGCAGGGCGGCGATGTCAATGCCGATGCGGCCAGTCCCCGGAATGCCGACCCCCAGTGCGTTTTTCACGATGTTGCCGCTCAAATACAGCTCAATGTGTTCCGCTGGGCTTTCCTGCTGCTCGGCTGCAATGGACACCGCATACGCCACGGCGATCGGCTCGGTACACCCTTGGGCGGGCACAACTTCCCTGTGAAGCAACTCGACAAACTTATGCATAACTTTCCCCTTCATTCTTTCAGATTCTCCATGCCGCCCGGCCGCTCCACTATTTGTCTAGCGTCCGGACGAATCCATACACCGATTGTATCAGAGAGAAAGAGATATGTCAAAAAAAGATGAAGCGTGGCGAATTGAAAAATGTGCCAGCAATGTGACGGCCAGCAGATCGGCGCAGCCGCCGGGGCTCAGATCCCTCAGGCAAAACTGCCGGTCCAGCTGTGCAAGCCCTTCCAGCAGCGCTTCCTCCCCCGGGCGGGATGCCCACAAAGCGGCTGCCTGCTCTCTGGCAAAGGCCAGTCCGTCTGTACCGCCCCGGTGGAGCAGGTTGGTGTCTTCCACCTGGGTGAGCAGTGCGCACAGGGCTCCGCAGCAGGCTCCGTTCCAGCTGAATCCCCTTGCCAGGCAGTCTTGCAGCGCCGGCAGCCCCCACTGGGTCACCGATGGGAATCCGGCTGCCGCTTCGCCCCGCACCCCAGGGATGCCCTGCTGCCGCCGGAGGATCCGCCCGGCCGTTTCATCCAGTGGCAAGTCAAAATCTCCCAGGGCCCGCCTGGCGATGCGCCCGGCTTTGTCCATCCATCCCGCCAGGGAAAAAGGCTCTCCCGAGGCAAAAAACAGGCCCAAAGCGGCGCACAAGATGCCCATGGAAAAAATGGCCCCTTTGTGGGTATTGACTCCGCCGGTGGCCTCTGCCATCTGCCGCTCGGCCTGCAAGCCCAGGGGCCGCAGATGGGGCAGCAGTTCTTCTGCCCTGCCCTGCCAGCCGCCGCCCACAAAGGCCGCCTGCTCAAAATAACTGCCCAGGGCGGCGGCGCTATCCAAAAACGTGAACCGATCCATATCCCGGTGGGCGCCGCTGTTGGCCCCATCCACCAGGCCTGGCTTGGGCGTACAGGCCACCTCGTGGAGCAGGGCCCGCTGGGCCTGTGCTGCCACACGGCGGGCCATTTGATGCCGGAAGTGCTCTTCCATGATGGAAATGGCCTTTTGCCGGGCCGCTTCGATGCCATGGGCCCGGCTGCGGGCACATTCTGCCGCAGGCCGGGGGCACAGCAGGCAGGTCCTGGGGGGCAGCCCCAGCTGCTCCCGCCCCACTTTGCTCCCATCCGGCTGCAACACATCCAGATCCAGCAGGCGCCCCAAGGGCTCCTGCTCTTCCAAGGCCGCAACACAGGCTTTGACCTCCAACGGGTCCCCAGCCAAACGGGCATACCATTCCAGCCCGCCCGGCCGCCCCACCCGCTGCTGTTCCAGCAGCGTATAGCCGCCCCCTTGCAGCCACTGCTCCGCCAGGCGCCGCCCTTCCTCAAAGGCGGCGTCCGCCAGGGGGAACCGCTTGACGGGTCCCGGCATGTTCAGCGTTAGGCAGAGCAGCACGCCGCCTTTTTTCAGCCATTCCCGCTGCAGGGCAGCCCGCTCTTCCCGCCCGTCCAGCACTTGCTGGAGCGAAGCTTCCGGCCCTTCCAGCCAGCGGGGGTTCATGGGCGCTCACCGGCACGCCGGGCAATGGCCTGCCCCTCCTCGGTTTGCAGGAAGTCCCAAGTGGTGGGCGGCACCAATGCTTTCACTTCTTCCATCTGTCCCTGGGCCAGCAGTGCCCGCACCCGGGAGGCGCTCACCGCCTGCCCGCCGATCTGCCGCCGGGGGATCTCCACGACCTCCACCCCATACCGGGGCAGGATCTCCTGCATCTGCCGGTTGTAAAGGGCGGTGATCGGGCTAAAGGGCTCTTGCCCCACAAACCGGCGGGTGATGCCCAAGGCCGGGGCGAAGTGCTGGCCAAAGACCGCCAGGTCCAGTGCCCCGCCGGCTCCCCTTTCGATCTGATCCGATTTGAGGAAATAGGTGGGGAAGGTGGCGGCGGAGATCAGATAATCCGATGTGGGGTGCACGATCACGTTTGCCAAGTCCGCCACCCCCCGGCGCACCAGTTCCATCCGCACCCTGCTGGGGAACAGGCTGGCGTCTTCCGACAGCACGAACAAGTGCAGCGTGTCGCACCGGGCGGCAGCTGTCTCCACCAGGTAGCGGTGCCCCAGGGTAAAGGGGTTGCAATTTGCCACGATGGCCGCCTGCTCCCCCCGGCCCTTTTCCAGCGAAGCCACAAAAGCGTCGATCCCGCCTTTTTTGTTTTCCATCAGCAGCATATCCTGGGTGCTGCTCACCGGATAAAAACCAAAATCCTGGAACATGGCCTGGTTTTGGGGCTTGGTGAACAAAAACAGGTGCTGCTGCCCCCGGGAAAAAGCCGCAGCCCGCAGGGTGGAGACCACCGAGGCGGTGAGCCCTTCCCCCCGGCACTCCTCCGCCACGGCAATGCATTTGAGAACATTTTTCTGCAAAGAACCGGTGGCTGCGATGTTGCCCTGGCTGTCGTAATACAGCACCGTATATTCCACGCCGCTGTCGTACCGCAGGCCCTGGCGCTGCAAAAAGGCCTCCAGCCGCCGCAGGCCCACGCCGGTCAGCGGCCGCTCTTCGATCTGCTGCAAGTAATCTCCCTGCAAGTCTTTCCCTCCTTTGGCCGCCGCCCCTTGGGCCGGCAGCCGGTCCTGATTGGCGCCTGGCCCTCTGCCGGGCGCCTTGTTGGCCGATGATAAAAAACGCCCCATGGAAGGCGTGCTTCCATGGGGCCATACGCCTTGGTAGATCAGTCGACGCTCTTGATGGTATCCAACAGGCTGCCATCCCGGTAGAGCACATTGGCCACCACCCGGTCGCCCAGATGGATGGGCTTGGGCGTGCCGGTGAGCTGTTCGGCAATGCGCTTGAGCTCTTCGATCTCCACAATGGGCAGGCCTGCTTGCTGCAGCCGCTCTTTCAGCTCCTGCCGCTTGGGGTTCACCGCAATGCCCCGCTGGGTCACCAGCACATCGATGGTGCTGCCCGGCGTGGAAACGGTCAGCACATGGTCCACCACGATGGACAGGCGGGCCCGGGTCAGCGGCGCGATGATCATGGCCAATTTGGCGCCTGCCGCCGTATCGCTGTGTCCGCCGCTGCCGCCCATGATATAGCCGTTGCTGTCGGTGTGCACATTCACATTGAAATCGGTGTCGATCTGGGTGGCGCCCAAGATCACCACATCCAGGCTGTCCACCGCGCTGCTGCGCACGGCGGGGCTGGCGTAGTGGGCCGCCGTCACTTCCCGGTGGCGCGGGTTGGTGCGGATGCTCTCCACCGCCCCCAGGTCAAAGCACTGCACATCCAGCAGCGCCTCAAAACAGCCTGCCTGGAGCATATCCACCATGTAGCTGGTGATGCCGCCCAGGCCATAGCTTCCCTTGATGCCCTTTTCCAGCATGATGTCTTTCAAGTATTTGGCTGCGGCCAACGACGCGCCGCCCGCGCCGGTCTGGAAGCTCATGCCGTCTTTCAGCAGGCCCGAATGTTCGATGACTTTGGCCGCGTATTGGGCCATGACCAGGCCCACCGGGTCCCGGGTGATCTTGGTGGTGCCCGAGACGATGCCCGCCGGGTTGCCGATGCTCTCCACCGGCACCACATAATCCACATAGGCTTCGCTGATGGAGAAATCCGCCAGCGGATAGGGCACCAGGTTGTCGGTGATCACCACCACTTTTTTGGCGAACATGGCGTCGGCAAAGGCATAGCCCAGGCTGCCGCAGGCCGATTTGCCGTATTTGCCAGAGCAGTTGCCCATGGTGTCCGATGTGGGCGCTGCCACAAAAGCCACATCGATGGGGGACCGGCCCAGCTCGATGTCGGCCGGGCGGCCGCCGTGGGTGCGGAATACCACGGGCTTTTCCAGCACGCCGTGGGAGATGGCCCGGCCCACTACGCCGCCGATGTAATCGGCCTCCAGCCCGGTGACCACATGGTTTTTGATGTGGCCGATCAGGGGTTCATGGGTGTCGAACACCGAGGAGGCGTTGACGTTCAGATCCTTGATGCCCAGTTCGGCAATGGCCTCCAGCACCATATTCAATACATAGTCGCCGTTGCGCAGGTGATGGTGGAAGGAGATGGTCATGCCGTCCTTCACACCGGCCAGCTTGACGGCCTCTTTGATGGAAGATACTACTTTGGAATTATTCATGGATGCGCACCCCCATTGCTTCTGCCATTTCCAGCACTTGCCGCGCCCTGGTCACAATGGGCGCGTCGATCATCTTGCCCCGCAGGGAGACCACGCCTTTGCCCTGTTCTTTGGCAATGCGGATGGTCTCCATCACCTCTTCGGCGTATTCGATGTCCGCCTGGGTGGGGCTGAAGATCTCATTGATGCTGGCCACATGGCGGGGCGAAATGGACGATTTGCCCGTAAAGCCAAGAGACTTGGCAAAGGCGGCGTCGGCCCGCAGGCCCTCGTCGTCGTTCACATCGGTAAAGGGGGTGTCATAGCAGTCGATGCCGGCAGCACGGGCAGCCACCACGATGCGGCTGCGGCTGTAAAAGATCTCGTTGCCCTCCTTGGTCCGCTTGCACTGCAAGTCGGCGGTCAAATCCTCACCGCCCAGCAGCATGGCCGCCACCCGGGGCGAACTGCTGGCGATGGCAAAGGCGTTTTCCACACCCAGGGCCGTCTCGATCAGGGGGATGAGCTTCACCGTGTTGCGCTCCATGCCCAGCTTGTCCTCCAATTCGGTCATATAGGCGTCTACCGTCAGCACATCTTGGGCGGTGCTGATCTTAGGCGGCATGATGAGGGAGGGCTTCAGGGGCAGGATGGCATCCAGGTCCTGCTTCCAAAAAGCGGTGTCGATGGAGTTGATGCGCACGCACACCTCGCACTGGTAATGGAGGGTCTGGATGGCGTTGCGGACCAAAATGCGGGCCGCATCTTTCTCTGCCGGGGAGACTGCGTCTTCCAGGTCCAGGATGACGGCGTCGGCCCCCAGGATATCGGCGTTGAGCAGCATACCGGCGTTGTTGCCCGGCATGAAGAGCATGCTTCTTCTCATTGGGCGTCCCCTCCTTCCCCGCGCCGGATGGCCGTTTCCACCCGGGCGCGAATGACGCATTCCACTGCGCCTTTGTCGTTGAGGGACACTTTGGCCCCGGTGACGCCGTGATCGGACAGCACTTCCCGCACCACCCGGTCGATGTCTTCGCCAAACTGCTGGGCCACCACCGACTGGATCTCCACTGTCACACCGTCGGCTGGCTGGATCTCTACATACACGTCGCTGGATTCCATGGTTCCGGCGACCGCTGCTTTTTTGATCTCCATGTCAGGGATCACACCTTTCTTTGCTTGCCGCGCAGCCAAAAGGGAACGGGCCGGCGCGGTCTGTTCTGCCTGTTATTATACACCCCCGCCGGGCTGGGAACAACCATCCTCTGCCCTTTTTTTGCCCTTTGGCAGCAAAAAAGCCGCCTGTAGCCAGGCGGCTTTTGGCGGAGTGTCATCGGTCTTTCCCTGCCGCAGGTAGAGGACCACCACATCACGGCGCTCAGGCCCTGCAACGCCTATACGCAGCCACCGGGTCTGTAAACAAATCCGAACGTCTATAGCAGAGTCCAAACGACAGCCGTAAGACTGTACGACACCACAGCAAAAAGGTTCACGCGCTTGTTCTGTTTCCCTTCTTCTTTTCCCGCCGGCATCTCTTATCCACTCCTCTATTCCGCCGCCATCAGGGCATACAGGCCCTGCTGCCACCGGCGGGCCACCTGGGTAAAGTGCCCGCCCGGATGAAATTCCAGCTGGGGCGGCCGGCTGAGCTGATGGGTCAAGATCTCTGCGGTGCACCGGGTACAGTCCCCCACCTGGCGCATCAACGGGTGGCGGCTCTTTTCCTCCCCCTGGCCCAGGGAGAGGTAGACCCGGGTATCCGGCGCCAAAGGCCGGTGGCTTTGGGCAAATTTCACCCAGCCCGGGAACCACAGGGAGCCAGACAGGCTGGCCACCCCGCCAAATACCCCCGTCTGGTACAGGGCGTATAAGCTGGCCAGGCCTCCCAGGGAATACCCGGCCAACATCCGGTCTTCCCGCCGGGGCGACAGAGGGAACTGGGCTTCCGCTTGGGCCAAGATCGGGCCGGTCAAGTCGGCCAGATAGGCATCGCAGCCGCCGGTAAAAGCCGGGCTTTTTTTGCCCAGGGCTGGCGCCGGCCAGGGGGAAAATTCCTGTTCCCAGCTGGTGGGCGCCACACCGATGAGGGCAAAGGGAGGCAAACCGGTGCCCATCTGGGGAACCAGCCCTTCCAAGATCTCTTCCAGCCGCTCTTCCAAGCTGTCGCCGCCGTTGCAGTAGACAGCGGCTACCGGCCCCTGGGCGGCCTGAGGCGGCAGCCAAGCGAAGCAGGCCCGCCCTGCCCCTTGGAACCGTCGGAGCTCTATCATGGGCAAAGCCCCCTTTTTCGCAGGGCGGGCAACAGCACATGTGCAAACTCGCCTGGGTGCCGGCACCACAGGCTGCAAGGTGCAGTCTTGCTGCCCTCTTCCGTCCAGATAGTGATCTGCTCGGCCCCATGCAGCTCCTTTTTGGCCAGCGCATCCAGCCGGACCCGGATCATGTGGGCCACTTCTTCCCCGGGCGCAAAGAGCGGATCCGAACAGACCGCCAAATAGACCTGGGCCGCTTCCCGGTCCG
The DNA here is from genome assembly GCA_904419295.1 of Candidatus Pseudobutyricicoccus lothianensis. Classification (GTDB taxonomy): domain Bacteria; phylum Bacillota; class Clostridia; order Oscillospirales; family Butyricicoccaceae; genus Pseudobutyricicoccus; species Pseudobutyricicoccus lothianensis. Next base: position 120,435 of record CAJFRA010000002.1, read on the forward strand.
GGTCTTCCGGCTGCTGCCGGTCTTCCCGCCAGACTCCCAGATCTTCCAGCGCCGCCGGTTCCAGCTCCAGGCCCACCTCTTCCCGAATCTCCCGCAGCACTGCCTCTTGGGGCGCTTCTCCAGCGCTTACATGGCCGCCCACCGCGATGTCATAATAATTGGGAAATTCGGCTTTGTCCGGCGACCTCTTCTGGAACCAGACCCACAGGCCGTCGGGCCGCGGGGAGACGATCCAGCAATGGACGACCAGATGCAGCAGCCCCTGGGCGTGTACCTGGCTGCGGGGCGCCTGGCCCATGGGCTCCAAATCGTCGTCATAATACGTCAGCTGTTCTTCCATGGCCTCACCTCCTGGTATTGCTTCCAGTATACACGTTTTTTCGATGGATGCAAAGGGCTTGGACCTCCCATTTGTTCTGCTGCGCCGTCCTACCCTGCCAGGCCGCTGGCGGCCAGGTATTCGTCGATGGCCTGGGTGTCGGCCGGCCGGGCAAACAGCCCATCGTGGACCGCGGCGCCGCCGGCGCTCTGCCGCACAAAGTCCATGGAGTTGCCAAATTGCTCTTCGTCCATGGAGGCCGACTGGGTGAAGGGGTATACCGCTTTGCCCTCCAGGTCATAGCTCTCCAAAAACGTCCCCACGATCATGGGCGCCGTGTGCCACCAGATGGGGTACCCGATGAAGATCACATCGTATGCATCCAGCGTGGCGGGCAGGTTGGCTATGGCCGGCCGGGCGTTGCTGTCCCGCTCTGCCAGTGCCACTTCCCCGCAGGCATCGTAATCTGTGGGGTAGGGTGTGGCTGGCTGGATCTCCAGCAGGTCTCCCCCTGTCTGCTCTGCGATGTAGGCGGCCATCTCCTCGGTGTTGCCCGACCAGGAAAAATAGGCCACCAGGACGTTTTGTTCCCCGCCCTCTTCCACAGGCGGTTCCGTATCTGGCTCCGCCGGTGGGACATCGCTTCCTCCGGCCGATCCACAGGCTGTCAAGGAGAGTGTTAAGAGCATTGATGTGATCGCACTCAGGATCCGTTTCATGTTTTTCCTTCCTTTCTTGTACTTGATCCACTCATGTGTTATAATCCGATGGAAACAATCGCTTCTTACCATCGATTCTATTATACGGTTGTTACAACCGGTCAAGTTCTTTTTTCGAATTTTTTGGATCATCAGGAGGCAGTACCATGTATACCATGATGCAAGCGTGCCGTGAGGCCAACATGACGTATCAAGCTTTGAAATTCTATTGCAACGAGGGGCTGGTCCCCAATGTGAAGCGGGATGGGAACAACCGCCGTATTTTCGATGAACGGGATGTCAAATGGATCAAAGATCTGGTGTGCCTGAAAAAATGCGGCATGAGCATCCAGGAAATGAAAGAATATCTGGACCTGTGCCTGCAAGGCCAGGCGACCATTCCCCAACGGAAGGAAATGCTGACCAAAAAGCAGGAAGCCCTGCGGCGATCCATCCAGGAGCTGGAGGACAGCGTGGCCTATATCGATTGGAAGCAGAATTTTTACGATGAAGTCCTGGCCGGTGTCCGCCCCTATATCAGCAACCTGATCCCCCTGGACGATTGACAGTGCCATCCGACAAGCAAAGAAGCCTCCGGCCGGGCCGGAGGCTTCTTCCTGTTGACTGCCACCGATGGCCAGACGGGGCCGGGCAGCTGCCGCATCGATCAAAAAGCACTTCCTGCAAACCGCAGGAAGTGCTTTTTGTCGTAAAAAGGCATCTGCATCTCTATTTTTGCTCCATCCCGGTGAGCTCAGCAATCAGGCGGGACCCAGGGTGCCAAGGGGGATAACTGCTCTTTTTTACGGCTTGAATCGGTAGCCCACGCCCCAAACGGTCTGGATGTGGCGGGGCCGGGCCGGGTCTTCTTCTATTTTTCCCGCAGGCGGTTGATGTGGACAGCCACCGTGGCGTTGTCTCCCAAAGCGTCATAGCCCCAGATACGCTCATACAGCGTTTCTTTGCTGAAGACAATATCCGCGTTGGACATCAGGAACAACAAGATCTCATATTCCTTGTTTTTCAGTTCCACTTCCTCCCCATTCACAAAGACCCGCCTGGCATCCTCCTGAAGCAAGATATTCCCCATTTGGATCTGTGCCCGGTCGGGCCGTCCCGTTTGTTTCAAGCGGTCGTATTGCGCCAGATTCGCCTTGATCCTAGCCACCAGCACATTGGGCGAAAAGGGTTTTGTGATGTAATCGTCCGCCCCCATGCCCAGCCCCTTGATCTTGTCGATGTCCTCCTGCCTGGCAGTTACCATCAAGATCGGGATGTCCAGGGTCTCCCGCAGGGCCCGGCATACGGTAAAACCGTCGGTGCCGGGCAGCATCAGGTCCAGCAGGATCAGGTCGTACCGCCCGGAACGCCCTTTGGCGATCCCTTCGGGGCCGGTGGCTGCAATGTCCACCTCAAACTCATTGACTGCCAGATAGTCCCGCTCGATGGCGGCAATGGTTTCATCGTCTTCAATGATCAAAATGCGTTTCATCTCGTTGGCCTCCTTGTGCCAAAGGGACCCCCAGGGCCATCCGCAGCCCGCCGCCCGGCAAATTTTCTCCGTGGATGGTCCCGCCCATCCGCTCGACGGTCTTGGATACGATGGCCAAACCCAGCCCGCTGCCCTGGTTGGGGTTTTTGCGGGAAGGATCGTTGCGGTAAAAGACATCGAATAATTTGGGCAGCGCTTCTTCCGGCACGCCGGGGCCGTCGTCATCCACATACAGCCGGAGTTCTCGTCCGCTTATCTGCCCTGAGATGCATACCTTGCCCCGCTCTTTGTCCTTGTATTTGGCGCTGTTGTCCAACAAATTCGTCAAAATGCTGCGGAAATAAGTGGGGTCCGCTTCGATCCAAGCTTGGTCCGGCATGAGTCCCAGGGTGATCTCCAACCCTCGCTGCCCGTATTCTTCCCTGGAAGCTGCCACAAAATCAGCGATCTCTGCCACCGCGTTCTGCCGTTCCGGCGCATAGGGGTATTCCCCCAGCTCCATTTTGGAAAACAAAAACAGCTTTCGGACCATTTGGTCGATCTCCATGGTCTTTTTTTGAATGGTGCTCAAATAAGTGCCCTGCTTTTCTTTCGTGTCTGCAACACCGTCCAGCAGCCCTTCCACATAGGCCCGAATGGAGGTGAGCGGCGAGCGGATGTCATGGGAAATGCTGGCCAGCAATTCCTTCCGGCTCTCTTCCTCTTTTTGGGTCCGCTCCACCGAAGCGCGCAGCCGCTGGGCCATTTCGTTGAAATCCTCGCACACCGGCTCAAACTCATCCTGCCCGTTGTAGTCGATCCGGTGTGTCAGGTTCCCATCCCTGATCTGCCGAACCCCCTCTGCCAAAGTCTGCAATGGCTCCGCTATTTTTCGAAAGACGAATTTGGTGAGAAAGCGGTTTGTAAGAAAGACGACGCCAAGTAACAGGGCCACAAGAAACAGCCCGATACCCGCCGCCCACGCTTTCCTCTGTTGGCCGGATATGGTGACCACCGGGTTATACAGACGGATCTGGCAAAGCTCCCCCTCGATCTCAGTCTGTTTTCCGTACAGATCGTAGGAACCGTCGGACACTGTCCCATTGCCGTGGAGGGCAGCCAACGACTGCTCCAGTTGGCTTTGGCCGCCAGTTGGGCCAGGACCTATCTGCAAGACCACCTGCTGCCCTTTTTCGATCTCCAGCGTCAGCCGGCTTTCCGCTGCCAGCTCTTCCAGCTTTCCTTCCAGCTCCTCTTGCCTCGCGGCGTCGGCCCTGAGCCACTTTAGCGCCAAACTCTCCACCTCATGGCGCATTTCCAGCAATTCGCCGGGAAAACCCAGCTCATATTCGGCATGGGGAAAAGCGGTGAAGAGAAAGACCGCCAGGCCCCCGGCCAGCATGATGACAGCGAGGGCCGCCGGGATACAGAGCATCAGGATATTGGAAATAAACAGCCTTTTCTGAATGGTCATTGCCTCGCCTCCTTCTGTAGCGTACACCCCAATTCTAAAATAAATATAAACTGGAAAAAAGAAAATCAGCCATTGTTTCCCTTTTGCCAGGCAGACCTACAAAAAGGCCTGCCCCAAAGGGCAGGCCAAACAGTTTCATGGTTCGAAATCTCGGTAGAGCAAGCTGGGCTGTATGCCCTGGTTGTTCTGGTATTTCCCGCTGCGATATGGTTCATAATCCCCCTGGATGGTGTGGTAATAGATCTGGCACAGTTCCACCCCGGGGTAGATGACGATGGGCTGGACACAGAAGATCTCCAGCGTCCAATAGCCGGCAAACCCCACATCGCCAAAGCCTGCCGTCACATGGATAAAAAGCCCCAGCCGCCCCACGGAAGACCGGCCTTCCAGCATGGGGACAAAGCCTTCGGTGCGGGTAAACTCCCTGGTGCGGCCCAGATACAGGCGGCCGGGCTCCAGCCGGAGCCCGCTTTCCGGTATGCGGATGGTGTGGGCCGGGTTGGGCTTCTTCATATCCAACACCGGGCTGTCATACACCAGCAGCTCGTCGTGGAGCGTCAGGTTGTAGCTGTTGGGATTGAGGCGGGACGGGTCGAAGGGCTCGATGAAGATGCGTTTGCCCAGCTCCCGCTGGATCTCTTTTCCCGATAAGATCATATGTACTCCTTTCCCGCGCTACCACAACATGGTGCGCAGCAACAACACGCTGCCGCCCAGCACCAGCAGCACCCCCAACACCAGCAGGGCCACAGCCATGGCCCAGGGGCCAGGCCGGGCTTTGAGCACCAGCCGGTCTTTTGCCGGGTCATACAGGGCGCTGACTTGTTCCATGGGATGGTACTGCTCCCAAGGGGTACACAGCTCCGATTCCAGCCGCTTGGTCTGGCCCTGCCACTCAAATTCCAACATGGGAAAATACAGAGCCTGGCCGTGGCTGTCCCGGCGGCGGACGTTTTCCACCACCTTGGCCCGCACTTCCTGGCTGCGGCGCATATGGCGGCGGCAGATCACCAGCATCACCAAGGCGATCAAGCACAGCAGCACGCCCAGCCCCACCAGGCAAAATGCCACATATTCTTTCATGGCCTGCTACCCTTTGCGCCGCAATTGGCGGCGGGTGCCGTCGGGTTCCACCACAATGGTGCTGTTCAGCTGGGCTGCCAGATTCTGTTTGACGCTCTCGATGTACTCCCGCCGCAGCGCGTCCCGCTCGGCGGTCTCCTCTGGCGTCAGCTCCTGTTCCCGGGCTTTTTTCGCCAGCTCATTGATCCGTTTGATCTTGTATTCTTCCATGGTTCCTCCCCTTATTCCCAAGTTTTCCACACCTCGGGGCAATAGCCCACGGTGGCCTGCTTGCCGTTGCGCACGATAGGGGTCTTGAGCAGGCCAGGGTGCTCCATGGCCGCCTGCTCGATGTCCTCCTGGCGCTCCAAATAGGCGATGTGCAGCGCTTCATACTCCCGGCTTTTTTCATCCAACATGTTTTGCAGCCCACCCACTGCGCTTTTCACGCTGCGGAATTCCCCCGGGCTCATGCCGTATTTCACCAGGTCGATGTTCTGCACTTTGATGCGGCGCTCTTTGAAATACCGTTCCGCTTTTTTGGTGTCAAAGCATTTGCTTTTGCCAAAGATCTGTATATTCATGGTTTCTCCCCTCGCTGTTCTTCATTTTAGTGTAGCATAAAACAGCCGCCGGCGCAAAGGGAAATCCCCCGTACCGGCGGCTGTCCTGTTATTTTGTGAAAATCGCATAAACGCTTAGGGCATCAGTGCCCGTACATCCAGCCCCTGCTGTTCCAGATATTCCAAGTCACTCAGATAGCACATCCATGCAGCACTGCGGCTGTCCGCCTGCCGCTGGTCGATGCCCTGGCGGACCCGCAGCACACCATACAGCAGATTGCTCTGCTGGGATTGGAGGGAAAAAGTGCCGGTGCAGCTCTCCAGCAGCAGGAAGTCCTCTTCCCCCACCGGCAGGCTGCCCGGCAGCGGGTACAGGCGGTAAAACTGGAACCGCAGCGCCTCTGCCGGCACACCCTGGACAACGCCGGGGATGGTCGTCGTCAAATCTTGCTCCATCCTTTCCAGCCGCCGGGCCTGGCTGGCATCGACCGCCAGCACCTGTTCCACTGTCCAGGGCTCCACCTGGTAATGGCCGTGCAGGTAATCCATCACCCGGCCCAAATCCCGGGTGCGTTCTTTCCAATAGGGCTCCCACCGGCGCCATGCCTGTTCCCGCTCCGCCATCCAAAGCTGCTCCTGCTCCGGGTCTTTGCGCTTGATGGAAATGCCCATCTGGCTTTCGTCCCTTTTCCGTCTCATTTAGATCCTCCCCCTGTTCTGACGCCATCATCTTACCACCCTCCTCCCAACCAGTCAACGGCGGTTGACAGAACTGCTGTGTCAGCGTATCCTAAAGCCAGTACAAAGATTTACAGCCGAGGGGAGAGGATGATATGCCTTATGATTTGACTGAATACTTTCGCAGATTTGGGACTGACATCGCTGCGGCTGAGCACCAAACCATACAGAAAAACCGGCGGCGCGTGCAGCAATGGCTGTTTGAACGGGGCGGCGTATTGTGCGGCAAGTTTGACTGTGTTGTCCAGAGCGCACAGCAGCTGGCGCCAGCTTATCCCAACATAGATGGTCTGGCCCGGATGACGGCCATCCATTCGATGCTTTCCGGGATCATCGACGGCGGCCTATGGTGGTACTCGGTCTTTTTGGGCGGCGGCCAAATGGTGAGCAGATCCTTTATGCGGCCTTTCCAGCAGCTTCTGCAGGTACTGCTGTCCGTCCGAACAGCCCCCTGCGATTTTTCCCAGGCTCAACAGGCCATCGATAGCGAAATACCTCTATTTGAACAAGAAGCCAAGCTGACCCGGGTGGACTGCGGCACTTTTTGGAAGTGCCTCATCGCTTCCCTGCCCCCTTATGTCCCCGGCGGCTCTTCCGATCCGAAAGAGTTGTATGATCTGCTGTATGCTTTGGAAGATTGCTACACCCTGTTCAGCGACAAAAGCGGCAGCCCTTACCTGGATGATCTCTGGGATGCACTGGATTGGCACTGGCAGAGCTATACGGTTTTTCATGTGGACCGGGCTGCTGCCGAAGACGCAGTAAAGCGCTGGGATTTCGCAGAGCGGCCCGATGCCATGAAAGAGCTGCTGATTGCCGTTTATTCCGATGAGCTGCGCCGTTTTTCCCCAGAAGTTTTATTTCACGCCAATGAATCGGAAATTTTGGAGGAAGTTTATCAAAAAGATCCTGTCCTGGCCATCCGCATGTGGCGCTTTCTGCTGGATACGGCAGAAGCCCATCTGCAGGAGCCTGAAGCCGCGCAGTATCTGCTTTGGGAAATTATCGATTTTGCCTTATTCCCTCCTTACTCCCTCTGCCCCATATTAAAAGAGCTGGCAGGCGACCCCCGTTTTGTCCGACAGGTCTTTGGCAGCGCCTATGTGGATTTTCCCCATTTATTCCTGCTCGATGGCTGTGCTGCCTGCGGACAGCCGGAGCTGAGGGAAAAACTACTGCTTACCCTTTCTGAAAACCCGTTTTTCCATCCGGAAGATCAAGGCTGAAAAATGCCCAAGACCATTCGGATCCAGGTCTGTTGTGCGAAAAAGGAGCTGCCGATATGAACCGGCAGCTCCTTTTCTGTTTCTTCGTTCTATTTTTCGTATACGACCTTGCCGCCTACCATGGTCATCAGCACCTGGGTATCCAAGATCTTATCGCTGGGCACGTGGAAAATGTCCTGGTCCAGCATCACAAGATCGGCCAGATAGCCGGGCTGCAGACGGCCTTTTTGGTTCTCCTCAAAGGCATTTTGGGCGCCGCCAATGGTGTAATCATCCACCGCTTGGAAGATGTCCACCCGCTCTTCGGGGACATAACCGCCTGCGGGGAAGTGTTTCAGATCCTGCCGGCAAACGGCGCAGTGCAGATTCTGGATGGGATCCATATCTTCCACTGGGGAGTCGGTGCCATAGGATACATGGAGACCCATCTGGTTCATGGTGTGGAAGGCATAGGAGGTGGCAGCCAATTCTTTGCCCACCCGGTCTTCCACGATGTGCAGGTCATAGTGAAGGAAGATGGGCTGCACCATGGCGTAGACATCCATCTGCTGGTACCGCTTCAGCATGGGCAGGTCGGTGATCTGGCAGTGGACGATGCCATGGCGGTGGGTGTTGCCCTCCGGCCCGATGACTTTCTGGTAGCTGTCCAGCACCATCTCGTTGGCTTTGTCGCCAATGGCATGGATGGCGATCTGCATGCCGTTTTCATCGGCCATGCGCACCAGCTCATCCAGCTCCTGCTGGGTCAGGATCTCAATGCCCCGCTGGCCCGGCGCGTCGGCATAATCCTGGCGCATCAAAGCGGTGCGGGCGCCCAGGCTGCCGTCGGTAAACATCTTCAGCGGGCCGATCTTCAGCCATTCGTCGCCCTTGCCTGTGCGGTGGCCCGCATCCAAAAAGGCCTGCAGCTGCTCTTTCGTCATCATGCAGCACTGCATATACACCCGCAGAGACCGGCGGTCGTGGGTGATCCGGTCGTAAAGGGACAGCATCTGGGCGAAATTATCCCCTGCCACATCGTTGGTCTGTACCGAGGTGACTCCCTTTTTGGCGGCATAATCCATTGCCGCCTGCAAGATCTGTTCTTGCTTGGCTTCGGTCTCCTGGGGCAGCAGGCCGTCAAACAGCTGTTTGGCATTGCTCTCCCGCACGATGCCGTTGGGCCGGCCGTCTTCTTCCAGGTCCAGTTGGCCGCCTTCCACCTGGGGCACCTCATCCCAGACCCCCGCTTTCTGCAGGGCCAAGGTGTTGCAGGTCATCACATGGCCGCAGGCCCGTGTAAAGAGCAGCGGATGCTCTGTGCTGATCTGGTCCAGTGTGTGGCGGGTGGGCATTTGGGGCCCCTCTGTGAAATAGTCCTGGTTCCAGCCCCAGCCCTGTACCGTCTCTCCCGGGGGCACCTGATGCTGCTGGATGAACTGCCGTCCCGCTTCGACGATCTGATCCAGGCTGGTGCAATGGCTCAGGTCCACTGTCAGCAGGTTCTGCCCCACATGGTACAGATGCTGGTGGGAATCGATGAAGCCGGGCACCAGGGTATGGCCCTGGGCATCGATGCGCTGGGCATCGGCCGGGGCCGCAGCCAAGATCTCTTCATCTGACCCCACTTGGCGGATGACGCCGTCCTCGATCCACAGGGCCTGGGCAAACCGATCCCGGGCCACATAGGCATTGGCGTGATAGATCACTGTATGCATCACAGACACTCTCCTTTTTTGGGGACATATGTCCTCTGTTTTGATTGTCATGGTTGAGCCGCCGAGCGGCTTATTTTGCGGGTTGGCGGTTGTTGTACCACCGGAAGAAGTGGTAGCAGACGAAGCCGGCAGCCGGCACCACCAGGCCGATCACCGATGTGACCGGATCTTCCATCAGCGTATTGATCAGCAGGCCAATGAAGATCAGCAGGGTGATGACCACTGTCACCGGATACCCCCAGGCCTTGTAGGGCCGTTCCATCTCCGGGTCGCGCTTGCGGAAGATAAAGACAGAACCAATGGTCAGCGTATTGAAAAACATACTGGAAAATACGACCAGATTCGTCAGCTGATCCAGATCCCGCATCATGACGAGGGCGATGGAGATGACCGCTTGGACCCAAAGGGCCGTGGCAGGGGTCTTATACTTGGGATGCAGTTTGGCAAAGGATTTGAAGAAATAGCCGTCTTTTGCCATGGCGTAATACTGCCGCGGGAACACCAGGATACAACCGTTGAGCGAGCCGAAAATCGCCGTTGCCATAGCCGCGATCACGATGATCTGCCCGGCGCTGCCCAGCACCCGGTTGGCCACTTCGGTGCCCAGGTAGATGTCGCCGTTTTGGATCATCGCGCTGATCTCCCCGGCCGGCAGCACCCGGTAGATGGCCAGGTTGAACAGGGTGAACAGCAACGTGCAGCCGATGATGGCGATGATCAACGCCAAGGGGATATTCTTTTTGGGGTTGCGGATCTCTTCGCTGACCGTGTTCAAATTGGTCCAGCCTTCATAGGCCCACAGGGAGGCCACTGTGGCAAAAGCGATCATGCCGATCAGACCGCCGAAAGAGGGGTTGGAAGCCGGGATGGGGTTCCAATCAATGCTCTGCCGCCCCACAAAGAGGCCCAGCACCAAGATCAGCAGGATGGGAGCCACTTTGGCCACCATAAAGATGTTCTGCACCAGGCTGCCCGACTTGACGCCCACATAGTTGACTGCCGTCAGCAGCAGGATCAAGACCACTGCCACGACCTTGACCGTGGTGTCGCTCATGGGGATGACGCTGGAAAAGGCCTTGGGGAAGGCGATGGCAATGGCGGCAATAGAACCGGCGCCCCCCAACAGCCAGCTGGAAAAGCCGCTCATAAAGCCCACTGCCGGATGATAGGCCCGGCTGAGGTACACATAGCTGCCGCCCGCCTTGGGCATGGCGGCCCCCAATTCGGCATAGCACAGGCCCCCCATCAGGGAGATGAGGCCGCCCAAGATCCAGACCAGCAGGGAAAGACCCATGCTCATCTCGCTGCGCTGCAGCACATAGCTGCCCAGGTAGAAAATGCCCGAGCCGATCATGATGCCGCCGATGATGCTCACGCCGCCGAATAAGCTGATCTCCTTGCGGAACCCGGAGCTGCTCTCTTCCACAGTGTGGGACTGCGTTTTCTTCTGACTCAATGGAATTCCTCCGTTCTCTTCTCTGCGGCATTCCCCGCCGCATTGGGCAACAAAAAAAGATTGCATCTACCGATGCAATCTTTTCAATCTCAGAGAAAAGAACCCATCGATAGCTCCTCTGCCGCACAGGCAGGAGTCTTGATGATCTTTTCACCAAGCCCAACTCGTTTCCATGTCTGGAAAACGGTTTCGGCGATTTGACCTTTCAACGGGGTCATCGAATACCTTCTCAGCCCGTTTACTCTTTCGCATCGCGCCTCTATCAATCTCATTTGTCGTAGGTATCATACCACGCTTGTCTCCATTTGTAAAGGGGAAATCATGACAAGGTTCAAAAATCTTCGACAGCGGCCGTCAGGGCCTGGCACAGCGGTTCCAGAGAGGTCAGGTCTACAAAATCTATCCGCTGCCCATAGGTGGCCAGCAGCTGTTCATCCTCTGGGGTGCGCCGTGGGGCGGGCGTGTGCTTCAGTTTTTGCACCAGCCCCCACATCATGGCCCGGTGCGCCGCCGACAAAGCGCTGTAATCCATGGCCCCCCGCAGGTGGAAAAACCGGTCCGGCCGGGCCAAAGGTACCGGGATCTGCTCTGCCAGCCCTTGGCGGATGTGGGCTTGGTTAGCGGCTTCTGCCGGGTCTGCAAGGCCCACGGTGAAAAAGAACCACTGGGCCCTCTCCGGCTGCTCCATCCGCCGGCAAGTCTGCTTCAGCCCTGTCACGCCGCCGGCATACAGACCGCCGCCATAGACGATCACCGGGTATTGCCCTGCTTCCTGCCCCGTTGCCTGGCGGTGATCCAGGCAATCAAAGCCCAGCTGCCGGGCCAGCTCCTGGGCATACCGGCGGGTGCTGCCGTATTTGGAACCGTAAAGCACCAATCCTTTGACCTGCTCCATCTGCTCTGCCTCCTATCTACCCTTGCTGCCGCTATCATACCATAGCAGTTGCCCTCCGTCAAAACCTTTGTCTTTTGTCTCTTTTTCCGGTATACTGGTGCTAAAACGAGCAAAGGATGTGCTGCCCTTGGAGCGAGAATTGACCTATATCGTGCCCCTGCAAGAGGATGGCCTGCGGCTCCAAACCATCTTGCGGCAGCGGCTGGGCTTTTCCGCTGCCCAGGTCAAGCGGCTCAAACAGTGCGGCGGCATTTTGTGCAACGGCCAGCCGGCTTTTGCCACCCGCCTGGCCCAAGCAGGCGACTGCATTTGCTGCCGTTTGCCCCAGGAAGCCCCTTCTCCCCACATCCAGCCGGTACCCGGGCCGGTGTGCATCCGGTATGAAGACGCCGATCTTTTGGTGCTGGACAAAGCCGCCGGCGTGCCGGTCCATCCCTCTCAAGGGCATTTTACCGACAGCTTGGCCAACCACTTGGCCTATGTTATGGAACAGCGCGGCACGCCCTTTGTCTTCCGGGCAGTCAACCGGCTGGACCGGAATACCTCCGGCCTGCTGGTGGTGGCCAAGCACGCCCATGCCCACAGCCTGCTGGGGCAGATGCTGCATTCCGGCGCTTTCCACCGGGAATATCTGGCCCTGGTCTGCGGCGCCGTACGCCCCCGGCAGGGCGTCGTAGACGCCCCGATCTTGGATGTGCCCGGCCAGCTGGCCCGCCGGGTGGACCCCGGGGGTGCCCGGGCTGTGACCCATTATGAGACCCTGGCCGAAGGGGGCCCCTATGCCCTGCTGCGCCTCTGGCTGGAAACCGGCCGTACCCATCAGATCCGGGTGCACATGGCCTCCATTGGCCACCCTCTGGCCGGTGATTTCCTCTATGGCACCGAATGCCGCCAGATCTTGCAAGGCCATGCTCTGCATGCCAGCCGCATCTGCCTGCGCCAGCCCATCACCGGCCAGGCCATCCAGGTGGAAAGCCCTTTGCCCCAGCCCTTGGCCGCCCTGCTGCCTCCTTCGCCGGCCTTGAAGGAGCGCCAGCGGCTATAAGCCTCCAGGATAGCCAGTTCGCAGGGCCCTCTGCGCTTTGCCCGCTCTTTTGGCCCCTTCCCTCCTGTTTTGGAACCTCCGGCGGGCGAGCGGTATCTTGTCTCCCTTTCTGTCCGCGAAAACGTTTTTGCCGCACCAGATCTCATCAACAAAAGGTAGCCCCTTATCCAGCAGGGCTGCCCCCTATACCGCAAAAAGGCAGGAGCCCTAGAGCTCCTGCCTTTGTTGGTTCGCCGTATTTTATTGCACGTAGCCTGCTTCTTTCAGCAGATCTGTGGCCTTTGCCAAGTTCGCTTCAGAAACCAGCACCACAGGGCCTGTACAGCCCATGCCGCTTTCCGCGTAGATCTTGTTTTTCCACAGCACGGCCACAGCGTCATCCAGATCCATAATCTCGATGCCGGCAATGGCCCCAGTGACTACCTCTTTGGGCGGCGCCACCACTTCTTCGGCCGGTGCGGCAGATTTGGCTGCGGCGGCCTTGCGCTCATCCAGCAGCTTCTTCAGGCCGGCCTTGTTGGCAGCGGCAAATTCTTCTTCGGCCACCTTGAACAGGTTGCCGCGGACCAGCTGGGCCGCATAGCGGATCGCGCCGGCGATGACCGGTGCGCCGGAAGCGCGGGAAACGATCATGACCAGGCGGTCATAACCTTCGCCGATGCCCGGGCCATAGCCATAGCCCAGCGCCTCAAAGCTGCCGCCGGTAGTATAGGAAGACAGCATTTTGACCATGATGTTGCCCGTCAGGGAGTCGGTGACCATGATGTCCGGCGAGCCGACCAGCATGTCGTTGCCGCGCATCACGCAGCCGCCGTCTGCACGGGAGGACTCGGCAAAGTGGATGGGATACCCATTCTCGGCCAGAGTCTTCAGCACGCCTTCGGTCTGGCGGGCGCCGTCTACGTTCAGGATGCCCACAGTGGGATCTTTGACGCCGCAGGTCTTGGCGGTGATGATGCCGTAGATGGCGTTTTTGATCATGCCTTCGATGCGGTCAGTGGAAGAAGTACCGGTGGTGGTGGCAATGAACATCTCTTTGCCCTTGCCCGGTGTGACCACACGGCCCACGGTGGAAACACCGATGGGGAACGGGTAGTGCATGGTGACAGCTGCATCCACTTCTTTGTTGGCCAGCATCTCTTCCATCTTCTTGTGGCCTTCCTCATCGTCGGCCACTTTTACAGTGATGACACCTTCGTGCTCCAGGGAGCCGATGTAATACACATCGATGCCCTCTTGCGCAGCCATCACGGCAGCAGCCATGGCGTTCTCTTCGCCATGTTCGCTGCCCATGCCTGTCAGGGCGATCTTCGGCCGCTTGCCGAAGCTGCCTGTCTCAAGACCTTGCGCGATCTCCATGAAGGTGTTCGCAATGGTCTTTTCAATAAAGCTCTTTGCCATTTTTCAACACCTCTTATTCGGCATCCGCCATCAGGGTCTCAGCAAACTCCTTCATGGCCTTTGCGATCAGGCCCTTGACCTTCTCTTCGGATACGCCCTCTTCGGCGCCAGCGCCGCTGTTGGGCTGGATGATAAAGGAAACACCATCAAACAGGTTGGTCATACGGCCCAGGAACAGGGAGCCCTTGCCGATGATCATGGCACGGTTGATCTTGCCAGCCAGGATGTCCTCCCGGGCAAAGCCGATGTAAGGCACGCCAGAGGGGATGTGGCCCTGAGTGGGAGCCCAACCGACCAGGCCGTGCTTGGCGGGGAATGTGGCCAGGTCCTTCTTCTCCATATCGCCGTTCTTCACAGCCAGAGCGCCGATCATCTTATAGTTGGCCAGAGGCACGTCGCCAGCGCCAGCGGGCTTTGTGATGTCGGGGTTCTGCATCTCGGGAGAATACTTGTCGATATCGGTGATCTTCAGGTTGCCCTTCTCCAGGGGAGCGGCCACCAGGGAGCCGATGACGTTCTGGGGAGCGGAGCCTGTGCCCACGCTGTGGCGGCCCAGCATATCCAGGTTGATCTCAGGGTTCACGCCGTCGTTGGCGGTGACGACCACAGCAAAGCCGCCCAGCACGTCTTCGATGGCGGGCAGGCCCTTCTTCACATGGTCTTTGCCGTTCATGCCCAGCTTGGCGGTGCAGCCGCCGGCTGTGACGACAACGGTCTTATAGGAGCCAGCCTTGACCAGGGAAGCAGCCTCGATCATGGCATGGGTGGGGGCGGCGCAGAAGCCGCGCAGGTCGGAACCGGAAGCGTTGACCAGGCCGGCGATCTCAGCCGCAGCCTTAGCGAAGTTGCCGCCGCCGCGCTGGTTCATATCGCCGCAGGCCTCTTCGGCGCAGTCGATGACGTATTCCACATCGGCCTTATCGATGCCGGCAGCTTTGACGGCATGCAGCAGAGCCAGCACGCTAGATGCCTTGCAGGCGATGTTTTCAAACATAACATGAGCGGACAGGTTCACATCCACGTCGTGAGCGCGCTTGACACAGCCCACCAGGTTGCCCATGTGATACAGGGGCTCGGCATGCTCTTCGTCCACCAGGCGCTTGATCTCGGTGCCTTCGATGCCCTCCAGCACTTTGGCCATGATATCCTCGGTGATAACAGGGTCAGCCGCCAGCTTATCTTTTGTGGCAGCGACGAAAGCCTTATCCAGATAGAGCAGCTCAAAAGCGTCGCAGGCCTGCATCAACAGCAGGAACTCATCCTGGGGCATGATCTCGCCGAATTTGCCATAGCGCTGGGCATTTTCCATGTTCTTGCCGACCCAGGGCTGTTCATGCTGCGCCAGCTCTTCCGGTGTCATGTTGCCGATGTAGGTCTGGTTGGGCATGTAAGCCACTACATCTTCATAGGAGCGGATGTGGTTGGGCAGCTCCTTCAGATATTCGGATTCGGGGTTTACGATTTTTTCTGTAGTCTGAGTGGTACCGGCATGCAGCACCATATCAGGCGCGTGCACCAGCACATAACCTGCGCCTTTGATTACGCTGTTCATTTTGTTCACTGCCTCACTTTCAAATAGTTCGCCATAGTTTGTCAGCCGGCCGGCGGCCGGCGCTGCAGATTGGTACGATGAACAGTATCTTTCAAACAGCCACCGCAATGTATGCCCGCCCTTACTAACGCCATAAGAGGCGGACAAAGAAAATGGTGATATGGTGATTTGATCACCATATCACCATAGTTCTTAAATCTTAGAGATATTTGCAGTATTGTTCTCTGATACTGCTCATCTCGCTGACGATCTCGTCGATGTCCAGAACCATCTCCATCATGGAGATCTGGTCTTCGTAGACACCAGGGTCGACTTCAGCTTTGATTTCAGGCTCGCAAATGTGATAAACCGTGAGTCCCAACGAGACTCCTGTCAACGGACCTGCATAAGTGGGGTCGCCAGCTGTGACAGTCTCCGCGGCCAGGCCGGAAGCCTCAGCCTCGGCAGCGCCCAGCAGAACAACAATGTTCTCTGCGCCAAACTGCTCAGCAAACTCCTTCACTCTCTTCTGATTCTCCAGGTCCATTGCGCCAGCGGCGGTTCAGACGAAGCACTCCGTAGAGGAGAATACTACGTCCGCGCCCGCAGTCTTCGCGCATTCTTCGATCGCGGGACCTGGGATGCCATCTCTATCGCCGATGATAATAACTTTCTTACCAGACAATATACTCATGGCTTCTTCCTCCTTCTCGTAGATTTTTGTATCGAGCCGTCTTGGTAGACAGCCCCGTTGAAAATGCGGCCCAGCCTAAACCAGGCCGCATCTTAACGCAGGAAATCAGTTGTAACGCAGGCACACCTTAACGCTTAGATGTGCTTTTTGATCATCTCTTCGATGCTCTCGGCTGTGCAGTCTTCTTTGACCAGCACATCGATCTGAGCACCGTTCTCATAGATCGCCATAACAGGCAGACCCATGACTTTCTGAGAGATAGCCAGTCTGCGGGCCTTTGTTGTGTTCAGGGCGCAGAACTTCATTTTATCGCCATAGGTCTCAGCATACTGATGCACGAAGGGCATCAGAGCAGCGCAAGGAACGCAGCCGTCGCCATAGAAATCGACGAACACTTTGCCTTCTGCCTTCAGTACTTCTTCTTCAAAGTTCTCTTTGTTCAGCTCAACCATTGGAATATCCTCCTCTGTTATTGTTTATCGCTTAGCCTAAGTATTTCTCACACTGCACGGCGGCAATCGCACCGTCGGCGGCAGCGGTCACTACCTGGCGCAAGCTCTTGACGCGGATATCGCCAGCGGCGAACACGCCCGGGATATTCGTTTTCATGTCTGCATCGGTGACGATGTAGCCATGTTCCATGTTGACCTTCCCTTCGAAGACCTTGGACTGGGGATCGTATCCAATGAATACGAACACGCCAAATGTGCCGTCATCCGGGTTGGCTTCGATCTCTTTCACTTCACCGGTCTTGACGTTCTTCACGACCATGCTGGTCAGAATGTCATCGCCCTTGAGCTCTTCTACAACGGTATCCCACATAAAGTCCATCTTGGGGTTGGCAAAAGCCTTCTCCTGGATCGACTTTGCTGCTCTCAGCGCGTCGCGGCGATGGATCAGTGTGACCTTGCGGCCGAACTTTGTCAGGTACAGAGCTTCTTCTACAGCGCTGTCGCCGCCGCCAACCACAAAGATATCCATATCTTCAAAGAAGTTGCCGTCGCAGGTCGCGCAGTAGGAAACGCCCTTGCCTGTCAGTTCTTTTTCACCCGGGCAGCCAATGGGCTTCGGAGAAGCACCGGTGGCGATGATCACAGTCTTGCCCTGGTATTCGTTCTTGCTGCCTTTGATCACCTTGATGTCGCCTTCCAGCTCTACATCCACCACGGTGTCAAACACTTTCTCCGCGCCAAAATGGTTGGCCTGGTCCACCATCTTTTTGATCAAAGAGGGGCCGGATTCGCCTTCCACAGCGCCGGGGTAGTTCTCGATCTCGTCGGTGATCACGATCTGGCCGCCGTCCTTGATCTTTTCAATGATCAAGGTGCTCAGACGCGCTCTGCCGGCATACAGGGCGGCGGAAAGGCCTGCAGGGCCTGCGCCGATGATGATAACGTCGTAAACTTTGCTCATTGCAATGACTCTCCTAACAATTATTCAAAAATTGTCTGCTCAGTCACTTCGGTCTCCAGAGCCTTCAGAGCCTTTTCGACCAGACCTCTTCTCAGAGCCTTCTCTTCCTCATGGGACAGCTCGGGGTTGCCCAGCGGATGGGGGATGGCGATGGTGGGGACGATACGGTTGGCGCCGACCGTCATGGAAATCGGGGTAACTGTGCACATATGAACAACGGGGATGCCCGCACGTTCAATCTCTTTAACCAACGTTGCACCGCAACGTGTGCAGGTGCCTCACGTCGAGGTGAGGATAACGGCGTCTACACCGTCAGCCTTCAGCTCCTTGGAGAATTCTTCAGCAAAAGCTTTTGCGCTGGCAACAGCAGTGCCGTTACCAACTGTTGTATAGAAGTAACGATGCAGCTTGCCGATTCTGCCTTCCTTCTCCAGGTCGCGCAGCACGTCAACCGGCAGAACGCGGTCCGGATCGGCATTGGCATAAGAGGGATCATAGCCGCCGTGGGCTGTCTCATAGGTGTCAGAGGTCAGATCCATCACGCCTTCGATGTCATACTTGCCATAGTGGGAAGCAGAAGAAGACTCGATGTGATCCGGGTTGCCCTTGGGCACGATGCCGCCGGAAGTAACCAGAGCGATGGTGGCGTGAGCCATATCCTTCACGGCCGGGTTGGGAGCAACACGGTCGAAGTTGGGCATCGGATACTCGGTGACATACTCTTTGCCAGCCAGCTTCTTCAGCAGCATGTCGACCGCTCTCTTGGAGCCCCGCTCTTCCTCGAAGAAGTTCTTGCGGATGCCATTGGGGATGTAGCCTTCCACAGCGGAAGCGCCGATCTCTTCGCCCTTGGCCAGCTTCAGGGCCAGAGGAGCCATCTTGCCCACAGCGTCACGCATGCCAGCAGCACTGTTCTTGGTGGAGACCATCAGAACGTCCTTGGCATAATCGGTGCCCGGGTTCTCTTTGTACATACCAGTCAGAACAGGGATGCCCAGTTCGTCGTGGACCGCTTTACAGATGTTGCCGCAGGCAAAGCCGTAACGGCCAGCGTTAAAAGCAGGGCCGGCGATGAACAGGTCAGGCTTCTGCTCCTTGATCATCTCCATGATGGTGGCAGTGGCTTCTTTGGTGTTTTCGCCAAAGTAGGAGTCACCGCAGACGATGGTAGCGACGATTTCAGCCTCATCTTTGAACTGAGCCTTGAACGCCATGCCCGGGCCAATGACTTCGCCCACATGCAGTTCCGGCTTGATGTCGGCCTTTTCTTCGCCGCCGATGTTGGCAAAGAACTGGTTGATATAATGAACGACTCTAATTTTGCTCATTTGTTCTCGTCCTCCTCTCCGTTATCTAGCGCTCAGCTTGTTAAAGCCGAGTTCGTTTGTCGCGCCGGTGATAACCTGGAGCTCGGCATCGATGCTGCCGTCTTCATTCAGGCTGCCTTCATGGCCGCCAGCGATGATGTTGGCTGTCTCGGGATAGCCGATGACCTTGTCCATCTTGGGCAGGTGGATCACCATGTTGGCGTTGCCGCCGGTGACCACAGCATCAGCCTTCGGGTCAGCGTCAGCCAGGGACTGGGACTTGCCGTCTTGGCCGGCATATTCGTCGGTGATGATAACGGTCTTCACGCCCTGCTCTTCGATCTTCTTGCAGTTCATGATCAGGTCGGTATCCGGGTTGCCGAAGCCTTCCTGAGAAACCACAGCGCCATCCAGGTCCAGCCAGCGGCACAGCTTGGCGGTCCAGTCAGAAGAACGCTGCTTGTCAGCCAGATAAACGTTCTCGTTTGTCAGGATCATGCCGACGAAGTTCAGGGTCTTGCCATGCTGGGCAAACAGATCCTTCACAACGGGGTTGTTCAGGTGATGATAGGTCGTGTTCTTATCGCAAGCAGATACGCAGTTGCCGCTCACAATGGCGCCATCCATGCCCTCGGTGGGGTTCATGATGGTGGACAGAGTGCGCTTGGCATCGACGCCGTACACATAGGTGTCGTGCATCAGGCCTTGGCTCTGCAGCATCTGGACATAAGCTACGCGGGGCAGGTTCGGCATTTTCTCCATGCCTTCCTTGACGCCGTAGGTCTCAAAGACTTCGGTCTCGTCAGGTGTGACATCCTTAGCCAGCTCGCCCAGGAATTTCGCGGTCTTCAGGCCAGCCATACGCACAGCCTTCTCATGCTCGTGCTGATCCATGCCCTCTCTGGGCTCCAGCACCAGGACCAGGTTGTTGGTCTGGGAGAAGGGGGTGTACTGAGCGCCTTCGCCGCTCATGTCGATGATGCCTTCCTGGAAGGCAACGATCTTACCGGTGGTGACGACGGCGGAACCGCGCAGCACGTTGGTCTTGCCGCTGCCCACGGTGTCAACCTTGGAGATCACGCCGGGGAAAATGTCGCCAGGGCCTTCCACTTTGCAGCGGGGCTCGATGACATCCTTCACAGGCATGATGCGGATGCTGTCGCCGGGTTTGGCGATTTCCAGCTCAACAGATTTGATATTCTCGTCTTCCAGCACCAGGTTCTTGATGTCCTCTTTGTTTACATACAGGACACCGCCTTCCACCTTAGACTGGTCGGCGAACTGAATATCATGGATATTGACGTATCCAAGTTCCAGTTTCAATTTGAGCACCTCCATGAATTGAATGTATATCATTTTCTTAATAGTGTTAAGAAACTGATCAAGCCTCTGTCACTGCTGCACCGCCGAAACGATCGCGTTGTCCACCAAACTGCAGTCAATGGTGCGGAAATCCTGCCGCATATCATCGGGCATCTGGGGGAAACGGTCTTTGCCGAATTTTTTGCACGCGATGATGCAATCTTCTATGATGCGCAGCGATTCGCTGTCAAGCGACCCTTTTGCCTTGCTGAGGAACACGGTTTTATAAGGTGTCTCATTGGGCTTGATGCTGCCTGCCAGCGGATGGGTAAGGAGCTTGTGGCCAGCGTGCACATAATCGCGCACCATGCGCAAGATCTCTGTGTAGTGCACCGGGTGAAATTCCACTTCGTGCTGGGCGCCGTATTTGTCACGCACCATTTCGTTATTCGTCACGATAAAGAATTTTGCCATGCCGTTCTCCTGCTCTGCATTGATCGAATTGGAATGAACTGAAAGGCGTTGGTATACTATATAATAATATACCATCTGCTACTGCCTACTAAGCCATTCTGTCATTATCATACCCTATGGCGTTGAAAAAAGCAAGCATAAACCCAACGTTTGCAACAAAAAAACGACAACTGAAAGCCAATGCTTTTCCCGTTGCCGTTCCACTCCGTTTTTTGGCCTGAGAGATTCCGGCGCATCTGCTGCGCGCCGTTGCTCCTTGGGCGCCTGCTGGCTTTTCAGAGTGCGGTCCGCTTCGGTCCTTTTGCCTGAAAGTTTCGCGCTGCTTCCGACAAGGCATCGCTTGCATCTTCGGCGCCCTTTTGAAGGGTCTCTCCCGATAAGTTTCATCCCGCTTATTCAGTTCGTCTATATTTTAACATAAAACACGAAAAAGGCAAGTAGTTTTTCTTGATAGCTCTTATCGGTTTTATGAATGAGACTGGCGGGAGTATGTGGGAATCGAACCCACCTAAGCAGCTGTTAACCACTATTACTGGTTTTGAAGACCAGAGGGCACACCAGCACCCATCTACTCCCATGGTTCTCTAAAAGCCGTGACTCATAATATCACACTTTTTCAGTCTTTGCAATAGATTGTGTCATTATTCTTTGAAACCTTTGCCTCCCCCTTGATGGGACCGCCCCTTTCGCGGTATACTGGAAAAAAGCGCTTTGGGCGCACAAGGGAGGTTTTGCCCCATGCAACGCAGTTTCGTGTACGACCATTATTACCGCTACCAGGAGATCACCGATATCCTGAAGGGCTATGCGGAAAAATACCCGGCCCTGACCCGGTTGTCATCCATCGGCCAGACGCCCCAGGGCCGCTCCATCTGGCTGCTGGAGGTGACGGACACCGCCGCCGGCGCCTTTGAAGACAAACCCGCTTATTATATGGAAGCCAACATCCATGCCGGCGAGGTGACGGGCTCCATGGTGGTCATGTATTTTCTGGATACGCTGTTCAGCAACCTGTCCGATCCAGCCATCCGGCAGCTGCTGGAGCGCTACACCATCTATGCGGTGCCCCGCGTCTCCCCCGACGGCTCCGAACATTACCTGACCACGCCGGATTATGTCCGCTCCGCCCCCCGGCTCTACCCCTATGAACAGCGGCAGCCCGGCCTGCACAAAGGCGATCTGGACGGCGACGGCGCCTGCCGCATGATGCGGGTCCGCTCCCCCTATGGCGTGTGGAAGATCGCCCCCCAGGACCCCCGGCTGATGGTCAAGCGCCAGCCCGACGAGACCGAAGGCGAGTTCTACAACGTCTACCCCGAAGGGGTCATCGAAGGGTATGACGGGCTCCATGTGCCCATGGCCCCGGCGGAATTTGGCAACGATTTCAACCGGAATTACCCCATTGGCTGGCAGGAAGAGAGCCAGCAGGCCGGCTCCGGCGCCCATCCCCTTTCCAACCCGGAGACCCAGGCCAATGCCCGCTTCCTTTTGAGCCACCCCAACGTGTGCTGCGTGCTGGATATGCACACGGCCGGCGGCCAGATCCTCTACACCCCGGGCTATAAGAGCCCCAAGGAGGCCTGCCCGGCAGATATGGCCCTTTACCATGCCTTGGGCCGCATGGGCCAGCAGGAAAACGGCTTCCCCCTGCTGAACCTGTACGAGGAATATATGCCTGCTTCCCATCCCCAGACCTGCGGCGGCTTTGACGATTTCTGCCATTTCCTGTTGGGCGTCCCCGCTTTTACCATCGAATGTTGGGACCTGGCCGAGCGGGCCGGTGTGGAAGTCCATTACCCGCCCAAAGAGGACAAGAGCGAGGAAGAGGAGCTGGATTGCGCCGTCAAATACCTCAAATGGATGGACGAAAACCTGCCCGAAGGGCAAGGCTTTTTGCCCTGGACCCCCTTTGAGCATCCCCAGCTGGGGCCGGTGGAGATCGGCGGGCCGGATTACAAATTCATTTCCCAAAACCCGCCCATCCCCTTCCTGGAGCAGGAGCTGGAGAAGCACACCCGCTTTGCCCTGCGCCTGATCCGCACCCTGCCCCGGGTGGTCTTCGACCAGGTGGAGAGCCGGCTGCTGGCCCCCGGCCTTTATGAGGTCCGGGCCGTAGTGGGCAACCACAGCTATATGCCCACCTATGTGTTCGAAGAAGGGCTGAAGAACAAAGCCTTGCCCCCCCTCACCGTTACACTGGAGGGCGAATGCAAAGTAGAGGGCGATGCCCGGCAGACCATCGGCCACCTCCAGGGCTTTGCCGGCATCCAGGCCCACAACGAAGGGATGGGCCCCACCACCGTGGAAACAGAGCCCTTGTGCAAAGAAGTGCGCTGGCTGGTCCGCGGTGAAGAAGGCGCTCCGCTGCTGCTGACCTGCCAAGGCGGCCACATCGGCAAAGTACAGCTGAAAGCCAAGCTGGGAAATTAAGCATCTCTCCCTCCTCTGGCTGTATCCCATGGATAGAGCGGCCCCGGTCCCAGATGGCACCGGGGCTGCTCTCTTTTTATTACATAGAGAATAGGAAATAGAAAAATGCGAACAGGAGCAGGGTGACGGCGATGCCGATCACATAGCTGGATGCCAGGTTTTTGGCCGCCTGGTTCTCCATTTTGACGCTCAGCACCTGCCACCGGCCATCGCGGTAGACGGCGGAGGCCCGGAACCCGGTCCTGATCATGGCGCCATAGCTGTTTTGGGAATTGACATAGCCGATGATGGCATAGCCCCCGGCGCCGTCGCTCTGGATCTGCAGTTCTTCCCGGGCACAAAGCACAGCGGTCAGCGGGGCCTTCAGCAGCGGCCGGAGGGAGGCCAGCAGCTGTTCGCACAAGTCGTCGTCCCCGGCAGCAGGGGATCGCTGCCCTGCAAGGGCCTCTGTGCCTTGCCCGGAAATGGGCTGTGTTGGCTGATCGAATGGCTGGGGCGCCGGAGTGCCACCGGCGTTCTGCCCTCCGGTAGCCGGCTGGCTTTTGACCAGCACCCGCCAAGCCCCCAGGGCAGCGATGGCCAGCTCGATCAACAGGGCGATGGTGGACCAACTGTTGACCAAGGGCGAATCTGCTTGCAGCAAGCTTTGCAACAGCAGCTGGCGCACCACCACTGTCAAAATACCTACGGCAGCGGCACACAGCGCCAGCCACAGGGATGAGAGGCGGATTTTGGCTATGGCCTTGCTGTAGGCCAGCATTGCCAAAACAAAGGCGGCAGCCGCTTTGATCATGGCGATCACATAGGCAGTGTTGGCATCAGGGGTCGGGATGGGCAGCAGGATGTTCAGCAAACTGGCGAGCAGAGCAGACACCATCCCCAGAACCAGAGCGGGCAAGAGTTGGCTTTTTTTCGGTGTGTTCATCTGTCGGATTCCTCTCTTTCTCCCAGCGGAAAAGGGGAAAAGGCCTTTGCTGCCACCTGGAAAAGGTATACTTTTCAGAGCAAAAAAAGCCGGTGAAAATGCCCGCCAAAAAGTTGCCAAAAACAGCCCCATCTGATAAAATAGAAGCAAATTACAGCGGAACAGCGGGAGTTTGAAAAGGTATACTTTTCAAACTCCCGCTGTTTTTGCCGCCATGGGGCGGGTCTGTTCTGGTTTGCCTGTTACACCAGCACCCGCACGTCGCCCACTTTCTTTGTGACTTTCTCCCGGTCCAAGGTATCCAAAATGGCCATGGCATATTTGCGGGAGGTGCCCAGCAGATCCCGGACTTCTGCCAATGTGATCTGCCCCTGGGCCCGGCACTGCTCCACGATCTGGCGCACCGCTTCGTCGTAGGCTTCCCGGTGGAAGCACATCTGGGCGTCCATCCGCACCAGCGTGCCGCTGCCCACCAGTGCCGCGTGGACCTGCTGGGCCTTTTTCTGGTCTTTGCCCATCTGTCCCAGCACTTCATCGGTGGTGGGCGGGGCATACCCTGCCTGCCGGTAGATCGTTTCCATGGCTTCTGTCATGCGCGCCGCCTCTTCATCCACCTTCACTTTGAACTTGAACAGAGAGGCCATGCCGTTTGTAAATTTGATCCGCTCCACCCGGGCGTAGTAATCCAGCAGCCCGTCGGCCACCGCCTGCTCCTGCTGGGGCAGGAACCGGGAGCGCAGTTCTTCCCGCTTCATCCCTTCTTTCAGCGGGTTGGCCGTGTGGTATTGCCGCAATATCTCGCTGAGCCGCTTGCCCTGCCGCTCCAAAAAGCTCTGGTGCAGATACAGCCCCGCCGTGATCTTGACCAGCTTTCCTTCGCTCTCCAGCTGCCCTGCCAGCTGTTCCGCCTCTTCTTTGGAGGCGCCAAACTGCACCGCCACGAAATCCAGGGGCCGGTAAGCAGGGCTCCCTTCTTTGACGCCCTGTTCGATCTTGTCTTTCAGGGTGCCTTTTTCCAATATGGCCAGGCTCTCCAGCACTGCTGCGTCGCCCCGCTTGTGCTTTTGGGGGCTGGGGTCCAGCACGACGCCGCCGCCCACTGTCTCCAAGGGGGAGTAGAACCGCACCACAAAGTGGTCGCCGGCTTTCAGGGCCACCGTCTCCTCCAGCCGCAGCTGGGCATAGCCGCTTTGCCCGGGCTCCAGCGCCTCTTGCTCCAGCAGCACGGCCTTGCACAGCACTTCCCGGCTGCCGTGGTAAAAGTGGAGGCGGCTGGTGTTTTTAATGGAGCGGTCTGCTTCTTTCAGCATATTCAGCCGCACGTCCACCATCATGGTGGTGTGCATGCTGCCCGGCGGGGCCACCACATCGCCCCGCTGGATGTCCGTCTTTTTCAAATTGGAGAAGTTCACAGCCACCCGCTGGCCTGCATAGGCGGTATCCACGCTGCGGGAATGGACCTGGATGTTGCGCACCTTGCCCAGCTTTTCGCCGGGGTAGAGCATCACTTCCGCCCCTTCCTGCAGTTTGCCCTCGATCATGGTGCCGGTGATCACCGTGCCGAACCCTTCCATGGAAAAGACCCGGTCCACCGGGATGCGGAAGGGGGTATCCAGCTTTTTGCCCCCCAGCTTTTCGATCTGGCGGAAGATCTCCTGCCGCAGCTCCTCGATCCCCTCGCCGGTGTAGGAGGAGACCGGGATCAAGGGCGCATCCTGCAAAAAGGTGCCCTGTACCTGCTGGCGGATGTCCTCGGCCACCAGCTCCCGCCACTCTTCGTCCACCGTGTCGATCTTCGTCAGGACGATGATGCCGTGCTGGATCTCCAGCAGGGACAGGATGCCCAGGTGCTCCACGGTCTGGGGCATGACGCCCTCATCCGCCGCCACGATCAGCAGGGCCAGGTCGATGCCGCCGGCCCCGGCCAGCATGTTGCGCACGAACTTTTCGTGGCCCGGCACATCGATGATGCCCGCCCGGCCTCCGTCGGGCAGATCCAGGTAGGCAAAACCCAGCTCAATGGTGATGCCCCGCTTCTTCTCTTCCCGCAGGCGGTCGGTCTCAATGCCTGTCAAGGCCCGGATCAAGCAGGTCTTTCCATGGTCCACATGGCCTGCCGTGCCAATGATGATGTTGTTCATTCCGTCTCCTCCGGCGATGCCTGTCCCGTGATCTCCGCAAAGCAGCGGGCCAGGTAGTCAAAATATTCGGGTTGTGTGGTGCGCATATCCAGCAGCAGCCGGTCCTTTGAGACCCGGGCGATGACGGGGATGCGGCAGAAGCGCAGCCTTTTTTCCATTTCGCCCACCGAGACGGTCTCATGCTGCACTGCCACGGCCCAGGTGGGGATCATCTGGGTGGGCACGCTGCCGCCCCCCACCTGCCCCTGTTCTTCCGCCAGGGTGCCATGCAGGCCGGGCACCTGGTTCAGCCGGCGCAGCAGGCGGCGCCCCCGGGCTTTCAGCTCCGGCAGGCCCATGGACAGCATCTGGTAGGTGGGGATCTGCTTTGCCACCTGCTCCGGCTCCTGGTAGATCCGCAGCGTGGCCTCCAGGGCGGCCAGCGTCAGTTTGTCGATGCGCAGCGCCCTTGTCAGTGGATTTTTCTTCATGGCGGCGATCCATCCGGCCTTGCCCAAAATGATGCCCGCCTGGGGGCCGCCCAGCAGCTTGTCGCCGCTGAAACTGACCACATCGGCCCCTGAGGCCATGGCCTGCTGCACCGTGGGTTCGCTGCCAATGCCATAGGCGTCCAGATCCGCCAAGGCGCCGCTGCCCAGGTCATAGATCACAGGCAGCCCCCGGCGGTGGCCGATCTCCACCAGCTCCTCGGTGGATACTTCCTCGGTAAAGCCCAAGATCTTATAGTTGCTGGTGTGCACCTTGAGCAGCGCCGCCGTCTGTTCGTCTATGGCCCGCTCATAATCCTGGGGATGGGTCTTGTTGGTGGTGCCCACCTCCACCAGGGTGGAATTGCTCTGCTCCATGATCTCCGGCACCCGGAAAGAGCCGCCGATCTCCACCAGTTCCCCCCGGGATACGATGATGTTCCGGTCTTTGGCCATGGTGCCCAAGATCAGCATCACAGCGGCGGCGTTGTTGTTGACTACCAAGGCCGCTTCTGCCCCGGTGAGCCGGCACAACAGCTGTTCCACATGGTCGTACCGGCTGCCCCGCCGGCCCGCTTCACAGCTGTATTCCAGCGTGTTGTAGTTTTCCGCCACTTCCATCACATGCTGTGCCACCTGGTGGCTCAGCACGGCACGGCCCAAATTGGTGTGCAGCACGATGCCCGTGGCGTTGATGACCGGGCGCAAACTCATACGGCCGGCCTGCTCCACCGCGGCCAGCACCAGGCGCTCCACCTGCTCCACAGAAACATCCGGGGCTTCCCCTTCCAGTATGCCCTGGCGCAGCCCTTCTGTCACCTGGCGCACCGCCTGGGTGACTGCGCTGCGGCCATTTTCCGCCAGCTGGGCCACAGCCGGCCGGGCCAGCACCTCGTCCACTTTGGGGATCTGGCGCAGCAATTCTTTTCTGATCTCCATTTGTATCTCAACCATCCCATCCGGGTCGCCCCGTGTTTTTCTGATCGCCTGGCGCCTTGGCGGCCGCCGGGCATGTCTGCCTTATTATACATCACCCCCGGGATATGCCGCAAGGGGATGGGCAAAAGATCGGGCAAACAGCGGAAGGGCCGGGGAATGCTCCCCAGCCCTTCTTTCCTCCGCCGCTTACGCGGCTTGACGCCTTGTTCATTCCGCCTGATAGATGGGGCGGTAACCGCCCTCCACCTCTTCATAGATCCCTTCCAGATCCGTCAGGTCCTGCCGGGGCGGCTCCGGCTGCTCCACCCGCACGCAGACGCCGCAGGAGGCGCTGAGGGCCCGGGGCACCGGCATCATCTGGGCTGCGAGCCCCTGCCGCTTTTGCTCCCGGTGGAAGCTCATGGCCCCATAGTGGGTGAAAAAAGTGGCTATGTAGACCAAACGTACGCCTCCTAACCGATGGTCAGCTGAAAGTCGCTTCCTTTGTTTTCCACACGCACGGCCAGCCCTTTGTTCTGGGCAAAGCGGGTGATGTTGTCCACCGCCACTTGGTTGTCCACCAGCACCTGCAGCCGCCCGCTCTGTTGAGCCAGGGCTTTCTTTGTCATCAGCACCGGTTCCGGGCAAGAACGCCCCCGGGCGTCTACCACACGGTTATTTTCCGCCATGTCAAATTCCTCCCGATCAGTTTTTCCCTGTTTTCCGCTGTTTTTGGATGTTCAGCAAGGCGATGGCCGCCACTACCACCAGGCCGACGATCACAGCGATCTTGCCGTTGGCCGTGGGGCCATCGGCCGAAGAGGCCAGGCTGAAATTGTGGCACACAGCGGCGCCGACCAACATGCCCAGCACGGTGACGGCGCTGTCGCTGTTGCCGCTGCCCGCCAAGATCAGCTGGCGCAGCGGGCAGCCGCCCAGCAGCACGCTGGCAAAGCCGGTGAGCACCATGCCAAGGGCGTTCCACAGGCCGTCGGTGTGGGCCACCGGCTGCCCGGCAAAGCTCAGGGTGAAGTTGCCTGTGACCAAGTTGCCGATCAGGGCCGCCACCAAGATGGCGATAAAGCCCCACAGCAGATAGAAATCCCGGAACAGCACGGCATCGCGGATGCCGCCCACCATGCACAGACGGGTCTTCTGGGCCAGGGCGCCTACCACCAGGCCAGCCACCAGGGACAGGGCGATGGGGGCGTGCATGGAGCCAGGGCCCTCTGTGCTGAACAGGATGAAGGAGGGGGCCGCCACCAGCAGCACCAGGAACACCACATGGACCACCGAGATCATACCGCCTTCCAGCGGGCTCTGCTCATAGGTGCGCCGCAGGCTGAACCCTTTGTTCAGGCACAGAATGCCCAACAGGATGCCGCCTACAAAGCCCACCAGGCCCACCACGGCGTTTAAGTCGCCGCCGGCGATGCGCAGCACCATGCGCAGCGGGCAGCCCAGGAACATCAGGGCGCCCACCATGACGAACATACCCAATACGAACCGGGTGACCGGCGAAGAGCCGCCCTGGGCCCGGAACTCCTTGCTGGCCACTGCCATGATCAGGGCGCCCAGCACCAAGCCGATGATCTCCGGCCGGATGTATTGGACGATGGCTGCCCGGTGCATCCCCAGGCCGCCTGCCGTATCGCGGATAAAGCAAGCGATGCAGAAGCCCATGTTCTTCGGGTTGCCAAAGGCCACCAGCACCACGGCGATGGCGCCGATGAGGAGGCCTGTCAGCAGCATCCACAGTGTTTTTTTGTTCTTCACTTCTTCATTCCCCTTTGCGTTTTTGTGGCCGGCCCCCCACAGCGCCGGCCCAGATCTGGTTCATTTTTCTCACCCATTATATCCTTTTCTAGCAGAATAGTATAATATTTCTTTTCGATAAAGCAAATATGATTTATAGATTTTGTCGATAAGTGTGGAGAAGCGTCCCCAGGTATTGTATAATGGTCTTATATGCTGGGGTCTCTATGCCCTGGCGCACAATCGGCATTTGCCTGGGAGGTTTTCTTTTTGCAGCAGATCTACTTTGACAACGGAAGTACTTCCTTCCCCAAGGCCCCCGGTGTGGGCGAGGCCATCGCTTCGCTGATCGAGCGGGGCGCCTACAACATCAACCGGGGCGGCTACGAAGGAGCCTATGAAGTGGCGGACATGGTGCTGGACACCCGGGAGCAGCTGTGCTCCCTGTTCCACTTCGGCCCATCCAGCCATGTGGTCTTCACCCCCAGCATCACCTATTCCCTCAATTATATCATCAAAGGGCTGCTCCGCCCGGGCGACCATGTGATCGTCAGTTCCATGGAGCACAACGGCATGATGCGGCCGCTGGTGCAGATGGCGGACCGGGGCGTGGCCTTCGACGTGGCCCAAGCCGACCGCCAGGGGGTGCTGGACCCCCAGCGGGTGGAAGACCTGATCCGCCCCAACACCCGGGCGGTGATGATGCTCCACGCCTCCAACCTGTGCGGCACCATGCTGCCCATTGCCGAAGTCGGCCAGATCTGTGCCCGCCACGGCCTGGTGTTCGTGGTGGATACGGCCCAGACAGCCGGCGTATTCCCCATCGATATGGAACAGCTGCACATCGACGCGCTGTGCTTCACCGGCCACAAGGGGCTCCGGGGGCCCCAGGGCATCGGCGGCTTTTTGCTGCGGGAAGAACTGGCCGGCCAGATCGACCCGCTGATCTCCGGCGGCACGGGCAGCCGCAGCGACAGCGAGCGGATGCCGGACTTTATGCCGGACCGGTTCGAGGCGGGCACCATGAACCTGCCGGGCATCGCCGGCCTCCACGCCGCTTTGCAGTATTTGAAGGAATATGGCATGGAGAACATCGCACGGCAGGAGCTGGCCATCTGCCAGCGGTTTTTGGATGGGGCGCAGCAGCTGCCCAACACCCGCGTGGTGGGCAAGCTGGATACGGACAAGCGGGCCGCCATCGTCTC
Source organism: Candidatus Pseudobutyricicoccus lothianensis (assembly GCA_904419295.1). Classification (GTDB taxonomy): domain Bacteria; phylum Bacillota; class Clostridia; order Oscillospirales; family Butyricicoccaceae; genus Pseudobutyricicoccus; species Pseudobutyricicoccus lothianensis. Next base: position 151,042 of record CAJFRA010000002.1, read on the forward strand.
CCTGGATTTTGAAAAAATGGACAACGCCGAAGTGGCCTTTCTGCTGTCGGACCGCTATGGGGTCATGACCCGTTGCGGCCTGCACTGCGCCCCCCGGGCCCACCAGACCCTGGGCACTTTCCCCCAGGGCACGGTCCGTTTTTCCTTCAGCCACCACAACACGCCGGAAGAAGTGGACATCTGCCTGGAAGGATTGCGGCAGATCCTGTCTCAAGGCTAAAGGCGCGAAAAGGGCGCGGCCTGCGCCGCGCCCTCTGGCTCCCTTTTTTCTTTTGCTCACCGCACTTCCAAGCTCTTGCCGCTAAAGGGCTTCACATAGCCCACCATGCGGGCGTCGCCGGTGAACGCCTCCAGCTGGGAGAGCAGCTCCGGCGCCTTGTGCTCCGGCAGCGCGATGAGCAGCCCCCCGGCAGTCTGGGGGTCTGCCAGCACGTCGCTGACCTCCAGCGGCACGGTGTTGGCAATTTGGATCTGGTCTTGGATATAGCCCATATTGTTGTAGGCGCCGCTGGGGATGATCCCTTCCCGGGCCAATTCCAGTGCCTTTGGCACGATGGGCACCCGGCGGGAATCCAGCACGACGGTCATGCCGCTGCCTGCCGCCATCTCATAGGCATGGCCCAGCAGGCCAAAGCCGGTGATGTCGGTGCAGGCGTGGGCCCCCACCCGGATCATGCAGTCCCTGGCATTGCGGTTGAGGGTGGTCATCAGTTCCACCATGCGGCGGTATTCCTCTTCGCTCAGCAGGTCCGCTTTGCTGGCAGTGGACAAAATGCCTGTGCCCAGCGCCTTGGTCAGCACCAGGGCATCGCCCACCTGGCAGCCCGCGTTGGTCAGCACGTCTTTCGGGTGGATGAACCCGGTGGCACACAGCCCGTATTTGGGCTCTTCATCTTCAATGGTGTGGCCGCCTGCGATGATGGCGCCCGCCTCCTGCACCTTGGAATAGCCGCCGGCCAAGATCTCGCCCATGACGCTGACCGGCAGACAGGTGGGAAAGCAGATCAGGTTCATGGCCGTGGTGGGCGTGGCGCCCATGGCGTAGATATCGCTGAGGGAATTGGTGGCGGCAATCTGCCCAAAAGTATAGGGGTCGTCCACCATGGGGGGAAAGAAATCCACCGTCTGCACGATGGCCAGATCTTCCCGCACCCGATAAACGGCGGCGTCGTCGCTGGAATCGAAGCCTACCAGCAGGTTTTCATCGTGGAACTTGGGGAGCTTTGCAAGAACATCACTGAGGACACCCGGCCCTATCTTGGATGCTCACCCTCCGCTCTTGGTCAGCTCGGTCAGCCTGCGCTGCTCGCTCATCATCCATCCCGCCTTTCGTTTCTCACTTACGCTGCCGCGATCCATGCTCCAGCGTTCTCATCTATCATATCGCATCAAGCTCTTGTTGGCAAGGGTCCATCCCCTGCAAAACAGAGCCCTGGAAAGGATGGCATCATCATGCATTTTAAACAACTGGAAGCCTTTGTAAACGTCATCAAGTTCAAAAGTTTTTCCAAAGCGGCGGAAGAGATCTACCTTTCCCAGCCCACCATCAGCGCCCACATCAGCGCATTGGAAAACGAATTTGGCACAAAACTCATCATCCGCTCCACCAAAGAAGTCTATCCCTCCAAAGCCGGCAAAGTCTTTTACGAGTACGCCAGCGAGATGCTGAAGATGCGGGACAAGGCGATCTTGTCGGTCAAAAGCTGTACCACGGACATCCGGGGCACGCTGGAGATCGCTGCTTCCACCGTCCCCTCCCAGTATCTGCTGCCTGAGCTGCTGCCCCGCATGGCCAAAGACCACCCCCACCTGTTCTTCTCCCTCAAGCAGTACGACAGCCGGGAAGTGGCCAACCACATCATCAACATGGATGCGGAGATCGGCATCGTGGGCACGGCCATGGAAAAAAACAAGTGCATCTTCGAGCCCTTTGCCGACGATCAGCTGGTGGTGGTCACGCCCAATTCGGAAAAATTCCGGGCATTGGGCGGGGATTTCCCCTTGGACCTGCTGAAAAAGGAACCCTTTATCCTGCGGGAGTACGGCTCCGGCACCCGGAAGGAGACCGAAGATTCCCTGACCCAGATGGGGGTGGACCCCAAGGCCCTCCATGTGATCGCCCAGATGGACAGCACCGAAAGCATCAAGCAGGCGGTGGCCAAGGGGCTGGGCATCTCCATCACCTCCCGCATCGCGGCAGAAGACTATGTGCGGTTCGGCATGCTGCTGGCCTTTGACCTGAAAAGTGAATACCTCAAGCGGAAGTTCTACTTTGTCTACCACAAGGACCGCCCCTTGTCCCCGGCGGCAGAGGCTTTTATGAAGTTTGCCAAAGAATACTTTTCGGAACATCCAGAACGGGCCTGACGGGCAGCCCAAGCAGGCACGGGCTGCCTGGCAAAGGCGTTAAACCAACCGAATACAGAGCAAGCGGCCTGAGCCCTTCTTTTGGAAAGGTTCAAGCCGCTTGTTTTGTGCCCGGAGCCATGGTGTGGCTTTGGTGTCCCCGACGTTCCGGGCCCACCGCTGGCTCCCCCTGCGATTCATTGGCACGGGAGCAGGCCGGCCAGCGCTTGCCGGAAGGCTGCATCCTGCTGCGCCGTCCTCTTGCCGGGGCCCTGGGTGCGCCTGCCGGCCCGGCGCACTTTTTGGCCCACGTAGCGCTCAAACAACAGCTGGTCCATGTTTTGCCCCGTGAAGACCAGCCCGTTTTGGCTCAGCGCCCGGCAGCCCTTTCCCAGGGCCAGGGCCGCCACGCCGAAATCCTGGGTCACCACGATGTCGCCCGGCTCCATTTCGTTGGCCAGGCGCAGGTCAGCGCTGTCCCTCCCTTTGTCCACAGTGATCACCTGGCTGTATCCATCCTGTATCCGGTGGCTGGTATCGGTGACCATCAGGACGGGGATGCCCCGCTGCCGCGCCATCTCCACCACGATGCCCTTGACCGGGCAGGCGTCTGCATCCACTAAGATCCGCATAGGCTCCCTCCTCTTTCTTCCGAGTGGCGCCAGGCACAAATACCCTCCAGCCCGCAGGCCGGAGGGTATTTGCCAAAGTGCCGCGCTTTCAAAAGCTGCGTCCTATTCTTCCTCTTCTTCCATCTCCAGGTCCCAGTTGTGGAAATTTTCCACCACTTTGACCGCCTCATCCAGCCAGTCGCCCTGGAATTCCCCGATCTTGCCTGCGTCGCACAGGGCAGCCAGCTTGGGGTCGATGGGCATTTGGGCCAGCAAAGACAGATCCTGCTCTGCCACGGCCTGGGCGGTCTTGCCCTCGCCGTACAGCATGATCTTTTTGCCGCAGTCGGGGCACTCCACATAGCTCATGTTTTCCACCACGCCGATGACCGGCACATCCATCAGCTGGGCCATTTTCACTGCCTTGCCCACGATCATGGAGACCAGGTCTTGGGGGGATGTGACGATGACGATGCCATCCAGGGGCAGCGACTGGTAAACGGTCAACGGCACATCGCCGGTGCCCGGCGGCATGTCCACGAACATATAGTCCACGTCTTGCCAGATCACATCGGTCCAAAACTGCTTGACAGTGGTAGCGATCACGGGCCCGCGCCAGACCACAGGGTCTGTCTCATGTTCCAGCAGCAAGTTGATGGACATGATATCCACACCGCTCTCGGTCTTTACGGGCAAAATGCCCTGGCCGTTGCCTTTGGCCTTTTCGTGTACACCGAAGATCTTGGGAATGGACGGCCCTGTGATATCCGCATCCAGGATGGCGGTGTGGTAGCCTTTGCGCTGCAGGGAGACGGCCAGCAGCGATGTGACCAGGCTCTTGCCCACGCCGCCTTTGCCGCTGACCACGCCGATCACGCGGTTGATGCTGCTCATGGGGTGGGGTCTTTCCATCATATTCTGGGGCGCGCTGCGCTGGGCACAGCTCTGCCCGCAGGTCTCACAATTGTGCGTGCACGCTTCACTCATGGAATGTGTGCCTCCTCTACCTTATTCGATCCAATCGTCAAAATGGGCGGCCCGGCCGGAACGGCCTGGGCCTGTCTCCATTATACGATGTTTCAGCCTGTTGTCAATTGCCCCGCTTTCTGGCTGCGGCCAGCAGCCCTTCCTTGTTGGGCCGCGCTTTCAGCAAAAAGGCGGCCCAGGGCCCGGGGTCTTCGGCTGTTTTTTGCCGCTGCTCCTCCAGCCGGGCCAGGTACCAGGCGATCTTCTCTCTGACCTCCCTTTTCCACTCCTGCCCTGCCGCGCGCCGCACGATGGCCGTCAGCTCATACATGGGCAGGCCGATGGCATGGGTCTCCACATGGACGGCGCCGCAGGCCTGGCCCACCGCGTGGCACAGGGCGGCGTCGGCCGGCGATGGGACCTCTTTGGCCATGGCGTGGGCCGCCAAGATCGCCTGCTGGGCCTGCCGCATCTTGACCTGCCCCCGGGCCCAAGCCCAGCAGGTCTCGATGGCCTGCCGGGGCCGGCTGTCTTCGTACCGTTCCTCCAGCTGCCGGCAGGGCTCCCAGGCGCAATCCAGCGCCCAGGCGGCCACTGTCCGGTGGTCCTGCTCCCCGATGGCTTCCAGCAGCGGCTGCAGGCACAGGCTGTCCCGCCGGAAGAGGATCTGGTTGTTTTTCCGGCGCCGCAGCTCCACATCGGCCCACAAAATGTCTGCCTGTTCCTTGTCCACACGCCTTTCCCCCTTTTTAAAAAATCCATAAAATCTGCCGGTGTTTTGGAAAAACCGGTTCTTTTTTCGCTACGCTTATGCTACAATAGCACAGGAGATTTTGCAACTGGAATAGGAGAAGTCTATGAATATCGTACTTGAATTGCTCAAATCCGTCTTATTTGGCATCGTCCAGGGCATCACCGAATGGCTGCCCATCAGCAGCACGGGCCATATGATCTTGCTGGATGAGCTGGTGCACCTCAACTGCACCCCGGCCTTTTGGAATACATTCTTAGTGGTCATCCAGCTGGGCTCCATCCTGGCGGTGGTGGTGCTCTATTTCCACCGGCTCAACCCCTTCTCCCCCAAGAAGGACCGGAATGAAAAGATCGACACCATCTCTCTATGGCTCAAGATCGCGGTGGCCGCTATCCCCGCCGGCATCTTGGGCATCTTGTTTGACGAAGCAGTGGAACGCATCAGCACCCCTACGGTGGTGGCTGCGGCCCTCATCGTCTACGGCGTGGCCTTTCTGGTGCTGGAGAGCCGCCATGCCCGCCCGCGCATCGATTCCATGGACCACCTGAACTACAAGACCGCCTTTTTCATCGGCGTATTCCAGTGTTTGTCCCTGGTGCCCGGCACTTCCCGCTCCGGCTCCACCATTCTGGGCGCATCCATCCTGGGCTGCTCCCGCAAAGTGGCCTCGGAATTTTCCTTCTTCCTGGCCATCCCCGTCATGCTGGGCGCCAGCTTCCTGCGGCTGCTCAAAGCGGGGTTCGCCTTTTCCGGCGCCGAATGGGCCGTGCTGCTCACCGGCGCGGCGGTGGCTTTCCTGGTGTCCCTGTTTGCCATCCGGTTTTTGCTCAGCTACATCCGCAAACACGATTTCAAAGCCTTTGGCTGGTACCGCATCGTGCTGGGCCTGCTGGTGCTGGGCTATTTCTTCCTGCTGAAATAACATTCCCCCTGGGCAAGCCTGCCGCCTGTAGCCGCGGCAGGCTTTTTTCGTTGCCTCTGTGCACACCTGGCAGAAGTGTGTTATAATAGAGCCTGCCCCAAGATAGGCGTGCCATGGCCGCCCGTCCTGGGGACGATCTAGAAACAGTGGGAGGCGAGGGCAATGGGCTGCCTGGGGAACATCCTTTGGTTTTTGCTGGGCGGCATGTGGCAGGGCCTGGCCTGGTGCCTGGCCGGCGCCCTTTGGTGCATCACGGTGGTGGGCATCCCCATCGGGCTCCAATGCTTCAAATTTGCCGGGCTCTCCTTTTTCCCCTTTGGCAAAGAAGTGGTCTATGGCGGCGGCGCCGCTTCTCTGCTGCTCAACCTAGTGTGGCTGTTGGTCAGCGGCATCCCCCTGGCCTTGGCAGCCGCCCTCAACGGCCTGCTTTTGTGCGTCACCGTCCTGGGCATCCCCTTCGGGCTGCAGTGCTTCAAACTGGCCAAGCTGGCTCTGATGCCCTTCGGCGCCTCTGTGCGCTAGCAAAGGAGGTCACCATGCGTTTGTTCATCGCCATCGGGCCGGATGATCCGGTGAAAGATCTGTTGTGCCGCGCCCAGCGGCAGCTGAAGCGGCAGGCACTGGGCGGCCGTTTTTCCAGGCGGGAAAGCCTGCATTTGACCTTGGCTTTTCTGGGCGAGGCGCCGGATATCCGCCGGGCGGCGATCGCGCTGGATCAGATCCAGGCCGCCCCTTTTTCTCTGGCTGTCCAGGGGCTGGGCTATTTCCCATCTGCCGAAGGGCAGACCTGGTGGATGGGCACGGCCCCCTGCCCCCCTTTGGCGGCCCTGCACCGCCAGTTGTGCCGCCAGCTGCGGGCCCAAGGCTTTTCGCTGGAAGACCGGCCTTTCCGCCCTCACTTGACTTTGGGGCGGGGCATCCGCCTGCCGGCCGGCTTCGACAGCCAGGCCCTGGCCCGGCAGTTGGGCGGCGCTGTGCAGCGGGTGGCCTGCATCCGCCTGATGGAGTCCACCCGCCGGCAGGGCTTGCTTTGTTACGAAGAGCGGTATCGCCGGCCGCTTTGTCCATAATTTACTCAGAAAGAGGATGAATCCATGCTGCATGTAGCCGCGGTGATCCTGCGCCGCGATGAAAAAGTGCTGATCTGCCGCCGGGGCCCCGGGGGCAGCTGCGGCAATCTGTGGGAGTTTCCCGGCGGGAAAGTGGAGCCCGGGGAAAGCCCGGCGGACTGCGCCCGGCGGGAATGCCGGGAGGAGCTGGGCGTTGAGGTGGAGCTGGGCCCACTGTATGAGCAGACCACCTACGCCTACCCGGAAAAACAGATCGCCTTTACGTTTTACACCGGCCGCATCTGCCAGGGCGACCCCTGCATGCGGGTGCACACCGGCCTGTGCTGGGCTGGGCCGGAAGAATTGAACGGGTTTGACTTTTGCCCGGCAGACCAAGACTTGGTGCGCCGGTTGGCCAGGGAATTGGCCCAATGAGGCGCCCATGGCAAAAGAGGAGGGAACAGAGCAATGGAACAGATCCAACAACTGCAGCAATGGGTGGATGAGAGCGGTTATATCGTGTTTTTCGGCGGCGCCGGCGTTTCTACCGAGAGCGGCATCCCCGATTTTCGCAGCACAGACGGCCTCTACCACATGAAGTACCACTACCCGCCGGAAACCATCATCAGCCACAGCTTTTTTGAAAAAGCCCCCGAGGAATTTTACCGCTTTTACCGGGACAAGATGCTGTGGCCCGACGCCCAGCCCAACGACGCCCACTACAAGCTGGCGGAGCTGGAGCAGGCGGGCAAACTCAAGGCAGTGGTGACCCAGAACATCGACGGCCTGCACCAGCTGGCCGGCAGCCGGGAGGTCATCGAGCTCCACGGCACCGTACACCGGAACATCTGTCAAAAATGTGGCCGGGTCTATGGTATGATCGACATCCTCAACAGCCAGGGCGTGCCCCGCTGCTTTAGCTGCGGCGGCGTCATCAAGCCGGATGTGGTGCTGTATGAAGAGGCGCTGGATACCGGCAAGCTCCAACAGGCCGTGGAGCACATCAGCCAGGCCGACTTGCTGATCGTGGCCGGCACCTCTTTGGTGGTCTACCCAGCCGCCGGTCTGCTGGATTATTTCCAGGGCCGCCACCTGGTGCTGATCAACAAGACGGAAACAGCCAAAGACAGCCGGGCCGACCTGGTGATCCGTGACAGCATTGGCAAAGTGATGCGGCAGCTGCGGGCCTGATGCCCTCTTGACAAGCTGCAAAAAGCGTGCTATCGTATTGAGCATCATAAAACCGAAAAAGACGTTGACAGAGACAGTATACTTGGTCCAAAAGGCACAGCGAGCCGGGGAGAGTGGGAGCCCGGTGCGAGTCAGGCCAAGCGGAACATCCCTCTGGAGTTGCCAGCTGAAAGGGGATCCCCCAGTAAGCGGAGCCGGTATCCCGCCGTTATCCGGGGCGCATATGATGGTATGTTGTAATGGGTGGTATAACGAAAGCGCAAGCCTTCGTCCTGTTATTGCAGGGCGGAGGCTTTTTTGTTTCCCTCTGATTACAAACTACCGCCAACTTGGAATTGGAGGAAGCAAATATGAAACAGCTGAGACGAGAGCAACAGAAGACAAGAGGCGCCGGCCTGCGCTTTGCCCAATGCGGCGCGCCCCTGGAGGCGCCGCCTTACTTGGAGCTGGAGCAGCGCCAGCAGATGGAGGATTTTGGCCAGGAGCCCTGCATTGCCTGGCTGCGGGAAAAGCTGGCCGGCAGCCAGCAGCCCCCTCTGCCCGGTGCACTGCCCTGCACAGTGGCGGGGCAGGCGGCTTATTTTCTGCCCAGCCGCCCGGGCCAGCGCCTGCCCAGCCCGGAGGCCTGTTATGTCAAAGCCCGCCAAGCCGGCCGCCTCTACTATGTGGAGGAGCAGGAGGCCCCTGCCAAATTGGGCCCCGGCTACCGGGTGCTGTGCGTACTGCTGGGCAAAGAGGTCTCCCTGCAAAGCCCCTCTGCCCCGCTTCAGCCGGCCTATTCCCCACTGTAACAGCATACAGGAAATCCCTTCCTTTCTTTTTACAATCCAGATGGTAAAATTCACTGAATTTTTATTGCTTTAAATCTCAAAAAATAGTAAAATAGATGTGTATAGCGTTTTATCAGCCGAGAAAGGAAGGCCTTGTGAAAATGAATGTCCTGTTAGAAAAATTTTCGCTCCCACCTGTGTTGGATGCGATCATAGCGAACAGCCCCAGTGTCATCGTTCCCGAAAGTAAGGAAGTCCTGTTTGAGCTGATTTTTGGCAGCGGGAGCACTACGAAAGTCGATGTGTTTTACGATGTTGACGGCAAGCCGGTGAAAGAGGCCGACGTGGTCCGCTGCAAAAACGGAGCCGCAGTCAATTTTGTAGAGGACTACATGCGCCGCCGGGACCCGGATTCCATGCGCATTGCCGATGACCAGCCCACCGACAAGCCCCGGTTCGAAGATGTCTACGGCTACGATTTCGGCAACCTGCGCGAGCAGACGTTCCGCTGGCTCTCCCAACAGGAATTGATCTTCGTCCCCTTTATGGCCGGCGGCTATGAACACGGCTACGAAGCCCTGCTGGTCTGCCCCCGCAACGCCGCTTTCTTCGCCTTTGCCATGGCCCAGCTCCAGGCGTTTGTCAACATCAAAGACCCAGCGATCACCCGCTTTGTCCCCCGGGCCATCGTCTATGTGGCTCCTCCCTTCCGCCACACCCATTTCAAAGGCAAGCAGGTCTGCGTCCACAGCCGCCACACCGACCTGCACGAGGTGTTTTCCTACAACCTCTACCCGGGCCCCTCGGCCAAAAAAGGCATTTATTCGGTGCTGCTGGACATCGGCGAGCAAGAGGGCTGGGTGACGGCCCACGCTTCGGCCGCCCGGGTCATCACGCCTTATGAAAACGAGATGGTGATGATGCACGAAGGCGCTTCCGGCGGCGGCAAAAGCGAGCTGCTGCAAGGCGTGCCCCGTGCGGCAGACGGCCGCGTGCTGCTGGGCGTAAATACCCACACCGGCGAGGAGCACTACATCAGCATGAGCGATACCTGTACCATCGAGCCCGTCACCGACGATATGGCCATGTGCCATCCCTCTATCCAGGGCAGCAACGGCAAGCTGGCCCTCATCGATGGGGAGGACGGCTGGTTCGTCCGGGTGGATGGCATCACCGAATACGGCCGCGATCCCCTCTATGAAAAGATCGCCATCCACACCAAAGACCCCTTGATCTTCTTCAACCTGCAGGGCGTGCCCCGGGCCACCTGCCTGCTGTGGGACCACACTCCGGATTCCAACGGCAAGCCCTGCTCCAACCCCCGGGTCATCATCCCCCGCCGGATGATCCCCCACATCGTCGACCAGCCGGTAGAGGTGGATGTGCGCAGCTTTGGCGTGCGGATGCCCCCTGCCACCGCCAGCCAGCCCAGCTATGGCATCATGGGCCTTATGCATATCATTCCCCCTGCCCTGGCCTGGCTGTGGCGCCTTGTAGCGCCCCGTGGCTTTAAGAACCCCAGCATCACCGGCGATTCCCAGTTGGCCAGCGAGGGCGTGGGCTCCTATTGGCCCTTTGCCACCGGCAAACGGGTCAAACAGGCCAACTTGCTGCTGGAGCAGATGATCCGCTGTTCGGCCACCCGCTATGTGCTCATCCCCAACCAGCACATCGGCATTTACCAGATCGGCTTTGCCGCCGAGTGGATCGCCCGGGAATACCTGGCCCGCCGGGGCGGTGTGAATATGAAGCTGGACCGCCTGGTCCCCGCCCGCTGCCCGCTGTTGGGCTATGCCCTCAAGGAGATGAAGGTGGACGGCCAGCAGATCTCTCCTCAGTTCCTGCGCCCCGAGACCCAGGAGACTCTGGGCATCAAGGGTTATGACAAAGGCGCCGCCATCCTCACGGAATTTTTCAGCCGCCAGCTGGAGCAATACGATGTGGAAGAGCTCCATCCGGTGGGCAAACAGATCTTGGAGTGCTTCAAGAAAGGCGGCAGCATCCAAGATTACTGCAAGATCCTTCCCCTGGGCTTGGAATAAGCCTGTAAAAACACAAGGAGGCCTGCTCTCTGCCGAGCGGGCCTCCTTGTTTGCGTTTCGGGAAATCACGCGATGTACAGCGCGATCAGTCCTTTTCCAACGTCTTTTGTTGTTTTCGTAAGACCACTAACAGGTCTTCTTTTGACTCCGCATGTTTTCGCAGCAGCAAATTGATATAGCTGGATAGGGAACGGTCGTCATAATCGGCCAACAACTGAATATCTGCCGCTAAATCTGGGTCCAGGGTGATACTCTTTTTCTGCTTCAATGGCTTCATTCGCTCCTACCTCCGAATAAAACCTACTATACTATCATATAAGATGTTGTCTTATGGGATAAAGTAGTATAAAGTAGTATTAAAAGGAGGTTTTAGAATATGCAAACAGAAGTAGCGAAAACATTAGAAGATCTTGGTGTCTCGCCCCGTTCTCCAGGCGGCAAACGGTTGGGGGCCGTACTGCAAATGCTGCTCCGCTTCCCCCATGTGATACTGCAGGATTGGCGGTCCATGTTCCTGGTGCCCGACGATTTCCTGCTGGAGCCACTTTCCGCCATCTGGAACACCCCCACGCCCCTGCGGGATAAGATCTTCGCCTATGCCCTGCAACAGCCGGGTCAGCCCTTGCCCTCTCTGGATTGGATGGCCGAGACCCTGTGCGATGCCATCCGCAGCCGGGTCGGCTGGGCCGACAGCCGTAACGGGATGCCCCGGTAACACAGCCGTTCTGTTACCTCTCCCAGCCTGCCGGATGTCTTTCCGCCGCCCTCCAGCGGGTCGGCTGGGCCGACGGCCGTAACGGGCGACTGCCGGATGCCTTTCCGCTGCCCTCCAGCAGCTGGCTGCCGGGCTCCTCCCACGTCACGGGTCCAGCGGCACGCTGGGTCGGCTGGGCCGACAGCCATAACGGGTGGCTGCCGGATGCCTTTCCGCCGCCCCCCAGCGGCTGCGCTGTCGGCGGCCTCCCACGTCACGGGTCCAGCGGCACGCTGGGTCGGCTGGGCTGACGGCCGTAACGGGCGGCTGCCGGATGCCTTTCCGCTGCCCTCCAGCAGCTGGCTGCCGGGCTCCTCCCACGTCATGGGTCCAGCGACACGCTGGGTCGGCTGGGCCGACAGCCATAACGGGTGGCTGCCGGGTGCCTTTCCGCTGCCCTCCAGCGGCTGCGCTGCCGGGCTCCTCCCACGTCACGGGTCCAGCGACACGCTGGGCTGGCAGAAAAGAAACAAATGTGCTATACTAGGAATTGACTGAATCCTGAAGCGCCAAAAGACAAGCCTTCGGGTCGTTCTTGCGCGTTTTATGCGCCACTCAATTTGAAATACAGCAGGTGATCCCATTTGGCAACCTCTCAAAACCAGAAACCCTCTTCGGGCCGCAGCACGGGCAGCCGCAGCACTTCTTCCTCCGGCGGCAAAAAGCAGAGTACATCCTCCTCGGCCAGCCGGGCCAAGAAAAAAGGCCCCACCCGCCAGCAGATCGCGGCGCGGCGGGAGCTCTATGCCGGCATCTGTGCGGTCATCGCCCTGTTTTGCCTGCTTTCCCTGCTGAATGTCAAGGGCTTCTTGCTGGAATGGCTGGAAAAACTGGTCTCCGGCGCCATTGGCAGCGGCTTTGTTTTGCTGCCCTTCTGCCTGTTTTTCTGCGCTGGACTGTTCATCGTCAAGCGCCGGGGCAAGGTGCGGCTGCGCATCTTCTCCTCCTTGATGCTGCCCGTGCTCTGGGGCAGTGCCCTCCATATTTTCAACTGTACCATCCAATTCCCGCTGACGCTGGACGGCATCATCGAGCTGGCCACCACCGGCGCGGCCCGGCGTTCCGGCGGCCTGATCTCCGGCTCGCTGGCCATCCTGTTTTCCAAAGCCCTGTCCGATGCCGGGGCCATCGTGGTCCTCTTTTTGCTGGGCGTGACCTGCCTGCTCATCTCCACCCACACCAGCTTGGCCATGCTCTTTGACCGGGTAAAAAATCTGCCCCCCGAAGAAGAAGACGAAGAGGAGGAGGCCCCACCGCCCCGCCGCCGCAAAGCAGCACCGCCGCCACCGCCGGAACCGGAGCCCGCGCCCCAACCGGCCCGGCCTGCCGCCCCCCGTTCTTCGCTGCTGGGCGGCCTGTTCCAGGGCGGCAAACGGCGGCCGGCCATCGATATCCCCATCCGCACGCCGGCAGCTGCCGAAGAAGAGGAGCCGCCTTCCCCCATCCCCTTCCCGGGCCAACCCATGACGCCGGCCCAGGCCATGGGTACGGCGGAAGGCCAGCAGAACCACCCGGTCTCTTCCATTGCAGAGCCGGTGCGTGGCGACCATGTGCCCGAACCGGTGCTGCCTCCCCGCGGGGAAGACTTGCCCCCCATTTCACCGGCTGTGCTCCGGGCCCAGCAGTATGCAGCCCGGCGGGCGGCGGAAACGGCCTCCCAAACTGCCCCGGCAGGCGAGCGGCTGCAGGCGGAACCTCTTTCCCCAGCGGCTGCCCGCCCCGTGACCCTGCCTTGGGAGGAACCCTCCTTCCTCCAGCGGCCTGGTGCTTCGGCGGAGCCCCCCGCCCCGCCTCAGGAAAGCGCCCCTGCCGGGCCGTCCCCTGCATCCCAGCCGGCGGTGCAGACCGCTTCCGTCCCTCTGTCTTCTGCCACGCCGGAAGAAGAGCCCCCCACGCCCCCTCAGGATGTTCCTGCCGCGCCGGAAGAAGAGCCTGCCGGCCAGCCCCTGCGGCCTGAACTGGCGGCGGCCGCGGCCATGGCGGCCACCCAGTCCCCCCGGGAATCCCTGGGCCAGGAAGGGCCGGAATGGGATGCACCCGATGCAGAGACGGCGGGCCAAGCCAAGCAGGCTTTGGAAGAAGCCCTGGAATTTGTGCCCAAAGACACCTATCTCTACCCGCCCATCAGCCTGCTGAACAAGGGCAACACGGTGGAGGAAGACCACACCCAAGAGCTGGCGGAAAACTCCGCCCGGTTGGTGGATACCCTGAAGAGCTTCGGCGTGGAGGCCACCCTCATCGATATCACCCGCGGCCCCAATGTGACCCGGTATGAATTGCAGCTCAAACGGGGCACCAAATTCTCCCGGGTGACCAACCTTTCCGACGACATCGCCCTATCCCTGGGTGCGGCCAGCGTGCGCATCGCCACCATCCCCGACAAGCTGGCCGTGGGCATCGAAGTGCCCAACAAACAAGGGACGGTGGTGCCCATCCGGGATATTGTGGATTCCCCGGAATTCCGGGACAGCAAATCCAAGATCAGTTTTGCTGTGGGCAAGGATATCACCGGCCACAATGTGGTGGGCGACATCAAAAAAATGCCCCACATGCTCATTGCCGGCACCACGGGTTCGGGCAAATCGGTGTGCATCAACTCGCTGCTCATCAGCTTGATCTACAAGGCCACTCCCGAGGAAGTGCGGCTGATCATGGTGGACCCCAAAATGATCGAACTGGGCGTCTACAACGGCATCCCCCATCTGTTGATCCCCGTGGTGACAGACCCCCGCAAAGCGGCGGGCGCGCTGAACTGGGCCGTCTCCGAAATGATGCGGCGCTACAAGCTGTTCTCCGAATTCAATGTGCGGGATCTGGAAGCCTATAACAACGAAGTGAGCAAGCAGGAAGGCGGCCAGAAGCTGCCCCAGATCGTCATCGTCATCGACGAGCTGGCCGACTTGATGTTCGTGGCTGCCAGCGATGTGGAAAATGCCATCGTGCGCATTGCCCAGATGGCCCGTGCTGCCGGTATGCACTTGGTCATTGCCACCCAGCGCCCCTCGGCCGACGTGATCACCGGCATCATGAAGGCCAACATCCCCTCCCGCATCAGCTTTGCCGTGGCCTCCCAGATCGAATCCCGCATCATTTTGGATACCACCGGTGCAGAAAAGCTGCTGGGCCGGGGCGATATGCTCTACAATCCCTTGGGCGCGCCCAAGCCTTTGCGCGTCCAGGGCTGCTTCATCACCACAGCGGAGATCGAATCGGTGGTGGAGTTTGTCAAAAAGACCGGCCGGCCCGATTATTCGGAAGAAGTGATGGAGCACATCGAAAAGCAGGCCGAAGAGAGCAGCAAAAACGCCAAAGGCGGCAAGAATGACAGCGGCGGCTTTGACGACGACGAGGAAGACGAAATGCTGCCCCGGGCCATTGAAGTGGTGGTGGAAACAGGCCAAGCCTCGGTCTCCATGCTCCAGCGGCGGCTCAAACTGGGCTATTCCCGGGCTGCCCGCCTGGTGGACCAAATGGCCGAACGGGGGATCGTGGGCCCCTTCGAAGGCTCCAAGCCCCGCCAGGTGCTCATCACCCGGGAGCAATGGCAGGAGATGGTCCTCCGCAAACAAGATTAGCCAGGCCGGCTGGGGCCGGTGGCCGTATCGGGTGGCCCCGGCGGCCAAGCCGTCAAGCCTTCGCTTATGAAAAGCGAAGGCTTTTTTCATCTTTAAAAACAAGGCATTTCCATATAAAAGAGCGCCATTTGAAAAAGTGTACTTTTTCAAATGGCGCTCTTTTCGCCTTACATTTTTTATTTCGGCCCAATCGGTAAAAAAATAAGCGTCAAGAGTTAAAAATTTTTTGGCTTCGGCTTTGCTCTAAAAAGTACACTTTTTCGAATGGTCATCGGAACAAGGAGGTTGCCATGCTCACTTTGGGAAGGGATTCCGGCCAGTACGTCCTCATTGGCGATGACATTGTGGTACAGGTGGTGAAAGCCGACGGCCAGCTGCGTCTGGTCATCGACGCCCCCCGCAACATGCCCATCGTCCGGGGAGAAAATTACGAAAAGACCCACGAAGCGCCGGAATGCATCCGGCGGCTGCGCGCCAAAGCGCGTTCCTAAAATCGGTTTCAGCCCCAGGCGGATACGGGCCCGGTCTGCCGGTGGGATGAAATAAAATGGGGTATAGGCCCAAAACGGGGAAATGGATGTCCCTGTCAATCTTTAAGGAGGAAGATTTTTTTATGCGTATTCAACACAATATTATGGCGATGAACGCCTACCGCAACTACACCAACAACACCAGTGCGCTGAGCAAGAACCTGGAAAAGCTGTCTTCCGGCTACAAGATCAACCGGGCAGGCGATGACGCTGCCGGTCTGGCCATCAGCGAAAAGATGCGCGCCCAGATCACCGGCCTGGATAAAGCCCAGGACAACGCCAAGGACGGTATCTCCCTGGTGCAGACCGCCGAAGGCGCTCTGACCGAGGTCCACGACATGCTCAACCGTATGGTAGAGCTGGCGACTCAGTCCGCGAACGGCACCTATGACAACGAGACCGACCGTGCGAACCTGCAGAAGGAAGTCGCACAGCTGCAGGACGAGATCGACCGCATCGCCGATTCCGCCAACTTCAACGGCATCAAGCTGCTGGACGGCTCCATGGCTGGCGGCGGCAATGTGTCCGGCGTGACCCTGGTAGATACCAGCGCCGTGGCCGCCACTGCTACAAGCGCCGCTTTTGCTGACGCTGACGGCGCTCAGGTTGCTGGCGATACGCTGGAATACACTGTGGCGTGGCAGGACGCTGATGGCAACGGCTATTCCACTACCGTAAAATTTACAGTGGGTGATACCACCACTGAATTGATTGCCGAAGATGGTACCAAGTATACCGTGACCGACACTGCCACAAAAGATGAATTGGCCAATGCTGTAATTTCTGAGTTGAAAAAGGACAGCAATTTGTCCGCTGCTTTTGATATTACCAATTCTGCAAGCGCATTGCAATTCACCAGCAAGGCCACAGGTTCCGCCGGTGCCACTATTACAGCACTCACTGGCAGCGGCACTATTTCCACCGCTAGTTTGGGTTCGACCATTGCTGCGTCCACTGATGCGGCCGATGCCAGCCAGAAACTGGATCTGAGCAAGGTCACCGTTGTGGATGCAACAGGTAGCAATGTTCCCACTGCGGATGACCTGAACGACGCTGTCTTCGAGATCGGCGGCAAAAAATTCCTTTTTGTTGAAACTGGATCCGATCTGAAGAATCTGAGCAATCTGGATTCCGATGTCAATGTGATTGAGCTGAACGCTGATACCTACACTCCAGCCAATGATGCCGCCAACGTAGCTGCTGAACTTTCCCGTGTCACCGGCATGGAGTTTGAAGCTGCCACAGCCGCTGGCCCCACTGGCTCTGGCATCTCTCTGCATGATATCGTCTATAAAGGCGATACCAAGCTGTCTGCCAGCGGCGGTGGCCTGACCCTGCAGATCGGCGATACCTCGGATGACTACAACCAGCTGACTGTATCTATTCAGGATATGCACACCGGGTCGCTGGGTATCGCTGGTATCGACATCAGCACGCAGGAAGGTGCGCAGGCTGCGGTCGACGTCATCAAGAACGCTATCAATATGGTTTCCGATGTCCGTGGTACCCTGGGCGCCACCCAGAACCGTCTGGACCACACCATCAACAACCTGTCGGTAATGCAGGAGAACATCCAGGATGCTGAATCCTCGATCCGCGACACTGATGTGGCCGAAGAGATGATGGAGTACACCAAGAACAACATCCTGATCCAGTCCGCTCAGGCCATGCTGGCCCAGGCCAACCAAGTACCCCAGGGCGTGCTCCAGCTGCTGCAATAAGAGCAGAGCAGCTCCGCCCGAAAACAGGCAACACGATCAAAAAAGGACCAGTTCTCTGGTCCTTTTTTGATCGTTTATGAAATTCATCGGGCCCCAGGTTCCCCCAGCGGGGCCCATCAGCCCAGCTCTGGGCACATCAGCTATGCGTCAAACCCATTTTCCAGATAGTCCACCGCAAACTGGGCAAAAACAGCCGCCATTTGCGGAACGATGGATTCCGTCAACTGAAAATCACTGCTGTGCAGGCCGAATTTTCCCCTTGTCTCCTCGTTGGCAATGCCGGCAAACACATAGGTGCCAGGCACTCTTGTGATGTATTCGCTGAAATCTTCACCGCCCAAGTGGGGCTCTTTGTCCACCAGCACGTTTTCCTCTCCTACGATTTTAGCCGCGGAGCGCACGCAGAAGGGCACCGCTTCCGGCGTATTGATCACCGCTCCGCTAAACCGGGCTGTCACCTGGGCTGTGGCCCCGTTGGCCTGGGCGATCCCCTGGGAGACCTGGCGGATCAGCTCCACCATCTGCTCCATCACTTCCTGCCGGTCTGCCCGGATGGTGCCTGTCATCGTGCATTGGTCGGGAATGATGTTGCTTTTATCCTGGGGCCCAGAATGGATGGTGCACACCGACAGCACCCGGGCTGCCGTCTCCGGCAGGCGGCGGGAGACGATCTGCTGCAAAGCGCCGTAGATCTGGCAGGCGATACCGATGGGGTCGATGCACTGGTGGGGCCAGGAACCATGGCCGCCCCGCCCTGTCACCTGGATGGTAAAACCGCCCGGATAGCCAAAAGCGCTGCGCTCGGCTATCACCACCTGGCCGGCTTCTGCTTCAGGCCAGGCATGGGCGGCAAATACCGCATCCACTTTGGGGTCTTCCAATACTTTATCCTGCTGCACCATCAGGCGGCCGCCGCCGCCCCCTTCTTCCCCGGGTTGGAAGACGAATTTCACACATCCCTGCCACCGATCCCGCAGGGCCGATAAGATCCGGGCGCTGCCCAGCAGCCAGGCAGTGTGCCCATCGTGCCCGCAGGCGTGCATGACACCGGGATTTTTCGAGCTGCAAGCCAGGCCAGTCGTCTCCTGAATGGGCAGGGCATCGATATCCGCCCGGAGCAGCACTGTTCTGCCCGGCCCTTTGTCTCCCTGCAGCAGGCCCACTACACCGGTGCCGCCTGCCATCCCCGTCTGCACCTTCATGCCGGGGATGCGCGCCAGTTCCTGGGCGATCTTTTCCGCCGTGCGGTGCTCCTGCATGGAAAGTTCAGGGTGCATGTGCAGATCCTGCCGGAATTCCTGCAAAAATGCAGCTTCTTTTTGCGCTGCTTCTTTGATCTCCTGTGTCAACATTGTATGACCTCCTCCCAAATTGCGCAAAGCAGGCAGGAACCGCAAAAGGGCTCCTGCCTGCTTTATCTCATTTGCTGACAAACTGCAAAAATTGCTTCAGCCGCGGGTTTTGCGGGTTATCGATGATCTCTGCCGGCGGGCCGTCCGCCACAATCCGGCCGTCATCCATAAACAACACCCGTGTAGCCACATTGCGGGCAAAACGGATCTCGTGGGTGACCAATATCATCGTGCTGTCTTCTTCTGCCAGCTTGCGGATGGTGTTCAGCACTTCGCCTACCAGCTCTGGGTCCAGGGCCGATGTGGGTTCATCGAACAAAAGCACATCGGGGTTGACAGCCAAAGCCCGGGCAATGGCTACCCGCTGCTGCTGGCCGCCAGACATTTTGGAGGGGTAAAAATCCTTCCGCTCCACCATACCCACTTTTTCCAGCAAAGCCATGGCGATATCCTCTGCTTCTGCCCGGCTCTTTTTCTGCACCGTCACCAGGGCTTCCATGACGTTCTGCTTGGCCGTCTTGTTTTTAAACAGGTTGTAGTTCTGGAACACCATAGCCGACTGACGGCGCAGGCTGCGAATCTCCCTGCGGGTATGGTGGGCAGAATCCACGGTGACATCCCCCACCCGCACTGTGCCGGTGGTAGGCACACACAGATAGTTCAGGCAGCGCAGCAGCGTAGATTTGCCAGTGCCCGAAGGCCCCAAGATGGCCACCACCTCGTTCTTATTCACTTTCAGGTTGATTTCTTTCAAAACATGGGTATCATGCCCAAAGGTCTTTGAAAGATTTTTCACTTCGACCATCGTTTACTACCCCACCTGTCTTTTTTTTGCTTAGCGGTCTGCTGTCAGCCAGTCGTTGCTAATCAGCTGGGTCAGGTCCTCATAGAACCACTTGGTGACGATCTCGCGGATCGTGCCGTCGTCTTGCATCTCTTGCAGCACTCCGTTCAGCTCGTCCCGCAGCTCTTTGCCTTCTTCAGTATCGGGGAACCACCAGCCTACGTTGTTGCCGAACAGCTTTTCATCCAGCTGGCGGAACTCCAGCCCCTGGGCCCGCTCGGCCTTCTCGATATTCGTTACGGTGTTGGCGTAGGCGTCAACCCGGCCCAGGGAGCAATCCTGGAAGCCGGCCGTGGAATCTTCGTATGTAATGACTTCCCAATCGTATTCCGGCGCCAGCTTTTCTACTGTCGATTGTGCCGCTTGCCCGGCAGTCACGCCCATGGTGCAGCCCCGCAAGTCTTCCAGGGTCTCATACTCGCTGTCCGGCTGGACAATGACCACCTGGGCGTCGCCATAAATGGGCTGCGAAGCCAGATAGTTTTCCAGGCGCGCTTCGGTGATGGCAAAGCAGTTGGCCGCCACATCCACACGGCCGGTATCCAGTTCGCCAAACAGAGAAGCTGCGTCGCCCACCTGTTTTACCTCGATCTCCCAGCCGGTGCGCTCGCCCACTTCGGCCCAAAGCTCGGCTTCCACGCCGGTCCAGGTGCCATCATCCGCCACCAGAGAATAGGGCTCGCCGCTGCCATTGGTACCTACTACCACTGTGCGGGTGCCATCCTCATTTTCGCCGCCGGCGGTATCCTTATCCCCCGAACCTTCCTCGCTGGAACAGGCGGCCAGGGATACCATCATCGTCGCGGCCATGAGCAGTGCTATCAATCGTTTCATTTTGATTCCTCCGTCTATTCTGTATCTTTATTATTATATTGAAATATTTAATAAATGGCATTGCAGCGCTTTTCGAGCACCTTTTGGATAAAGGTCAATATCAGGGTAATCACCCAGTAAATCAGCATGACACAGGCGTAGCACTCGAAAAACTGAAAGGTATTGGCGCCCTCGATCTTAGCGGTGCCCATTACATCCCGCACACCCACCAGGAAAGCCAGGGACGACATTTTGAACAGGTTGATGAGGTCGTTGAACAGCGGGGGCAAAGCTACCCGGAAAGCCTGCGGTACCACGATACGGCTTGTCATTTGCCAGCCGGTCATGCCCAAGGACATACAGGCCTCCCTCTGCCCTTCATCCACTGAGATCAATGCGCCCCGGATGGATTCGGAGACGAAGGCCCCCATGTTTAAGCTCATGATGACCGCCACTGCCACTGTGGGCGACATATCCCGCACAATGGCCACCAAGTTTGCCAGGCCATAATAAAAGAAGAACAGCTGGGCGGCAGCCGGCGTGCCCCGGATGAACGAAATCCACACCTTAAGCAGCTGGCTGACCACCGGCACTTTGTAGTAACTGATGAGCGCAAAGACCAAGCCGATGATCAGCGAGAACGCCGCACTGATGATGGTGAGTGTCAAGGTCACATCCAATTTGCTGGCTACATAGGGAAGTGTTTCTAAGAAATATTCCCAATCAAATTTCATTCTCCAATCCCCTCACACGAACCTGTATGTTCAGGCAAAATCTACACAATGTGATACTTTTCACAAATGCGAGCTTATTTTATATTCACCCTGTCTCAAAGTCAAGCTTCATCAGGAAATCAAATAATTGGTCTTATATTTATAAAGAATTAAAATATTATTAAAACTATGTGAAATTTCAAAGGCCCTGCAAACAGAACAGGCCCAGAATCCGGGGCGGCAGCGCAAAAAAACGGGCCGTCTCCAGCCCGTTTCTATTCCTGCGGTAGGTCTCCCCGCCCCTTGCCAGCAGACCAGAAGCGTTTTCCGCACTGCTGCTATGGCACATATTCAATGGCATACAATGCATTTGGCCAGGCCGCCCAGCCGAATGGAACAGCTCCTCCTCTGAAAGCCTATTTGCCGCCCTTTCTTTTTTGGCGCCCTTTGGAACGGGCAGCCCGTGGTTTCCCTTTCTGTTTGTCCCGTCTGCCTGCACTGCTCCAGGGTCTATCCTCCCACACCAGGCAGCGTTTGCCATGGCCGATCAAGTCTTCCCGCCCGGCCCGGTGAAGGGCTTCCAGCACCAAAGCCCGGTTCTTGGGGTTCTTCCATTGGAGCAGCGCCCGCTGCATGGCCTTTTCGTGGGGATCTTTGGCCACATACACCGGCTCCATGGTGCGAGGGTCCAGCCCTGTGTGGTACATGGCGGTGGAAAGCGTGCCCGGCGTGGGGTAGAAATCCTGTACTTGCTCGGGCCGGCTGCCGGTGGCGTTCAAATATTCGGCCAGGTAAATGGCGTCTTCCAGCCGGCTGCCCGGGTGGGAAGACATCAGATAAGGCACCAGATATTGTTCCAGCCCATATTTTTGGTTGAGCCGCTTGTATTTTTCGCAGAACCGCTCATAGACTTCCTTGGGCGGCTTGCCCATATAGTAGAGCACATTGGGGCTGATGTGCTCAGGGGCCACTTTCAGCTGGCCGCTGATGTGGTAGCGCACCAGGTCTGCAAAGAACTCGCCGGAGGGGTCGCACTCCATATAATCGTAGCGGATGCCCGAGCGGATGAACACTTTTTTCACGCCGGGCAAGGCCCGCAATTTGCGCAGCAGGGCCAAATAGTCGCTGTGGTCTCCCTGCAGGGCCGGGCAGGGCGATGGGAACAGGCACTGCCGATCCACACAGGCGCCCACTTTGGCCTGCTTGCCGCAGGCGGGCCCCCGGAAGTTGGCAGTGGGGCCGCCCACATCGTGGATGTACCCTTTGAAATGGGGCACATGGGTCATGCGCTCCGCCTCTTTGAGCACCGAAGCGTGGCTGCGGCTGGTGACATAGCGGCCCTGGTGCATGGTGAGGGCGCAGAAGTTGCAGGCCCCATAGCAGCCCCGGTTGTGGATGATGGAAAATTCCACCTCCCGGATGGCCTCTACCCCGCCCTGGGCCTCATAGGAGGGGTGGTAAGTCCGGGCATAGGGCAGGTCGGCCACTTGATCCAGTTCCTCGGTCTCCAGCGGTTTGGCCGGCGGGTTCTGCACCAGGTACCAGTTTTCATACCCTTGCAAAATGGCCCTGCCCCGGACGAAATCCTGTTCGTCGTGCTCGATCAGCGCCGCTTTGGCATAAGCCCTCTTATCTTGGCTGACCTGTTCAAAAGAGGGCTCTTCCACGGCGGGGAACACACATTCTTCTTTGTTGCGGGTCATATAGCAGGTGCCCCGCACATCCCGGATGCTGTGGATGGGCTCCCCTTTTTTCAGCCGCCGGGCGATCTCCACGATCTGGTGTTCCCCCATGCCGTAGATCAGCAGGTCGGCAGCGCTATCCACCAAAATGGGGCGGCGGACTTTATCATCCCAATAATCGTAGTGGGCGAACCGGCGCAGGGATGCCTCGATGCCGCCGATGACGATGGGCAGGTCGGGCCAGGCCCGCTTGACCAGGTTGGAATAGACGATCACTGCCCGGTCGGGCCGGCGCCCCGCCAGACCGCCGGGGGTGTAGGCGTCCTTTTCCCGTCGGCGTTTTGCCACGGTGTAATGGGCCACCATGGAATCGATGTTGCCCGCATTGACCAAGGCGGCATAGCGGGGCCTGCCCATGGCCAGCAGCTCGTCGGCCGAGTGGTAATCGGGCTGGGAAAGGATGGCCACCCGGAACCCGACTTTTTCCAGCACACGGGAGATCACCGCTGTGCCAAAGGAGGGGTGATCCACATATGCATCGCCGGTGATCAACAGGAAATCGTAGTAATACCAACCCCGCTCCACCATATCTTCTTTTGAAACCGGCAAAAATTCAAATGCTTCCGCCATGATCCGCCTTCTTTCTCCCTTCCGTTTGCCCAAAAGAGGGGCGGCCTTGCTGCCGCCCCTTCTGGCTGTTTGCTGTCGTCTTTGCTGCTTTCGCTCTATTCCTGTACATACACACCGGTGATCTGGCCGGTGTAAATGCGGTGATAATCGCCGTCTGCGTACCACTTCTGGTTCCACTCAGGCGGGATCTTCTCCGGGTTCATGTCATCCACATAGATCTTTTTGCACACGAATACCACTTTGGCCTCGGCAAAGGCCACTTGGCCATCCAGCTCCACAGGCGTCAGGCCGCTGTCGTTTATCTTATCCATCTCCCGGCCCGACTTGGTGCCCAGCACCGCCAGGGCTTTGGGTCGCGGGTTGCCGAAAAAGCTGATGGTGAAGCCGTCGTTTTTCTCGGCGAATTCCAGAGTATAGCGGCTGTGCCGCACATAGGCCACAAAAACGGGAACGCTCCACAAATCGCCCATGCAGCCCCAGCCGATGGTCATGGTGTTGAAATCCCCCGGCGTGCCTGCGGTGAACAGGGCCGCCTGTTTTTCGATCATCTCAAAGGGGTTGCCTTGCAGCTGTTGAGCTTCGATCTTTTTGAATGCCATAACAAATTCCCTCCTGCCAAGATCCTATGTCTCACAGCCCGGTAAAAGGCCACAAGACAGAGGTGTGTGATCGGTCTTTCCCCTATTATAGCACACCCCGGCGGCGGATGGGAGAAAATTTTGCGGTATGGCAAAAGGGCCCCAAAGGGGCCCTTTCCGTTCAGCGGATGGCTTCTGCCGCTTCCACGGCGGCGCCGGCTGCCTCCATCGCTGATTCCTCCAAAAAATGGCTGGCGAATGTGCCATCCCAGTCTTCAAATGTCAGCCCAAACAGGGCCAGCAGCGCCTGGGAGCTCTGTTCGTCCGCCCGGCAATAGGCGGTCCAGTAATCGGCGTTGTATTGCAGGGTGGCCCGCTGGATTACCCGGACCTCTGCCATTTGGGGGTGCCAGGGGCTGATCTCCAGGTAATACTGGGGCAGATCCACCAACAGGTCGCAATAGGGGGCCGCCATAGCACGGGGCAGGTCATCGCCGATCCATTCCTCCAGTTCCATGGTCTCAAATTCCAGGGAATCCACATAATCCTGGATCACCGCCAGCTGCTCCGGCCGCCAATCGTTGGATGTGATGGAATCTGGGAAGCCCGGCGCTTTGTCCCGCTCCGTGCCCGCCGATGGTGTCAGGGTAAAGGTATTGCGCTCCAGCCGCGCCTGGGCCAGCCCATAGGACACCCTTTTGCGGCATTCCTCCACTTCCTCCGGCGTAGGAGACGCCTCCTCCTCTTGCTGCTGCCGGCCGCACCCGGGCAGCCACAAAAGCAGCAACAGGCAAAGCCATGGGAAGAATCTTCTCTTTCTCATCTGCACTCCCTCCCTTTCCGTCCGAACGTACTCCGGCGGCGCGGCGGATCAGCGGCTTTGCTTCTTTTTGTAATAGTACACCGGCAGGCCGATCAGTGTCAAGCCGATGCCCACCAGAGATTGGCCGGGAGAGGACAAGATAGTGCTGCCCAAGATGTAGGCCGCCCCCAGCACG
The DNA here is from genome assembly GCA_904419295.1 of Candidatus Pseudobutyricicoccus lothianensis. Taxonomy (GTDB): domain Bacteria; phylum Bacillota; class Clostridia; order Oscillospirales; family Butyricicoccaceae; genus Pseudobutyricicoccus; species Pseudobutyricicoccus lothianensis. Next base: position 175,883 of record CAJFRA010000002.1, read on the forward strand.
CCCACGATGGGTGTCAGCGGGTAGAGGGGGACCCGGTAGGGCCCTTTTTTGTCCGGGTGCTTTTTGCGCAGCAGGAACACGCCAAACACGCCCATGGCGAAAAAGATCCACAGCACAAAGATGAGCAGGTCCGTCAGGGTGTTGAAAGAGCCCGACAGGATGTAGGCCGCCGCCAACACACACTGGAGGATCAGCGCATTGCAGGGCGTTTGGAATTTGGGGTGCAGCTTGCCCAGCACACGGCTGAACGGCAGCTTGTCCTGCTTGCCCATGGCCAGGGGCACCCGGGCGGCTGTCATCAGGTAGCCGTTCAGCGCGCCGAATACCGAGACCATGATGCCGATGGTGATAAAGGTGGCGCCGCCTTGGCCGAACAGGGCCACTGCCGCCTCTGCCCCCGGTGTGGCGGATGCGACCACCGTTTCATAGGGCAGCACCTTGAAGATGGCCAGGTTGAACAGCGCATAGACCAATACTACAAAGGAGACGCCGAGGGCGATGACCTTGGGCAGGTTCTTGCCTGGGTTCTTCAGTTCGCCCGCCATGTTGGTCACGCCGATCCACCCGTCATAGGCCCACAGCGTGCTGAGGATGGCGGCGCCGAACCCGGTGGCCGACATCCCGCCGCCTGCCTGGGTGAAATCCGGCACCAGGGTGGAAAAAACGCCGAACCCGATGATGGCGGCCACCGGGATCAGCTTGCCCACAGTGGACAGCGTCTGGATGACGCCCCCGTATTGGGTGGACAAAATGTTCATCGCCAACAGGAACGCCATCACGGCGATGGCCACCACTTTTTGCTGCCCGCCAGTCATGGGGCAAAAAATGGCGGCATAGGTGGCAAAGGCAATGGCCTGGGCCGCGATGCTGGCCGGATAAGAGATGATGGTCTGCACCCAGCCCAGCAGATAGCCCCACACATCGCCGTACAGATCCTGCAGATAGGTGTACAGGCCCCCCGTCTTGGGAATGGCCGAAGCCACCTCTGCCACAGAAAGGGCGGCGGCCAACGTGATCAGGCCGCCGGCCACCCAGGCCAACAAAGAGCCCACCGGCGACCCAGCCTGCTCCAGCACGATGCTGGGTTTGAGGAAAATGCCGCTGCCAATGATCATGCCCACCACGATCGCCAAGGCTTGGACAAACGACAGCGTGCGGTTTTGACCCTGGGGCGTGCTTGCCCCTTCTCTCGATGGTTTTGCCAACTGCTTTTCAACTCCTCTTTTTCTAATTGTGAAAACCCCTTACTTTGTGATTAATTTCACATTATAACGGACAGCGCGCTTATTTTCCAGCTTTTTTTCTCACATTTTTCAGAAAATCGCCCATTTGCTGTCCATAGGCCGTTTGGCGCACAAAAAAACAGCCCGGCGGCTTTGGCCAGGCTGTCAACAGCGGCGGTCTTTGGGCCGCTGTCATGGATTCCTTTGTTTCAGCTGGATCACCCGCTGGTTGGCGCTGCCCCGGTATTGCAGGGTCAGGTCCCGCTGGGCTTCGATGTATGGCCCGTCGATCAACACATCGCACAGGGCCAACAGTTCCCCCACTGCCGGGCGCTGCCCAGCCATTTCTTCCAGCTGTTCCAGGGTATAGCCGGAATAGACCACCAGGTCTTTGATGTAGGGGCGCAGGCGGCGGGCCAGTGTGCACAGGGCCTCCGGCTGGCAAAAAGGTTCGCCGCCGGAAAACGTCACCCCCTGCAGCAGCGGGTCTTCCCGCACTTGGGCCACGATCTCATCCAGATCCGCCTCATACCCGCCCTCAAAGGGATGGGTCTGGGGGTTGTGGCAGCCGGGGCAGCCATGGGGGCAGCCCTGGACGAATACCACATAGCGGATGCCTGGCCCATCCACGATGGATTCCTGCACCACGCCGCTCAGGCGCAGCGGCCGGTCAGATGCCATGCTTCACCCGGTCCCGCTCTTCGGCCCGCTTGGCGTTGTTGAACCGGTCGGTGGTGCCCACCAGATACCCGGTGATCCGGCGGATGCGCTCAAACTTGACGCCTTCGCCCACGACCTGCACTTTGTTTTCCTTGGTCTTTACAGTCATACGTCTTCTCCCTTTCGCGAAATATCAAAACATTATGTAAAAATCAGATAAATCATTCAATTCCGTAGAAATTTGGCATACCGGGGTACTTTTTGCGCAGCTCCCGCAAAGTCTCCACCGGCACGCCTTCCCCTTCCCGGCGGCCGCAGCGGGGGCACACATCGTCGATGATGCCCGTGTAGCCGCACACCGGGTCCCGGTCCACCGGGTGGTTCACCGAACCATAGCCCACCCCCGCTTCTTTCATATAGCGGATGATGGCTTCAAAGGCCTCCAGGTTTTTGCACACGTCGCCATCCAGCTCCACATAGCTGATGTGGCCGGCATTGGTCAGCGCGTGATACGGGGCCTCCAGCTGGATCTTTTCAAAGGCGCGGATGGGGTAATACACCGGCACATGGAAGGAGTTGGTGTAATACTCCCGGTCGGTGATGCCGGGCCGCTCGCCGTACAGCTTCCGGTCGATGCGGACGAACCGGCCGGAAAGCCCTTCGGCCGGCGTGGCCAGCAGGGTGAAATTCAGCCCGGTCTTGGCAGATTCCTCATCGGTGCGCTGCCGCATGTGGCCAATGATCTCCAGCCCCAGCTTTTGGCTTTCCGGGCTTTCGCCGTGGTGTTTGCCCGTCAGGGCCACCAGGGTCTCCGCCAGGCCGATGAAGCCCACGCTCAGCGTGCCGTGCTTGAGCACTTCGCCCACCGAATCGTCCACATCCAGCTTTTCGCTGTCGATCCACACGCCCTGCCCCATGAGGAAGGGGTAGTTGCGGCATTTTTTGGCCGCTTGGATCTTGAACCGGTGGAGCAGCTGCCGGAAGACCAGGTCGATGCGCTCATCCAGCAGCCGGTAGAACTTGTCCAGATCGCCCCTTGCCTCCATGCCGATGCGGGGCAGATTGATGGATGTAAAGCTCAAATTGCCCCGGCCGCAGGTCACTTCCCGCTCCGGGTCGTACACGTTGCCCATCACCCGGGTGCGGCAGCCCATATAAGCCACTTCGGTGTTGTAATCCCCGGGCTTGTAATATTGCAGGTTGAAGGGTGCATCCAAAAAGCTGAAATTGGGAAACAGGCGCTTGGCCGATGTGCGGATGGCCAGCTGGAACAGGTCGTAATTGGGGTCCTGGGGGTTGTAGTTGATCCCTTCTTTCACTTTGAAGATCTGCACCGGGAAGATCGGCGTCTCTCCATTGCCCAGGCCTGCGTCGGTGGCCAGCAACAGGTTGCGCATCACCATCCGTCCCTCCGGGGAGGTATCCGTGCCATAGTTCACCGAGCTGAAGGGCACCTGGGCCCCGGCCCGGGAATTCATGGTGTTCAAGTTGTGCACCAGGGCCTCCATGGCCTGGTAAGTGGCCTTGTCCGTCTCTGCCAGGGCAGTCTCCACCGCCGTGTCGTGGGCCTGCAGGCCGTCCTGCTCCGTCAGGGTCTGGCCGCCGATCTGCCGCCCGGTGAGCCATTGGGCCAAGCGGCTGCCGTAGGCCTGCTGGTCCCCCATGGTCACATCCGGCCCCACCTGCTCCTTGGCTTGGGCCGCCAGATCTTGCCCCTGTTGGTAGTGCAGGCCGTAGCGGCCTGCCAGATACTGCCCTAGCCCTTTGAAATACTCTTTGCGGAAGGTCTTGGCCACCCCCGGCGCCATGGAAAAATCAAAGTTGGGGATGGCTTGTCCGCCGTGCATCTCGTTTTGATTTGCCTGGATGGCGATGCAGCCCAGGGCGGAATAGCTCTGGATGCCCGCCGGCTCCCGCAGGTAGCCATGGCCCGTGGAAAAGCCGTTGTGGAACAGCTTCAGCAGGTCGATCTGGCAGCAGGTCTCTGTCAGCATATAAAAATCCTTGTCGTGGATGTGGATGTCGCCATTGATGTGGGCGGCGGCCACATCCCGGGGCAGGATGTAGTTGTCCACAAAGTATTTCGCGCCCTCCGAACCGTATTTCAGCATGGTCCCCATGGAGGTATCTGCATCGATGTTGGCGTTTTCCCGCTTGATGTCGGCGTCTGCCGCATAGGAAAACGTCAGCTCCTTGTAGATCTCCATCAGATCCGTCTCCGATTGGCGGATCTTGGCATGCTCTGCCCGGTAGAGGATATAGGCTTTTGCCGTCTTGGCATAGCCCGCCTGGATCAGCGCTTCTTCCACCAGATCCTGCACTTGCTCCACCGTGGGGATCTGCCCGCTGGGGATGGCTCTGACCACCCGGCGGGCCAGCTCGTCAATGGCGCCAGGGGGCAGCACCTCTTCCCGGGTGGCCACATGGGCTTTGCGAATGGCCTCCCGGATCTTTCCGGCGTCAAAGGGCACCACATCGCCGCTGCGCTTGCGGATGGAAACAGGGCCCGCCCAGGTGGCTGTGCTTTTTTTCACAGGGATCCGCTTTGGGACCGACATAAAAAAACCTCCTTCATCCCGGAGGCCGCTGGGCAGCGCTGGGCCGCCCCATGGTATTGATCCATTTTCTCCAAACCTCCGTGATCGGTGGCGGCAGCCGGCAACCGGCCGGCGCAGTGCCCGTGCAAGCAAAGGAACATCCCTTCATCATCACTATATCATGCGCCCCTTTTTGCAACCGCCACACTATATCTTGTGTCATCCAATTTGCTCAAACTGTATCTATAGTAATTCAGCGGCGGCAAAAAAGCAAGGGCTTTTTGACGGAACCTGCCGGCTGAAATTCCAATTCGTTCTAGCCGCCCCCCTACAAAGCCCCGCGGATCAAGGGCTGGGTATTTTTCCCAGCCTCCAAAAAAATTTTTTCCCCCTTTTTCGTGAAACATGTTTCACGATCTCCCTTTTTTCCGCTCTGTTGAATCCTCTCAAAAAATACGTTCCGTCGACAGTATGGAGCCCCTATTTTTTGGAATTTTCTCACCGGTGCTATCCTGCTGCCGGCAGGCGCAAAAACCCCCTGGCAGGCTTGTTGTGCCCGCCAGGGGATCGTGGATGGGGTAACGTTGCTGCTGCCTATCGGGTGGCGATGACGATGCGCACCCGGCCGCCGGCGCTGCCGCTTTGGTCGTAGTAGCCCTTGAGGGTATAGCCCTGGGACACCGCCGACAAATTGGTGGCATCGTAATGGCTGCCATCTTTGATATAGACCTGTACTTCATCGGCCACCAGGTATTTCTGGTTGCCGGCCATCACCGACAGGTCGGAGACCGAGGTGATGGTGATCTCCGGCAGGTTCTTCATACTGCGCACCTGGCCGTCGTCATCGTAATAGAAGACGGCAGGCCCGTTTTTCACATTGTAAATGGTGGAGCCAGTGACCACGCCCTGCTGGCCATTCAGCAGGTATTCATAAGTGCCGCTGAGCGTCCAGTTGCCGTCGCCGTAATCTTCGTCGATCTCTTCGGCGCTGGTGATGATGCCATAGGCCCCCAGGTCGCCGGTGGCGTCGTTCAGGATCAAGTGGCTGATGGCGCCGGTGCTATCCAGCGCATAAAAGCGCACATCGGTGTTTTCCAGCTCCGCGCTGGCCAGGCGGGACGGATAGATCACCTTGATGGCGCCATCCTCGTCGCTGTCGATGATCTGCACATCTTCGGCCACTTCCAGTTCGCCGATCCGCTTGCCGTCGCTGCTGACTTTGCCGCTCAGCCGCTTGGAAGACAGGCTCTTGGCTACGGCTGTGCCGTCCTCATAGTTGGCATAAACCAGCGCGCCTTCCTTAAAGTCGACGCCGCCGCTGTCCAGCTGGCGGGTGATGCCGTCGGTGCAGGCCACCTGGACCATCTGCCGGGTCTCGCTCTTGCCCGTGCTGGTCTGGTAGGTCTGGGTCTCTATCCCGGTGACCACGCCATAGACTTCGCCGTTGGCCACCTCTGCCGATTGGACGCCCACTACCTCGCCGTTCATGCCCAGCAGCAGCGTCACCGTATCGCCGATGGAGAATGCCCCCATATCCGAAAGCTGGTAGGCTGCATCGGAGGAAGAGACCGTATACTGGTTGCCGCCCACCGTGACTGCCGTAGGCGCTGCGGTGCCCGGGCTTGCCGCGGTGTAGATGCCGGTGGCCCGGTTGTGGTAGATCCACACGGTGCGCAGGTTCTCATTGTAGTAATAGACGTCATAGGCCGCGGCCGACGCCAGCGAGGCGCTGGCGCCATTGCGGTACACTGTGATGTTGTCGCCGCTGAACGGCAGGTTCAGGCTGCCCGTCTCTGTGATATAGGGTCCTTCCATCCCGTCGGAGACCAGCTGGGCATAGTCCAGGACCCCGGCCTCGCTCACCGGATAGCCCAATGTGGCGCCATAATACTGGCCTTCTTTGGTCTTGGCCTCCATCAGGTTGTAGAAAATATTCATGCAGTCGCCCCGGGTCAAATATTGCCCCTGGCCCTTTGTCACATTGTCCCCCAGGCCCAGGGCCTGGTATTTGGCCAGCTGGGCGGCCGGGTAGCTGCCCGTCAAATCGGCGGATGTATAGCCCAGCATCCGCAGCAGGGCTGCCGCCGCTTCCTCGGTGGTGATGGAATTGTCCGGCCGGAACGTGCCATCCATATAGCCGTTGACCCAGCCGTTGTCCACCGCCACTTTCACATAGCCCGCTGCCCAATGCTGGTAAGTCACATCCCGGAAGGGGGATATGCCCATGGCGCTGCCCACCGTGTCTTTGTGGCTGGAGGCCGCCACCATCATTTTGGCAAACTGGGCCCGTGTCACCAGGCCGGAAAGGTTCATATCCCCTTTTTCGTCGCCTGTGATGATGCCCATCATGCGGATGGTCTGTTCCACCATCTGCTGGCTGGGCGCCGAGGCAGCCCGGGCCGGCAGGGCCAGGGGTCCCAGCAGCATACAGCAAGCCAGCAGCGCTGAAATTGTCTTTTTCATCGGTTTTCTTCTTCTCTCCTTCCTCTCGATCAATCGTGGCGCAGTGCGTCGATGGGGTTGAGCCGCGCTGCTTTGCGGGCCGGCAGATAGCCAAACAGCACGCCGATGCCCGCCGAGATGCCAAAGGCCACCAAGATGGAATTCATCGTGGGCACCACGCTCATATTTTCCCCCAGGCCTATGGCGATCATCTGGGTGGCCACGGCCGAAAGGCCATAGCCTGCGGCAATACCCAGCAGGCCGCCGATGGCGCTGGTGGTGCCCGCTTCGATGATGAACTGCCGCATGATATGGCGGCGTTTGGCCCCCAAGGCCTTTCGAATGCCGATCTCCCGTGTCCGTTCAGTGACAGAGACCAGCATGATGTTCATAATGCCGATGCCGCCTACCACCAGGGAAATGGCGGCGATGCCCGTTAGGATGCTGATCATGATATTCAGCATGCTGTCCATCTGATCCAGCATTTCTGTCATGCTGTAGACATAGTAGGCGTCGTCGGAACCGAAGATCTCCGAAAGCTCTTCTTCGATCACCGCCTGGCCTGCCAGCACTGTGTCCTCCGATGTGGCAGAAAAGGAAAAGGAGGTAAAATTGCCCTGCATGGAGATCTGGCCGGCAATGGTATAGGGGATATAAATGGTATTGTCGCTGCCGTATTCCGCACCGTCTGCCGACTGCTCCAGCGTGCCCACTACAGTAAAGGGCAGGCCCATGATCTTGACCGTCTGGCCCACGCCCTGGCCTTGGAAATAGGTGTCGTTCAGGTAGCTGCCGATGACGCACACGTTCTTCCGCCGGAGCACATCCACATATTGGAGGAACCGGCCCTGGGCCACTTCGCTGTGGTTGATCTTGTCGTAATCTTCGCTGACGCCGGTGATGGAGGTAGAGCTCAGGTTTTCATTGCCCACTTTGGCGCCGCCCTGCACGCTCACCGAGGGGGAGACCATGGCCAGGGTATCCGGGTTGTCTTCTACCAGCTGGAACATGTCGTCCACTGAGACTGTCCGGTTGCCGCCGCCGCGGCCGAAGACCTCTGCATAGATCAGGTTGGTGCCCATGCTCTCAAAGGTATCCACCATGTAGGTCTCCATGCCGTTGCCCAGGCCCACGATGACCATGACTGCCGCCACGCCGATGATGATGCCCAGCATGGTCAGCAGCGAGCGGGCCTTGCTGGACAAGATGCTTTTGATGGCCATGCGGAAGGATTGAGAAAATGTCATGCGCCGGCCACCTCCTCATCCGGGTTCACCACCGCTTCCCGCCGGTCGGCGGGGCCGTCGTACACCACCCGGCCGTCTTCCAGGCGGATGATCCGCTGGGCCTGGCGGGCGATGCTGTTGTCGTGGGTGATGAGCACGATGGTGTTGCCCTCCTGGTGCAGTTCCTGGAGCAGGTGGAGCACATCCCGGCCAGTGTGGGAATCCAGGGCGCCGGTGGGTTCGTCGGCCAAGATCACCGAGGGGTTGTTGGCCAACGCCCGGGCGATGGAGACACGCTGCTGCTGGCCTCCGGAAAGCTGGGAGGGCTTGTGGCGCACTTTGTCCCCCAGGCCCACCCGCTCCAGCACGGCCCGGGCCCGCTCCACCCTTTCATGGCGGGGCAGCCCGGCATACATCATGGAGACTTCCACATTCTCCAGCAGGTTCAGTTTGGGCAGCAAGTTGTACTGCTGGAAGATAAAGCCCAGTGTCTGGTTGCGGATGTCTGCCAGGTCGTCGTCATCCATGCGGCTGACGTCGATGCCCCGGAGCAGATACTGGCCGGCGGTGGGCACATCCAAACAGCCGATGATGTTCATACAGGTGGATTTGCCCGAGCCCGACTGGCCCACAATGGCCACGAACTCGCCTTGGTAGATCTTCATGGAGATGCCGTCGGCCGCGTGGACTTCGCTGTCGCCCATGTGGTAGATCTTATAGACATTGCGGAATTCGATCAAAGGGATCGCTGCGGTGTTCATCACCCGATCACCACCGCCTCGCCACCACCGGCCGGCGGTCCGCCGCCCTCCATCGGCATGCCCATATCCATGTTGCCTTCGGTGCTGCCGCCGGCGCCGGGCACCACGGCGATGGTCTCCCCTTCTTCCAGCCCATCGGTCACTTCGATGTAATCCTGGTCGGAGATGCCCAGCGTCACTTCCTTATAGGTAAAACCTGCAGGCGTGCTGTTCACTCCGCCGTCCGGCGGTGTGCCGCTTTCATCGCTTTGCTGGCTGCCTGTCTCCTCGTCGGTCTGTACCAGCACCCGGTTGCCCCGGGATACCGCTCCCACGGGCACAGCCAGCACATTTTCCCGGCTCTCCACCTGGATGGTGGCGTCTACGTTCATGCCGGGCAGCAGGCCGTCAAAGGAATCGATCTGGATGGTCACCGGGTATGTGGTGACGCCGTTTGTGGTGGTGCCGTTGATGCTCACTTTCGTCACAGTGCCTGTATAGGTCTGGCCCTCTGCCGCATCGGCGGTGATGGTCACCTGCTGGCCCACCTGGACTTTGTTCACATCCAGCTCATCCACATTCATGGTCATTTTTAAGTAGGAGAGGTCGAAGACCGTGCACAAAGTCTTGCCGCTTTCCAGCTTGTCGCCGGCCTTGTAGTTCTTTTCAATGATGGTCCCGCTGATGGGAGAGGTGATCACATAGTCGCCCATCTGGTCCACCTGGCCTTCCAGGGCCAGTTCGGCGTTGCGCACCGCGTCGGCACTGTTGGCGATCTGATTGTCCAGTTCCTCACTGGTCAGCACCACCAGCACCTGGTCCTGGGCCACGGTATCCCCTTCCTGCACGTTGATCTGGGCCACGTCGCCGCCGATGGTGGCCATCACCGTCACCTCATCGGAATAGGCAAACGTGCCGCTGCTGCTGCAGGCCACCGACCCCACCATGGCGGTGGCTGTCTGTTCGGGCGCGATGGCCCCCGGGTTCTGCACCTGGATGGTGATCTGGCGCACTGGCCGGCCGCCGTCCAGCACCTCTTCGGCGCCTACGGTGGAGATGGTGCCGCTCAGGGTTTCAAAGGAGCCGTCCACCGTCACGGTGGCAGGCTGGCCCACATAGAAACTAGCGGCATCCGCCGCATGGAAAGGCACGGTCAGATTCATCACTGCACTGTTGCGGATGGTGGCCACCTGCTGGCCTGCCGCCACGGTGTCCCCCTGTTTGACATCCAGGCTCACCACGGTACCGCCCCGGGTGGCCTTGATGTTCAGATCCTCTTTTTGTTGCAAAGCTTGCTCATAGCTGCGTTGGCTCTGCTGCAGGGAAAGTTCGCCCTGCTCCACGCTGTGGGATACCGTGGAATTGTCCACCTGGTACAAGGTGGTATCCTTTTCCACGATGTCCCCTTCTTCAAAGGGGGCGCTGATGATATCGCCTGAAACCAAAGAAGTCAGCACATAGCTTTCCGCAGGGGCCAGGGTGCCGGTGCCCGTCAGTTCCTCGGTGATGGTGCGCCGTTCCACCTGGACGGTCTCATAGCCCGCCATGACATCTTGCCCCTCGTCTTGTTTTCGGTTGCGCACCAGAAAGACACCCACTACAACGGCTACGACGGCCACAGCGGCCAAGATGCGGCGGATCAACCGGCGGCGCCGGTTCCGCTTTACGCTGGCCGGCACCTGGAGGGGGGTGGGGTCTGGCATTGGGACCGGTGCGGAGGCGGAAGCCTGCAGCGTTTTCTTTTCTTTCTGTTCCGGTGCCGCCGCGGCTTCTGACCCTTTTTCCGGCTGGGTCTGTTGCCCAGCGGCCGGATCGTTCTGCTGCATTTGCTTCATTCTATCATTCCTCTTTTCTGTATGGGATCTGTTCTTTTTTCCGCGTTCCGTGCTTTATCATAGCACAAAAAAAGCCCTCTGTGTGGTCTGGTCCGTTACGGTTCTGTGTGGAAATTGTAAACGAAACTTAAATTTTTTGCTGCCCGCCTGCAGCGATCCCCTTCGTCAAAATATAGAATTTTCCAGTATATATTTTGTACATTTTGCCAAGAAACAAAAGCTCTGCCGCTGCTGTGTACCCCGCAATGTAAAATCCAATTTATTCTATTATTTTTTCTTTTCTTTCAGTATATCTCAATGGTTTGCGGCCCGTGCTTAGAGCTAGCTCCAAGTGTTTAGACCCTAAACTTTTTGTTCCATTCGCTGGACAGGGCGCACTGTTTTGTACTATAATAAATTCTATCAAAACACTGTGAAAGAGGGAAAGGAGCGTGATTGCCGCATCCGGCGCGGCAAATTTTATGAAAACTTCACCGGATCAACAAAGGGACGCCTCATTGGGCCCCCGCATGGCGCTGGACTTGGTTCCGCCTGGCGATGACAGCCACTTCGTGGTAGCCAAAAAGACCAAGGAAAAGCTGCCAGAAGGGGTGACGTCCAAAGCGATGTACAAGGACATCCTGCACATCGCCTGGCCCTCCTTTATCGAGCTGATGCTGACGCAGCTGGCCTCCATGGTCGACCTGATGATGGTCGGGCAGCTGGGCGCCTGGGCCATCACCTCGGTGGGTTTGACCACACAGCCAAAATTCTTGATGATGACCATGTTCCAGGCCATGAACGTGGGCGCCACCGCCCTGGTGGCCCGGCACAAAGGCGCCGGCGAACGGGAAAGGGCCAATTTGATCATGCGCCAGGCCCTGGTGCTCACTTTGATTTTATCCGTCATCGGCGGCATTGTGGTCTTTTTGTTTGCCGAACCCTTGGTGCACTTTATGGGCGCCACCGAAGCGGCCACCCTGGCCGGCGGCACGGATTACCTGCGCATCCAGGCTTTGGGCATCGTCACCGTGGCGCTGACCAGTACCATCACCGCCTCGCTCCGCGGCGCGGGCAACAGCCGTACCGCCATGCTGTATAACCTGACGGCCAACATCGTCAACGTGATCTTCAACTACCTGCTGATCTACGGCCATTTCGGCTTCCCCCGCATGGAGGTTGCCGGCGCTTCGCTGGCCACAGTCATCGGGCAGGCGGTGGCCATGGTGCTGGCGTTCCTATCCGTCATGGGGCACCGCAACTATGTACACCTGTCTTTCCGGGATGGCTTCCGCCCCCAGCGCCATGCCATGATCTCCATTTTCAACATCGGCATTCCCGCCATGGTGGAGCAGATCGTAATGCGCGTGGGCGTCATCCTCTATTCCAAGACCGTGGCGTCTTTGGGCACTGTGCCCTTTGCCACCCACCAGGTGTGCATGAATATCCAGGCCCTCTCCTTTATGAACGGCCAGGCTTTCGCTGTGTCAGCCACGTCGCTCATGGGGCAGAGCTTGGGTAAAAAGCGGCCGGATATGGCGGAATACTACACCACCCGTACCCGCCGCTTGGGCATGAGCGTTTCCATACTCATCATGCTCGTGTTCATTCTGTTTGGCGGCACCATCGTGGGGTTCTATAACGACGATCCGCAGATCGTCGAGACCGGTTCCCGCATTTTGATGTTCGTCGCCCTGATCCAGCCATTCCAGTCCTCCCAGTTCATTCTGGCAGGTTCGCTGCGCGGCGCAGGCGATACCAAAGCCACGGCAGTCATCACGCTGCTCACGGTCTTGTGCATCCGTCCCCCGCTGGCTATGGTGGGCATCCATGTGCTCCACTGGGGCCTGTACGGCGCTTGGGTCGCCCTGGTGGTGGATCAGCTGCTCCGTTCTTTGCTCGTCTGGCTCCGTTTTGTTTCAGGCAAGTGGAAGAAAGTGCGCGTCATTTAGTTCTTTTTGGGGCCGCGGCCAATGGCTGCGGCTCTTTTTTTGCATTTTCGCAGTTTACAAAAAAATTCTGGCGTTTTTCTCGATTTTGTTGTATTACTAAAAGAAAGAATGGGATTTGCCCTATTTCTATGTACCGTTTGGGAGGGACCGACATGAACGCAGTGGAAACGATCCACAGCAAATACCCGACTATGACCAAAAAGCAGCGCATTTTGGCCGATTACATGCTGGCCAACCCGGAATCCATGTGTTTTATGACCATGAAGGATCTGGCTGCTGCCACCAGCGTATCGGAAATGACCATTCTGCACGCCTGCGCCGCCCTGGGCTACGCCAATTACAACGAACTGAAGTATGAATTCCGCAAATACCTCAGCGAGCGGAACCGGGTGCGGGTGCAGCAGGAAAACGAATACCAAAACGCGGCGGTGCCGGAATATGAGCTCAACGATAAGAAGCGCTTGTTTTCCCAGCTGTGTCAAGAGGAATTCGACCTGGTCCAGCTGCTGTTCAACGAGCTGGATGCAGACCTTTTGTTCCAGGCAGCCGAAATGCTGATGGACGCCAACTTGACCGTGTTCTGTGCCCGGGGCGTCTCCATGCAGATCGCGGAATTCCTCTTCATGCGCCTGGCCACCATGGGCTTGCCTTCGGTGATCATGAACACCGAGCTCAACGACAGCATCCAGTCGCTGCTGCCCCTGTTCAACAGCTCTACCTTGGTGGTACCCATCTCCCTGCCGGATTATTACCTGATGACTTCCAAAGTCTGCGAGTTCGCCAACCAGCGCCACACCCGCATCTTGTGTTTGACCGATGCCACCCGCCACTCTCCGGTGATCCCCATGGCCGATCTGGTCCTCACCGCCCCCTGCACCTCCCGGTTGTTCCTCAACACGCCTGCTCCCATGCTTTTTTTGGCCAACCTGCTCTCCGCTGCGCTCAACATTGAAAAAAGCGCGCGCCGTACCACAAAGTTTCACACTCCCACAGAATTTGCTCAACTTTTCAGTGAGAATTGTAGTAAACGCTAAAAATTATTTCAATTATGTTTCATATATTTTAAAATTTGATTTTTCATTTTTAAACAGTTTGGGTCAAGACTGTGAAATTTGCTGATAATTTTGGCATTCTTCACAGTCTTCAATAAATTTATTGACTTTGCCTATAGTGAAAACTAAAATATGTTTCATAAAAGTGCCGGGCCGCTTGCTGTGACAGATGCCCCTACGGCGAGGGCCGGCGATCTTACCGCTAAAGGAGAGTCTTTGTTATGAAAACAAAACGGTTTTTGGCGTTCCTTCTGGCGGCTGTCATGTGTTTGTCGTTGGCTGGCTGCGCCGGCCAGGGCGACCCCAATGCCAACACAAACAACAATGATACCGCCAACCAACAGCAGGAGGCCGGGGAGCCCGATGCTGAACAGTATCTGAACGTCTATCTCGGTGCTGAGCCCAGTACGTTTGACATTTCTCTGCGTACCGATACCTATTCCAGCACCATCATGCTGAACACCATGGAAGGCCTGATCCGCACGGAATACCACGACGGCGAATATGTGGCCACCCCGGCGGAAGCCGAAACCTGGAACATCAGCGATGACCAGACTGTGTGGACCTTCCACCTGCGCGACGGTTTGAAGTGGCAGGACGGCGAACCCGTCACCGCTCAGCAGTATGTCTATTCCCTGCAGCGCACGGCGGACCCGGCCACCGGTTCCCCCAACACCATCTTCCTGCAGCCCATCCTGAACTTCAATGAAGTGAATACCGGCGCGATGCCTGTGGACCAGCTGGGTGTCCGCGCAGTGGACGAGCAGACCCTGGAGATTACGCTGAGCGCCCCTACCCCTGCGTTCCTGTCCATGATCAGCAGCAGCGTCTATTATCCCCAGCGCCAGGATGTGATCGAGGCCAATGGCGAGAAGTTCGGTTCGGAAGCCGACGCCTACATCGGCAACGGCCCCTTCAAAGTGGCAGAGTGGACCCACAATAGCAACATCAAGCTGGAAAAGAACGAAAACTACTGGGATGCTGACACCGTGAAACTGGAAACAGTGAACATTGCCATCATCACCGATTCCAGCACATCCCACAATTCCTTCCTGACTGGCGAGCTGGATATCATCAACAACGTGGACACCCAGGAGTGGAAGATGCAGTTTGAGGCCGATGAAGCCAATGTCTCTGCGCCTTACACCACCGCCACCATGAACTTCCAGTTCTACAACTATAAGGACGCTCTGTTCTCCAACGTAAACATCCGCAAGGCCTTTACACTGTGCCTGGATCTGGACGATCTGAACGAAATGTGCTACGGCGGCCTGCGTGATCCTGCAGAGGGCTGGGTCGTCCCCAACATGACAGTCGGTGATAAAAATTACCGCGACGAAGCCGGCGATATGATCGCCGAGATGAAGGCCGATCTGGAAGCTGAGGGCAAGACCCCGAAGGATCTGCTGCTGCAAGGCATGGAAGAACTGGGCCTGGGCAATGATCCCTCCACTTTGGATGTGACATACTCCCTGGCCGGCACCAGCGAATGGTACCGCACCATGGGCGAATATCTGCAGCAGGTCTACAAGCAGGAACTAGGTGTAGATATCGAGATCAGCTATGCTGAATGGGGCATTTTCCAATCCAACGTGCAGAGCGGCAACTATCAGATCGGTATGATGAGCTGGGGTGCTTACTACAACGATCCTTATGATGTTCTGACCCTGTACACCTCCGGCTACGATGCCATCGGCACCGGCTGGGCCAACGATGAGTTCGACCAGATCGTGGCTGCTTCTGCCCACGAGACAGATGATGCCCAGCGCCTGCAGGATTACATCGACGCCGAGACCATCCTGCTGAAGGATGAATGTGTCGTCTGCCCGCTGGCTACCACGGTCTACAACCGTTTCCTCAAGAGCTATGTCTATGGCTACGATGAGGAGGGCGCCTTCACCTCCACCGGTTACAAGTATATGTATACTTCCGGCCGTTAAGGGCCCTGGCATATTGCAGAAACCAATAGACCATTGTTAGAATGAAATGCTGAAAGAGGCAGCGCTTCGGCGTTGCCTCTTTTCAAAGGAGGAGATCTCTTTTGCCAAAATACATTCTCAAGCGTGTCTTGTACATGCTTATCACACTGTTTTTTGTGGTCACGGTGACATTCTTCCTGATGCGCAGCATCCCCGGTGACCCGTTGGCCAGCATGGCCCGCAACCTGCCGGATCAGACCCGGGAAAACTACTATGCCAAGTACGGCTTGGACAAACCCTTGTTTGAGCAATACCTCACGTATTTGGAAAACCTGCTCCACGGCGATTTGGGCGAAAGCCTGGTGTACCCGGGGCGTTCTGTCACCGAGACCATTGCCAGCACTTCCCCGGTCTCCGGCTTGACCGGCGGTATCGCCCTGGTGATCGGCGTATTGCTGGGCGTGATGCTGGGCATCATTGCCGCCCTCTATAAAAATCGATGGCCCGATTACCTCGTGATGTTCATCGCCATATTGGGCATCACCATACCGGTGTTCGTGCTGGCCTCCCTGCTGCAATATTTCTTCTCGGTGCAGCTGGGCGTCTTGCCCACTTCGGGCTGGGGCGAGCCAAAACACTTGATCATGCCGGTCATCGTCTTGTGTTTCAGCACCATTGCCACCTATGCCCGCTACATCAAATCCAGCATGCTGGACGTGCTGGGTCAGGATTACATCCTGACTGCTCAGGCCAAAGGCCTGAGCCAGAGCCAAGTGATCCGCCGCCATGTGCTGCGCAACTCCCTGCTGCCCGCCATCACCATTTTGGCCGGCCGTATCGTAGGCATTTTCACCGGCGCTTTCGTGGTGGAAAAGATGTTCAGCATCCCGGGCATCGGCTTTTACTATATCAGTTCCATCAACAACAACGACTACTCTATGACCATGGGCGTCACCATCTTCTACGCTGCCCTGTTCGTCGTGATGCAGCTGATCGTGGATATCGTATACACCCTGGTGGATCCCCGCATCCGCCTGTCGGACGACAAATAGGAGGTGCACCTTATGGAAATGGATAAGATCCCAAGCGAAAAATTCCAGATCATCGGTGCCGATGAAGCCAAGGCCGACGCCATTGCCCGTCCCCGGGTCAGCTATCTGCAGGATGTATGGCGCCGGTTCCGCCAAAACAAAATGGCTTTGATCGCCCTGATTATCCTGACGATCCTGATCGTTATGGTGCTGATCGGCCCGGCCATCAGCGGCTATGAATTTGAAGAGGTGGACAAGACCGCCCGCAACATGGGCCCCAGCGCTTCCCACTGGTTCGGCACCGATAAACTGGGCCGCGACTTATTCGCCCGCGTGTGGCAAGGCGGCCGCGTCTCCATCCTCATCGGTTTGGTCGGCGCCCTGGTCTCCGCCGTCATCGGCTGCCTGTATGGCGGCATCGCCGCTTATTTCGGCGGCATCGTAGACGATGTGATGATGCGTATTTTGGAAGTCATCATCAGTATCCCCTACCTGATCGTGGTCATTTTGCTCTCGGTGGTCTTGGAGAGCAAGAGCGTGGGCACGCTGATCTTGGCTATGACCATCGCCGGCTGGTGCCAGACGGCCCGTCTGGTCCGCGGCCAGATGCTGTCGCTGAAGAGCCAGGAATACGTACTGGCAGCCCAGGCCTTGGGTGTCAGCCCCTGGCGCATCATCCTCAAGCACATGCTGCCCAACACCTTGAGCGTCATCTTGGTGTCCGTCACCTTCGACATCCCCAACTACATCTTCTCAGAGGCGTTTTTGAGCTACGTGGGCCTGGGCATCCAGCCCCCCAACACCAGCTGGGGCGCCCTGTGCTCCATGGCCCAGACCACCTTTACCTTCTACCCCTATCAGCTGTTCTTCCCCGCTTTGATGATCGCCCTGACCATGCTTTCCTTCACGCTGCTGGGCGACGGCCTGCGCGATGCGTTGGACCCCCGTTTGAGAAAGTAGGCGACCAGAATGGAAAACAAAGAAAAGATCCTGGAAGTGAAAGACCTGCGGGTCTCCTTCAACACCTATGCCGGCGAAGTGCGTGCGGTACGCGGCGTGGATTTCGACCTGCACCAGGGCGAGACCTTGTGCTTTGTAGGCGAATCGGGCTGCGGCAAGACCGTGACTTCCAAAGCCATCCTGCGGCTGCTGCAACCGCCTTTCGCCACCATCAAAGAGGGCTCCCAGATCCTCTTCCGCGGCGAAGATGTGCTGCAAATGGATAAAAAGCGGCTGCGCAATTACCGGGGCAACGATGTGAGCATGATCTTCCAAGACCCCATGACATCTCTGAACCCCACCATGACTTGCGGCAAGCAGATCATGGAGAGCCTGCTGCTGCACAAAAACATGACAAAGGCCCAAGCCAGGGAAGAGGCCATCCACACGCTGGAGCTGGTCAAGATCCCCGACGCGGCCAAGCGCATGGATGATTATCCCCACCAGATGTCAGGCGGCATGCGGCAGCGCGTGATGATCGCCATCGCCCTTTCCTGCTCGCCCCACATCCTCATTGCCGACGAGCCCACCACCGCCCTGGATGTGACCATCCAGGCCCAGATCATCGACCTGCTGCGGGAGCTGCGGGATCAGCTGAACACCGCCATCATCCTGGTGACCCATGACCTGGGCGTGGTGGCCAACTTTGCCGACCGCATCCAGGTGATGTACGCCGGCCAGGTCATCGAACGGGGCTCTGTCCGCGAGATCTTTTACGAAGCCAAGCACCCCTATACCTGGGCCCTTTTGAGCTCGGTACCCACGCTGGACAAGAGCAATAAGCAGGAACTGTACACCCTGAAGGGCACACCGCCCGACCTGATCCTGCCCTTGGAGCACTGCCCCTTTGCGGCCCGCTGCGAATACTGCATGCCCATCTGCAAAGAGACCATGCCTCCGGAGACCGTTTTGTCCGACACCCACAAAGTATCTTGCTGGCTGCAGCACCCCAATGCGCCCAAGGTACAATCCTACTACGACAGGAAGGCGGCGGAATAAATGAGCGAACAACACCTGATTGAAGTCAAGAACCTGTGCAAATACTTCCCCGCCGGCAAAAAAAGGACGCTGAAGGCGGTGGATAACGTCTCCCTCTTCATCCGCCCGGGCGAGACCCTGGGCCTGGTGGGCGAATCGGGCTGCGGCAAGACCACCTGCGGCCGCACCATCTTAAAGCTGTACAACCAGACCTCGGGCCAGATCTTTTTTGAGGGCAAGGAGATCTCCCACCTGAAGGGCAAGGAGCTGCTGCAGTTCAAAAAGAACGCCCAGATGATCTTCCAGGACCCCTATTCTTCCCTGGACCCCCGCATGACCATTGCGGAGATCATCGCCGAAGGCATGACGGTGCACATGCACCTGAGCGACAAAGAAAAGCAGGAGCGGGTCAGCGAATTGCTGGCCACCGTGGGCCTGACAGAGGACTACGCCAACCGGTTTGCCCATGAGCTCTCCGGCGGCCAGCGCCAGCGCATCGGCATCGCCCGCGCCCTGGCGGTGGAACCCAAGTTCATCGTGTGCGATGAGCCCATCTCGGCCCTGGACGTTTCCATCCAGGCCCAGATCGTCAACTTGCTGATCAAGCTGCAGCACGATAAAAACCTGACCTATCTGTTCATCTCCCACGACCTTTCCATGGTGCGCCACATCTCCGACCGGGTGGGCATCATGTACCTGGGCAGCCTGGTGGAGCTGGGCACCAGCCAACAGATCTTCGGCCAGGCGCTGCACCCCTATACCAAGGCGCTGATCTCGGCCATTCCCGAGGCAGACCCGGATTCGGAAAAAACCCGCCAGCGGGTCAAGCTGGAAGGCGAGGTCCCCAGCCCCATCAACCCGCCGCCGGGATGCCGCTTCCGCCCCCGCTGCCCCTATGCCACCGAACAGTGCGCTCAGGAAATGCCAGCGCTGGAAGAAGTGGAGCCGGGCCGTTTTGTGGCTTGCCACTTCTGGCGGGACATCGCCAAAGCCTGATCGTTCCCCCTTATGCGATCCACCAAAAAAGCCCTGCCGGGTCTGTTGCCCGGCAGGGCTTTTTGCTGCCTGATATACTGTATATATGAGCAGATCGGCTCGGCCATCCAGCCAAAGCTGGGTCACCTATGGCAGATGGCCGTCAGCTTATCCTTATTGTCGTGCCTACTCATTGCCCAGCCTGTGCTGGATCTCCGCCACGCTGTACCCCGCTTGTTTCAGCTGTCGGATCTCCTCCAACCGCTGGATGGCCAACGTCCGGCGGTAACGGCGGGTCAGCCGCTCCTCCTGCTGCTCATAGGGCAGCAACCCGCACTCGGTATAATATTTCAGCGTGCTGTACCGGGCGCCGGTCAGCCGCACCAACTCGCCTATGGTCACATATTCCGCCTGCTCTATGGCTTCCAGTTTCCTCTGCCTGGCCATATCCGTCCCTTTCTCAGTGGATGCTCAGGGAGATGACCAGCACCATCAAGCCGTTGACATGATCCACCATCTGTTTGACCACCGGGTCGGCTTCGGTGTCTTTCAGCTGGCGCAGCCTGGTCTTCAGCGTCTCCCTCTCGTAGGAAGAAAAGTACTGCTTGAGCTGCCCGCTTTTGTCCAGCAGGCTCACCAGCCCAAAAGTCTGCGGGTCCACCGGCCCCTCCTCCAACAGCTCTGCCCTTATCTTCTGGACCAGTCGGTCGACCGCTTCTTTATCCGGCACATAGCGGTTGGTCTTTTCCAGCAGCCCCCCTTCTTCTGCCTTGGCGCAGCCTGCCTGTACCAAAGTCTTGCCAATGGCGTCAAACAGATCCTGCAGGCGGCGGTCCGTCAGCGAAAAGAGGTACTCCTCTCCAATGGATTGGACTGTCCGGGGCTTTTTGCCGATCAATTCATACAGCTGGCTCAAAAAGGCCAATTCTGCCGGCAAAGAAGCTCGGACCGACACTTTTTTCTGTTCCATTCCCACGCAGCCTTTTAACAGCAAATCCAGCAGCCCGGCAGCCACCAGGCATGTGCGCACCTGTACTGCCGCCGGCAGTTTCCCTTTTTCCCCCAAAGTGGCTAGCAAATATTCCTGGGCCACGGTTCCTTCTACCATTCCAAACCCTCCCGATATTTTCTGACTACTTATTACATACTACTTACTACTTATTGTTTACAGTATATAGTTCCTCTCTCTCTTTGTCAAGCACAGACGCAAAAAAAGCCCCGGCTGGGGCTTTTTTTATTTCGGGCGCCTGCGCAGCAGCCGCTCCAGATGGAACCGGTGGAGCAAGCCGAGGCCCAGCCGGCCGCTGAGGGTGGAGGCACGCCACACATTGAACCAGGTGAACAGGGAAAGGAGCCAGCACAGGATGGCATAGGGCACATAGGCCAAGGCGGCCACGCCGGTGACCGAAGACGCCATCATGGCGTTGACGTTCCAGGGGATCAGCGGCGAAAGAATGATGCCATTGTCGGAAATGATGTGGCACAGGCTGCGCCTTGTGATGTGCAGCTCGTCAAATTTGGGGCTGAAATAGGAACCGGTGGCCATGGCGCAGATAGGCTGGTTACAGGTGACCAAGGTCAACAGATCGCTGGTCAAGGCTGCGTGTCCCATGAGCACGCTCTCCTTCTCTGTGGGCCGGTTCAGGCGGTCCAGCAGCCATGTGATCATGTGGGTGCCATCCATCAGGCCGTTGAGCACCGCCGAGGCCAACACGCTGAGGATGACGCTGACCATGGAAAACACGCCGCTGCCCGAGACGATGCGGCCCACCGCCGGGTCGGCCGGATGGAACCCATGGAAAAACACATCCACCACTTGCAAAGGCTCCAAACCGCCCCGGGCAAAGGCCAGCACCAGGGACAGGCACAAGGTGATGAGCAGCGACTGGACGACGCTGCGCCGGAGGGCCAGTACCAGCAGCACCATCACGGCCAGCGGCAGCATACACAGAGGTCCAATGGGAAAAGCCCCTTCCAGCACCTGGAGCAGCTGTGCCACATCTCCCCCGTTCCCTGACCGGTAAGGCGCCCCCAGCACGCCGTAAAACAGGGCGGAGACGGCGATGCCGGTCAGCGTATACCGGGCCATATACTTCATATTGCCCGGCAGGTCGGTGCCGGTCATGGTGGATACCAGGTTGTAAACAGCAGAAAGAGGGGCTGTCCGGTCCCCCAGGTAACAGCCGGAGACCACAGCGCCGGCCATCAGCGGCATGGGTACCCCCAAGGCCTGGGCGATCCCCACGAACACCGTGCCCAGCGTGCTCATGGTGCCCATGGCCGTGCCCAGAATGCAGGCCAGGGCGCCGCACAGCAAAAAGGCCACCAGCACCATGTTGAAGCCGGACAGGTACTTCAAGCCATAATAGACAAAGGTGCCGATGACGCCGCTGGCCATCCACAGGCCAATGGTGCCGCCGATGAGGAACAGCATGATGGCGATGCCCTTTACATTCTTGAGCCTGGATAAGGCCATAGCCCCCACCTGCTTCCAGCTGTGCCCCAGCCGCCGGGCCCCTATGGCCGCTGCCACACAGGCGGCCCCGATGCCATAGAATACCTCCCAATCTGCCAAGATGCACAGGGCGATGGATGCCACCAGCACTGCCACCACTCCATAGGCCCATCGCCTGCGCTGCTTCTCTTCCATCTCATATCCACTCCGTCCCACATTTTCTCCCCCTATGATACCAAAAATCCAGCCCCAGCACAAGCCCAGCGTGCCGCTGGACCCGTGCCGTGGGAGGCATCCGAAAGCGGAGTGCCGGTGTCCGAAGCATCTCCGCTGCCGTAGGTGCCCGTTTCGGCTGTCGGGCCGCCCCGACCCCAGCGTGCCGCTGGACCCGTACCGTGGGAGATGTCCGGAAGCGGAGTGCCGAAAATAGAGAGGCAGAGCACCCGGCATCCTCCCGTTTCGGCTGTCGGGCCTACCCGACCCCAGCGTGCCGCTGGACCCGTGCCGTGGGAGGCATCCGGAAGCGGAGTGCCGAAAATAGAGAGGCAAAGCACCCGGCATCCTCCCGTTTCGGCCGTCGGGCCTACCCGACCCCAGCGTGCCGCTGGACCCGTGCCGTGGGAGAATCCCGGAAGCGGAGTGCCGAAAATAGAGAGGCAAAGCACCCGGCATCCTCCCGTTTCGGCCGTCGGGCCGCCCCGACCCCAGCGTGCCGCGGGACCCGTGCCGTGGGAGATGTCCGGAAGCGGAGTGCCGGTGTCCGAAGCATCGCCGCTGCCGTAGGTGCCCGTTCCGGCCGTCGGGCCCTCCCGACCGTCGGCCCGCCCCGACCGCAAAATCGGATATTTTGTGAACAATTTTCCGCAACTTTATGAATATTAGCACTCTCGTATTGACAGTGCTAATTCGGGTGCTATAATAAAATTGTACCTTGAGAGAGGGTCCAACAAGAGCAAATCAGCTCATAAAAGAACGCTTTCTCCCGGTAAAATACCAATCAACAGAGCATTTTTCACAATGCCCCTGATAAATGGCAGCAAACCAAACGAATTGGAGGAATGATTTATGTTGCCTAGCATTTTTGGTGAAAACTTGTTTGATGATTTCTTTGGCGATTCTTTTGAAAAAGAATTTTTCGGCAACCGCAACCCGGTATTCGGCAAACATGGCAAGAACATGATGAAGACCGATGTAAAAGAGCTGGAAGATTGCTACGAGCTGGATGTAGACCTGCCGGGCTTCCAGAAAGACGAAGTCAATGTTTCGGTGCAGGACGGTTATCTGACCATTCAGGCCTCCAAGAACCTGGACCGGGACAACAGCGATAAGAAAGGCCGTTACATCCGCCAGGAACGGTTCAGCGGTTCTTGCAGCCGCAGCTTCTATGTGGGCGACGTGCAGCCCAATACCATCCATGCCAAATACGAAGATGGCATCCTGCGGCTGAGCGTACCCAAGGCCGGCCCCAAGATGCTGCCCAACCCCAACCGCATTGAGATCGAATAAAACATCCTTTCGAAATACAGGAGGAGCTGCCAGATGGCGGCTCCTCCTGCTTTTTGCCTGTTTCCTTGGAATTTGTCTATCCGCATCCCCCATTTTTATGCTATAATAAAAGAAATTGAGGCTTTTCTGCCTTTTTTGGCGGCCTTTGCCGCCCAAGACTGCGCGCCCATGGCGCGCCACTGACCGAAGGGGGACTGAAGATGGAAAACACCGGGATCTATCCCTATGCATCCCGGCGCTATGTGACCCTGGCTGCCCGGGGCATGTGCGCCACATCCAACCACCTGGCTGCCCAAGCCGGCGTGGATATGCTCAAACTGGGCGGCAACGCCTTTGACGCCGCCATCGCCGCGGCGGCCTGCCTGGTGGTGCTGGAGCCCCAGACCAACGGGGCAGGCGGAGACGCCTTTGCGATCTTCTGCCAAAAGGACGGCAAGATCCGGGGCATGAATTCCAGCGGCGCCATGGGCCGGGCCTTTGACTTGCAGCAGTACATCGACCAGGGCCACAAGGAGAGCCCCTCCTATGGTTTTGAACCGGTGACCGTGCCCGGCATCCCCGCCGCTTGGGCTGCCATCAACCAGGAATATGGCCGCCTGCCCCTGACAAAGGTGCTGGAACCCGCCATCCGCTACGCCCGGGAGGGCCAGGCCATCTGCACCATCACGTGCAGCAGCATCCAGACCATGGCGAACCGCCTGCGGGAGAACACCGACTGCGGGTCGGAATTTGACGCCTGGTTCCAGCTGTTTATGCCCGATGGCCGCCTGCCCCGGCCCGGCGAGCTGTTCCGCAACCCCGATCTGGCGGATACCTTGGAAAAGATCGCCCGCTCCGGCGCCCGGGAATATTACGAAGGGGAGATCGCCGAAAAGATCGACGCCTGCTCCCGGCAATACGGCGGCTTTTTGCGAAAAGAGGACTTGGCGGAGCACCAGGTCCAGTGGGTCCAGCCCCTCAGCGTGCCCTACCACGGGTATGAGGTGTGGGAGCTGCCCCCCAACGGCCAGGGCATCATCGCCCTGATGGCCCTCAATATCCTGAATGGGTTCGAGCCCGCCCCCCTGGATGACCCGCTGGGCCTGCACCGGCAGATCGAAGCCATTAAGCTGGCTTTTATCGATGGCCTCCACTACATCGGCGACCCCCGGTATATGGCGGTATCGCCCGAAGAGATGCTGTCGCCCGCCTATGGGGCGGCCCGCCGCCGGCTGATCACCGAAAAAGCCCTGGAGCCTGTCCCCGGCAACCCCAAGGACCCGGGCACCGTTTATCTGTGCGCGGCGGACAACGAAGGGAACATGATCTCTTACATCCAGAGCAACTACGCCGGCTTTGGTTCGGGCATCGTCATCCCCGGCACGGGTATTGCTATGCAGAACCGGGGCAAGGGCTTCTGCCTGGAACCGGGCCATGCCAACGCCGCGGCCCCGGGCAAACGGCCTTATCACACCATCATCCCCGGCTTTTTGACCAAACAGGGCAAGCCCATGGGCCCCTTTGGCGTGATGGGCGGCTTTATGCAGCCCCAAGGCCATGTGCAGGTGCTGACCAAGCTGATCGACTGCGGCTTGAACCCCCAGGCCGCCATCGACGCCCCCCGGTGGCAGTGGACCCAGGGCCTGCAAGTGAACATGGAGCCCGAATTCCCCGCCCACTTGATCGAAGGCCTCCAGCAGCGTGGCCACAAGATCGGCTACGACATCAACCGGGGCGCCTTTGGCAAGGGCCAGATGATCTTGGCAACGCCCCACGGCACCCTGATGGGCGGCACCGAGCCCCGCTGCGAGGGCGCCTGCGCCGCCTGGTAAGTCCAAAGACCTGCCTGTTATCTCCAAAAGGGAGCACCCGGTGTGCTCCCTTTTTATTATGCTCAAAGGGCATTGTAAGCCATAAAAACAAGGTATTTGCTATTTATCCTCCCATCCCCTAGAATATTGTTTGTACCCAGAGCCCTCTGCCAGGCAGCCTGTGCACCGGGGCCAGGGGCCAAACAACATGCAAACGGAGGTTTCTCATATGGCACAAGCAGAGATGCTGACGAACGAGTGGGATAAGACTTTCCCCCAGAGCAACAAAGTGGACCACAGCAAGGTGATCTTCCACAACCGGTATGGCATCACCTTGGCAGCCGATGTATACAGCCCCAAGGCGGCCCAGGGCCGGCTGCCGGCCATTGCCGTGTGCGGCCCCTTTGGCGCCGTCAAAGAGCAGGCTTCCGGCCTGTATGCCCAGACCATGGCGGAGCGGGGCTTTCTGACCCTGGCCTTCGACCCCTCCTTCACCGGCGAGAGCGGCGGCCAGCCCCGGTATATGGCCTCGCCGGATATCAACACCGAAGATTTCCAGGCTGCGGTGGACTACCTCTCCCTGCGGGAGGATGTGGACCCGGAGAAGATCGGGATCATCGGCATCTGCGGCTGGGGCGGCATGGCCCTGAACGCGGCGGCCATCGACACACGCATCAAGGCGACGGTGGCTTCCACCATGTACGACATGGCCCGGGTGAACGCCAAGGGGTATTTTGATGCCGAAGACAGCGAGGCGGCCCGGTATGAAAAGAAAAAGGCCCTCAACGCCCAGCGGACTGCGGACTACAAAAATGGCTCCTATGCCCTGGCAGGTGGTGTGGTGGACCCGCTGCCCGCCGACGCCCCTTTCTTTGTGAAGGACTACCACGACTACTACAAGACTGCCCGGGGCTACCATGCCCGCTCATTGAACTCCAATGGCGGCTGGAACGTGACCGGCACCCTGTCTTTCCTGAACCAGCCCATCCTCCAATACAGCAATGAGATCCGCAGCGCGGTCTTGCTCATCCACGGCGAAAAAGCCCACTCCTGCTATTTCAGCCGGGACGCCTATGCCGCCATGCTGGAGGGCAACCCAAACCCGGAGAACAAAGAACTGTTCATCATCCCCGGGGCGGTGCACACCGACCTGTATGACAACTTGGCCGTGATCCCCTTTGACAAGATCGAAGCCTTCTTCCGCCAAGCCATGGCTTAAAGCGGCCTGATCCGCCCTTTTTCCCTGCCGTCAGGCGGGCGGCCCCGAATAGGGTTTGCCCGCCTCGGCCACATTTTTGAAAAAAGCTATTGACATCTGCGCCCCCATATGGTATTCTATATAAGCACTCAAATGAAACACCTGTATAACGCGGGGTGGAGCAGTTCGGTAGCTCGTCGGGCTCATAACCCGAAGGTCGTAGGTTCAAATCCTGCCCCCGCAACCATTCCTGATGCAACTCTCAGAGATCTTCTCTGGGAGTTGTTCTTTTTTCTGTGCATCCCCCAGGTCGCACACCGCGTGAATGGTGATCTCTTCATCGCCGATCTCCACACAGGTAAAATATTTGCGCAGCAGTTCTTTCATGCAGGAAGGGTCCTCCATAGCCCGACGGGCATCTTCCTGCATACCGGCCACCAGATCTTCCTTTGTCAGCGTATGCGTGCTTTCCAGGCTCTTGAGTTCTTCCTCAAGGGCCTTTTTCTTTGCCTCATTTTCTTGCAGCCGCTCCCGCAGCGAAGGCGAATCCAACCCCTCTTCCAAAGAATCTAGCAGCTTGTCGATCTTCATACCCACAGAGACCAATTCTTCTTTCAGCTGGGCGATGTTGCTGTTGTGGCCGCTGGTCCGCTCTAAAATAGCCTCTGCCGTCTTCTCGATCAGCGTGCCGTTGGTCAAGGCGTCTTTCAATAGGTTGACCAGCAAAGGTTCGATATCATTGGCAGCGATATTTTTGGCATCACAGTTGTGCAGCCGTTTCTTGCCGCTGCATGTATAAAATTTATACTCCACGCCTTTCTTATTGGTCGTGGTCCGCCCGGTGAAAGCGGCCCCACATTTGGCGCAACGCAGCAGGCCAGACAGCAAATAGTCCCGCCCAGCCTTGGATTTGTTCTGTGTATTCACTTTATTGTTTTCCATCCTTGCTCTCACCTTTTCCCAAGTCTTGCTGTCGATGATCCGCGGAATAGCGTCGGGGATCACCACAGCATCTTCCCGCGGTTTTCCTCCAGCCCATTTGCTCATATACTTCATCTGGCGTTTGTTCCAGCTGTAGATGCCGATGTACCGTTCATTGCGCAAGATCTCAAATAAGCTGTTTTTGCCAATCGGCCGGCCGCGCTTGCCTTTATATCCCTCTGCAGCCAGCCACCGGATGATGTCTTGGTAACTCTTGCCCCCGGCATACATCGCGTAGATCTGCCGCACAGCGCGGGCCTCATATTCGTCTATCACATAATTGCCATTTTCAATGCGGTATCCCAGCGGCGCATAGCCGCCACAGAATTTTCCTTCCGCAGCCAACATCGCGATCTTATCCATGGATTTGATGCGCGTAGTCAACACCATATGTTGGCCAATGCCCACCGCCAGCAGCTCTGTCAGAAAGGCGTTGGGATCATCTACCCGGCCCAGGTTGTCCATGGTGGAAAACACCTGAATGCCCAGCATCTGCATTTCTTTTCGAAACGCAAACCAATCGGCCACGTCGCGGCTGCCCCGGGTGATGTCGTAGACGATCACACAATCGAATTTCTTTGCCTTGGCTTCCCGCACCAGCCGCTGAAACCCCTCCCGGTTGGTGTTGGTCCCCGTCTGGCCTTCGTCCACGCGGAAGCCAATCAGGTCGATGGCATGGGCCCGGCAGTATTTTTCAATAGCCGCCATCTGCTCAGCAGTGCTGGCCTGCTTGTCCGTAGAAAAGCGGACATACCCCATTCCTTTCATTGCACTTGCTCCGTTCCATATGATGTGATTTGAATATAGCAGAGATCGCTAGGGATGTCAAAGCAGGGACACTTGGTCTCCAGCTAAATCAATCGTCCCTTTTGCTGTGTCAGTATATGCGTCGTAATAAAGATTGAGTAAAAACTTTTGCGAATATCCGTTCCCTCGTGTATCATAATACGAAAAGTCCAATACGTATCTTTTATTACCTATTTTTTTAGCATCCTCACAAAAAATATGTAGATAGGCACTATCTCCTGGTTTTAAAGTAAAAACCGATACCCCTCTTCGTGGTTTCTGTTCCTCACAAAACCCAATTACTGTATTTATTGCAGCACCACAACCTACGTTTTCAACTTTGAAGGGATAAGAAATATAGGGATATGATCGAAGTGCTGCCCTTCCATTAGATCCGCTCTCCCAATGCATACCGCCAGACATTAATATATCCAGCTGATCCTTTTCCAGTTTATCTTTGATTTCAATGCTTGATTCGTTAAGGACAATATAGATTCTCTCCAGTTTATATTCCTCATAAAAATCACCCTGATTTTCTGTTTCAACCGGTGTATTATTTCCTAATAAAACTTTTCGTGCCCTAAATTTATAATGTGTCAGGGCCATGTACGGTCGAATTCGATTCATTTCATCTTCATCAAAGTTCTTTCGTGAATAATCAATCGTGATGTATACGCCTATAATAGTAACAACTGCAGCGATTATAGAACCATAGAATGATAGCACGTCCCCAGCAGACCATTCCGCAGCAAAAATACTGGTTACCGCATTGATTTTGAATGCTAAATTGATTATTAATGGAATCAACACCCAAAAAATTATAATGCTACCAATAATCTTCCACTTATGTTTAAACAGATATGATTTCACCTTATTCCCCCATTCGAATTAATGATGACTAAGCAACATGCGAATTTTCAAAATCAATTTTATTCCATTATATCGCCCAAAATAATAATTTTCAACATAAGAAAAGGACACCACCTGGTGTCCTTTTCTTATATGTTCTTCAAAATTCGTCTCTTCCCCAGCGCTCGCAGTACCATCACGGCTGCCTCTGCCCGGGTGCAGGGGTCGTCGGGCCGGGTGCCGTCGGTGATGCCCGCCGCCACGGCTTCGGCCAATTCTTTTTCGTACCACTTGCCGGTGCTGGGCTGCTCCGGCTCCGAAGCGCCGCTGCCGGGGGTTCCCGCAATGGCAGGCGGTACCTTGTCGCCGAAGTGGCCCATGATGGCCCGGACGCAGGCCCGGGCGATGGCCTCTTTGTTGGCCACGATCCAGGCGGCGCCCTCCGGGGTGTCGTGGAACTCCACTTCCAAGATCACCGCCGGGGCCTTGGTCTTGTTCACCTCATACAGGCTGGTGGAGACCTTGACGCCCCGGTCTTTGCCCGGCGTCAGGGCGGAGAGCTCTTCGTACAGCCGGTTAGCGAATTCCTCGGCCTGGCCGCCTTTGGCGCAGATCCAGCATTCGGCCCCGCTGCCGCCCCCCGCGTTGCTGTGCAGGGCAAAGTGCAGGTCCGGGTTCTTGGCGTTG
>CAJFRA010000003.1 GCA_904419295.1 Candidatus Pseudobutyricicoccus lothianensis
CTGCCGTGTATTTTTGATTCCTTTTCTCTCTTGGCATAGTTTAACACCCCACTTGTTATTCAGTATACCATACTGTCTAACAAATGGGGTGCTGTTCAAGCACATGGCCGGGTCTTTTTATCATAGGGGATAGAAGGGGCGCAAGCCCTGCCGAAGCCCAGCGGCAAAACCAGGGCAAATGTGCTTCGCCTCAGCCAAGGTTATGCGTTGGCGTATCCTTTCAGCAGGCGGACATAGAAATCGACGTTGTCCATCAGGATATCACAGGCGATGTGCTCGTTGACCTGATGGGCGCCGCCCCAGCGGGAATCGGACTTCAGGCCGGTGAAGCGGTACACGCTGTGGGAGGGGCTCAGGCTGCAATAATAGCGGGAATCCGTGCCGCCCAGCAGCATGGCGGGGATGAAGGTGATGCCGGGGTACTTCTCTTCCATGATGGATTTCATCAGGCGGTAGCCCGGGGTGTCGATGGAGGAGACTTCCGGCGGGTTGTGGCCCTTGACCAGGCGCACTTTCACGCCTTCGGGCACGATGCTCTCCAGATGCTTTTGCAGCTCTTCCACTGTGTCGCCCGGCAGCAGGCGGCTGTTGGTGATCAGGGTGGCGCGCTCCGGCAGGATGTTGGCCTGGTCGCTGCCTTTGCACATGGTGACAGCCGTGGTGGTGCGGGTCATGGCGTTGAGCTGTTTATTGGCTGCGCAGAGGGGCTTCAGCTTTTCCCAGTTGGCTTCCGGGTCTTGGAACAGTTGGCCCAGTTCGCCCGGGGTGAAGGGGGCCATGGCCTTCATCTGCTGGATGACCGGGGCCGTCAGCTTCTGGGGCAGGGGATTCTGCTCGATGAGCCAGGCGGTATGGCCGATGACGCCCAGGGCCGAATGCTCGGGAGGCTGGGCCGAATGGCCGCCCGGGTCTTCCATGGAAAACTCAAAGTCGGCGTATCCTTTTTCGCAGGGGTAGATCTCTGCCACCCATTTGCCGTCTCTTTGCGAGACGCCGCCGCACTCATCCACGGCCATGCCCAGGGTGACGCCCCGCTTTTTCAGCTCTTCCGACAGGATGCCAGCGGCAGCTTCCGGGCCGCCCATGATCTCTTCGTTGTAGCCAAAGGCCAGATAAATGTCATAATCGGGCACGAAACCATCGGCGATCAACAGCTCCAGGGCATCCAGATAGGCTTGGATGTTGCACTTGGAATCGGTGGAGCCGCGGCCCCACAGGCAGCCGTCGGCCACCACGCCTTCATAGGGCGGGTACTTCCACATGGAGTGGTCGCCTTCGGGCACCACGTCCTGATGGGCGGTCAGCAACAGAGGCTCTTTGCCAGATTTGCCGGTGCCCTTCCAATGGTACAGCAGGCCCACCCGGCCGATGACCTCTTTTTCAAAGGTCTTATGTACCAAGGGGTATGTTTCTTCCAGGTACTTGTGCAGGCGCAGGAAGGCGTCTTTGTCGATCTTGTCCGGATCCACACTGGAGACGGTGGGGATCTGTACCATGCCTTGCAAGTGTTTTACGAAAAGTTCATTGTCGTATTGCATGACGGCTACCCTCTTTCTTTGCATCGGTTTTTACCTGCCGCTCTGCCGGACTGGTTCAGGGTATCCAAGAACCCGGCGGCGGAAGGCCGTTTTGTTGTTGGTTCTGACCACTCCCATACTAGCACATTTTCCGCAAGTGTGCAATCTTTTTGGCAGAAAAAGATTAGCTCATACTAACCGGGCGGATGTGCAAATTTTCGGGCCCATTTTGCCAAATTTGCATTGTCAGCCGCCGGCATTTAGGGTATCATGGAAACGGCGCTGTGCGCCGGAGCAACAGAGAAGACCGTTGGGGGAATGAGAAATGGATTTTAATTTGCAGACGCTGCTCATCGTGTGCCCGCTGGTGTTTTTATCGGGCTTTGTGGATTCGGTGGCCGGCGGGGGAGGGCTGATCTCCATCCCTGCTTATGTGTTCGCCGGGCTGCCGGTGATCAATGCCTACGGCACCAACAAATTTTCGGCGGCCCTGGGCACCTGCATCTCTTCGTTCAAGTATTTCAAAAGCGGGCATGTCCACGTGAAAACGGCGCTGGCCAGCGGCGCCGGCGCGCTGATCGGCGCATGGCTGGGCTCCCAGCTGGCCATGGTGATGGAAGAGCGGGTGCTGCGCTACTGCCTGATGGTGGTGCTGCCTGTGGCCGGCATCTTTATTTTGTGCAACCGGAAGTTCGGCGAAAACGACGACGAGCACGACCAGGTCAAAGCACTGTATCCCAAGGCTTTTGTCATCGGCCTGTTCCTGGGGGCCTACGATGGGTTCTTCGGCCCGGGCACCGGTACGTTCCTCATCATCTTGTTCTGCCTGGTGCTGCGGCTGCCGCTGATCACCTCGTCGGGCAATGCCAAAGTGACCAACCTGGCCTCCAACATCGCGTCGGCCGTGGCCTATGTGCTGGGGGGCAAAGTGCTGTTTTGGCTGGGCATCCCCGCCGCCTGCTGCACCATTGCCGGCAACTATTTGGGGGCCCACCTGGCCATTAAAAACGGCGCGAAGATCATAAAACCCATCATCGTGGTGGTGATCGTGCTGCTGATGATCAAGATCATCACCGAGATGTTTTAACGGCAAGAGGGAAAACGATGGAAAATATCGAATACCGGCAGCTGACGGCGGCGGACTTTGCCGCCGGTGCTTTGGACGGTTTCGTCCGTACACAACAAGTCCACTGGTGCTGGCGCTGGCGGCAGGGCCGCCTCGTGCTGGAAGAGCATCCTTTTGTAGACGACTGGAAGGAAGAGCAGCGGCGCTTGGTAGAAAGGCTGGGGCGGGAAGCAGCCGGGCGCGGCTGGGCCTACGGCGCTTTTTGCCAGGGGGAGCTGGCGGGGTTTGCCTTGCTGGACTGCCGGCCCAGAGGCAGCAGCGGGCAATACCGGGAGCTGCATATGCTCCATGTCTCCCAGCCTTACCGGCGCTTTGGCATAGGCAGCCGGCTGTTCTGCATGGCATGCCAAGGGGCAAGGCAGGCCGGGGGAGAAAAGCTCTATCTATCCGCCCATTCTGCCCGGGAAACGCAGGCATTTTACCGGCGTTTGGGCTGCGTGGAAGCCCAGGAGCCCCAACCGGATCTGGTGGCAGAAGAGCCCTTTGACATTCAAATGGAATATGTGCTGTAAAAAGAGCCCCCGCCAGCGTGTGCAAGCTGGCGGGGGCTTATGGCAGCCGGGGATAGGGCAGGCAAGCGCCCTTGCCCGGTCATGCCAAGGAGACCGGTTCCACATGGCGGTTGTTTTTATCGCCCTGGGCATAATAGAGCTGGAACATGTTGGGCTCAAAGGGCAGGCTCCGGGCGGCGGATACCGCTTCTTCTTGCGACATTTCAGGCAGCATCACCGAAATGCCGCAGCTTTGGGAGACTTCCCGCAGGGTGGGGATGACCGTGATGGCATACTTTTCCCGCAGGATCTTTTGAGCGGTCATGGCGTAATGGGTGTTCTCAAAGGAGATCACATAAAAATCCGTGCGTTCCATCAGATCTTCATCATCTTGCCGCAGGCCGTCACAGCCTCCAGGATCTCATACATGTTGCTGACCGTGCCGCACAGAGCCTTGTCGCTCAGGTCATAGTAGTTCAGGCAGGTGCCGCAGACCACGACCCGGGTGCCTTTTTCCATCAGGGCTTTCAGGCTGTCCACGATCTGGCCGGGCTGGCACACCAGCTCCACGCCCTCGTTCATAAAGGCCACCACCGAGGGCGGGGTGTCCATCTGGGTCAGGGTGTAGAAATACATCTGGATCAGGTTGTGGCCCAGCTCGTTCTCTGCCGAGCCGATCCGGTTTTCCGTGCAGAACACCGCCCAGGAAGTGTCTTCATAGGCAGGGGCTTTCTGCAGGTCGGCATTGGGGTCTTTTTCCAAGGTGACGGTGTAGATGCCGTCTTTTTCCTCATGGGAGCAGGTGTAGCCAACGCTGGCGGCAAAACGGGTCAGGTTTTGCACGGCAGTGGTGTTGTCCACCAGGGTCTGGATGGCCTCCTGGCCACTTTGTACCGCTGCTTTGGTCATCAATACGGGCTTGGGGCAAGCCTGGCCCCGCGCGTCTACGACAAACATCAGGATCCCTCCGGTTTTATTATAATCAGCAAAATACGGCATTTTTGCCGCCCTTATTATAACAGCCGGCAGAGGGACCGTCAATTCTACAGGGCCGGAGCATCACAAAAATCAATAAAGGAAAGGGGATCTATCGGGGCAGGCGATGGGTCAGCTGCTGAAATCCTCCAACAGCATCTGGAGCTCCTCTTCGGTGCGCAGGCCAATGCCCCGCTCCAGCATCTGCCGGTCATAGGCAGGCAGGGCCAACGTGTCGAAGTCGGTGACATATTGGGGCCGTTGCTGGTCCAAAGAAGAATAGATGGCGATCTTGCCCTGGTATTCTTTCATGATGTAGCGGTAAGGGGGCACCGGTTCCTGCTGCTGGTAGTCGGCGGATTGCACCGGGGATTGGGCTTGGGCGGGCTTGCCCGGCAGAAAAATGGCGGCCAATGCCAGGCCCAAAGCGGCTAAAATGGCAGCGCTCAGGGCCGCGTAGCGGACTTTGATGGATCGCATGGGGATCCTCCTTTCTCAGGTTCCTATTGACCATTTTTTCCACAAAAACGGAGGGCTATACAAAAGTCTTGGAATTTTCAGTGGAAAATGACTGTTTTTATGGTATAATAACGGGGTAGCCAAGGGCCTGCCCGGAACATTGGGCCCCTTTCCGCCGCCTTGGCGGCGAGAGGCCTGCTGCCGCAAGGAACGGCTGCGAGGCCAGCCTGCATTGGCCAGCATGGCTGCCGGGCCGCAAGTAGGCGGCGGCCCGAAACTTGGCCAGATGACGGCGGACGATGCCGCCGGAACATCACTTCGACTGTTTGCCCAGCAGACGCCAGCTCTGGCGGACGCGCTGCGGCAAAGGGTCCGTGGGGAAAAGCAAGAGAGGATGCGCGCCCTGTGCGCCGCTCATCGACCCTGCGAAAGGAGAACGAGTTTTGAACCATTCAATCAATCAGCCTGAGGACCAGAACCCCAATCCTTCTGGCCGGCGGCGGAAAAAGAAAAAGCGAAAAAAGCGCATGTTCAACGGCATGCGGCCCGTGCCCTTTGTTTTGCTGTCCATGGTTCTCATCGGTGTGACCACCATGGCGATCTGCGGCATGGCCTTTGCCTGGTATGTGCATACGTACATCAACCCCAATATCGACATCAATTTAGATGATTTCCGGCTGAATTTTACCAGCTTTGTCACCTACATTGACGAAAATGGGCAAGAACAGAATTTGGCGGAACTCCATGGCAGCGAGAACCGTGTGTGGGTGGATCTGGAGGAGATCTCCCCCGATTTGCAGCATGCCTTTGTCGCCATAGAGGACAACCGGTTTTATGAACACGGCGGCGTGGATTGGAAGCGCTCCATCGGCGCGGCGCTGAACTATGTGTTCCACTTCCGGGATAATTTCGGCGGCGGTTCCACCATCACCCAGCAGCTGATCAAGAACCTGACGGGGGACAACGAGACCTCGGTCAAACGAAAAGTGTCAGAGATCATGCGGGCGCTGGAGCTGGACAAAAACTACGAAAAAGACGAGATCCTGGAGACATATCTGAACACCATTTACCTGGGGCAGAACGCCTATGGGGTCAAAGCGGCAGCCCAGACCTATTTTGGCAAAGAACCCAGCGAACTGACTTTGGTGGAATGTGCCGCCATTGCGGGCATCACCAAGAACCCCTATCAGTATGACCCGATCCGGTTCCCGGAATACAACAAAGAGCGGCGCGACCTGGTCCTGGAGCAGATGGAGAAGTATGGCTACATCTCGGAAGAAGAGATGAAAGCCGCCCAGGCAGAAGAACTGCAGCTCAAAGAGGACGACGGCACGGAAGAAGAGGAAGAAGTTTGGTCCTACTTCGTGGACGAAGTGTTCAACAGTGTCGTGGAAGACCTGATGGAGGAAAAGGGGTACAGCAAGGAAGTGGCCCGGCAGATGATCTACACGGGCGGCCTGCGCATCGTAAGCACCTACGACCCCACGGTACAAGCCCAGATGGATGCTGTGTTTGAGGATGAGGCCAACCTGCCCGGCGTGCTGGGCTCCGATGGCACCATGCCCCAGTGTTCCATGGTCATCATCGACCAGAAAACGGGCGAGATCAAGGCGCTCTATGGGGGACGGGGTGAAAAAACGGGCAACCTGGTGCTCAACCGGGCAACGCGGACCTACCGGTCTCCGGGCTCCAGCATCAAGCCTGTCAGCGTATATGCCCCTGCGCTGGAATACGGATACATTACGCCTACTTCTGTGCTGGATGACGTGCCCAAGGATTTTAACATCAGCAGCAGCGGCTGGCCCAAAAACTCCACCAACGGCAGAGTATGGCAGGGCCGCATGACGGTACAGAAAGCTGTTGCAGTGTCCAACAACACCATCCCTGTGGATCTGGTGATGCAGATGGGCGCCCAGGTGGCCTTTGATTTTGCCCACGACAATATGGGCCTTTCCACCCTGGTGGAAGAACGGACGGAGACCAACAAACAGGGCCAGACCCGGGTGGTATCCGACGTGGCCCTGAGCCCCATGGCCCTGGGCGGCCTGACAGACGGCGTCTCGGTGGAAGAGATGTGTGCCGCCTATGCCACTTTTGCCAATGGCGGCGTCTACATCGAACCCCACGTGTACACCAAAGTCTATGACAGCCAGGGCAATGTGGTGCTGGACAATGAGCCGGAGACCCATGTGGCCATGTCCCAGAAAACCGCGGATTACATGCTGGACCTGTTGGTCAACGTGGTCACCGGTTCCCAGGGCACCGGCGCCCGGGCCAAGATCGCCGGCATTGAGACCGCCGGCAAGACGGGCACCACCGATGACGATTACGACCGCTGGTTCGCCGGGTTTACCCCCTATTATACCGGCGTGGTCTGGTTTGGGTACGATAGGCCCCAAGTGGTGCGCGGCGTCAGCACAAACCCCGCCCTGCAGATCTGGAAGAGCGTGATGGAAAAAGTGCATGAACCGCTGCCCAACGCCGATTTTGAGCGGCAGACTGAGATGGTCACCGTGAGCTACTGTATGGACAGCGGCTTGAAGCCAGGGGCCAACTGCAGTGCAGACCCCCGGGGCTCCCGCATCGCATCGGCCCGGGTCGCCCGGAGCGACGCGCCTACAGAGACGTGCGATGTCCATGTGATGTTTGAGATCGATGGTTCCACCGGTATGCTGGCCAACGAATATTGCCCGCTGGACCAGCGGCAGAACGTGGCGCTGTTGAACATCGACCGGAACTTGCCGGCCGGTACGCCGGTATCGGATTCCCAGTATGTGATCGGTAGCGGCGCTGCCGGCACCGCTAGCCGGCTGTGTACCGTGCACAACGCAGAAAACGACGGGAACGCCCCGCCGGAAGAGGAGGATCCGGCCAATCCGGAAGATCCGGGCGGCGGGACGGAAGACCCCGGCGGGACGGAGGACCCGGCGGAGCCTGGCACTGGGGACGGCCCGGATACGGAAGAGCCATCCCAGGGTGAACCGCCGGAGAGCGGCACCGACCCGCCCGATGGCACGACGGCCAACGGGGGGGACGGACAAAGCGGCAATGACCCCCAATCCACCGGTTGACGGTTGAAAAAAGGAGTGTGATCTTTTCACACTCCTTTTTTGTGTTTTTCAGAGGACTGGCCCTGCCGGTGCAGGTCTCAGGGCGGCAACTGCCGCGGGCTTTTCGCAGGCGGCCGCCAGCAGCGGGCCAACAGAGCGCGGCTTAGGGGCCGTAGACCGTCAGACAGTCTGTGGAATAGCTGGCCAGCCAGGTGTCCAGGGCCTGCAAAAGCCCGAATGCCTGGGGATAGCCCTGCCGGCGGGCATCCCCTTGCAAAAGCCTCCATTCCTCCAGGGGAATGGTGTTGGGCCCATAAAATTGGAAATCCGGCCAGCGGGCGGCACACAGGGCAGTTAAGCCGGTGGAGGCAAACGCCTCCCAGGTGATGTAGCGGAAATGAGGCTGCCAATAGACCCCCTTGTCCGGGCCGGGCACGAACTCGTAGACGCAGTGGTCGGGCAGCTGATCCGGCAGGAGCAGGGGAGGGGGCGCCGTTGGCCGGTCTGTCCGGGCAATGGCCTGCTCCAAACAGGGGCGGATCTGAGCCAAAGTCCGGGCGATGGGCGGGGCCAAGCGGCCGTCTCGGGCCATGACTTCCAGTTCTGCGGCCGTGGCCCAACAGGCGTCCACCGTCTCGCCTGGCTGCAGCGACAGGGAGGACAAAGGAGCATCCCGCCGCAGCAGATACACATCCATCCGCATCGGCTCCCGCAGCTGGGTGGAAAGGAAGTGCAGTTCACCGGGAGAGGCTTGAATGCCCGTTTCTTCCCCCAGCTCCCGCAGAGCGCCCTGCAGGCTGGTCTCGCCGGCCACCACAGCGCCGCCGGAATTTTCCCAGCAGCCCGGCGAAGCCTCTTTTTCCGGGCTGCGCAGCGTCAGCAAAAAATCCCCCAGGGAATTGACCACCCAGACCGATACGGCTTGAAACCAGGCGCCGGGGGGAAGGGGCTGGCCGCGCATATGACGCTGTTGGAGCGGCCGGCCGGCTCCATCGTATAGATCCCAATATTCCATGGGCAGCCTCCTTTTTGTGCGGCCGGTCTGGCAGACCATTCCGGCCGGATTTTCTCTTATTATAGCACACAGTGGGCCATCTGCCCACAAGCGGCATGGGTCCTCTGCCGCCAGCCCAATGGGCGGGGCAGCAAAAAGCCGTGGGCTCGAGACGGGTCCACGGCTTTTGACAACGCAATAAAATGTTCGCCTTTTGCAGGGCAACGGGATAGTTTACTTCGCCATCTCCTCCAGATAGATGCCCACAGCCTTGCCATAGGGCACCGGATGGCCGCACTGGTTCAGCGCCCGTTCGATGACGCCCAGCACAGCGACTTCATCGTTGATATCGATGTTGCCCATGTGGCCCAGGCGGAACATCTTGCCCGCATAAGCAGCCAGGCCGCCGGCCACCACGATGCCTTCCTCCAGCAGCGTGGCGCGGAACTTGGCGTCGTCCACACCTGCCGGATAGATCAGGTTGGAAAGGGTGACTGCCCGGCAGCCCTCTTGGGCCAGCAGGGTAAAGCCCATGGATTCCAGCGCCTTCTGCATGGCGCGGGCGTTCTTCAGGTGACGCTCATAACGGGCCTTCAGCCCTTCTTCTTTGACCAGCCGCACCGATTCTTT
This sequence comes from Candidatus Pseudobutyricicoccus lothianensis, assembly GCA_904419295.1. Taxonomy (GTDB): domain Bacteria; phylum Bacillota; class Clostridia; order Oscillospirales; family Butyricicoccaceae; genus Pseudobutyricicoccus; species Pseudobutyricicoccus lothianensis. The sequence continues at coordinate 9,243 of CAJFRA010000003.1, forward strand.
CATGGCCCACACCAGGTTGATGGCCGGGGTGGCGAAATATTTGGAGGGGTCATCCATGATGGGCACCCATTTGTCGAAATCGCAGTAGTATTCGGGGATCACGCCCAGGGAAGCCCGGCGGGCCATGGCTTTTTGGTTGGCCCAAAGCAGCAGCAGGCCGGGGCACACGCCAAAGGCCTTCTGGGAGGCGGTGAACAAAACATCGATGTTCATTTCCTGCAGGTTTTCATATTCGCCCGCTGTGGCGGCCACGCCGTCTACGATGTAGATGGTCTCCGGGAACTTCTTCATCACCTCGCCAATGGCCTTTATATCCGCTACGGCGCCGGTGGCTGTATCCACATGGGTCACGGTGATGGCGGCGTATTTTTTCTCACTCAGTTTTGCCTCGATCTCGGCAGGGGAGACCACTTGGCCCCATTCGGCGCTGAGCACATCGGCATGGAGGCCCTTGTGCTGGCAGATGTCAATGAAGCGGTCGCCAAAGAAACCGTTGCTGACGATCAGCACATCGTCGCCCCGCTTGGTCATGTTGGAAATGGCCATCTCCATCGCCAGGGTGCCGGTGCCGGCTACCACAAAAGTCTTGCCGTTGCAGCCGAACAGCTCGCCCAAGTCGTCGATGACGCTTTTATAGTCTTTGACAAAACGGGGGTCGCCAAAGGCCTGGATCTCGCGGCCCATTTCGTTTTGGATGGAACGGACCACCGGCGTGGGTCCGGGGATCATTACCATTGTCTTCTCTTTCATTGCAGAGCACTCCTTTTTGATGCAATTTCACAGAATGAAATATTATTTCGTTCACAAAATAATTGTACCATCGCCGCCTGGCAAAGTCAAACCGGGGGACGGGGGAAAGGTGACGAAAATTGGTTGAGTTTTCCGTGCAAATGGTCTATAATTTCAAGGAGTAAAATACCAGACCACAAAAGGGGAGGGGAAGCCCATGGCCCAAAAGATGGCAAAGGCCAACCAATCGGTGGAAAAGGCGCTGCAGCTGGTGGAGGTGCTGGCCCAGGCACGGGAGCCCATGCGGCTGCAGGATGTGGCCGAGGCGGCCGGCTTGCCGCCCAGCACCGCCCTGCGGATGCTGCACACCCTGATCTTGTGCGGCTATGCCAACCAGGACCCCATGACGCTGCGCTACGGCCTGACGCTGAAATTCGCCTACATCGGCAGCTTGATCAGCGCCCGGCTGGATGTGCGGAACCTGGCCCATCCGCTGCTGCTGGAGCTTTCCGCCCGGTGCGGCGAGAGCTGCTGCCTGGCAGTGGAGGAGAACCGGCAGGTGGTGTATGTGGATGTGGTGGATGGGCCGGACGGCATGCTGCAGATCATGCAGCGCATCGGCAAGCGGGCCCCTCTGTACTGCACCGGCGTGGGCAAGATCTTTTTGCTCAACGGCGGGCAGGAAGGGGTGGAGGAATACATCCGGTCCCACGGGCTGCCCCCGCTGACCGACCACACCATCACCAGCAGGGAAGGGCTGTTCCGGGAGCTGGATAAGATCCGGCGCCAGGGGTTTGCCATCGACGACGAGGAGTGCGAACAAGGGGCCCGGTGCGTGGCCGCCGGCGTGCGGGATTACACCGGGCAGGTGGTGGCAGGCATCAGCGTATCCGGGCCGCTGCACCGCATGACGGCAGAGCATTTGCAGCCCATCATCCGGGCCGTACAGCAAACGGCCCAGCAGCTCTCCCGTCTGCTGGCCTACGGCGGCGCCGGGGCATGACCGATAGGAGGGCCGATGGAACACAGGAAAAGAGGAGAGAGGATCCAGCGGGGCGAATCGATGGAAGTCACTGTTGCCGGGCAGACAATGCACGCCGTCCGCTGGGGCGCCGGCACGCCGGTGATATTCCTATCTGGTTCTTCTGTTTTGTTCCCCTGGATGGAATATGGCACATTTTTAGAGGAGTGCAGTGCTTTTTGCCAAGTGACACTGTTGGAACGCCTTGGTTATGGGAACAGCACGATCCCGAAAGGGCCGCGGACCATCGGCGGGGCCGTGGCAGAATACCGGCAGGCTTGGAAGGTGCTGGGAGGCCCGCAGCCAGTGGTAGTGATGGCGCACAGCATGGGCTTTTTGGAGGCGCTGCATTGGGCTCAGTCCGCGCCGAAAGAGGTGCGCGCCCTCATTGGCATCGATGGCGCCACACCGGAAAGCTACCGGATGTTCCCGATAGAACGGGCGGCCCGCACCTTGGATCTTTTGGCAAAGCAGCCGCTGGCGGCCCTGTTGTCCCAGGCCATCTTGCGGCGCCAATGGAAAGGGCTGCCCCTGTGCAAAGAAGAAAAGCGAATGCTGAAACGCCGGGCGAAACTCCTCTTTGCCAACCCGGCCTGGCGGCAGGAGGCACAGAACTTGCAGCAGGGCTTGCAGGCGATCCAGCAGGGCTCTGAAGTGGAGCAACCGACCCTGCTTTTTGTCTCGAATGGCAAAGGGACGGGGCAAACAAGGGACCAGTGGCGGAAGAGTGCGGCGGATTACTGTAAAGAGCATCCAGCTGCCCGACTGATCCCACTGGACCGCCCCCACGACTTATACCGGCAGGGCAGCCGGGAAATTGTGGACGCGATCCGTTCATCGGGCCTGCTGGATGAGCAAACTTGACAGGCCACACAGGCATAGAGAAAAAGGCATCCCATCTTTTTCGATGAGATGCCTTTTGTTTTTCAAATGGTTGGAGCTCAGATATCCCGGCGGCCTTCCAAGGCCCGGGTCAGGGTGACTTCGTCTGCATATTCCAGATGGCCGCCCACCGGCACGCCGTAGGCCAGCCGGGTGATGCGCACCCCAAAGGGTTTGAGCAGCCTGGAAAGGTACATGGCCGTGGCCTCTCCCTCGGTATCCGGGTTGGTGGCCATGATGATCTCGTGGATCTCCTCGTCTGCCACCCGCTGGAGCAATTCTTTGATGCGCAGCTGGTCGGGCCCTACGCCGTTGAGGGGGGAGATCACGCCGTGAAGCACATGGTAGACGCCTTTGTATTCCCGGGTGCGCTCCAGGGCGATCACATCCCGGGGGTCTGTCACCACACAGATGGTGGTGTGGTCCCGGGCCGGGTCGCTGCAAATGCTGCACACCTCATGGTCCGTCAAGTTCTGGCAGATCTTGCAGGTGGAGACCGTGTGCTTGGCGTCTAAAATGGCCTGGGCGAATTCTTCCGCCTGTTCATTGGGCAGGCCCAGCACGAAGAAGGCCAGCCGCTGGGCCGTTTTGTAACCGATGCCCGGCAGGCGCTCAAATTGCTCGATGAGCTTTTCCACCGGCGCTGCGAAGTATTTCATCTTACAGGATGCCCGCCATGCCGCCTGTCAGCTTGTTCATCTCATTGGTGTAGGTGTCATCCGACTGCTTCATGGCTTCGTTGACGGCAGCCATCACCAGATCGCACAGCATCTCGGCGTCTTCCGGGGCGATGACTTCGGGCTTGATCTCCAGGGCGGTCAGCTGCTTGTGCTGCACCGTGGCTGTCACGGCGCCGCCGCCAGAGGAAGCGGTGAAGACCATCTCTTCCAGTTCCGCCTGCTTTTTCGCCATATCCTGCTGCATTTTTTGGGCCTGCTTCATCAGGTTGTTCATATTGAAGTTGCCGCCCATAGGCATTCTTTTCATAGTAGTTACCACCTTTGTTCCATTTGAAAATATCCAAACCGCCCAGAGGCGGCAGGTCACGAATTTTGAATGTCCACACCCAGTTCCTGGGCCGTTTGCAAGATCTCATCCAGCCCGCCGGCATCGCTGGCCGGGGCCGCGCCTTTGGCCTGCAGCCGCACAGAGGAAAAACCGATCTTTTGGGCCGCGTCTTCCAGGCCTTTGAGCACCCGGGGGCGGTCCAGCAGCAGCAGGGCTTCCTCATCCACGGCGATCAGCAATTTGCCGCCCTGGGCCGTATAGGAGGCCAAGCGCACATAAGTGGCTGCCGCCGGGTTCATGGGGGTGCCTTTCAGCGCGGCAAAGAACCGGTCCCGCAAATCCGGGTCGCCGGCCTGGGACGCCGGGGAAGGAGGCGGGGCGTCGGCTGCCGGAGGGGCCGCCGGGGCGCTTGTCGCCGGTTGGGGGCGGGGCGCTTGCCGCCGGGCTGCTGCCGGTGCGGGCGCAGCCTGGGCAGGCGGAGATGCAGGGCCGCGGCACAGGCGGATCAGGCACATTTCGGCATCGGCCCGCCGGATGGCGCTGCGAGTCAGCCGGGCAAGCGTCTCGGAAATGGTGTTGACGCAGAATTCCAGCAGGCCGGGCTCCGCCCCCTGTGCAGCCTGGCGCAGTTCATCCAGGGTGAAAAAGGAGCCTTCCAAAGCGGCGGAAGGGTCTTTGACCGACTGGACGACATAGAGGTCCCGGATCAGGGAAAGCAGTTCGTCGAACAGGGAGACGATGTCCTGCCCCTGTTGGTAGCAGTCGTAGAAAGAAGACAGGGCCGCGGCGGCGTCTCCCTGGCGGATGGCCTGGAACAGACCCATCACTTTGTCGTTTTCCGCAATGCCAAGGCACTGGTGCACATGGGCCAGATCGATGGCCCGGTCGCCGGCGACACAGCGGTCCAGCAGGGAGATGGCGTCCCGCATGGAGCCGTCGCCCAGGCGGGCCAGCAGCAGAGCGGCATCGGGGGCCAAGGGGATCCCTTCGGCCCCGGCGATGTGGAGCAGCCTGTCCCGGATCACCTCGGGCCCGATGCGGCGGAAATCATAGCGCTGGCAGCGGGAGAGGATGGTGGCGGGCACCTTGTGGATCTCTGTGGTGGCCAGGATAAAAAGCACATGTTCCGGCGGCTCCTCCAAGGTCTTCAGCAGGGCGTTGAAGGCGCCGGTGGAAAGCATGTGCACTTCGTCGATGATATAGGTGCGCATCTTCAGCGCTGCCGGCGCATAGTTCACCTCTTCGCGGATCTCGCGGATGTTGTCCACGCCGTTGTTGGAGGCGGCGTCGATCTCCGTCACATCCACGGCGGAATCCTCCAGCACCGCGCGGCAGTTCTCGCACTGGTTGCACGGGTTGCCCCCCACCGGATGGAGGCAGTTGGCCGCCCGGGCCAAAATTTTGGCGCAGGTCGTCTTGCCCGTGCCGCGGGTGCCGGTGAACAGGTAGGCATGGGAAAGCCTGCCGGCCTCCACCTGGGCCCGCAGGGCAGCGGTGATGTGTTCTTGGCCCACCACGTCATCAAAAGTGATGGGGCGCCATTTGCGGTACAGGGCCTGATGGGACATAGCGTCAACCCCCTTTGCCAGGAACCAGGCCTGAAAATAGCAAATAAAAAACAGCGGCGACTCCCAAGGCTGCACACCGCTCCCTCGAAGACGCCCATGGCCCGTAACCCGTATGCTCGGCTCAAAACCGGTTGGCCGCGGCACACAGACGATGCCGCTTAATGCTGCTCGGTTCCCCGCCTGACATGGTTCACGGCGATCTGTTGCGCGGGACCGGTCTCTCACAGCTTTGCATACGAGGCAGACGGCAATAAAGACGAATCCTCTGGAACGGAATTAACCCCTGCATATAGCGGATTTCAGGTGATAAGGAACCGCTGACTCCCCGGTTAGTGCAGCCTTGGCAAGCGCCGCTGTAAAATTTATTATACTACACAAAAGCAAATTCTGCAACCATATCTTATGGCTGCGGCGGGAACTTTTACAAATGGTCCACAAACAGCCCAAAGCCCGGCTAGGTGTTTTTGCGGCTCTGGGCCTTTTTGCGGTACAAACGCTCCACCAGGCGGTGGGCCACAAAGGCGGCGGCGCTGCCCAGCAATATGCCGCCCAGCACGTCGCTGGGGTAATGCACATAGAGATACAGCCTGGAAAAGGCCATGAGGGCTGCGGCGGCACAGGCGGCGATGCCCGCCCGCTTGTAGTGATACAGCAGGCTGACAGCCACGGCAAAAGCGCCGAAGGTGTGGCCGGAGGGGAAGGAGAAATCCGACAGGGGCGGCACCAAAAGCCCGGTGAACCCATTGGCGTCATAGGGGCGCACCCGGGCCACCAAAGGCTTGAGCAACAGGTTGCCGCACACCAGGCAGAATATCAAGGCGATGGCCATGGTGAGGCCGGCCCGGCGGGTCTTGGGGATGAGCAGCAACAGGGCGGCCACCAGGATGTAGAACCAGCCATGGTCCCCTAAACGGGTGAAGAGGGGAAAGAACCGATCGAGGAACCCGCAGCGCAGCTGCTGGATCGCATCCAATATACCATTGTCCAACCAAAGAAGCAGTTCCATTCCAGGACCTCCTTAAAAGAAACGGATCACACCAAACAGCCCATAGGAGACCACCGTCATGATCAGGCCGGCCACGCACACACCGGCGATGACAGCAGGCAGGGCATGGCGCATTTTCATATTGAGCAGCGCCGCAATGAGGGAACCGGACCAAGCGCCGGTGCCGGGCAGCGGAACCGCCACAAAGAAAAACAACCCCATGGCGTAGTACTTTTCCACTTTGTCCGCCTTATCCATCAAGCGGGCCTCTACTTTGTGGGTCACGCCGGCCAGCAGACGGGTGCTCTTGAGCCAGCCGAAGAGAGGGCGGGCCAGACAGATGAGGAATGGCACCGGGAGCAAGTTGCCCAGCAAAGAGAGGAAGAATACATGGAGCCAGGGCATGTGCATGGCGGCGCCATAGAGGATGGCGCCACGCAATTCCACAAAAGGCACCATGGAGATGATAAAAAGGGCAAAGTCTTTGCCGCCAAACAAAAAGAGATCGAACAATTTTGTGATGATGGGTTCCATAATATATGTCTCCTCGGCAGGGGTGTGGGCAGAATAGCCGCTGAAAAGAGGGCGGGCATCTGCCCGGGCCGTTGCCCATGTAAACAGGGGAAGTGTGGCTATTATACCCCATCTGCCGCAGGGCTGCAAGGCCGGCAGGAAGATTCCCCAGTTCGAATGAGAATCATTGGAAGGACGGAGCTTTGCTGCCGGCCCGCTCCGCAGCGGCGCTTCCATGGAGATGTGTGCCGGTGGACAGCGGATATGGATATAAAAGGGAAAAAGAAAAGGCTTCGCTTTCTGTTTTTGGTATCTTGCCGGTAAAAAGCCGGTAAAAATACAGGAAAATGCGGAATATTGAGGAAAAAATCCAGTTTTCCACATGGATGACCTTGTATTTATAGGGGAAGATGTTATATTATAAAATAAGTTTTGAATCGAACATTAAAATTTTGTATCAAAATGAAAGGGGAAGAAGAGACCGGACGACGAGGGGTCGAAAACAGGAAACGCATCACACAAAGGAGAATGAACGAAAATGACCAGCATCAAAAAGAAGATCATGATTAGCATGGGCCTTGCGGTGGCAGGGTTCGTGTTGCTGGTGGGGCTCGTTAGCATTTTTTTGAACTACCGCAGCTCCAATGCCCAGCTGGAGCTTTCCATGAAAGGCACTGTGGATGTGACGGCTGACCGGATCAGCCAGCAGTTACAGGCTTATAAAAACATTGTCGTCAGTTTTGGTATGCGCCAGGACATCGCCGACCCAGCCACCCCTGTGGCCGAAAAGCAGGAGGCGCTGGATAACTGGGTGGAAGAATACGACATGGTCCGCGGCAATATTTTGGAACGGGACGGGGACAGCCTGTTTGACGGCAACAACTATGCGGACCGGGAGTACTTCCAGCAGGCTCTGCAGGGGAACGTGTACATATCAGAGCCCACTTTGAGCAAAGTGACCGGGGAATACTCCATCATGGCGGCAGCGCCGCTGTGGCAAAATGGCCAGGCAGGGGGCACAGTAGCCGGCGTGGTCTATTTTGTGCCCAAGGAGACCTTCCTCAATGACATCATGGCCTCCATCCACATCAGTGAGAACAGCGGGGCTTATATGATCGACGCCAACGGCATCACCATTGCCGACACCACCATGGAGACCGTGGGCACCCAAAACATCGAAGAAGAAGCCAAGCAGGACCCTTCGCTGCAAGGGCTGGCGGAGGTGCACAGCCAAATGCGCCAGGGCGAGAGCGGTTTTGGCCAGTACCGGATAGGCAATGAGGAAAAAGTGATCGCTTATGGGCCGGTAGATGGCACCAATGGCTGGAGCGTGGCCGTTACAGCGCCATCTTCGGATTTCCTGGCAGCCACCAAGCAGGCCGTGTTCCTCGTGGCGCTGCTGATCGTCTTGGCCATCGCCGTGGCCCTGGTGCTCTCGGGCGTGCTGGCCGGCCGCATCGCCGGCCCCATCAATGCCTGCGCCCAGCGGCTGCGGCAAGTCGCATCGGGAGATCTGCACTCGCCGGTGCCCCAGGTGCGCACCAAGGATGAGACCGGCGTGTTGGCCCAGGCCACCCAGGTGATCGTAGACACCTTCCGCGGGGTGATACAAGATGAAAAGCGGATGTTGGGGGCTATGGCCAAGGGCAATTTCAATGTAGATGCCGACCGGACGATCTATGTGGGCGATCTGGAGAGCCTCTATCACGATATGACCAATATCAACCAAGAGCTCAGCCGGACGCTGCAAGAGATCGACTTGGCCGCCTCTCAGGTCTCTGCCGGCGCCGAACAGGTGGCGGCAGGCGCCCAGGCCCTTTCCCAGGGGGCTACGGAACAGGCCTCTTCGGTGGAGGAGCTGGCCGCTACCATCGAAGACATTTCCCAAGGGGTACAGCACACGGCGGAAGCGGCCAAACAGGCCAGGCAGACGGCCCAAGGGGCGGGCGCTGCTTTGGAGCAGAGCAATGAAAAAATGGAACAGCTGGCCTGCGCCATGGATGAGATCAGCCACGCCTCCACTGAGATCGGCAAGATCATCCAGACCATCGAGGATATCGCCTTCCAGACCAATATCCTGGCGCTGAATGCGGCGGTGGAAGCCGCCCGTGCCGGCACGGCGGGCAAGGGGTTTGCCGTGGTGGCCGACGAAGTGCGCAATTTGGCCTCCAAAAGCAGTGAGGCAAGCCAAAACACCGCTGCCCTCATAGAGCGCTCCCTGCAAGCGGTGCAGCAGGGGAGCGGGCTGGCGGAACAGACGAGAACGGCCATGGCCCAGACAGCATCCGGTGCTGCCACAGCCGTGAGCCTGATGGAGCAGATCGCCGATATGGTGGACGAACAGGCCAATTCCATCAGCCAGATCTCGCTGGGGGTGGATCAGATCTCCGCTGTGGTGCAAAACAACAGCGCCACGGCCGAACAGAGCGCTGCTGCCAGCCAGGAACTTTCCGGACAGGCAGAAATGATGAAACAGCTGGCGGGCAGCTTCCAGCTGCATCAGGCCGCTTCGCTCCAACCTGCCGTGGATGCCTGAACCCGGCGGCAACAGCACAGGACAATAGAAAAAGCCTTCTGCCCCGCAAGGGTCAGAAGGCTTTTTTCGTTCTATTCACATCTGTTTCAAGATGGTCAAAATGTTTTTGCCGTCTTCGTAGGCGTACTCCACTTGATCCATGCTTTTTTTCACCATCAGGATGCCCAGCCCGCCGATGTCCCGGTCTTCGGCGGAAAGCGAAGTGTCGGGGCCTTCCCGCTCCAGCGGGTTGAAAGGGCGGCCATGGTCCAAAAACTGGATGATGACCTGCAGAGGGTCTCCGCCCACTTGACAGCGGATGGTGGCATCGCCAATATCGGGATGATATGCATAGTGGGCAATGTTCACAAAGATCTCTTCTGCGGCAATGGAGATCTGCATAATGGCCTTCATCGGGCAGTCGTTGGCTTCCAATTCCCCTTCGATGAAGGCTTGGACGTGGGGCAGCTGCTCCAATGTGGCAGGGACAGTGATCGATTTCATCATGGTGATTCCTCCTTCTGAACAGGCGGCCATAGGCCGCAGCCATGAGTGGGATGGGGAGCAACACAGGGCGGGGAGGTCCCTGGGAAAAGACCCAGCAGCGCCCCGGAATAGTGACAGTGTGCCCGGCAGAGGCTGGCGCTATCCGCCGCTGCCTCAGGCCAGCTGTTCGGCACAGAGGGATTGGCTTTTGAGACAGGCCATGTATTTTTCCTCCAGCCAAGCGGGGTGATAAGAGAGCTTGGCCGCCCGCAGGCCGGGCTGTCCCAGGTCGTCTTCACAGTTGAGCCAGCGGTAGGCGGAACCGTACATGCGGGCAAACTCGTGGGCCACCGTGAAAAAAGCGCCGCGGATGTCGTGCCGCGCCTTTTGAATGTGGCCGCAAAGCACCGAAGGGTTCAGCGGGCTGCCGATGCTGAAGCCCAGCAGCTGCCCTTCGGCCCGCAACACGCCGCCCATCAGCCCCAGGGCATCGTAATGGGTCAGTGCAGCTTCCAGAGCCAAGGACTCTGCCTGGATGCCCGATTTGTCTTCACCGCTGTAATGGCTGCACCACTCTGCCATGAAAGAGCGCACATCCTCGTAGTCCGCCGGGGTCATGGGGGTGAAGGCGGCAGAGGGCATCTGGCGGGCAAAGTGCCGCAGTTCATACCGCCGCTTTTGATAGGTGCTGCCCGGCAGATCCAGGAACGTCTGCATGTCCAGGATATAATCGTAGTTGGGGCGGCTGGCGGCAAAGGTGACGCAGCCGGGGAACACCTCTTCGATTTGGTCCCGCATGGCAGGGGGGACCGAATAGAAGGAAAGCTGCCGGCTGCCGGCGTATTCCCGCATGGCACGCAGCGCCGCCGCCAGATCACCCCGCCCCGCAGGGAGCAGGGCAAAGACGGCTTCGTCATCTTCGTGGCACACCAGGACGAAATCTTCAAACCGGGCGATCCGGGAACCGTACGTCTGCTGCCAGATGAAAATGTTGGTGAAACAAAATTCGCAGGAAAAATAGCCGCTTTCCGCCAACAAAGGTCCGGCCCATACAATGTCTTCCGGCAAAATGGGGCGAAATGTCAACATGTAGGATCCTCCGCCTGTTTCTGTTCTTCCTGGCCGTGGTTCTCCATAGGATGGTCGAAGGTCAGGCCCAGCATGGTGATATCGTCAAATTGGGGTGCAGACCCCACAAAGCCTTGGATGGCCTGGGCTGCGGCGGCCAACAGCGTCTCGTTGGCGGCCAGCCGGTTCTGGTTCAGCACAGCCTGCAAACGCTGCTCGCCAAAGAGCTCTTCGTGGGCATCGGTGGCTTCGGTCACGCCGTCGGTGTAGAAGAACAGCCGGTCGCCGGGGGCCAGGTCCAAACGGCCCGTCTGGTAGCGGATGCCCTCCATGCCGGCCAGCACGAAACCGGGGCGCACTTTCAAATATTCAAACTGGCCGCCGGCCCGGCACAGCAGAGGCGGGTTGTGGCCTGCGTTTACATAGGAGAATTCACCGGTGCGCAGATCCAATACGCCCATAAAAGCGGTGATAAACAGACCTTCGCTGTTGGCTTCGCACAGCTGGTCGTTCACTTCGGTGAACACCTGCCCCAAGGCCGCCCCCGTCTGGGCGTGGTCTTTGATCAAAGTCTTGCCGATGACCATGAACAGGGCGGCCGGCACGCCTTTGCCCGATACGTCGGCCACCACCACAGCCAGACGGTGGTCGTCGATCATGAAGAAATCGTAGAAGTCGCCGCCCACTTCCTTGGCCGGCACCATGGAAGCATAGATGTCGAATTCATTCCGGTTGGGGAAGGGCGGGAAGATGCAGGGCAGCATGGAAGCCTGGATCTGGGTGGCGATGCTCAATTCTGCGCCGATGCGCTCCTTTTCTGCGGTGACGGTGGCCAGATCGCTGCAGTATTCCACCAGATCCTGTTCCAGCTTGTTGATGGAAGAAGCCAACATTTCCAGCTCGTCATGGGTATGTACATCTAAAATGGCGCACTTTGTGGCGTCGGCCGTGGTCAAAGCGGGGGAAGAAAGGAATTCGGCGGTGGCTTTTGTCATGCTCTGGATGGGCGCGACCACCTGGCGGCGGATGATCCACAGGAAGAACAGCACGAACACCGCTGTGATGGCCAGCATCAGGGCGCCCAAGAAAAACAGGAATTGGCGCTGCTCCTGGACGATCTGGGTGATGTCGATGTCCGCACAGGCATAGCCAGCCATATTCCCCTGGGAGTCCAAGATGGGCTCCTGCACCGTCAGGGTCCAGCCATATTCCGCCTCATGGGTGACGACTGGTTCAATGGGCTCGCCGGCCAGATAGGTGTCGATGTTAGCGGCAAACTCCTCATCCAGCTCCACCGTGGTGCCCAAGGGGACGTAACCGCCCTCTTCATACCCCTCTACCTCGCTTTGGTCGGAATCGAAGAGGAACATGGCCGAGGCAGGTTCGGGCCGCACCACATAGAGGTATTCCACATCGTTATTGGCCACCAGATCATAGATGAACTGCTGGGTGGCCTCATAGGTGGCGTCAGTCTGCTTGGTCTCATAGTAGCGGACCAGATCGTCGCCGTCGATCTGGCTGACCAAGGTGCGCACCAGGTTTTGGGCGCTGGAGGTGTACAGGTCGGCCATGTTGGTCTCATAGGTGCGGTAGCTGGCAAAAAGGGCGGCAGAGCTGAGCACCAGTGCCATACAGATGACGATGAGCGCCATTTTAGCCCCCAGCCGGCGGCGGGGACCTTGCATGCGTTTCATAGAACGATTCCTCCTAAATTCGTAAGACCATGGTGTTGAAACCGGCATACTGCCGGTATGAGAACTCTTTGGCCTTGGCTTTCACCATGCGCAGGCCAAGGGCATCCAGGCCCTGGCCTTGATCCAAGTTGATGTTGTCGGTATCCAGGGAAAAGGGGTTGAAGGCCCCGGCGCTGTCGCGGATGTGCAGCCGCAGCTCGCCGGCTTCCAAGGGGACCAACGTCAGCTGGATATAGCCCGTTTCCCCCCGGAACCCTTGCTGGATGATGACGCTGCACACTTCTTCAATGGTGTTGGTCACAAAGAAGCATTTGGAGGGCTCCACTTCCAAGGCCTCCAAGTAGCTCTCCGCCGCCAACAGCGTATCGCCCAGCTGCTGGATGTCGTTGGCCAGGCAGGCGCTGAAAACGTGGTCGTCTGCGGGCAGCATGGTCCAGTTGTGCCGCCTGTGGTTGCGCAGCAGCAGCCACAAAAAGGCCAAGCCCTCCGAGAGCAGATAGACCCACCAGAAAGCGCGGATGCCCAAGGGCGCCAAGACCAAGCTGAGCAGGGCGAACCCCAGAAAAGAACGGAGCGTGACCAAAATAAAACTGATGCGTTCTTGGTTGACAGCCTGGTAGTAATAGGTGAACACCATGTTGACGCTGCACAATACCACGCTGCAAGCAAACAAACGGATGGCCCAGACGCCTTGGTACCATTCTTCTGCGCCCCGCAGGCCAAAGAGAGAACAGGCTTGCTGGGGGAAGAGGAGGAGCACCGCCGCAATGCAGGCGCTGATGGCCAGGGAGATGGCAAAGGCTTGGCGCAAGGTGTGCAAAATGTTCCGGTAGTTGTGTTCCCCCAGAAAAGTGCTCACCATGGGCAGCATCGTCATGCTCATGGAATCGTAGATGCTGGCCACCAGATCCTGCAAGTTGTACAGGATGGTGAAGATGCTCACGGCCAAAGCGCCGTCCAGCCACATCAGCAGGCGGTTGCACAGCAGCACCACGGCAAATTGATAGAGGTATTGCACCGAGGTGGAAAAGCCCACTTTGGCCGCCCGCCACACCCGTTGGATGCGGAAAGGGCTGAGGCCAAAGCGCAGCATGCCCTTTTTGCCGATGATGTGGCCGCAAGAGAGCAGGACCATCACGCCGGCGCCGATGGCAGTGGAATAGACTGAGCCCTCTGCGCCGCAGCCCAGCCGCACCACAAAAATGTAATTGAAAAAGATGTCCAGCAGATTGCTGGTCACCAGCGAAACGGCGGCCAGCTTGGGGGCGTTGTCGCTGTTGATGAAATAATAGAGGGGCCCTTGGCAATACATCAGGGGCGACAGCAGCAGCTGTGCCCTGACATAGCGGCGGCAGACCTCATAAAAAGGGGTGCCCGCAGGCCCTGCGCCCAGCAGCTGCAGCAGCTGGGGCAAAAACAAAAGGCCCAGGGAACACAGCACGATATACAGCCCCAGGGCAAAGCGGAGGATATCCATAAAGATGCGGTTGCCCTCTTGGGCATCTCCTTCGCCCAGACATGTGGCGTAGTGGATCGAGCCGCCTGTGGCCAATGTCATGGATATGGTGTTGAGCAGCATGTAAATAGGGAGGCCGATGCTGATGGCCGCCAGGCCATCGGTGCCCAAAGTATTGCCCACGAACAGGCAATCGGCCAGCGCGCCCAGAGCCAAGCCGGTGTTGGATAAAAAGCTGGGAATGAAAAACTTGCGGAAGGCTCGGTTTACAAAATAGCGCTCCACTTGCTGTGTTTCCTGTATTTTTTCCATAGGGCTACTCGATGGTCAGAATATCGGAAAATCCGGTCAGATTGAATACTTCCATAATGGTATCGTTGACATGGCGGACTACCATCTGCCCCTGTTTGTTCATCTGCTTCTGGGCGGCCAGGATGACCCGCAGTCCGGCGGAAGAAAGATAGGCCAGCTGTTCCATATCCAGCACCAAATGGGTGATCCCATTCAGAGAGTCTTTGAGCTCCTGCTCCAGCGCAGGGGCGGTGGTGGTATCCAACCGGCCTTCCAGCTGGAGCGTCAGGGATTGGTTTTCTTGTGTCTTTACAATGTTCATGTCTACATCTCTCCTTTTTCAAACTGGGGTTTCATCGCAGGCCCAGGTTCTCTTCGCAGTAGTGCAGAAAAGACTGCTGCACCTGGGTGTAGTTTTTTTTGCTCACTGGCACAGAACTGCCGTCGGTAAGGCGGAAGCAGTAGCGGCGCAGCCCCACCGCGTGGGATAAGTTCACCAGATAGCTCTTGTGGCAGCGCAAAAATTGGAGGGCGGGCAGGCGTTGGGCCAGGGTGGAAAGGTGGCCGCTGCTGGATACCACCCCGCCGCCCACGGTGTGGATGTGCAGCGCCGTGTCAAAGACCTCTGCATACAAAATGGAATCCACTGACACTACCTGCAGCATATCGCCGCTGCGAATGGCCAGAGAAACCGGTTTTTGGCGCCGGTTCAGCGCCAAAAGCAGGGCGACCTCCAGCTCCTCCGGGCGGATGGGCTTGACCAGGTAATCCAGCGGATGGACTTTGTAACCGTCCAAGGCGAAATCCGGGCTGCAGCTGACTAAAACGATGGACAGGTCCGGCAAGGTGCGGCGCAAAGCGGCCGCCACATCCAGGCCGTTTTCTTCACCCAGCAGCACATCCAAAAACAAAAGGTCGGGAGATAGGGCCCGGCTGGCCACTGCCTCCAGCAAGTCCCCGCCGCATGCAGAGGTATGCAGGCGGTAGGGAACCTGGTGCTTTTGCAGGATGGGCTGCAGCAGGCCGGCGAATTCCTGGAGCCAAATCGGGTCGTCATCACAGCATGCGATCGTGAACATATGAAAACAGCCTCCTTTGCATCGTCGGTCTGAAAACTCTGTGCCGCAGTGGGCCGAATGCTCCGCTTGACGGCCCATTTGCCCCTGCTAATAGTTTATCTTGCAAGAAAAATATCGTCAACGCAGACGGATTCCCAGTTGCGTGAATATTTTCCCACTTGCACAAAAAATATCCCAGTTGCGGCATTTTTGTTTCCTTATTTGTGGGTTTGGTGGTATCATAAAAACCAATAAAAAAGACAAAAAACGACCGGATCCACCGGTCTAAAAGGAGGATCTTCGTGGCAGATGAATTGAGCATCCGCATTGGTATTTGCACGGCCGACCAAGCACTGGGGCAAGCTCTCTGCCGCGTACTGGAAGGGTGGGCACAAGTGGTGTGCGCCAATTTGGATCTGGCCTTGTGGACAAGCGCAGCCCAAGCGGAACCCGCTGACTGCGCCCTATTATTATTGGATCTGGATGAAGGGGATGCGACCTTCCGGCTGGCGGCCCGCGCCAGGGAGCGGGGGCAAGGGCTGGTGCTGCTTTCCCAAGATGAGGGACAAGCCATCGGGGCCTATCGCTGCCACCCAGATGCCTTTTTGTGCAAACCGCTGAAGGCAGACAAGCTCCGCCAGGCGCTGAAACGGACGGCACATTTGTGGCAGCAGGGCCTCCGCCGGCTGGATCTGCCTTATTACCGCAGCCGCATCCAACTGCCCCTGTGCCAGATCTACTATGCCGAGGCCCAGGGCCGGCATACCATACTGCATGGCGCCAGCGGCCCGGTGGAGATCAACCAGCCCTTGGGCAAAGTGGCGGAACAACTGCCCGAGCCCCCCTTTGTGCGGTGCCAAAAGAGCTTTATCGTACACCTGGGGGCCGTGCGGCACATCAGCGGCGGACTGCTGCAGATGAACGACGGGCAGAGCATCTCCATCAGCCGGCCGTTGCTATCCCAGGTGCGGGAACAATACGATTCATTCTGGCATAAGGAAAGCGAGGCGGCTGCATGCATCTGAATGTGATGATCTGTGACGACCTGCCCGAAGAGCGGAACACCCTGGCCAGGCTGGTGCGCCATTATGCGGCCAGCCGGCAGATCCAGCTGCAGCTGGATACGGCCGACAGCGGCCTGCACCTGATGAGCCAGCTGCGGGGGCCGGGGCAATGGGATGTGGTGTTTTTGGATATTTATATGGAGGGCATGAACGGCATTGAGACCGGCCACCGGCTGCGCCAGGTGGACAGCCAATGCGCCTTGATCTTTGCCACCAACAGCCAAGAGCACGGGGTGGAGAGCTACGAGCTGCGGGCCGCCGACTATTTGGTCAAGCCCTTTGCCCAGCAAGAGGTGGACAACGCCCTGGATTGGTGCATGGAGGAACAGCGGGAAAACTGGCGCACCCTGACCCTGCTTTCCGAATGGGAACCGGTGGAAGTGCGGCTGCGGCAGATCGATTACATCGAGATCAAAGGGCACACTGCCCACATCCATATGAACAGCGGCCGGGTGATCCAAGTCCGCAAAGGGCTGGATGCCCTGGAAGCGGAGATCGACAGCGGCGATTTTTTGCGCTGCCACCGGAGTTTTCTGGTGAACATGGCCAGCATCCAGCGGGTGGATCGCACGGATTTTGTGCTGGCTGGGGACGTTCGCGTGCCCATCGGCTCACAAAATGGAGCCCGGGCCCGGCAATGCTTCACACAGTGGGTCATGGATCACACCTGGCGGTAGGAGGAAGGGGCGGATGCCCCTTTTCTTTTGCAGATAGATGCATTAACCGCCGTAGAGTTTTCTCTTTTGTTGAAAAGTCCATTGGGAGGGGTCGGCGGCTGAAGGGGAAGAATTGCTGATGAGATTGTTCCGTGTGTAAAAATCAGTAAGCATCTGAGAGAGTTGTAGCTCATGGGGATTTAGGTTTGAATTTTCTTCATTGCCCGAAGCGGTCATGGCGTGTGACTGCATACGTGCCATAACATTAGACAATGTACCAACACGTTTATAGTGGTCTGGATCTAAAGGTAGGTCAGATCGCCCATTAAGTATATCTGGGCCAAAAGAACGAAGTAATATATCATTCATAGCATGGTTTGCATAACCGACCTCACCGCCAGTAACACCTCCCTTGTTTTTTTCACTGTAAGTGCCCATTGGCTGATATATTGTTTGAGCAGATTGGCGTAGACTATCCATTGCATCCTTATCTTGTTCCATAATGGAGAGATACCTGCCAAATTGGGCAATCGCTGCATCTTGGTAAGCATTTAAAGATTCAGGGTCATTTAGCAGCTCACCATTTGACTTTGTAGGCAAAGAACTGGTCGAACTTGTCGCTTGCACAAGAAAAGGTAATATTTGGCGGTTTATACCCTGGGTTCCTTTTTTGAGTTCCTCGTTATAAGCCGCACCGGCACCACCACGCATAATGGTAAAGCGGTTGCCATCTGTCTCTGAAAGATGACTTTTACTTGCGACATCCGCTTTCGCTATAGGGGCAAAAGATTGCATCACGCTAGCTGCATGGTTGCTGTCGTATTCTCCTGGTTTTGCCATGGAATCGCCAATGGTGTGATGTTCAACATCATAGGGGGCTGAAATTTCTGGTTTTTTCTTTTTGCCCTTCGCCTGCATGGGGCCGGCGGCCGGGGCGCAGGAGACGTCGGAAAGCGGGGTGACGCCGGAATAGATGCTCTCGCCGGCTGCGGCCATGGCGCCCTCCCGGTCGGCCCGGGCCTCCAGGGCGCTGTCCTGCAAAAAGCCCTGGCCGGCGACTTCGCCCCGGGCCTGGGACACCACGTGGGACAGTTCGTGGCCCAGCAGGGCCTGGCCGGAGGAAGAAGTGAGATCCAGCTGGCCGGGGGCAAAGGCGATGCGGTTGCCCTGGGCCATGGCTTTGGCGCCGGCATCGGCCACGGCCTGGCTCTCATAGAGCTGGACGGAAGACAGGTCCGCCTGGAAGGAGTCCTCCATCTTTTGGCGGATGGCGTTGGGCAGGTCTACCTTGTGGCCCAGCATCTGCTGGGTAGGCGCCGCAGCGCCGGCCCGCAGCGCATCCATGGAGGGGGCGGCTGGCGCAGCCTTTTCCGTTTGGGGGGCAGCTGTTTCCGTCCGCTTGCGGGTGGCGTATTGATAGGACATGGATAAAACCTCCTTGTACGATTGTTGAAACGAGCACATGTTCTGCCAATTAGGTAGTAGGCTTTTGCCTTTTCTTACCGGCGCGGCCATAAGATGTGAGATTGCGGATGCCGACGCCGCCATTCTCTGCCTTTCCATAATTGGTAGTATCATTCAATATCCCTGTGTAGTGTTGCAGCGCTTTGAACCGATTGGAATCGAAGAAGGCGCTATCAAACATGTCCTGATTTTCATACATCAGATACATCATTTGATTCAAATAGGAAGAAGGTTCTGCTAAATTCTCGTCATCGGCCGATTTGGTGATGGCAACGCCGATCCGCATCAGCTCTTTTTGAACGTCAGCGCTGCGCTGCTGATCGGATGTATTCATATGTTTGTTCAGATGCTTTTGAAAAGAATCTGCATCGCCCATCACATCTTTTTGTATCGTGGAGCCAAAGACCTGCCCTGCCATATCACGGGGTTCGTTGACTGCTCTGCCGTAGTCGAGATTTGCACGCGTGACACCGGGCGTGGGCAAACCGGTATGGGCAGCGTTGTTATTGCTGCCCTGCATGATAGCGCCGTTGCGGAAGGCAAAGGGCTCTGCGGAAGGCGTCAGTGCGTTGTGGCCCGCCACTGTGTTGCGCAAATGGGTGGATTCATGCAACATCTGGGCCCGAAGTTTTCCGTTGGTGTTGCTTTTGTTGAAAAGACTGAGTGCGATTTGGGCTTTGCCGCTTTGTACGGTGCCCATGGCATTCCCGCCCTGCACCAGCGCAATGTCGCTGTTTTGCTCTAAAAAATCCAGCATAGGGGAAAGGGTGCCAAAACGATTTTGGGTCGTTTCGTCTTTGTTAATGGCATGTAGACGGGATTTTAAGTCGCTGCGCTTTTCCTCAAAACGTTGAGCCACAGCAGCCTGGGCCTTCTCAGAAGGGTCTTTCATGTGTCGCAAGGCGGCCTGCATATCGATCTCGTTGGCGATCTCATCCCGGCTGACGTGCCGTACTTCCTGGGGTTCGGAAATTTCTGGCTTTTTCTTTTTGCCCTTCGCCTGCATGGGGCCGGCAGCCGGGGCACAGGAGACGTCGGAAAGCGGGGTGACGCCGGAATAGATGCTCTCACCGGCTGCGGCCATGGCGCCCTCCCGGTCGGCCCGGGCTTCCAGGGCGCTGTCCTGCAAAAAGCCCTGGCCGGCAACTTCGCCCCGGGCTTGAGACACCACGTGTGACAGCTCGTGGCCCAGCAGGGCCTGGCCGGAGGAAGAAGTGAGATCCAGCTGGCCGGGGGCAAAGGCGATGCGGTTGCCCTGGGCCATGGCTTTTGCACCGGCATCGGCCACGGCCTGGCTCTCGTAGAGCTGGACGGAAGACAGATCCGCCTGGAAGGAGTCCTCCATTTTTTGGCAGATGGCGTCGGGCAGGTCTACCTTGTGGCCCAGCATCTGCTGGGTAGGCGCCGCAGCGCCGGCCCGCAGCGCATCCATGGAGGGGGCGGCTGGCGCAACTTTTTCCGTTTGAGGAACAGCTGTTTCTGCCCGCTTGCGGGTGGCATATTGATAAGACATGGATAAAACCTCCTTTTGTCAGCGCAGAGCGGCTGGCGCATCCGGGGCGAGCCGGCCGGCAGGAAAAGGCCACAGGGCTTCGTGCTCTTCGTACAGACGGTAGCGGCCTTGGGCGATGCGCTCTAAGATCTGGCGGGAATGGGGCGTGATAGTGGAAGAATAAAACAGAAAATCGCCGCCGCACCGATAGTAAAATGCGTTGATCTGGGTCCGCAGCAGCCAGATCACGGCGCTGGGCGGCGCTTGGGACGTGCGCACTGTGGCCAGCTGCAAACAGCCGCCGTCGGCGCTTTCACCGCCCAGCACATAGGCGGCAACCTCCCCTTTTTCCACCCAGGCAAAACACAGGGCGGGCTCTGCCTTGTGCCGGCAAGCCTCCCACTGCAGATGGTCCGGGATCTCGGCCCTGCCGGCCAAAGCCTGCCGTTCCTGCTCCGAAAGGGAGAGGAATGGGACGATGGAAGCGGGGGGCACGAAACCCGGGGTAAAGCAGGGACCGATCAGGGGGTCATCGTGGAACCGGGCGCTGTCCAGGGCGAAGACCGGTGCGCGGAACTGGGGCTGGCAACCCAGGTGGCAGAACAAGCCGTCCATGGCAGTCAGCTCTTCGCCGTCCAGCACATAATCGGCCCGCAGCAAAGGGATGCCCTGGGCCAGGCCCTGGGCGGCGATGTGCTCCAACAGGGCCTTGGCCGCGCCCTGCCGCCGCACGGCAGGGTCGATGAACAGGCTGAGCAGTTCGCCCTGATCCGGCTGCCAACGGACAGCGGCGGCGCCGCAGGAATGGGAGCCGCAGATGACGCCATAGGCCTGGGCCTCCCCGGCGCGCACCTGATGCAGCACAGGGGGCAATATATAAGAAGAAAAGGGCTGGAGCAGGCCGGGCTCCAGGCCGCACAGCGAAAAAGCAGGCACTTTGTTCATCCTTTCTACGGGCAGGGCTGTTTTGTTACATCCATTATAGCATGCCCCATTGGGCAGCTGGCCTGCATGTTGTGACATTGAAAGGCCGTTTGTGTCGAAAGTCTTAAAATCACCCTGCGGATTGTGTAGAATCGGAATCGTCGAAGGAGAGTGGACATGAAAAGAAAGGCCTGGGGGCCATGTGGCGGGGAGGGCAGCGGAGATGCGGCTGGCGGTATGCGGCAATTCCCAACGGGAAACGGAGCAGCTCTGCCGGTGGCTGGAACAGGTAGCTGACCTGTACAGTGTACAAGCGCGCTGCACGCCTTGGAGGGACTTCCACCCGGTGGTGGAAGCACCGGCCGGCACATGGCAGGCAGCTTTCATTGGGCTGGGCGGTAGCAAAGGCTTTTTGGCCGCCCGCACCCTGCGGCAAGTGGACAAGCGCTGTGCCATCGTATTGATCGACGATACGCCCCAGTATGCCGTACAGGGAGTCCGCCTTCACTTCACCGATTTCATCGTCCGGCCGGTGGAATTCCGGCATATCGTGCGCAGCATGCACCTGATCTTAGGGCGCATGTGACGGCCGGGCGGAGAAGGAGGAGCTATGGGCCAGATCCAGATCAAACGCAGGCAAAAGGCGCCGGCGCCCCCGGTGACCGACGCCGCTGTCCGGGCCCAGTTGGCTTGGGCCGCAGGCGCCCAGCAGTTTGAACACCGGGACCCGCTGTACCATGTGACCGAAAGCTTCCAGCAGACCTTCGATTGGATCGGCAAGCAGCATGCCCAAAGGCTGGGGCAGCAGGGCAGCGGCGGCTTTTCGCCGGCGGAGACGCCGGAGGAAGGGCAGCCGGCCCGGGAGGAGCGGCAAAGCAGGGATACGAGTGCCCAAGGCTTTTACCAAGCCAAAGACGAGCAGCGGCAGCAAGCCCTCGGCCGGTTTTCCGAGACCGCCTTCCAGCGGGGCAACCTGGCGGGGGCGGTGATCCAGGGGACGGGCAAAATGATGCTGGTCTCCTGCCTCAAGCGGACGGTGGGGCAATCCCAGCCCCAAAAAGAACAGCAGAAAAAGCTGTTTGAAGGGGCATCCCAACAGCGCAATGTGCCGGGCCACAGCCCCGATCAGGTGATCTTCAACCGGGGATTCGCCCACAGTGCCGTAGGCCTTGTGGTGGATACCCTGCGGGACGCCCGCCGCACTGTGGATTCCATGGCGGACTTGGCCCAGGGAAAGAGCGAGATGGGCTGCGGTTCAGGCGCCGACACCCTGCGGACCATGTATCCTTTTTTGGATGACAGCCGGGAACGGTCGCTGCTGGAGCAGTACCGGCAGCAGCTGGCCCAGGCCGGCGATGCCGGGGAAAAGCAAGTGCTGCAAAATGCCCTGGCACGCACCCGGAGCCTGATCAACAAAAAAGCCCAGATGAAACAGGAATTCATCCAGAAGCTCCGCTTCCTTTCCGACCGGGCCACCGAAGCTTTGGCGGAGATGGAGGAAGCGGGCTTTGCAGAACAAGTAGCCCGGGCCCTGGAGCAGGAAGAAGTGCCCCAGGAACCGCCGGAACCACCGGAAGACGGCGGCGGAGACGGCGCTGCAGAGGGAGGGGAGGCCCATGGCCGAAATTGACCGCCAGCAGGCTTCCCGCCAAAAGCAGGCGCCGGAAAAGCAGCCGGAGCGGGCGCCCCAAAGCCGGGCAGCCCCCCAGACAGCCGCTGCTTTTTTACAGGCGCTGCTGGCCGGCGCCGGGGTGGAGCAGATCCCACTGCAGACGGCGGAACAGATCGCCGGGCAGATCGGCAACAGCGCGTTGGCCGCGCTGGCCGCCGGCCCCAGACCGCCGGGCAGGCAGATGCCTTTGCCGCCGGAGGCCTGCGGCACGGAACCACTGGAAATAGAGGCCTCCGCCCCTGCAGGGAGCCCGGCGCCCGATTGGCAGGCGCTGCCCCCGCTGGATACGGAGGCGGCCAGCCCCCGGAGCCTTGGGGAACTGGGGTGGGGATGGCAGTTTTTTGCACCGGTGTGACGGGAGGCGCCGCCAGATGGAACAGAGGGAAACGCAAGGGCTGCTGCTGTCTCTTTTGGAAGACAGCGGCGTGCCGTTTCAAAACGAGCAAGGGCTGGTGCGTTTTCGCTTCCGCCAGCAGGGCATGGTCTGGGAGACCGCCTGCCGCTGCCAGAAGGACCAGGTGGTGGCCTATGGCCGCTATCCGTTCCCTGTGGAAAAGGGAAAGGCCCTCGGCCTGTGCAACCAGTTCAACCAGCAGCTGGCCCAAGGCAGTTTTTTTGAGCAGCAGGGCCAGGTGGTCTACCGCAACCGGGCAGATCTGCAAGACCCCTACGACGCCCGCCAGCGGCTGGCAGGGTGTTTGGAGCAAAACGCAGGCGTCATCGTCCGTTATTGGGGCGGTTTCAGCCAAGCGGCCCAGCAGCAGTGAGCCAAGAGCGTCTGGGGCTTGAGAAAGGGACCAGGCGGAGAGAACATCTCGCCGCGCGATCTCTTTCTCAAGCATCCCAGCGGCTCAAACAATACGATCATCACGACAAACAGAAAGGAGGGGAGCTTCACGTCCGGCCCCCCGGCAGAACGATACGGCGTGAAGCAAAAACATGGCAGAATATTTGTCCCCAGGTGTGTATGTAGAGGAGTATGACTCCGGGGCGACCCCCATGCAGGGCGTCAGCACCAGCACAGCCGGCTTCATCGGCCTGGCGGAGCGGGGCCCCGTGGTCGGCCAGCCCCAGCTGGTGACCAGCTTTGCCGACTACAAGCGCATGTACGGCGGCTATCTGGGCGAAGCCAGCTATGGGAACGCCCGCTTCCTGCCCTATGCGGTGGAGCAATTCTTTGCCAACGGCGGCTCCCGGGCTTACATCATGCGGGCCGTGCCCGCCGATGCCAAGGCAGCCAGCCTGACCACCGGCGTTTTGAAGATCACCGCGGCCAACCCGGGCGCTTGGGCCCAGAACATGCGGGTCACCGTGGCGCCGGCTTCCAAGGCCAAGACCCAGGTCTTTGCCGTCAACGGTGCAGACCTGACGCTGAAGAATGCCGATGGCTTCCACGCCGGCGACGTGGTGGAACTGTACGACGGCCGCACCAAAGCCCATGCCACCATCAAGAGCGTGCTGGATCAGGTGGTCACCCTGGATGCACCCTGCACGCTGGACGTAGCGGATACGAAAGTGGGCACGCCCAAATATATCCGCACCTGTGAGATCACCGTGACCGCCCGGCTGGAGGATACGGTGGAAGTGTATGAGAACCTGTCCCTCAAGCCGGAAGCGCTGAACTACGCGCCGGTGAAGGCCGCCAAGAGCGACCTGATCCAGCTGGAAGTGCTGCCGGCCCCCAAGGCAGCGGCCGCCCCGGCCAAGGAAGAGGCCAAAGACAAGAAGGAGGCCGCCCCGGCGGCACCTGCCAAAACGGGCATCACCCCCTATGAGCTGTGCGGCGGCACAGGCGACGAACTGGTGCTGGCACTGGTCGGCGGCAGCGATGGCGCTGTGCTGGCCGTGACGCCCGACGCCTATCTGGGCCAGGACAACGGCCCCGGCAAGCGCACCGGCCTGCAGGCTTTCCTGGAAAACAGCACGGTCTCCATCCTGGCGATCCCCGGCGTCACCGCACCGGAGGTGCAGGCGGCCCTGATCGGCTTCTGCGAGAGCCGCAAGAGCTGCTTTGCCATTCTGGATGTGCCCATCGAGTACAAAAAGACCAACGATGTGGCCAATTTCCGGGATATGTACGACTCTTCCTACGCCGCCATGTACCACCCCTGGCTGGAGATGTTCGACGCCGGCGCCAAGCGCCCGGCCTATTTCCCGCCCTCGGGCGCCATGGCAGGCATCTATGCCCGCAGCGACAACGAGCGGGGCGTACATAAAGCGCCGGCCAACGAAGTGGTCCGCGGCTGCACCGGCCTTTCCTGCAACTACAACACAGGCGAGCAGGATATCCTGAACCCGCTGGGCGTCAACTTGATCCGTTCTTTCCCCGGGCGGGGCATCCGTGTGTGGGGCGCCCGCACCATCAGCTCCAACGGCCTGTGGAAGTACCTCAACGTACGCCGCCTGTTCATCTATGTGGAAGAATCCATTAAAAACAACACCAACTGGGTGGTCTTCGAGCCCAACAGCGAGACACTGTGGGGCCGTGTGACCCGCACCATCGAGACCTTCCTGGCCACCTGCTGGCGGGATGGCGCACTGGCTGGCTCCAGCCCGGACCAGGCCTTCTACGTGGAGTGCGGACCCACCACCATGACCCAGGATGACATCGACAACGGCCGGCTGATCTGCCAGATCGGCATCGCACCGGTCAAACCGGCTGAATTCGTCATCTTCCGCATCACACAGAAGACGGCCACCGGCGAATAAGGGGCCCACCCATCTCCCATCAGAAAGGACGAAGTGAAATGGCAATCAACTATCCCTATAGAGTATTTCGGTACCAGGTCGAGATCGATGGGATCAGCCGTGCCGGATTTTCTGAGGTCTCTGGCATGAGCTCTTCCGTGGATGCGGTGGAATACCGCGAAGGCGACGACCTGCGCAACACCCCCCGCAAACTGGCGGGCCTGACGAAATTCGGCAACGTGACCCTGCGCTGGGGCGTTTCCGACGACACCGAATTTTTGGATTGGCTCTATTCGGTGGCGCCCACCAACACGGCGCCTCCCACCGGCCTTGTGCGGCACAATGTGACCATCACATTGATCGACGACGCCGGCAACCCCGGCCCTTCCTGGAACTTGATCAACGCCTGGCCTGTGGGCTACACCGTGCCCGACCTGAACGGCCTGGGCGGCGAAGTGGCCATCCAATCCCTGGAACTGTGCCACGAAGGCCTGGAGCATATCCCGGGCGGCGTGGCCGGTGAGCCCTCCACCATCTAACAATGAGGAACACGCTCTGCCGCGGCGGAGCGGATGGGGCCCTGTGCCCCCGGATGTGGCTGCCCAGCCTGCCGGGGGCACGGCCCTTACGCAATTATAAAGGGAGGCTTTTGCGTTGGAGACTGAATTTGAATTTGAACTGCCCCGCGGCTATGTGGACCAAAACGGTGAAGTGCACCGGCGGGGCACCATGCGTCTGGCAACAGCGGCCGATGAGATCTTGCCCCTGCGGGATGCCAGAGTCCAGCAAAACGCCGGCTATCTGACGATCATCCTGCTGTCACGGGTCATCACCCGGCTGGGCAACCTGAAGAGCATCAACACCCGGGTGATCGAAGGGCTGTTCACCATGGATCTGGCCTATTTGCAGGACTTATACCAGCGGATCAACCTTTCGGAATTGCCGGTGTACAAGATCACCTGCCCCCATTGCAACCAGGAGATCGAGGTGCCGCTGGATTTTTTGTTGAGCTAGGGCTGGTGCTGTATCCCCAGGAACGGCTGTACCAGGAGATGACGTTCCTGAGCTATTATCTGCACTGGTCCCGCGACGAGGTCATGAACCTGAACCACTTGGAACGCCGCCGGTGGTGCAGGGAGGTCTCGGCTGTGAACAAAAAGCTCAGCAACAACGAGGACAATACATTTTCACTGCGCTAAAAAGGGGGAATGACGGTGGGAATCACATACCAAGAGCCTTTTCAGGCGTTCCGCTTTTTGGTGGAAGTGGAAAACAGCGGCGTGGTCGTGGCGGCGTTTTCCCAATTTTCCGGCGTGAAGATGGCGGTGGAGACCATCCAGGCCCGGTCGGGCAACGACGGCCGGGGCGTGCAGGAATTCGTGCCGGTGCTGACCAGGTTCGCCCCTGTCACGCTGACGAAGGGCGTCATTGGGGACAACGACTTTTTGGATTGGCTGTTTTCGGCGGCGGCCGGCCCCAACACAGGGCCCCGGGGCGGGGACACCCACCGGACGCTCAATGTGGTGGCGCTGGACCAGCGGGGCAGGCGGGGCGTCACATGGTCGCTGAAAAACGCACTGCCCATCGGCTATGAATTGGCGCCGATGGACGGCAGCCGCAGCGAAGTGCTTTCGGAAAGCCTGACTTTTGCCATCACCGGCATGGAGCGGCTGACCCATGACCCGGCTGCCCAGTAGGGAGGTGACGCAGCATGTCTTATATGGCGGGGACCTATTTTGAGGTGGCGCTTCTGGGAGTGGGAGCGGTGCTCACCGGCAAATTCACCTCGGTATCCGGCTTGGATATGGAAGTGGAGTATGAGATCTACAACGAAGGGGGACTCAACTATCCCCGGTTCTTTTTCAAGCAAAACAAGCCCCAGGTGCTGGTGCTGGAACAGGGCGTCGTCACCAGTGTGGATTCTGTCTCCCTGCTGATGCAGATGTGCAACCTGGGCATGTCCATCCCGCTGGCGGGCACGGTGATCTTGAAAGACAGCTTTGGCGAGAGCCAGCGGGTCTGGAACATCGTAGGCGCTTATCTGCAAAAGTATGTGGGCCCCACGCTGAACAGCAACCAAGCCAGTTTGGCAGTGAGCCGCATCGAATTGATCTATAACGGGTGTTGCTGATGAGATCCATTGCTGTGATAAAACCGGATATGGCGGTAACGGAGCAGGACAGGCTGGGCCTGTCCCCTTTTGGCTTGCTGTCGGAGACCTTTACCCAGCAGGTGCTCCAGCGGGCCCGATATGGGATGGGAGATTACCGGCCTGAGCCATTGGAGCTGTTGGAAGAGGGGCAGGCGGAAGCGCCCGGCCCTGTTCCAGCCGCCCCAAAATTGGCGGTGCAGGTAGACCTGGATTGGAAAAGCATCTGGCCCTACCTGGATCAATGGTTGAAACAGCGGGAAAAAAACGAAAAGAAAGAGACGGAACAGCCCCAGCAGCGCATCGTGGAACGGGTGGTCGAAAAGATCCGGTACAGAGAGAGCGAGCGCCGGGTGCGGGTCACGGTAGAGGCCAAAGGCCCTGCCATTGGCAGCCGGCCGGGGGGAAGGGCCCCCGGCCCGGGCCGCGGCGAGACATTGCAAAAAGCCCGGCGGCCTTTGGAGCCCACGTCTTTGAGCACAGCTGCCCCGGCAGGCAGCGGCTGGGCCCCTAAGTGGCAGGCGGAACACCCGGGCCTGGCGGCCCAGAGCCCCCTGCAAGATCGGGGGGAGACCCCAGGCGGCGGGCTGTGGGAACGGAGCATTTTGCTGCCCGACGTGCTGCGCCGGCAGCGCACGGCACGGCAAGGCGGCGAACAGGCGGCCGTCCCGGCCGATGGCCTGGTCTACGCGGCAGAAGAAGAGGCTCCAGAGGCCACCGCCCAAATGGTGCGGCAGATCACTCGGGCAGTGGAACAGACGCTGGCCCGCCAACCGGCTGCATACCGGGGAAAACAGCCCTTCCGGCAGGTGGAACAGGGGCCGGTTTTGGCCGGTGAGGGCCCGGCGGAGAGCGAAAGAAGCGCTACGCCGGGACAGCTGCCGGTCAGGGAAGCACCGGCGCTTGCCCGAGAACTTGCCCAGAGGCCGGAAGGCCGGAGGGAAGAGCAGGGCTCCCCTTTGGAATTGACCCACCCGGCCGCCTCGCCGGCAGACGACCCCATCCCTGAGAAGGCAGAACGGGGTCAGCCGGCTGTGCTGCCGCCCGGCGGTACCGGTCGGTTGGATAGCGCGCCGAAAGATGTCCCGGCGGAAGCAGAGACCGGGCCCGATGCTGTGCAGCATTGGGGGCACAAGCCCGGCAGGCCGTCAGAAGAACCGGCGGCAGAATTGACATACCGCCAGGCAGAGACGCCGGCAGGAGAAGTGCCGCAGCATCCGGCAAAAGCGGCCACAGCAGGTGGAGGGGGGGAGCGTGAAAGCAGCCCTGCCGCCAAAAGAAGCATGGAGCCCGGCCGCCCGTCTGCCCTCTCCCCAGACCGACCCTTTCAAAAGGCAGACCGCCCCGGCGGTCAAGAGAGCCGAAGGGAGGATGGACGAGCCCTGGGAAGGCAGCCGGAATACAACAGCCAAACAGCCGAGACCCGTCGCCCAGCCGTGCCCGGCAAAGAAGATATTCCCCAAGCCACCGGACACCGGGGGAAAGAAGCTGCTGCTTTTGCGGAACGGGACGGCCAAAGAGAAAACAGGCGGGAACTCGAAGACGGCACAGGGCGGGAGACACCGCCGAAGAGCATACAAGACGAGGAACACCGGCACTGGGGCCACATGCCCCGCAGCCAAGGGGACGGGGAAGGGCAGGAGGCTTTGACCTACCGCAGCCAGCTGCAAGAGGCAGGTACCGGCCCCGCAGCTCCGACGGCCGGTCGGCCAAGAGGGGCAAAAGAAAGCCCCACCGGGCAT
Organism: Candidatus Pseudobutyricicoccus lothianensis; assembly: GCA_904419295.1. Lineage (GTDB taxonomy): Bacteria > Bacillota > Clostridia > Oscillospirales > Butyricicoccaceae > Pseudobutyricicoccus > Pseudobutyricicoccus lothianensis. The sequence continues at coordinate 38,368 of CAJFRA010000003.1, forward strand.
GAGGGAGAAAAGCCTGCTGCCCAAGCGGCGCGGCAGGCCGAAACGCAGGAGCCGGGCTCCCTATCCCGGCCGCCAAAAGATGCCGGACAAGGGGGAAAAGCCCAAGAGCGGCGGACGGCAGAGGCGGGAGCTTCGCCCGAAGGGAAGATGGAAAGCGGGCCTGCGGAACGCCAGCATTGGTTGCGGGAAGCCAGGACACCAGCAGAAAATGGCCCGGCACCCTTGACCCATCGGCTGGATGCCTCCCGCCTGGCAGAAGAGGCGGCAGCCACCTCGCAAAGCCCGGCTGTGGCCGCGCCCAGAGAAGAGGGCCGAAGGGATTCGGCTCATCCAACAACGCCGGAACTGATTTCCGGCCAGGTGGCGCCAGGGGCCGAAGGAAGACAGGGCGAGACCGGTGAAACGGCCCGCCTGGCGGATCGAGGGGAGCTGAAAACCCGTCAGACCGTGGAACGGAAGGAACCGGCGGCCCGTCAGGCACCGGCAGACCGGCGGGAGCAGGTTCCAACGGAAGCCAGCCAAGCACCGGACAGAGCCGCAGCCAGCCGGCCGGCAGAGGACAAGCAGCCCTTGGAGCCCGCCGAGGACAGTCTCCAGGCGGTTCAGGGGAGCCAGGCAGGGGAAGAAGCCCGTCATTGGGCTCGGCCCGCCCAGCCCCGGGAAGAACAGACAGAAGAACCGCTGACTTACGCGGCGCCGGGAGAAGGCCATGCCGCCGGTCCTGACGTTTCTGGAGAGACGGCCCGCCCAGCGGATCAAGAAAAGCCGGGTACCCGCCAAGCTGCAGAACAGGAAAAACCGGCGGTGCATCAGGCACCGGCAGACCGGCGGGAGCAGGTCCCAACGGAAGCCAGCCAAGCACCGGACAGGGTCGCGGCCAGCCGGCCGGCAGAGGACAAGCAGCCCTTGGAGCCAGCCGAGGACGATCTTCGGGCGGTTCAGGGGAGCCAGGCAGGAGAAGAAGCCCGTCATTGGGCCCGGCCCGCCCGGCCCCGGGAAGAGCGGGCAGAAGAACCGCTGGCTTACGCGGCGCCGGGAGAGGGTCAAGCATCCGCTCCCGGAGAGACGGCCCGCCCAGCGGACCGCGGGGAGCTGAAGACTCGCCAAAGCACAGCAGAACAGGAAAAACCGGCGGCCCATCAGCCACCGGCAGAGCCGCAGGAGCAGGCCGCTGCGGAAGCCAGCCAAGCAGCGGACAGAGCCGCGGCCAGCCGGCCGGCAGAGGGGAAGCAGCCCTTGGAGCCAGCCGAGGACAGCCTCCGGGCGGTTCAAGGGAGCCAGGCAGGAGAAGAGGCCCGTCATTGGGCCCGGCCCGCCCAGCCCCGGGAAGAGCAGCCAGAGGAACCGCTGACTTACGCGGCGCCGGAAGAAGTCCAAGCCGCCGGTCCCGCCATTCCCGGAGAGACGGCCCGCCTGACGAGCACAGAGGGACCGAGGGCCCGCCAAACCACAACAGGACGGCAGGGGCAAATTTCCAAAGAGATCCAAAATACAGCTATCCCATCTGCCGGTACAGTGGCTGCCAGCAGCCGGTTTGGGCAGCCGGAACCAGGCGGACGATCCCTGCAGGATGGCAAGTCGGCTCCTTTTGTGCAGCACACACTGGCGGCCGGGCAGTTGCCGGGCAGAGGGATACCGGCAGAACAAGCGCGCAGCACTGCCAGCCCGCTGGGGACCGGGCCGACGGGGCACCAGCTGCCCTTGGCCCAGACCGCTGCCTGGGCGGAGACATTGATCCACCGCCACCAGCCCCAGGCAGGCGGCCAACAGGCCGGCCAGCGGACAGGGGAGCCAGGCAGCAGGCCCCTTGCCGCCATGGAGCGGCCGGCCGGCGCCGGGCGGACTCCTGTCCCGCCGCCAGCCCCAGAGACGGGGGAAGAGGGTGAACTGTCCTATTGGCGGCCCCAGCCCAGCGTTCCGACGCCGGAACCGGAGGAAGAAAAAAGCACGCTGCCCCAGTGGGCCCAGGAATTCTTCCAGCGGAATCCGCCGGTCAAGGCCCCGGCGGGGCAGAGCGGGCCCACAGCCTGGAGCGTCCAGCCGCCGGCTGCGGAAAAGGCTGGACCTGCCGGGCAGATGATGGAATGGACAGCCCCTGGCGCTGTGCCGCCGGGCGCCCCCATTGCCCTGCGGACGCGGCAGCCGGAAGCGCAGCCACCGCAAACGGCGGCCCAGCCGCCCCACATCACCGAGGGGGAGGTGCGTCGGGCGGCGGACCAGATCTATAAGATCATCGAAGAACGGCTCCGGCGGGAATTGCGCCGCGGCGGCAGATAGGAGGCGAAAAGAGTGTACGTCGGGATCCCAAACCCCAATATCGTGATGCCACTGGAAAAGATGAGCATCACCAACCTGAGGACCAAAAAGAAGATCTATGTGCTCTACAACCCAGAGAGCTACCAGCAGAGCCGGCAGGTCTCCTATGCGGCTAACGGCGGCTTTGCCACCAACATGCCGGTGGCCCAGTTCACGGGCGGCGCCAGCGAACAGCTGAGCTTTCAACTGTTTTTCGATTCCATGTCCGCCGGCGCAGAGGTGGGGGGCTCCGCCATAGACAAGGCCTTGTTCACCGCCAACAGCTTGCTGCCTTCGGCGGGCAAGCAGATCGATGTGCGGGAATACACTGAAAAGATCTATACGCTGATGCTGATCGACCCCAGCCTGCATGTGCCGCCCAAACTAAAGCTGGAATGGAACTCCCTGCAATTCACCGGTTTCCTCATCGCCTGCACCCAGCGGTTCACCCGGTTCAATGAATCCGGCATGCCGGTGCGGGCCACGCTGGATTGCACGTTCCAAGAATATGTGGAGGCCAGCAAGATCGCCAGCCTGAAGCCGAATGAATCGCCGGACACCACCAAATACCGGGTGGTGCATCAAGGGGATTCCCTGTGGGCGCTGGCAGCCAAAGAATATGGCCAGGCGGGCAACTGGCGGCAGATCGCCCAGGCCAACGGCATCGACAACCCGCGCAAGCTGCGCAGCGGCGACATGCTGGCGCTGCCCAGCCAAGATGGATGAGAACGGGAGAAAGGAGGAGAAGGCGTGGACAAAGGCAGCTATCAGTACACCAGTTTGGAGGCGAAATACGACCAATTCCTATCGCCCGCTTTTGAATTGACCATCGGCAGCAAGACAGTGGCCAACAACGAAGTGAGCATCCCCCAGCTGGAAGTGGAGATCTCGGCAGACGGCAAAGCCGGCGGCTGCGCCTTCACCTTGGAAGCCCAGTACGACCACGAGGGCAGCCGCTGGCTGGAACAATGGGACAAAGTGCTCATGCCCGGGGCCAAGATCGTGGTCAAAGGCGGCTATGTGCAAAAAAAAGAGATCTTTTACGGCTATGTGGACGATTATACCATGGAATTCACCCACAACGGCGCACCCCGCATCCATGTGACGGGCATTGACGGATTGGGCTATTTGATGAGCTGCTGGGAGCCGGTCTCCGCCGGCAAAAAGAAAGTGGCCGAAGTGGTGAAGGGCATTTTGAACAAGAGCGTTTCCGCCGGGTTCGCCAAAAAAGTGACGGTGGGCACCCTCTCCACTTTTGAGACCCCCATCGTCAAAGACCAGCAGGTGGACGATTGGCGCTTTTTGCGGGGGCTGGCCCAGCAGCATGGCGTGAGCTTGATGGCAGTGGATGGGGAATTGATCTTTGACGATGTGATGACCAACAAAAAGCCGCTGCTGTCGCTGCAGCTGTCCGTGGCCCTCTATCAGATCCATCGCCGGGTCTCCCTGGCCCGCCAAGTGGGGCAGGTGGAGATCTTGGGCCGCGATGTCAACCAAAAGCCCATCAAAGGCGTGGCCAGCACCGTGTCGGTGGGCGGCACGGGCAAATCGGCCGCCCAGCTGGTGCCCGCGCTGAAAAATGTGGTGCTCCAAGGCTTCAGCGAAGTGGTCCGCACCGAGGAAGAATGCAAAAAGCTGGCCCAGAACCACCTGAACGCCATCGCCATGGGGCTGGTCACGGTGGAGGCCCAGTGCATCGGCATACCGGAGATCATCCCCGGCCGTTATATCACCCTGGAGGGGGCCGGCGGCTCGGTGGACGGCGATTACTTCATCAACCATGTGAAGCACACCTTTTCGCGGGATAACGGCTATACCACCGATTTCAGCTGCAAGGGGGCAAAGATCAAATGAGCATTGCAGACCAGTTGGAAAGTTTGATGAGCGGCCAGCAGGGGGAACTGCAGCCGGGGAACCGGGCCCAGATCACCTTGGCAAAAGTGACGAACATCACCGATGACAAAAAGTTCAACCGGGTGAAGTGCCTGCCCATTGGCGCCGACGCCACAGAGGAGACGGACTGGTGCTATGTGATGGCCCCTATGAGCGGGCCGGACCGGGGCATGTTCTTCTTCCCCACCGTGGGGGACCTGGTGGTGCTGGCCTATTTGGATGGGGACGTCCACCGGCCGCTGGTGCTGGGCGGGTTTTGGAACACCGAATCCAAGCCGCCTTTCACCATCCAAGAGGGCAAAGTGACGGACTATGCCATCCGCATGCCCAGCAAGGCCCAGCTGTCTTTCCACGAAGAAGAAAAGAAATACAAGATCACGCTGGTGACGCCGGCGGGCACCACCCTGGTGCTGGACGATGAGCAGCAGGCTGCCCAACTGCAGGACAAAGACGGCAAAAACGCCTTGACCATCGATTGGAAAAACGGGGCCGTCACTTTGGCGGCCGAAAAGAAGCTGACCCTTTCCGCCGGCAAGACATCCATCGTGCTGGAAGAAGGGGGCAACATCACCCAAAAGGGCAGCGGCACGCTGTCGCTGGAAGGGACCAACATCCAGGCCAAGGCCTCTTCGAAATTGGCCCAGCAGGGCGGCACGGTGGAAGTCAAATCCAACGGGACCCTGGATCTGAACGCAACGGGCCCGGCCACGCTGAAGGGCATCACCGTCAAGATCAATTAGCGGCCCGCCGGGCGGAAAGGAGCAGACGATGAACGGAAAAGAATTTTTGGGCCAGGGCCTGAAGTTTCCTCTGCAAGTAGACCCCAAAACAGGCAAATTCGCCATGGTCAGCCAGGAGGAAGACATTCAAGAGGCCATCCGCATCCTGCTGTATACCACCCAGGGGGAGCGGGTCATGCGCCCGGAATTTGGCTCCAATGTGGTGGATTACACCTTCTCCGCCCCATCCAGCGCCATGATGCAGAGCATCGCCTATGAAGTGCGGCAGCAGCTTTTGTACCAAGAGCCCCGCATCGTCAATGTGGAGGTGGCGTGCACCCAGGCAGACCCGCACAGCGGCGCCATTGAGATCGCCATTTCCTACACGGTGCGCAGCACCAACAACCGCTATAACCATGTCTATCCGTTTTACATCACCGAAGGATCGGAAGGAGGGGGCGCTCGATGAACACGCCGGTATTGGATGGCCGCAGTGTGGAACAGCTGCGGCAGAAAGTGCAGGAGCTGGCCCGCTCCTATACGCCGGAATGGCGGTTTGAGGGCAGCGAAGACGACCCGGGCGCCGCCTTGGCCGAGCTGTTTTGTTCCATGTTCCACCAGACGGTAGAGCGGATGAACCGGGTGCCGGACAAACTGTTCACCGAATTTTTGAACTTGATCGGCTTTGACCCACCGGCCCCGGTGCCCGCTGCCGGCGTGATGGAGTTCACGGTTCACGACGGGGTGGAAGAGCCGGTGGCGATCCCGGCCGGCACCCAGACGTTCACACCGGATGAGCAGGGGGAAAACGTGGTGTATGAGACGGTGCGTCCCATGGAAGCCACGCCCGCCCGGCTGGTGGGGCTCTACACGGTGGACGCCGATCAGGACTGCATCCAGCAGCTGGAAGAAGGGCCGGTCCAGCCCCTGTTTGCCCGGGGGCAGGGGCCCATGCTGCAGCGCCACTGCTTTTCCTTTGGCCAGAACCAGGCCCTGCGCCTGGCCTGCCCGGCCCAGGTGGAAGTGGAGCTGGAACAGCCAGTGCGGTATTTGGAGGAGGTGACGGCCCAGCAGCTGGCCCGGCCGGAAATGGCCTGGACCTTCCGCCATGGGGGCGAGCAGATCCCCTTTGACCAGGTGGAAGCACGGGGCGGCCGTATCCTGCTCTACAAGCGGAATGGCCTGGCCATGGAGCCCGACGAAGAAGGCCGCATCTGCATCACCTGCAGCGGCGCGCCAAAGGAGCGCCTGGTTTTGGAAAACGTGTCGGTGCGCACCGAGCCGCTGGAGCGGCTGGCCCCGGAGCGCCTGTTTGCCGGCGATGTGCCGCTGGACTCTATGGAAGGCGGCTATTGCCTGGGCAAACGCCCGGCGCCCTACGGGCTGTTTTACATCGGCTCCGACGACGTGCTTTCCAAGCGGGGCGCCCAAGTGGCCCTGCGGCTGGACCTGGCCGCCATAGTGGATGACACAGCGGTCATCCAGCCGGACTATTCCTTCCGTCAAGCCATCATCGACAAGCGGGATGCCGTGGCCGTCAAGCCGGATGACGTCTATATCTCCGCCGTGGTGTGGGAGTATTTCAACGGCCGCGGCTGGCGGGAACTGGCTGTGACCGGCGATAGAAACCCCTTTTCCTGCCAGCGGGAAGGGCCGCTGGAAGTGGTATTCGATGTGCCCCAAGACCTGGAGGAGACGGAAGTGAACGCCCAGGTGGGGTATTACATAAGGGCTCGGGTGGCCGATGTGGAAAACCAATTTTCCATGAAGCCCCGGTGGGTCGTCCCCTTCCTGCGGGGCATGGAGCTGACTTGGCACTACCCGGCCTGTGTGCCTGCGGATTACGGTTTTGCCCAAAACCACGGCCAGGCCATCCGCCTGCCGGAGGCCCACCGGCTGACCGGCTGGGGGCTGGAAGCTCTGGACCCCATGGAGCCGGGGCTGCGCGCCCTTTACCTGCGCTTTGACCGCTCGCCCCACGCCATGCCCCTTTCCTTGCTCTTTGCCCTGGAGGGGCACGCCAAGCTGGAGGACAAATGCCTGTGGGAGGCGTTTACCGGCAAGGGGTTTGAGCCGGTGCGGGCCCTGGACCAGACGGGAAACCTGCACCACACCGGCCATGTGTTCCTCTATTTGCCGGAACCTTTGCCCAGGACCACCCTGTTCGGGCAAGAGGGCTGCTGGCTGCGGCTCAGCCGGAGCTCGGCAGCCGCCGGCGCCATTCCCCGGCTGCGGGAATTGGTGCTGAATACCGTGGGGTCCGTGCAGCAGCAGCGGCAGGAAGACCAATATTTTGACACCGGCGCCTACGATGCGGGCAAAGAATTGCAGCTGCTGGCCTGGCCCGTGCTGGATTGCCAGGTGTGGGTGGAAGAATCCGCCACGCTGGCGCCGGAAGAGGCGCGGCAGATGGAAGAGCAGACCCCGCAAGACGTGGAGATCTTGTGGGAGGGCCGGGAGCTGGCCCAATGCTGGGTCCGCTGGCCCTGTGTGGCAGACCTGTCTCTGGCCGGCCCCCAGCAGCGGGCGTGCCAGCTGGATGCCTACACTGGGCAGATCCGTTTTGGTGATGGCCGGGCGGGCCGGGTACCGCCGGCAGGCGACCACAACATCCGGGTGCAGTACAAAAGCGGCGGCGGCCAGCGGGGGAACCGGCCGGCCGGCCGGGTGGATGCCCTGTTGGGGGCGCTGCCCAACATCAGCGGTGTACGGAACCGCACGCCGATGAGCGGCGGCACTGGCCGCTTTTCCCAGGAACGCATCGAGGCGCTGGGCAACAAACGGCTGCGCCACCGGGGCCGCGCCGTGGGCCGGCGGGATTACGAAGAGCTGGTGGCCGAAGCGTTCCCCCAGGTGTACCATGTGCGGTGCTTTACGGGCCTGGACCAAAGCGGCCAACGGGCGCCGGGCCATGTGACCGTGGTGGTGGCCCAGCAGGATGAGGGCGCCCAAGCCGTAGAGGAATTGTGCGGCCGCATCCGCCATTATCTGGAGCAGAGGAGCCCCTGCTGCCTGGTGGAAGAGGGAAGGCTCCATGTGCGCCCGGCTTTGCTGATGACCATCCACACCCGGGTAGAGGTGGAGATGGAGGACTTGGACCGGGCGGCGGACACCCAGCAGCAGATCGCCGACCGGATGGAGCGCCTGATCGGGGAGCAATGGCGCAGCCGCCCCATTGGCAGCCAGATCGCCTTGGGCGAAGTGTGGCGCACTGTGCGGGAAACGCCCAACGTGCGCCTGGTGCGCCAGGTCCTGGTGGAAGGGACGTATGACCAAGGGGGGCAGACCCGCATCATTCCCCTGGAAAACCGGACAGAGCTGCCCTTTGCCGTGGTGCGCAGCGGCAGCCACCTGGTGCGGGTGCGATGATCAAAGGATAAAGGAGGGGTGTGCCCATGCTGGTGCCCCGTAAGCTGGATGACCAGAGTTTTGAACAGATCTTGCAAGAGGCGGAAGGGCGTCTGCCTTGGCTGTGCCCCGCCTGGACAGACCACAACGCCCATGACCCGGGCATCACCCTGCTGGAGCTGATGGCCTGGTACAAGGAAATGCAGCAGTACCACATGGACCAGACCACCCCAGCCCTGCAAAAAAAGATGCTCAAGCTGCTGGGGGTGACGCCAGCGGCCGGCCGACCGGCAACGCTGGCCATCCAGGTGGGGGAAGAGGAAAAGGGCTGGCCCGCCCTCTCCCGCCTGGTGACGCCCCAAGAGGTGGTCTGCGAACTGCTGGAACCCATCCCGGCTCAGCGGGCCCGGCTGGAGCAGGTCAACATCCTGGCGGAGGACGGGACGCACGACGTGAGCGGATTGCTGACCGGCGGCATGACCGTGCAGCCCTTTGCCTTTGGCGGCCAGCGGGGCACGGCGCTGCGCCTGGGGTTCCGCCGCCTGCCGGAACAGGGGCTGCGGCTGTGGTTCCAGGTGGCCCCGCCGGAAGGCGTGGCCCGCAACCCCTTTGGCCCGTGGAGCCAAGCGCCCCGCACCATCCGCTGGGTGGCGGAAGGGCTGGGGCCGGTGGAGCCGGCGGAAGACCAGACCTGGGCCTTGAGCCAAAGCGGCTTTGTGGAGCTGCCGGTGCTGCCCGAGTGGCAGGCCGGCGGCCAGGGCCTTTGGTGGCTGCGGCTGGAGCTGGAAGAGGGCGGCTGTGAAGAACAGGTGCGCCTTTCCGGGCTCGCGGCCAACCGATACCGGGCCGCCCAGCAGCAGACCTGGGCCGCCAGCCACTGGTTCACCGTGGAGCCTGCCGCCGGCCAGCAGGTGCTGCTGGAAGACGCCCTGGCCCAGGTGGCCCAAGTGGCGGTGTTCCTGCGGCAGGCCAAGGGATGGCAGCAGATCCTGCCCCAGGGCGAAAGCTACGGCCCAGCCGGCCGGTGGCTGCAAGTGGATGCCGCAGGCGCCCGGGCAGAGGGGCCCAACTTGCTGGTGGTATGCCTGGACCCCATCCGCAGCCAGGATCTGCTCTTGGACGCCAAGGGCAGGCCGGGGGAGACGCTGCACCTCAACCTGCAAGGGCAGCGGGCGCTGGCCCAGCACCTTTCCCTGTGGTGCGATACATTGGAAGAAGATGGAGAGATCCGGCCGGCGGCCTGGCGCTGTGTGGATGACTTGTACCAATACGGCCCCCGGGACCGGGTGTTCACCTACGACCCCGTACGGGAGACCATCGCATTTGGCGACGGCCTCCATGGGGCGATCCCCCAAGGGGGGCAAGGGGCGGTCTTGGTGGCCGGGCTGGTGCTCTCTTTGGGCAGCCAGGGCAATTTGCCCGCCCAGGCGGGGTTGTATTTTGCCGATGACGGCACCGGGGTGCAAAATGGCGCCGCCACCGGCGGCCAGGACCCGGAGACGCCCCGCCAAGCCGGCGCCCGGCTGCGGCGGATGATCAGCCAGACGGAAAAATGTGTGGCGGCCGGGGATTATGAGCGCCGGGCCAAGGCCACGCCGGGCCTGCGGGTGGCGGCAGCCAAGGCACTGCCCGGCTATGACCCTGCCCGGCCCGGCCGCCAGCCCGCTGTGGTGACGGTGGTGGTGATCCCCGCCTCGGAAGAGGCGCTGCCCCGGCCGGATGAACGGTTTTTGTCCGCCGTGGCCCGGCAGCTGGAAGAAGGGCGGCCTTTGTGCATCCGCACCCAGGTCACAGGCCCCTGTTATGTGGAGTATTCCCTTTCCCTGCGGCTGCTGGCCAGCCGGGAAGTGACAGAGGAGCAGGTGCGCCGCTGGCTTTGGCAGCAGGCGGGCCCTTTGCAGGCGGGCATCGGCCGGCCTTTGCGCAAAGATGACCTGGCGGCCGTGCTGCAAAAGCTGCCCGGCCTGTGGCAAGTGCAGCAGATCGACCTGGGCAGCCTGCACCCCCGGTGCTACCGCACGGCGGCCGGCGACTTGGAACTGCCGCCCGACGGCGTGCCCTGGCTGGGGAGATTGCAGATCGAATGGGAACGCATGTGAGCCGGCCTAGGCCGGAAGAGAAAGGAAGGCGAGGAGGGAGACCATGAGCGCCACCCAGGAATACCGCACCATTTGCTGCCAGGAAGAATGGCGGCAAGGGCTGTTTTATCAAATCGAATGCCAGGGCGATACGCTCCGGCTGATGGAAGGGAGCCACGAAGGGGCGGTGCTGCTCCACCCGGTGGACAGCGGCGAAAAAGGGTTTTCCTGGAGCCGCCTGGTGGTGGATGCCACCCTGCCCGCCGATTCGGTGCTGCGCATTTACGCCCGGGCCTCCGACGAGGCGGATTGGCCCCAGTGGAAGCAATGGCAGGCTCAGCTGCCCGCGCTGCGGGGGGTGCCGCGGCCCGGGCTGGAGGATCTGTTCGGCCCGCCCCTGACCCAGCGGGACTGCTGGCTGCGCTGCAGCGGCCGCTACCTGTGGCTGGCTCTGGAGCTGGGGGCCACCGGTTCCCAAGCGCCGGCCATCCGTTCGCTGGCCCTGCGCATGGAGGGGGACCACATGGTGGATTATCTGCCCGCCATTTACCAAGGGCAGGATTTTACCTACCGGTACCTGTCCATCTTCAACAGCATGTTTCAAGATATGGAGAGCGCCATCGACAGCCTGCCCCGGCTGTTTGACCTGGAGAGCGCGCCGCCGGAATTGCTGGAATACCTGGTGAACTGGGTCTGCATCGACCCCCAGCAGGGGCCGGACAGCAGGGAGCGGGCCAAGACCGCCCTGGAAGACTATGAGACCATGTATACCCCGGCGGGCGTGCGGCGCAGCGTGCGGCGGCTCACCGGCCGGGATGCGCTGCTGATCGAGCACTTTTCCGTGGACCCCAACCGGCCCGAATGTCAAAACCCGGCCCTCTACCGCCGTCTGTACGGCGAAAACCCCTACCGGTTCTTCCTGCTGCTGGAAGAGGACGCCTTTGCCACCCGGGAGGCGATGGAGCGGTTCTTGCGGCACATGGAAGACTGCATCCCGGCGGGCACGGAACTGGAGCTGGTGCTGCTGAAAAAATGCGTCCAACTGGATTGGCACACCTATTTGGGCGTCAACTCCCAGATCGGCAGCTATATCCCCGCCGCCATCAATGAGACGGTGACCATCCACTACGATACGACGATCGGAGGAACGAGACATGAGCAATGCTGACTTTTTTCCCATAGAGCGCAACCGGTATTTTTATGGCAAGCTGCTGACGGTACGAGATTTTGAGATCGAGCAGCGGTATGCCCGGCAAAAATCCCAGCTGATGAACCGGCTATCCCTGGGGGCGGGGGTGCTGTGCGGCCTGGGCGTCACCGCCAGCGACGACAGCACCCTGCTGATCGAAAGCGGCATCGCTCTGGATTACCAGGGGCGCATGGTGGTGCTGGAAGAGCCCATCCTGCGCAAGCTCCAGATGATCGAAGGCCAAGAGGCCCTGCACGGGCAAAGCACCGCCTACCTGTGCCTGGCCTATGACGAAGAGGACCTGGAACCGGTGAACGCCGTGGGGGCAGATACCGGCGAGAGCCGCCAGTTCAACATGACCCGGGAGGGCAGCCGCCTCTTTTTGACCACCCAGGCCCCCGAATACCGGAGCCTGTTGGAGGCCCAGGGGTTGGAAAATGTATCGGTGCTGTACGCCAGCGAAGAGCTGACGCTGGTGCTGGCCGTGCCTGCCGCCGCCTATGGCGGCCAGGAGATCGAGCTGCAGGTGCTGGTGGTAAAGAACGAAAAAACACCGCCGGTCTCCTTCCGTCTGGAAGGGGAGAGCGCCTTTTTGGAAAGCGAAAACGGCAGGGTATGCCTGGAATTCAAAGAGAGCCCGGAGGAAAAAAGAAGGGTCTATCCGGCGGTCTTCCGCCAGAAAGTGCGGCCGCTGAGCGAGGCGGATTGCCCCCTGTTCACAGCGGGCGGCGAACTGAACTTGTTTTTGGGCAGCCACCACTATAAAAACTATGTGGAGGCGCCTTCCAAGACCCATATCTGTTCCAACGAAGCCCAGCTGCAGGACTACCGGCGCCGCTCCGACAGCCTGGAAAAGCGGCTCACCGGCCGGGATCTGCCCATCTATCTGGCCAAGCTGGAGCTGATCAATTCCGCCGGCGGCGTATTTCTGGGGGATGTGACCGGCCTGCCCTTCCAGCAGATGCTGGACCGGCGGAGCCATGGCAGCCAGAGCACCGGCGGCCTGGAGGCGGTGACCACCTCGGTGCGCAGCCTGGAATATTGGCAAAAGCCCGATGTCAAAGCGGAATTCCAGCCGGCGACCAAGGCCCTTCATCTGGATTTCGGCATCCCCTCCCCAGAGCAATACGATTACGCCATCGCCCACGGCACGGTGGATCTGACCATGCCCGGCGGCATCCGGGTGAACAGCCGGGTGTATTCCGAGGAGATCCCTCACGGCCTGGGGCCCGGAGCGGTGGATGTGCGGCTGAGCCTGCAATTCCAAGATGAGAAAAAAGAGGGGGAGACGGCCCTGCTCTACGGCAATAGCGAAGTATTCCGGGGCAAGGCCTCGCCGGTGGACGCCCCCTGGGCCGAAGCGGCGGCTCTGGTCTACCCGGAGCGGGGCACCATGCGCATCGGCCTGTGGCTGCACGACACGGTGCAGGGCAACCGGATGACCGTCCATTACTTTGCCCAAAAGCCTGAGCGGGATACCAGCCGCATCCTGGCCCAGCGCCAGGTGAGCTTGCAGCTGACGCCTGAATTTTCCCGGGTGAGCCGCCGGGGCACCCTCCGCATGGAAGCGGAAGTGGTGGGCAGCGAAGACAAGAGCGTCACATGGCAGGTAAAAGAGGAAAACGGCGGCGCCATTGACCGCAACGGCGTCTACCAAGCGCCGGAGACGCCGGGCACTTATGAGATCATCGCCACGGCCGGCGCCGATGAGACGGTCACGGCCAGCGCCTTTGTCATTGTGGAATGAGGGCGTGCCCGGCGGGCCCAAGCGCAATGGAAGGGGCCCGGCCGGCTGGCCACATGGAAAGGAGGGGACCCATGGAGACCCTATTGATCCGCGAGCGGTATAAGATCGTGCAGGTGCTGCATGCCCAGCCGGATTACGCCTTTGCCGAGGCGGTGGACATTCAAGACCGGCAGACCCCCGCCTGCCTGGTGAACGTATACGAAGGGGCCTGGCTGCCCCGGTATGCGGAAGTCTACGCCGGGCTGGAAGGGTGCCCGGCCTTCCAGGGGGCCTTTCTCCAGGGCGAGAGTTTGGTGGCGGTCTTCCAGCCGGCCCAGGGCCTGCCCATCGACCGGGTGTTTTACCGGGGCGCCCGCTGGGGCTGGCGCGACCGGCTGGAGTTTGCCCAGCTGCTGCTCCACCAGGCGCTGACTTTGTGCGGGCTGCCGCCGGAGATCGGCTGCGCCGCCCTTTTCTCGGAAAACGTGCTGGTGGATGTGGACAAACGCCGGGTGGACCTGCGGTATTTCATCCGCCCATTGGAGGGCATGACCCCCCGGGAGCTGACGCTGCTGGCGGCCGATCAGGTGGAAAAGATCCTGCTGCCCCGGTTTTCCTCTGCCGATGGGGAGCTGGCATTTCTCAAGCAGCTGCGCCGGGGAGAGTTCGCCAGCATGGTGCCGCTGTATGCGGCCTGGCGGCGGGCGCTGCCCCAGATCGAAGAGGAATACCAGGCGATGGACCGGAAGAACGCCATACACCGGGCTTGCGCCCTGGTCTGGAAAAATATCAAACGAAAGCGGAGGTGAGGGGCTTGGCTCCTGCCCGTAAATGGATGACGTGGGCGGCGGTGGCCGCCCTGACATGCTGCCTGCTGTGGGGCCTGTTGTGGGATCCTTTGGCAGATTGCGCCTCTGTGCTGTTCCACGGCTGGGGAAGCCAGACATATCTGGCCGCAGCCGAGGCAGACGGCACTGTGTGCGCCGCCGGTGTAGACGGCGAGGAATTCGTATTGGCCTTGGGCACCACCGCCGGAGAAGCGGTGGAAAAGCGCCGGGTGCGCCTGACCGCCCCGGCGGAGGAATGCCAGCTGGCCGCCCTGTATCCCGACAGCCAAGGCGGCGTGTTCCTGGGCGTGTACGAGGAGGAGGACGGGCGGGAAGCCGCCAACCTCACGCTGTACCGCCAGCCGGCGGAGGGGCAGGTGGAAAAGCTGCTCACCGTGGCTTGCCAGGGGGAGACCGGGGCGGAGCGGCGGGCCAACACCCGGTTCAGCGGGTTTTCCGAATCGGGGGAATTGGTGCTCTTCGCCCAGATCGGGCCGGACGGCGTCCAGGGGTATGCCTATGACCGGGACGGCAGCGGCCTGCGGGAAGGCGAATCTTGGCAGGGAGAGGGGGCTTTGTCCGCCGCGGTGCTGCCCAGCCAAGGCCTGGCAGTGGGCGGCGATCAAAGGCTGGTCCTGGAAGGGGAAGAAGCGCCCCGCTCCGTGGAAAATCAAATCATCACCCAGCTCAAACAGGCTGGCGCCGGTCTTTTTTACATCGACAGCGCCAGTCTAAAAGTGTTTTACAGCGACTTGGCCGGCACGGCCATCCGCCAGGTGCTGGAACTGGGCCAGGGCTATTCGTTGGAAGGCCTGACCAGTTATGGCTTGACCGACCAAGGCGAGGCGCTGGTGCTGCTGGACGGCCACCGGCTGCTGCTGGACAAAGGGGACGGCCTGCAGGACCTGACCGGCATCCTCTACCGCTCCCGGGCAGCCAGCGGCCTGCTGCTGGCCGGCGGGGCGGCTGGAGTCCTGCTGTTGGCCACGCTGCTGTGGTACGGCCTGTTCGGTTGGCGCCAGGGCCAGGCGCCTTTGGCCCTGCGCTGGGGGACCGTGCTGGCGGCTGTGGGGGCCGTGGTCACCTTGGCCTGGCTCCAGGGCATGCTTTGGCCCGGGACCCAAAGCCGCTGGGAGCAGAGGACCCAGCGGGAACTGGCGGGCCTTTCGGCTTTGGCTGCCGGGGACTCCCAGCCAGCAGCCGGATTGGAAAATGGCGCGGCGGCCATGCTGCCCGGCAGCCGCCCTCAATACGCGGTCTACCAGCGGCAGCAGGGAGGGTGGCAGGTCGTCCAGGGCATGGAACCTGTGGGCAGTGACGCCCAGCTGAGCCCCGGCTTTGAGGCGGCAGCCGCCGCCCAAGCCCTGGAGCAGGGCATGGCCTTTGGCAAACAGGGCAGCCGCTACACCCTGTACTGGGAGCAGGACGGGCAGGTCTGTGCCCTTTCGGTGGAACAGGCGCCGGTGCTGGCCCAAGCCAAGGGTGAATATGCCGCTTTGGCCCTGCGGGTATGGGCAGTGGCAGTTTTGATCTTGGCGCTGGCCATTTTGCTCCTGGCCCTGGTGGGGCACAGGATGAAACGGCTGACCCAGGCCATGGAGACGCTGGCCGGGGGCGATACCGCCTGCCGGGTCCGGATCCGTTCCGGGGATGAGCTGGAGGGCATGGCCCAGAGCTTCAACAGCATGGCCCAAGCCATGGAACAGCTGAAAACAGGGCAGATGGACCTGATCCACGCCTATTTGCGGTTCGTGCCCGAGCGGGTGCTCAATTTGCTGGGCAAACGCTCCATTGTGGAGGTGGATAAAAACACCTTTGCCTCCAAGCGGATGGCGGTGATGATGGTGTGGTTCGCCTTCCCCGACCGGGTATACGACAACAGCACCCGCGCCCTGTTCGACAGCATCAACCAGGTGATCGAGCGCACGGCCTCCATCGCCTCCCGGCAGGGGGGCACGGTGTTCAACTTTGCTTACAACGGCTACGACGTGGTGCTGGAAGGCCAGGAGGGCCAGGCGGTGAGCACGGCAGTGGCTATCCAGCAGGAGGTGCTGGCGCTGAACGAACAACGGGCCCAGCTGGGGCAGCCCGAAGTGCGGCTGTGCATCGCCCTGGATGTGGGCGATGTGATGATGGGCGTGGTAGGCGACGGCTATCAGCTGGAACCCACCACCATCTCTTCCAGTTTTTCCACGGTCAAGGGCCTGATCCAAGTGTGCGGCCGGGTGGGGGCCAGCATCTTGTGCACCGAAAATATCATCGGCGGCGCCAGCGGTTACGGCAGCCGCTACATGGGCAAATGCCTGCAAGGGGGGACGCCCATCCGGGTGTACGAGATCTTTGACGGCGACCCCTACAGCGTGCGGAAAGTGAAAGCCAATACGCGCCAGGCCTTTTCCGAAGGGGTGTTTGCCCTGTACAGCCGGGATTTCGCCCAGGCCAAGCGCATCTTTTTGGAGCTGGTGCACCACAACCCCGGCGATGGGGGAGCCCGGTATTTCCTCTACTTGGCCGACCGGCTGGCCCAGCACCCCGATGGGGAGATCCGGCTGGACGGCCCGTGGACCTGACGGTTTTGGCACGTGCATCAAAGGAGGGGCGACATGCCGATCACACAACTGGATATCCTGCGGCGGCAGGCGGAAAGCGCCTACCGCAACCAAGTACAAAAAGAAACGGCCCAGCTGCGGCGTTCGACCAGCTTGGTCCAACAGGCCGCCCGCCTGACGGGCCGGGGGGCCCAGGCGCTGGAACAAGCCCGCCGGCAAAAGGGCGGGGGCAGCCCGGGGCCAACGGGGCAGCCAGCCCCGGCCGGGGGCCATTGGGAGCCCGCAGAGCGGCAAGTGTGCGCCGACGGATATGTGCGGGTGTCGCCGCGCCAGCCCATCTACACCCCGCCGGGATACCGGCGCCGGCTGGTGTGGAAAGGGGTGGGCCTGTTCCTTTGCGCTGGGGCCATCCTGTTGCTGCTGGGGTTTTTGCTGCGCAGCGGCATCCTGGCGTTTTAATCCTGAAACAGTCACAGCGGCCCGGCCGCTTTAGGGGGTACCGATCTTGCTGAACCATCTTTTCACACAGTTCCTGCGGTCCTTTGGGATCTTTTTCCGTACCATCCGCGCCTTTTTTACCCGCCAGCTGGTGGGGCTGGGGGCGCGCATCCGGCGGATGACCAACTTTTCGCGCCAGGCCACCAAAGTGGCCTCCGCATCGCTGCAATCCGCCGTGGCCGCGGTGAAGAAACCCACCAAACGGGAAGACTATGTGGAGACCAAGCGGTTGTTTTTATCCAAAGCCTTTTTGCTTCGGGTGGCCCTGGGGCTCATCGCCCTGGGCCTGCTGCTGTATTTTGTGGTGTGGCCCTATGTGCTCAGCCACTTTCTGACCGCCCGCTTTTATGTGGAAGACGACCGCATCAGCGGCTGGACCGGCCGGGTGATCGTCTATGCGGACGAGGAGAAGACACTGCCTTTGTATGAGGGCAGGCTGGAAGAAGGCGTGCTGCAGGGCAAGGGCAAGGAATACGACGAAGAGGGCCGCCTGGCCTATGAAGGCACTTTCCAAGATGGGCTGCGCCAGGGGCAGGGCAAAGCCTACGAAGAAGGGCTGCTGGTCTACGAAGGGCCGTTTGTCCAGGGGCTTTATGAGGGCAAAGGCAAGCTCTACCAAGAGGGGGAACTGTATTACGAAGGGGACTTTGCGGCAGGGGTGGCTGCGGGCACCGGTACCCGCTACCATGCCAACGGCGAGCCGGCCTATAAAGGGGAGTTTGCCGACGGCGAGCCAGAGGGCACCGGCAAAGCCTATGACGAAGAGGGCCGGATGATCTACCAAGGCGGGTTTGCCCAGGGCCAGTACAGCGGCGAAGGCAGTTTGTACCCCGAAGAGGACCAGCGCATCGACGCCCAATTTGACCAAGGGGAGCCCACCGGATCCATCCAGTGGTACAAAGACGGCTTTTTGTATTACGAGGGGGAGAGCCAGGGGATCGTGCCCCAGGGCTTTGGCACCTTGTACGACCGGAAGGGCAACCCGCTCTACCAGGGGCAATTTTCCGGCGGCACCCTGGATGGCCAGTGGCTGCTGTCGCTGACGACTGAAGAACTGCGCTCCGCCTTTGGGGAGGGCACCACGGCCGACTATGAAAACCCGGCCGGCGGCTTTACCGTGGTCAGCGATCAACTGGGGGCGGCGGCCCTGTGCAGCTTCCAAGGGGAGGCGGAATCCCAGGTCTACGGCTTCTACCTCTTTACGCCAAAGGATCCGGCGTCGTGGTGCGATCTGCTGCCCGGCAAAGACGGGGTGGCGGAGATGACATGGCCTGCGGGCACTGCAACGCAAAGGGGCACGGTATCCTTCCAGGCCCCGGCGGGCGTCAACGTGGCCTCTGGAGATCACCAGGGCCTGACTGCCACTTTGGAGAGCTGCCAAGTGCAGCTGCTCTATGGCGGCCAGGAGGAAGAGCCGGTGCTGCTCAGCTGGCGGCGGCTGGAAAGTATGCCGGCAGAAGGCCTTTCGGCAGGCGGCGGGACCAGCGAACAGGACGCACAGATGGAGGCGTTTTTGGAAGCGCTGGACGCCATGGCCAGCGGCAGCGGCGCCGCCACCCAAAGCACAAACCCCTATTATGGCGGGCAGCCTGTGGCCAGCGCGCTGCAAAGCTGCACATCGGCCCAGCAGGGGGTGGAGCTGGCCGACGCGCTGCTGCAATATTGGCAGGCGGCAGAACAGCGGGCCGCGGCAGAAGAGAACCTGGCCAGGACCCAGCAGCTGCTGGAGCAGGCCCAGGCCCAGGCATCCCGGGGCCAGGACGGCGGCCAGGCAGAAGAACTGCAGCAGCAGGCCAACCAGCAGCAGGCCCAGATCAACGAGGCCATGGCCCAGATGGAAAAAGCCTCTTTGGCAGCCAAAACGGCGGGCGTAGACCCGGCAGATTTTGAACTGCAAGAGCTGGCCTTTGCCCAGGATCCATCCCAATGGGATGTGAGCACCTTGGGGCTGACGGCCGTGGCCTATGCCCAGGCCACCCAGGGCAGCGAAGTGGACACCGAGGCCATCGAGCTGGAAGTGAAAAACACGTTGGTGGACCTGGCGGCCGCTTATTTGGAAGTGGGGACTTGCCGCAGCGCCTATGAGCAGGCGGCCGCCGCCGCCCAGCAGACGGCCGGGCAGTATGCCATGGGCCAGGCCACCCAAGCCCAGTGGTACGCCGCCCTTTCGGCACAAGCCGATGCACGCAGCGCCCTCTATGGCGCCCTGGCAGCCTGCGGGCGCCAGGCCAACACCCTCAACGGCCTCACCGGCGGCTGGGTCACTCGCACCTGCGGCTGGAACGCCGAGGCTTTTGGCGCCCTGTTCGGCTGATGCCGGCAGGCTGCGGAGAAAGGAGTAGATCCATGGCTGATTACACTGCTTTGGTAGAGGCCGGCAACGCCCTGGTGGAGCTGCTGCGGGACAACTTGACCCCGGAGCCTCTGGGAAACCGGGAACTGATCGCCCTGTGCTCTCCCCACGAGAGCGAAAACAACCAGCTGACCCTCTACCTGTACCACATCGAAGAAGAGAGCCAAAACCAGACCAGCGGCTATTATGCGGTGAGCCGGGATGTGGAGCGCCGCCGGCCGGCCCAATTCACTTTGCGCTACCTGGTGACGGCCCATTCCAAAGCACCTGCCCAGCTGAAAGAGGCGGACCAGCACCGCATGGTGGGCGCGGCCATCCAGGTGCTGCGGGATCACCCGGTGATCCCGGCCAAGTATCTGGAGGGCTCTCTGGCCCAAGAAGGGGCACAGCTCCATGTTTCGGTGGAAAAGACCCCCTTGGAGCAGATGCTCAAGATCTGGAACAACACCAGCAAAGAGTACAAGCTGTCTTTTGTGGTGATGATCACCGGCGTCACCATCGATTCCCGCACCGAACGGCCCATTGCCCGGGTCACGGATGTGGCGATCCACACCCGGCAAAAGGAAGAAGGTGGGGCAAGATGATCCATCGCCAAGTCAGCGCCGTTTTCCAGCTGCGGGATGGGTTCACCGGCCGGATGCTGCCCAATGCCGGCGGCCTGCTGGCCCGGCTGGATGGCGCTCCCTGCCGCCCGCTTTGGAAACAAGGGGGCTATTGGGTGCTGACCGACTTGGCGCCGGGGCCCCACCGCCTGGAACTGGTGCTGGCGGGGTACCGGCCGGAGCCGGTGGAATGGAGCTGGGATGGCGCCGCGCCCTGGCAGGGGTGCGTCGTGCTCAAACCGGGGCAGGGGTACCCCTTCCGGGGGGATGTGACCCGCCTGGTCTTGCAGCTCTCCGGTAAAAACGGCCCTTTGGCCCACGAGGCCGTGTGGCTGTGCACCCCCTCTGCCGCCCAACCCAAGCTGGCCCAGGACAAAGCCCAGCCCGGCGACACACAGCTGCGGCTCTACTACAAAGGGCCGGCTGCCGCGCTGCCCGTTCCGGGGGCGTTCCTGCTCCAAGACGGCGGCCATACCGAGCGGATCGAGCTTTTGCGGCTGGAAGGGGAACAGGGCATCCTGGCGGCGCCGCTGGAGCAGAAGCACAGCCGGGGGCGGGAATTGTTGCCCGCCCAGCCCTATACCGCCGACAGACAAGGCGTGGTGGAGGCACTGCTGTGCCAGCCCTGCCAGCTGACTGTCCAATGCCGGGGCCAGGTAAAGACTTTTGATCTGGCGCCGGGCGAAAACCAAGGCCAATGGCAACTGGAAGGGAGATGATCCGGCCATGGCGAATCCTGTGGTACAAACCGCCGTGTGCACCTGCTCTTTTGGCATGGCGCCTATGGTGCTGCCGGTGACCAGCCAGCAGACCGTCACCATCTGCGGCATGCCGGCGGCCACGGTGCTGGATAACAAATGCACCACCTTTGGCATGTGCACCTGCCCGGCCAACCCGGCGGTGGCGGCCGCTACAGCGGCGGCGCTGGGCGTGCCGACCCCCAGCGCCTGCGTGCCTGTCACGGTGGCCCCCTGGGCGCCCGGCGCGCCGACAGTGCAGGTGTGCGGCAAACCGCTGCTCAATAACACCAGCAAATTGATGTGCAGCTACGGCGGCGTCATCCAGGTGACGGTGACCCCCGCCGTTACGGTGCAGACGCCTTGAAAGGGGAGAGAGCATGGAAGAAAACCGCAAAGGCTACGCCAGCCAGTGGGAGTGGCTGGAAGAGCTCTCCGCTTGGCTGGATCTGCTCCTGTATCTGTACTACCGGGATCACCAGTGGCTGGGGCCTTCCAGCGAGCTGAAAAACATGCTGGGCCTGGTGGTCACACAGGAGGAATTTGAACACAACCTGGCAAAAGCGGCCCAGCGGGGGCTGTGGACCAGGCTGACACCGGAGGACAGCGCCCAGGTGCAGGCCCTCCGCACCGCCATGGCCCAGCGGCTGGCCGCCACCGACCCCGGCTCGCTGCCCTTGCTGCAGCTGTTTGCCCGGTGCGGGCTGGATGGGTTCCAGCAGGATTGCGTGGCCTTCACCTATGTGGCGGCGCTGGACCGGAAATATGAAAAACTGCTGGCCTATCTGCAAGACGACATCACCCGCAAAACGCCGGATACATCTTTGGCAGTGGAGCTGTTTTTGCCTGCGGGCGGGGATATGGAAGAATACTTGGCCCGGTTTTCCCGCCGAGATGGGTTCACCCAGCTGTTCCAGCCGGAGCCCCTGGCCGAAGGCCGGCTGAAGCTGCAGGATGTGGTGCTGGAATTCCTCTCCACCGGTTCGGTGGCCGACAAGCCCGGGCTGACCCTGTTTGACGGCGCCCAGCGGCGGCCCCAGGGGCCGCTGACCGTGCAGGGCGAGGTGGCCCGCCAGCTGGACCAGGTGTTCTTGGACCGGCAGACCCAGTGCGCCGTGTGCCTTTCCGGCCCGCCGGGCAGTGGGAAGCGCTTCCAGGTGGAGCACCTGATGGCCCGGCAAAAGGCCAAGTGCCTGTTTGCCGACCTGGAAGGGGAGGACTGGGAGGCAAAAGGCAGACAGGCCGCCCTGGCCGCCCGCTTGTGCGGCGCCTATCTGTGCCTTTGCCACCTGGACCGGCAGCAAGAGGGCGAGGCGGTGCCGCCGCCCCAGCAGATGGTGGAGACCATCGCCGGTTGGCAGACCGGGCAGAACAAGGTGCTGCTGCTTTCCCAACTGCCCCTGGGCGGCCGCCTGCGCCGCTTGGCGGTGGAGCTGGAGCTGCCGCCCCTGGAAGAACAGGAGCGGTTGGCCCTGTTCCGGGCGGAACTGCGGGGCATGGCGCTGGAAAACGTGACCTGCGAAGAGCTGGCGGCCAAATTCCGCTTCAGCCCCCGGCAGATCCACCTGGCCTGCAACTTGGCCCGGGGGCTGGCCCAGCTGGAGGGGACACCGGTGGTAGACGGCCCGCTGATGCACCAGTGCTGCTACCGCCAGGCAGTGCACAAACTGGGGGATCTGGCCAGCCGGGTGCCCGCCGCCTACTGCTGGGATGACGTGGTGCTGCCCGCGCCGCAAAAGCGGCTGATGCAGCAGGCCTGCGGCCACATCCAATACCAGCACCAGGTCTACTATGGCTGGGGCTTTGACAAAAAGATCAGCTATGGCCGGGGGCTCTCCATCCTGTTCGCCGGCGCGCCGGGCACGGGCAAGACCATGTGCGCCCAGGTCATCGCCCGGCAGTTGAACATGGAGATGTACAAGATCAACATCTCCCAGATCGTCAGCAAATACATCGGTGAGACGGAAAAGAACCTGCAAGCCGTGTTCACCGAGGCCCGCCGAGCCAATTCCATCCTCTTTTTTGATGAATGCGATGCGCTGTTCGGCAAGCGCAGCGAAGTGAAGGATTCCCACGACCGCAACGCCAACGTGGAAGTGGCCTATCTGCTGCAGCAGATCGAAGAATACGACGGCGTCTGCATTTTGGCCACCAACCTGATCGGCAACATCGACGCCGCCTTTATGCGGCGCATCACCTACGTGGTGCATTTCCCCTTCCCCGATGCGGCCATGCGGCGGCAGATCTACCGGCAGACCATACCGGCGGGCGCGCCCTTGGACGAGGACATCGATTGGGATTTCCTGGCGGAAAAGTTCCAGCTTTCCGGCGGCCACATCAAAAACATCGTGCTGGCCGCGGCCTTTATGGCGGCGGGGGAGGGAAGCCCCATCGCCATGCGCCATCTGCTGCATGCCGCAGTGAATGAGCTGAAAAAGAACGAGATCGTGGTGGTGCGGGAAGAGCTGCGGGAATACCAGGATCTGCTGGATGAACCCGAGGAGGTGAAGCCGTGAAGCGCAACAAAAACCTAGGCTGGGGGCTGCTGCTGGCCTTTGTCCTGTGGCTGGTGCAGATGACCGTGGCCGCCGGCGCCGGCCTTGGCCGCCTGCTGCCTTTGGCGCTGGCATCGGCCGCCTGTTGGGCAGGCGCCACGGCCTGGTGGCTCTACCGGATGGAGCGGGAGGCAAAGCCCCTGGAACAGCTGGAAGAGACGCTGAAGCAGTGGCCCCAGCCCCAGGCCCTGGAAGAGCTGCGCCAAGAGGCGGGACAACAGGGCCAGGCCGGGCCCCTTGCCCAGGCCATGGCCGGCATTTTGGAGGAAGTGGACGGCCAGATCCAGCTGGCGGGCCGCATGGCGGCGGCCGAAGCGGCCAAAGACGCCCAGCGCCGCATGGCTGACGACATCTGCCACTCGGCCCTGCCCCAGGTGCTGCCCGACCTGCCCAGCCGGAGCAGCTTCGAGGTCCAAGGCAGGCTGGAACGGGGGACGGCAGATTGCAGCCCCTTTTACGATTATTTTTACATCGACCCCGGCCTGGTGTGCCTGGTCATCGGCCAGGTGCCCGGGGGCAGCGTGGCCGAATCGCTGTATATGGTGGTGGCCCAGA
Source organism: Candidatus Pseudobutyricicoccus lothianensis (assembly GCA_904419295.1). Lineage (GTDB taxonomy): Bacteria > Bacillota > Clostridia > Oscillospirales > Butyricicoccaceae > Pseudobutyricicoccus > Pseudobutyricicoccus lothianensis. Next base: position 62,292 of record CAJFRA010000003.1, read on the forward strand.
CCACGATCCGCAGCCGCCTGCGCCAAGGCCGTTCCCTGGCCGAGACCATGGCCGATGTCAACGCCCAGCTGTTCGATCTGGGCAGCCAGTTTTCCCTCCACGCCCTGGTGGGCACCCTGAGCACGGCAGACGGCATGTTCCACTATGTGAATGCCGGCGAAGTCCAACCGCTGCTGATGCGCAACGAGGACCGCTATGAATGGCTGGACGCGCCGGTCTACGCGCCGTTGGGGATGAATGAGAGCGTCTCCTACCGCACCATGGAGCTGCGGCTCAAACAAGGGGACCGTCTGTTTTTCCACACCGAAGGTCTGGGCGCCATTGCCGACCGGGAAGGGATCCCTTTCCGGGAACAGCAGCTGCGGGCCGACCTGAACCTGAGCCGGGGCAAAGGGTTGGAGCCGGGGGAGACCCTGGAATTTTTGCAGGAAAAAGCCCTGGTATACAGCAAGACGCTGGAGGTGGGCGGTTACGCGGCCATGCTGCTGGAATACCGCAAAGGCGACAAAGAACTGGCCCATTGCGAAGTGCCGGGCCAGCCTGCCTACGCCGCCCAAGTGGCGGATTTCCTCAAGCGGCAGCTGGATGAAAACGGCATCAGCAAGCGGCACTATGCCCGGGTGGCCGTGGTGGTGGATGAGCTGTTCGCCCTTTGCTGCCGGTATGTCAAGCGGGATACGGTGCTGGTGGAATGCGGCGTGGCGCCGGATGCCCAGATGGTGACCATCCGCATCGCCGCCATGCTGGATGGGCAAGACCCGCTGGATGCGGCCGAGATGGAAGAAGGCCCGGCCCAGGAAGCTATGGCCTTTGTGCGCGCCCAGGCAGATTACGTCACATTTAAGCCGGGCAGCGAACGGGATACGATCACTGTAGTCTGTTATCTGGGCTAAAACAACAGCAAAAAAGCTCCCTTCAAGGGAGCTTTTTTTGTTGCGCCGGGCAGAAGACCTTTGGGTTCTGACCTGCCCACCTTTCCCATAAGGGCAGCCAGATAGGGAAGACGCCCAGGGCGCTTTTTAAGCCGTTAAGGCCCGGTACAGGAGGGCAAGGGGAGGGGCTAGGACAGAAAAGGCAAAGGTGATCCGATATTCACAGGGCTCCGGCTCGTAGAAGTCGATGGAATGGATGCCCGTATGGAAGAGCAGCAAAACATAGCATACCAGCCCCAAAAGGAACAAGAAGGAATCCAGCGCCGAAGTCACGCGGACCGGGTGCAAAATGCTGTAGGGCACATCCAGCGACAGCCCGAGCAGGACCCAATAAGACCATTCGGGAAGCAGGTGGTCTGCCAAAAGGCGAAATGTTCGGAAACCGCTGAGCCGTTTGCGGAATTGCTGAAACTTTGCCCACATAAGGACCATCCTTCTAAAAAATTACTTTTTCGTGGAGCAGAGCGGAAGAGTGCAACGGAATCTCAGGACCAGCGAGGGTCTACCGGATCTCTTGTTCCAAGCTGTCAAACTCCGGCGTGGAGAAAAATTCGCCTAGCGTAATGTCCAGAGCGTCGCACAGCTTTTTGATGGTTTTGATTTCTGGGTTTGGATTATCACCAGATAATATCCTGTGGAGCGTTGATTGCGATATGGATGCTAAATGGGCCAGTTGGACCGCTGTGATCTGGCGTTCACGGCAGAGGCCCAAGACCCGTTGTTGTATCCCGTTTTTTTGACTCATATTGGGGTCACCTCAATATGAGTATAACATTGCCAAGGAGCCAAGGTATACGCGCCAGCGTAATTTGAAAATATTTGAGGGAATATATACCAGAGTTTTATTGAATCTCTTGTTCCAAGTTGTCAAACTCCGGTGTGGAGAAAAACTCACCCAACGTGATGTCCAGGCCATCACAAATGAGTTTAATGGTCAAAATTTTCGGATTTTGACTTTTCCCATACAGGATATTTTTGATGCTGGAAGGGGGAAAGGCGGATAAGGTAGCCAGTTTGTGAATGCTGATATTCCTTTGCCCACACAATTCCAAAATACGGTCGCGCACAGCTGTGATGGTATCCAAAGGGCCCACCTCCAGAAAGTCTTTGACAAAAGCATAAAGAATTGCACTGGACAATATGGGCTATACATGCTACTATATAGTCTATACATAGCCTATCGCGGCAAAGAAAAGACCTCTGAATCGCTTCAGAGGTCCTACTGGATTTCCTGTTCCAAGTTGTCAAACTCCGGTGTGGAGAAAAATTCACCCAACGTGATATCCAGGCCGTCACAGATGAGTTTGATGGTCAAAATTTTTGGATTCTGGCTCTTCCCATACAGGATATTTTTGATGCTGGAAGGAGGCAAAGCGGATAAAATAGCCAGCTTGTGAATGCTGATGTTCCTTTGTCCGCACAATTCCAAAATGCGGTTGCGCACGGCTGTGATGGTATCCACGTATCTCCACCTCCACTGCTTATCTAATGTTAGGATAAACAATTGATGGAGATAGTATGGGCTATGCATGATACAAATAGACTATACATAGCCTAGCATTTTCTCGGTAGAAGGGGAGGCCCTTTCCTTTACTGAATGACCGGGTCCAGTAGTTGGAGCAATACCACAGTAATTTGCAAGAGCGTTGACAGTGAGTTCCTGCTTTGCACAAATGGCCTGTATCCGATATACAACCGCGCCCTTTACGTTCATGCCAGCACCACCTTCCAGCCATATTTTAATCCTTTACAAGATGATTTGTGTGGGATATATCGTAGAAAGAAGGTGGGCCATGTACACTTGCTTTTTCATCGGCCATCGGGATGCGCCGGAATCTCTGCTGCCCTCTTTGAAAGCAGCCGTGGAAGGGCTCTTGCAGCGGCAGCCCAATGTCCGTTTCGTGGCAGGACATTACGGCCGCTTCGATGCTCTTGCCGCCCGGGCGGTGGGGCAGGCAAAAGAACGCTATGCCCAAGCATCCCTCTATTTGCTGCTCCCCTATCATCCGGCAGAGCGGCCGCTCCCGCTGCCGCCCGGTTTTGACGGCACATTATACCCCGAGGGCATGGAGAGCGTGCCCAAGCGCCTGGCTATTTCCCGGGCAAACCGGTGGATGGTGGGGCACAGCGACTATCTCATCGCCTGGGCCTGGCGGCCGGGCAACGCCCGCAGCGTGTTGGATGCGGGGGAAAGGCGGGCACGGCAGGGGCTGCTGCACATCATCCGCCTGCCAAGGGAAGGGGGGAGCACCCAATGAAATGGAAACGGGCATTGGGCGCCGCGGCAGGCGTCCTTCTTTTGGCAGGGGGACTGCTGGCCATGGGCAGGCTGGCGCAGCGCCAAACGCCGGCAGAACAGCTGGAAGGGGCCCTGGGAGAAGCCTGGGACCGGCAGAGCAAGACGGAGACCTTCCACACCGAATTCGCCGATGGGCAGGGGCATAAGATCACCCAATACATCATCCGTACCATCTTTTATGGCCAGGAGAGGGGGCAGGAGGGGGCCAAGCTGGCCATGGAACAGATCGTGGACCCGGACGCCGCAGAGGACAGCCGGGCCTGCCAGGTGAACGGCTGCCAGGCGATGGTATACCATATAAAAGAGAGAGGGTATTTGTGCTGGACCCTTTCGCCGGAATACAGCATCGTGCTGGAATATGACCGGGCAGGCGCCAGCGACGCGGAGATCTTGCAGATGGGGGAGAGCATCCAACTGGTGCCAAAGCCCCCGGGCGGGAACCAATCTTAATAAAAGAGAAAAGGCCTCTGGAGCGTTCCAGAGACCTTTTTTGCATACAATGGATTCAGTCGATCAGTTCCGAGACCACGCGGGCCAGCAGCGTGCGGGAAAGCACGATGTTTTTGCCCGTGGCCTGGGCAAAGATCTGTTTCATTTCCAGGGTGTAGCCGATGCAATCCAGCACCACCAGGTCGCAATCCAGCCCGGCTACCTGCTGGGCCGCCTGCCGGATGCCCTCCAGCCCTTCGTAGGGGGAGGCGGCCACCGGCGTGGCCTGGGGCACATATTTTTCCCACTTGTTCTTGCTCTGCCCCAGCTGCAGGGGGGAGGGCGTGACCACGGCGATGCGGCCTGTGGCAGTGAGCAGGGGCACCAGGCCCTGGAGGATCTGGTTGGGGAAGATCAGGGGCACATTGGCGTGGAAGGTGGCGGGGAAATCGCCGGTGCAGAAAAACAGGATCAGCCGGCAGCCCTGGGCTTCCAGCTCGTCAATGGCCGCCTGCAGCCTGGGCAGCACATGCTTTTCGGCAAAGGTCACCGAAGAGCCGTCCACCAGGCGGGAGACCAGCACATAATCCCCTTCTTGGGGGGCAAAGGCTTCGATCTGCTGGCGGGTCAGGCCGTCCAGCCCGCCTTTTTCCAGCAGTTCACACCCTTGCAGCAAAGGCATGATGTCGCTTGTCACATCCACCCGGGGCGCTTGGCCCACGGTGATGGCGCCGATCTTTGTCATACCGTTCCCCTCTTCCCGTTAGTTGTTGCCCTTGGTCTGGAAGTGCTCCATGGAGCCATAGAGCTTTTGGATCAGGGCATATTCCTCTTCGTCGTAGAACTTGCAGTCGCCCTTGCCAAAGTATTTGGCCACTTCCAGCATAAAGCGGGCGGCTTCTTCGCAATCCACAAAGTGGGTGGCGCCTGTGGCGCAGCCGGCAACGGTGGTCTCTGTGGTGATGGCCACGCCGATGACCGGGGCCTTGGTGGCGGTGGCGGGCTGCAAAATGCTGTTCAGATGGTACAGGCCGTTGCCATAGGGGGTGATATCCTGCTGGGAAAGGGCGAAGACCTGGGGCAGCTGGCCGGTGGTGGTCTGCATGATGTCCAGCACGTCGTCGCTGACTTTCAGGATGTAGCCTTCTTTGACAGTGGGGGAGATGGCAAAGCCGCGGGTGTTGATGATGCGGTTGCCCTTGGTGGTATCCACCACCAGGATGGCGTCCAGCTCGTCGGTCACTTCCGCCCGGTTGACCTGGGCCATATCCAGGGGGGAACCCATGAAGGGCACGGGCTTATGGGGCTGCGTGGGGGCGTCGGGGCACACATGGGTGGAGATGAACACGTCGCCTTCCAGCACGTCGCCTTTGGTCTGCATGTCCAGCAGCTTGGCAGCCAGGGTCAGGGCCACCAGAGCGCCGTCGCCGTCGGAGACAAAACCGGTCATCTCCGGCCGGGCGCCCAGACCGCCCAGGCGGCCCAGCAGGCCGATGGTGGGGGCGCTGCCGCCGTTGGTCTTGCCGTTTTTGCCGGGGATGCGGATTTTTACCATGTCTGTGGAGCCCTTTGCACCAGAGAGCACTTCGATCTCGATGTTGGCATCGGGCTTGATGGAGCGCAGATAAGCCGCCACAGTCTCGCCGCTGGCGGTGCTGCTATCCAGGATGTCGTATACCTCAGTCAGTTGTTTGAGTAGCATGTTACTTTTTCCACCTTTCTTGCCGGGGGCAGGATGATTGCCGCCCGCCACTGTACTTAGGGCGAAAGGCCGCGCCTTTCTTTACCCAAGAGCCATGTTATCACAGAAAAGCGGGCAACACAAGCCCATAACAGTTGCAAAGTGGAATAGAGGAGTTGCCCCACACGGCCAGTAGGCCGCGTGGGGGCCCCTTCCCGATTGGATAGATCTGCCCGGGGGACCCGGGCAGATCGTGACGCGCCACTTGGCGCGGGCCGCAGAAGCGGCCTGGAGCGCCCCACCGCGGTGCCCAGGTGGAGCGCACCCCACGCGGCCAGTGGGCCGCATGGGGGCCCCTTCCCGATTGCATATTGGCGCGGACCTGCCTGCCGCACAATGAAACATCCCCCCTGGCCAGCCAGGAGGGATGTTTGCTGCGCGCCGCGGCCCACAGCATGGTAGTAGTATTATGCGCTTATTAGACCCACAGAGGATTGTCCCACAGGTTCAGCTTTGTGCCGATGCCCATGGCTTTGGCATTTTCATAGAATTTGTTGGCCAGCATGATGTCCACGCTGCCGACGCCGGCGCTGCCGCAATAGACGAACTGGTCTTCGTTCTGCCGCACGGCCACGCCGTTGACCATCTCAGGCAGCTCCACGATGTCTTCCCGCTTCAGCTTGCCGGCTTCCACCAGCTGGTTGACCAAGATCCCCTTCAGATGGGACATCTGGCTCCAGTTGTCCAGCACGACCCGGTCGGCTGTCAGCAGGATGTCGGGCTCACAGCTCTGGCCCTCCATCTGGATGACGGTCATGTTGGGCAGCAGCCACTCTTTTTTCACAAAGGGAGCCCGGGCGGTGGTCTCAGTCACCAGCAGCTGGGTGTCTTGCAGGGCTTCTTTCACATCGGTGTAGGGGATGACCTTGATCTTGCCTTCAAATTCTTTGGCCAGGCCCTGGGCTTTTTCCACCACCAGGTCCACCAGATGGATCTCTTCCAGGGTGGGAACAGCTTCCATCATGGCCATGATCATGGTGCGGCCGATGACGCCCGCGCCCACCAGACAGGCGGCTTTGGTGCCTTTCAGCGCGTTGTACTTGGCCAGGATGCCCGCTGTGGCAGAAGTACGCATGGCTGTCGTGATGGTGCCATCCAAAATGGCCTTGGGGAAAACGGTCTTGGGATCGGACAAAATGACGATATCGATGCCATAGGGCACGCCTTCCAGCTGGGCGTTGGCCTTGGATTCGGAAGCCCACTTGAAGCCCGCCACATCGATGTCGCCGCCGATGTAGGCCGGCATGCTCATGCAGTAGGAATCCCAGTTCTCTTCACTGGGCATGCCCAGCCGCACTTTGGTGGGGTTGATCACTTGGCCTTGGCCGATCATCTGGAAGGTCTTTTCCGTCTCTTCCATCACCATCTTCATATCCAGCAAGCCCGCCTTGATCACATCTTCTTGCTTTAAAAACAAAATCTCCGGTACCATGATTCATCCAACCTCCGTCGTGTGTTTAATTTATATACTGATAATAGCATAATTATTCACACTTGGCAAGAGGGAAAATGAATTTTTTTTCATAAAATTTAATAGTTATGCATCTTTATCCACGGCGGCCGCCTTGGGTAGCATCCACTTTGGAGAAGGCCCGGATAAAATCCACGATGTAGCGGGTCACCCGGTCCAGCATCTCACGGCCCCATTCGGCAGTGGCGTCTTTGGGGTCGTCGGGCCCATACCAGCCCGAGGGCGTCACCGATTGGAAATGGCGCTGCACCGTGATATCCGCCCCTTGGAAGCGGACGGTGCGCACGGCAGATACCGGCAGCTCGGGGGAGAGGTCCTGGGGCTCCAGGGGCATGTAGTCCTCCATGTGGACCCAATCCGGGTTGATGGCCAAGATCGCCGCGGTCTCTTCGCCGCCGCCATGGCCGCCTGCCCAGGCGGGCTCTAGTTGGCCGGCCAGCTGCCACCAGTTGATCAGCGCAGTCAACGCGCCCTTGTCTTCCAGACCCAAGCCCACATCCAGCAGGGCGGGGTCGTTGCCGCCGTGGCCGTTGAGGAAGATGAACTTGCGCACGCCGTAGTTATAAAGGCATTGGGTGATCCGCTCCATCACCAGCCGCAGGCCGTCGTACCCCAGGGAGATGGTGCCGGGGAAACCGAAGTGGTGGTCCGCGATGCCGTAGGGCACGGCGGGCAAAAGAACGGCGTCCACCTCCCGGTCCAGGGTCTCGGCAATGTGGGAGGGGATCAGGTAATCGGTGCCCAGGCACAGGTGGGAGCCGTGATTTTCAATGCTGCCCACGGGGATGATCGCCGTATCGTGGTCTTTGAAATAGGCTTCGGCCTGTTTCCAGGTCATGTGTTCCAGTCGCATAGCAGCGCCTCCTTTTGTTATCCTTCCTTCTTATTATAATGGGCGGCACGGGAAGCCGCAAGCCTTGACTGCCCCGGCCTTTCAAAGTGGGGAAGCACGGGGCGGTGGCAAAGAGGGGATGGCGAACATAAAATGGAGCTGGGGCAAAAACCCAGCCGGGCAAGGGCCTGGCAAAGGGCGGCCGTGCCCCAGCCAGAGACAAGCGATGAAGATATGAGACGGAGGGATAGACCATGAGCAGCATCTATCTGAGCCCCAGCACCCAGGAAAACAACGTGGGCGCAGGCAGCTATGGCACCGAAGAGCAGCGGATGAACCAGATCATGGATCGGATCGAAGCCGACTTGCAAGGGCGCTTCACACTGTACCGGAACCGGCCGGGCATGACTTTGCAGCAGGTGGTGGCCGATTCCAACGCCAAAAAGCCCGACTTGCACTTTGCCCTGCACAGCAACGCAGGGGGCGGCAGCGGGGCCGAATGTTGGATCAGCGCCAAAGGCGGCCAGGCCGAACAGTTTGCAAAGCGGCTGATGGAAGAGATGTCCGCCCTGACGCCGGGCAAAGACCGGGGCGTCAAGGTATCCACCAGCCTGTATGAGGTGAATAAGACCAAGGCTCCGGCGGTGATCTTGGAAGTGGAGTTCCACGACACGCCGGAGGGCGCGGCTTGGATCGTGGCCAATGAAAAGGCCATCGCCCAGGCTTGTGTCCGGGCCATCCTGGGCTACTTCGGAGCGGGTCAGGAGGGCCCGACGGCCGGCACGGGTCCAGCGGCACGCTGGTATGAGAAGGAGCTGGCCCAAGCCGTGGCCGCAGGGATCACCGACGGCACCCGGCCCGATGACTACTGCACCCGGGCGGAAGCGGCCATCATGGTGCTGCGCGGGCTCGCAGGCAAATAGAATAAGGCAAAAATACAGCGTACCGCCCGGTTTTCCGGGCGGTACGCTCAGCCAGCCGCACAAGGGGCAAAGCAAGGGCACAGCGCGCCCTTTTGGCTCAGCGCAGCTTTGTCAGGTAGCGCCGGCGCAGATAATGGAGGAAAGGCTCTTCCGTCAGATCTTTTCCGGTGACCTGGCGCAGCAGCTGCTGGGGCGGGATGGCCATGCCATATTGATGGACATGCTCATGCAGCCAGCCGTTGATGGCGCTGAATTCCCCTTTGGCCATCTGCTGCTCCCATTGGGGGATGTCCTGCTCCATGGCTTCCAACAGCATGCCGCCATACAGGTTGCCCAGGGTATAGCTCTGGAAATAGCCCACATGGCCCGAAGCCCAGTGGATATCCTGCAAGACGCCTTCCCGGGCGTCTTTGGGCATCAAACCGAAAGCTTCCTGGTATTTGGCGTTCCAGATCTCCTGAAAGTCCTTTGTCTTGGTCTTGCCGTCAAACCAGTCTTTTTCCATCTCAAAGCGGAGGATGGGGTGCAGGCTGTAAGTCAGCTCATCGGCGGTGATGCGGTGGACGCTGGGCGTGACCTTCATCAAAGCCATGTAGAATTTTTCCAGGGGCACTTGCTTGAGCTGGGGGAAGTGGCGCAGCACCACCGGGTAGGCGATCTGCCAAAACTCCGGCGATTTGCCAATGATGTTTTCGTAGAACCGGGCCTGGCCCTCGTGCATGGAGCCCCGCAGGCCGCCCCACAGGCCGCAGTCGATGGCCCGCTGGCTGGAGCTGTAATTGTACCGGCCGTGGCCGCCCTCGTGGAGCATGGTGAAGATGCCGCCCCAGGTGCCCTTGTAGCTGATGGCGATGCGGCTGTCCCGGGGGCCGACGCCGGTGCACATGCCGTGGAGCACGTGGCTGTCATGGGCGCAGGCGCCGTCAAAATCCGTGAGCAGGTTGATCTCATAGGCGGTGTCGCGGATCTGCTGATGGGTGTATTCCACATCCAGCACGCTGGTGTCGATGGCCTGGTGCTGCTCCCGTATGGCGTCTAAGATCTCCATGATGCCGGTCTTCAAATTGGCGAAGATCGCGCCCACCTGGGCGGTGTCGATGCCCTCGTCGGTGGTATCGCACAGCACGTCGAAGGTGGGGCGGTTGGGGTCGATGGCCTCCGCCACCCGGCGTTTTAGCTGGAACAGGCCTTCGATCCAGGGCTGGTATTCTTCAAAGCTGTTGTGGTCCAGCGCATCCCGCCAAGCCATCTGGGCCCGGCCCGTGTAGTTGCGCAGTTCCACCTGGAGCTCTTCGGGCACCTGCACCGCGTTTTGGTAGCGGTCGATGAGGGCGTGGGCCACGCCCTGCTCATAGACGTCGGCAAAATCCCCCGGGCCCATCTCCCGCAGGGCGTCCACCACTTTTTTGGTCTCCGGCGATTTCAACTGGTCCAGGGCCTGGCGGGTGAAGTAGCCGCTGACCTCCTGGCGGTAAGGCTGCCCTTTTTCCGAAAGGCCTTCCCACAGGTCCCAGCCCATCAGGCCCTGGATGCTGTCGTAATACCGCTGTTCTTTCAAGATTTCAATGGCCCGCGCCATGGTTTTTTGATCCGTCATGGAAAAACGACCTCCCTTATGTGCTGGGGTCTGTGCCCCGCTGTTTTTAGTATAGTGGATGGAGCGCCGGCGGGCAAGCGAGGGAGCATGGAGAGATTTTACACTGGAATTTGGCTGTTTTGCATAAAGGGAACGGCAGGCGCAAAAGAAAGAGAACAACGAGAAATTTGCCAAAATGCGTTAAGGTTTGAGGAAAGTGTGCCGAAAGGAATGATGAAAATGTGCAAACTGACAGAGAGGAACGAAACAGGATGAAAAAGAGCATCAAAAGGGCGGTGTGGGGCAGGGTGGCTGCCACCCTGTGTGCGACGCTGCTGCTGAGTGCAGTGGTCAACTGGGGCATTCAGCGGATGAGCCAAGCCAGCCAGGCCCAAGAACAGGCCGCCCAGCTGGAGATCCGAGCCAACGCCGCCGAGGCTGCCCATTACAAATGGTGCAGCAACCTGAGCAATGCCTTGTATGCTGGCACCGAATTCACCGGAAGCACCGATGACACAAGCTGTGTACTGGGCCAGTGGCTCTATGGGGAAGAGGAGACGGCGGACGGGACCATTCTGGCCTTGAAGAACAGCCTGATGCCGCTGCACCAGCAGCTGCATGGGTCGGCGACAGAGGCTCTGGCTCTGCTGGAAGAGGATCCGGCCCAGGCCCAAAGCTATTATCAGAATACCATCCAGCACAATGTGAACACGCTGGTGGAGCTGCTGGACCAGGTGGTTGAGCGGAGCGGGGAACTGAACCAGCAGGCGGAACAAAACATGGCCCGGGTGATCCGGACGATGCAGATCCTCTCCGTTGTTTGCCTTGCCCTTTCTTTGGCCTGCCTGCTCAGCCTGGTGTTTTACGTGGTGCGCCACATCGTCAGGCCGATCTTGTACATCCATGAAAAAAGCCAAGGCTTGTCCAAAGGCCAGCTGTCTTTTGCGCTGGAGTACCAGGCAGAAGACGAGCTGGGCCAGTTGGCCGCCACGCTGCAGCAGTCGATGGACACCATTGGCTCCTATGTGGGGGACCTCAACCGCATCATGGCAGAACTGTCCCAAGGCAATTTTACGGTGAGCACCTGCCAGCCCTACATCGGCGACTTCCACTCCATCGAGGCCTCTCTGGGCCGCCTGACCGGCACCCTGTCGGCTGCCATGGGGCAGATCCGGCAGGCCGCCGGCCAAGTATCCGGCAGCGCCCAGCAGATCGCCAACAGCTCCCAGGCATTGGCCCAGGGGGCCACTGAGCAGGCCAGCGCCATCCAGCAGCTGTCCGCCACCTTGGATGACATCGCAAACAACGCGGAACGGAACGTCCAGACGGCGGAGCAGGCCCGCCGGGATGCCCAAAGCGCCGGCGAGGGGATCGAAAACACCCACCGGCAGATGGAACGGATGACCCAGGCGATGGGGCAGATCAGCCGGGCTTCCATCCAGATCGGGGAGATCATCCAGACCATTGAAGACATTGCCTTCCAGACCAACATCTTGGCGCTGAACGCCGCGGTGGAGGCAGCCCGTGCCGGGGCGGCGGGCAAAGGTTTCGCCGTGGTGGCCGACGAGGTGCGCAATCTGGCCGGCAAATCGGATGGGGCGGCCAAGGCCACCAAAGAACTGATCGAAAATTCCATCCGTGCGGTAGAGCAGGGGAACCAGACGATGGACGGTGTGTCACAGGCCCTGGCCAGCGCGCTGGAGCGGGCGGGCCGCTCGGCCCAGGAGATCGGCGAGATCGCAGAACTGGTGCAGGGGGAAGCGGCTTCCATCGGCCAGGTGACCGAGGGGATCGGGCAGATCGCCTCGGTGGTGCAGAGCAACAGCGCCGCCAGCGAGCAATCGGCGGCTGCCAGCCAGGAGCTCTTCTCCCAGGCACAGCTCTTGCAAGAGCAGACAGCCCGGTTCCAGTGCAAAACAGGGGCGGAAGATTGAGGCGCCGAGGCAGCGCAAAACAGGCGGGAAGATTCCCCGCCTGTTTTTGTTTGCCGGCAACCTGCCGGGCTCACGATCCGTTGCTGTCTTTGCTGTAATATTCCAAGATGGCCTGGGCCAGGGCCTCAGTCAGCTGGTCGATCCCCTCATCGGATGTGATGGCGGAATATTCATAGGGGTTGGGCAGATAGCCGTTTTCCAGCAGGATGGCGGTGGTGTGGGGCTGGCGGCACAGATAGAGCAGGCTGTCGTCTACGGCGGGGTTTGCCGCCCGGCCCGTGCTTTCCGCCGCCTGGGCCAGGCTTTGGGCCAGGGGCTGGGAGAGGGCGCCGCTGCAATAGGCCGTCACCCCCTGGTAGCCGGTCAGGTCCGCATCATCCGGCGCGCTGTTGCAGTGCAGGGATAAAAACAGGTCGGGCATCTGGTCAAAAGACCGCTGGTAGCGCTGGCGCAGCGTCACGTCGCTGTCGTCTTGCCTGGTCAGGCGCACTTGGGCGCCCAGGGCTTCCAACTTGGCCTGCAGCGCTTGTGCCATCCGCAGGTTCACCTGCTTTTCCGGCTGCTCCGGGCCGCAGCCCTGGGTGCCGCTCTGGCTGCCGCCGTGGCCCGCGTCCAGCAAGATCTCTACCCCTTCCAGCCCTTGGGAGGGCTGCGCCTTTTGCCGGATGACCAGCGTGGCCCCCTGGGGGGTGGGCTCCCAGTAATACCCCTGGGGCGTGAAATCTTTCAAGGTGAAGGTATAGGCCAAAGCCCCATCCTGGATGCCGGTGGTGCTCTGGGCCAGCACATCGCCGGTGAGGGGGAATTTGGAGACAGCGCCGGGGAAGGTGACGGTAAAGGCGCTGTTTTCGTACCGGCACAGGGCCATCAGGCTGTGGGGGCCCGAAAACGTCAAGCGCACCTCGTCATCGGCCTGCTCCGCACCGGAGGGCAGCACTTGGGGGCTGTCCTGCCAGCCGGTGAACAGCTGGATGTCTTCCAGGCGCAGGTATCCAGCCCCCCGGCAATGGGCATAGCCGTTTTCCACCCGGTCCACCGGCCCTTCCATCCCTTGGCGCAGCACATCCACACTGCCCTGGCTGGAATCGGCCTGGGCGAACACGTCGCACAAGTCCGTTTCCACCCGGCAGCCCAGGGAGACGTCGCCGCCGATCTGGTACACCTGGCCGGTGGAAAAAGTGGCGGTGACGAACCCGTGCCGCTCCACCACATAGAGGGGGGAGCCATAGGCCGTCACCTGGTCGCGGCTGCCGCCCGGAAGGGCCCATTGGGTCCGGTAGGCCCCATCTTGATAGGACAAGGGCACCGCCTGGCCGCAGAACAGGGCCACGGCTTGGCCGCCTGCCCGGCCCTCCAGCGCCAGCGGGATCTCCTGGCCCTGGGGCTGGTAGGTGTCCCCCAGGGGGAAGGCGGCGCCTTGGGCGGCGGGCACCGTCTGGCGCAGCACGTAGCGGCGCAGGGTATCGCCGCCGTTTTGGATGGTAAAGGTGTTGCGCCCTTCTTCCAGCGGCAGCAAGACGCCCCAGCTGCCGTCCGCCGCCCGGGTGAGCACGGTCTGACCGTTGATGGTCAGCGGCTGAGTGGGGTCGGACACGCCGCAGAAATAAAAGGAAGATAGGTGCGTGCGGATGGCCTCTGTAGGGCGGGAGACCGCCAGGGCCCCGGTGGGCGGGGCAGAGGCCTGCTCTGTCTGCCCTGAGCCGCCATCTTCTTTCCAGCAGCCGGCCACTGCGTCCAGCAGCTGGGGCTGGGCCGTCAGGGAGCCGTAGCGGAACAAGATGCAGCCTGTGGCCCCTTGGCTGCCGCCGATCTGCGCCAGCTGGCTTTCGATCTCCGCCGTGCCTTGCCAGGCGGCGCCATCCCCTTGGCCCATGGCTTTGTAAGCCGCCAGGCCGGGCCACAGCTGGCAGCCGGTGCCCTGGGTCACGCCGCACCACCAATCCAGCAGCTTGGAAAAATCCGCTTCCGGCTGGCCGGAATACCAGTAGAGCTGAGGGGCGATGTAATCCAGCCAGCCCTGCTGCACCCATTTGCGGCTGTCGGCGTACTGCTGAAAATAGCTCTCATTGCCCCGGGTGTCGCTGCCGCCTTCCAAAGAGGAGGCGTTGGCCCAGATGCCGGCGGGGGAGACGCCGAACAGGCAGCCGGGGCGCGCTTCGTGGACCGCTTGGCCCAACTCTTGGATCAGCTGGTCCACGCTTTGGCGGCGGAAATCGTCCAGCGAAAGACCGCCGCCGTATTGGGCGTATGTCTGGGCGTCATCAAATTCGGTGGAGGGGTAGAAGTAATCGTCCAGGTGGATGCCGTCCACCGGGTAGGCCTGGACGATCTCCCGGGCGCCCGCCACGATCAGCTCCCGCACCTGGGGGAGGCCGGGGTCGAAATACAAGTTGCCCTGGCACAGGCGCACAAGGGAAGGGTCCTGCCGGGCCGGGTGCCACTGGGCCAGCTGGTTCAGGCCGGCCTCCAGCGAACCGGGGCTGTTCTGGGTCACCCGGTAGGGGTTGATCCAGGCGTGCACTTGCATCTGGCGGGCGTGGGCCTGCTCCACCAAATAGGCCAGCGGGTCAAAAGCGCCGTCGGGCGACTGGCCCTGCTGGCCGGTCAGGTACACGCTGTAGGGGAAGATCTGGGAGGGATAGAAGGAGTCGGCACAGGGCCGCACCTGAAAGAAGATGGCGTTGAAGCCGGCGGCCTCCGCCGTGTCCAGCACCTGGTCCAGCTCCTGCTGCAGGGCGGCCTTGTCCAGCCCTTGGGCAGAAGGGTAATCCAAGTTGAGCACAGTGGATACCCAAACGCCCCGCACCTGGGGCTGCACGGCCCTGCAATGGGGGGCCAGCAATGCCAGCAGCAGGGCTGCCAGGGGGAAAAGACGTTTCCAATGTTCTCGCATGTTCTTTGCTCCTTTGCTGCGTAAAAGTTAGAGATGCATTTTGGAGAAGGATGTGGTAAGATATCCCCAGGGCGTGGCGGTCCGCTGCGCCCTTGCTCTATGTATACAAGCACCCTGCCCAAACTATGCCCTGCCGGCGGGCGGGCAACGGGGAGAGACACCGGGCCGCCAGAGGCCCGGGAAAATCCAGGCGGGGATGAAAAGAAAAAAGGGCGGGCCACCGGTGGCGCCGCTTGGGATCGCCCGGCTTTGCCGGAAGAAGGGGAGAGTGTATGGAACACAAGAGAATAGCGGCTCTGCATGACATTTCGGGCTTTGGCCGCGGCTCGATGACGACGGCCATCGCCGTATGCGCGGCGGCAGGGATCCAGTGCTGCCCGCTGGTGGGCGCAGTGCTTTCTGCCCACACCGCCTACCCAGATGTCCACATCCGGGATCTGACGGCGGACTTGCCCGCCACGGTGGAGAACTGGAAGCAGATCGGCTGCCGGTTCGACGGGCTGTACAGCGGCTATATGAGCGATATGGCCCAGAGCCAGTCGATGCTCTATTTGAAAGAACATTGCGCCAAGCCGGGGAGCCTGCTGCTGGTGGACCCGGTGATGGGGGACAACGGCAAAGCCTATGCCGGCGCCTTTGGGCCGGCCTTTGCCCGGCAGATGGCGGATTACTGCGCCCGGGCCGATGTCATCACTCCCAATTTGACAGAGGCCGCCATGCTGCTGGGGGAGGCGCCCGACGCCTGGCGGGATGAACCGGCCTTTGTCAGCCGGTATCTGGAACGGCTGGGGGCGCTGGGGCCCTTTGCCGTGGTGATCACCGGGATACACGACGGCAAAGGACAAGTGGGCGCCGCGTTCCGCACCCAAACGGGGGCCAGCGGCCTGATTTTGCGGCCCCAGGTGGACGCCTATTTCCCGGGGACAGGGGACCTGTTCGCCTCGGTGCTGCTGACGGCGCTGCTGCGGCGGCCCGGCGAGCTGGCATTTGCCGTAGAGCGTGCGGTGGACTTCGTGTACCGCTGCGTGGAGCGGACCCACCAGGCGGGCACACCGCCCATTGACGGCGTGCTGCTGGAAGCCATGCTGCCCGCCCTTTTCCCCGCCCAAGAGGAGCAGGGACAATGAGCGGCCCAATGGAACCAGGGGAAAACAGAGGCGCCGACGGCAGTGCCGGGCCCCGGAACAACGGCCTTGCCAAAGAGCTGTTTTGGTTTGCCCTGCCCCTGATCCTCTCCGGCCTGCTGCAGCAGCTGTACAACATCGTCGACAGCCTGATCATCGGCAATGTGCTGGGCGAAGAAGCGCTGGCTGCCGCAGGGGCCTCCGGCCCCATTTTGAATCTGTTCATCTACGTGTGCACTGGCCTGGTCACAGGCTGCACCATCCTGGTCTCCCATGCCTGGGGGGCGGGGGAGCGGAAAAAGGCCACGGCGGTGGCTGCGACTTTCGGCCTGTTTTTGCTGGCGGGCTCTTTGGCCCTGGCCGGCATAGGGCTGTGCCTGCACCGGGGGCTGCTGTCTTTGCTGCACACGCCGGAAGCGCTGCTGGCCGGCGCTTCGGAGTATTTGAGCGTGGTGTTTTTGGGCATCCCTTTTCTGGCGCTGTACAACTTGGCCGGCGCTTTGCTGCGGGGCACGGGGAACAGCCGCACCCCTTTGGTGGCGATCATTCTGGCATCCCTGGTCAATGTGGGGCTGGATCTGCTGTTGGTCTGGGGGGTGGGGTGGGGCATCCGCGGCGCCGCCGTCGCCACGGTCATCGCCCAGGCCCTGTCGGCCTTTTACCTGCTGTGGTATCTGCGCCAGGGGAAAGGTGGCTTTTACTTCACGCTGTCGCCCCGGGCGGCCAGCAGGGCCTGCCTGGCCGAAGGGCTGAAGCTCAGCCTGCCGCGGGTCATCCAATCCGGGGCCAGCTCCCTGGGCTCTTTGCTGCTGCAAAGCGTGATGAATTCCTTTGGCGTGGATGTGGTGGCCGCCATCACCACCAGCTATAAAGTGGATTCGCTGGCCATTCTGCCCATTTTGAATATGTCCACCGCCATTTCGGTGTTCACCGGCCAAAGCATCGGCGCAGGGGACCGGCAGCGGGCGCTGGAATGCCTGCGCCGTGGCCGCCGCCTGGCCGTGGGCGTGGCACTGTGCATCACGGTGCTGCTGGTGTTCGGCGGCCGCTTCATCGTGGGTCTGTTCGGCGTGCCGGAAGAGGTGATGGACCTGGGGCAGCGCTTCTTCTGGCTGCTGGCCGCTTTTTACCCGGTGCTGGCCTGCAATGAGAGCGTGGGCGGCTTTTTGCAGGGCGTCAAAGATGTGGCCTTCCCCGCGGTGGTGAACATCGCCGCCCTGTGGCTGCGGGTCGCCCTTTCCTATGGGCTGGCCGGCGTGCTGGGCAGCGACGTCATCGCTCTGAGCGAAGGGGCCAGCTGGGTATTTGCCCTGGTGTGCTTCACCCTGCGGTACCGGAGCGGCCGGTGGAAACGGCGGGTGGCAGACGAGCTGGCCCGGGCCGGGTCGGCTGGCCGGTAGGAAAAGCTTGCAAGGCTTTGGCCTTTTGTGTAGAATAAATGAGACGAAGGCAATGATTTGACGGAAAAGAGGTAGATGGATTTGAACGACAACCGCACCTATGAAACGCCGCTGAATTCCCGCTATGCCAGCGACGAGATGAAATTTTTGTTCTCCTCCCAGAAAAAATTCTCCACCTGGCGCCGCCTGTGGATCGCCCTGGCTGAGGCCGAGCGGGAGCTGGGGCTGGAGATCAGCCAGCAGCAGATCGATGAGATGAAGGCCCATGTGGAAGACATCGACTTTGAGAAGGCGGCGGAATACGAAGCCAAATTCCGCCACGATGTGATGGCCCATGTGCACACCTATGGGGAGTGCTGCCCCACGGCCCGGCCCATCATCCACCTGGGCGCCACCTCCTGCTATGTGGGCGATAACACCGATGTGATCATCATGCGGGAAGGGCTCCAGCTGGTGCTTTCCAAACTGGTGGAGGTGCTGCGGCGCCTGAGCCGGTTCGCCGAGGAGTACAAGGCCATGCCCACCCTGGGCTACACCCATTACCAGCCCGCCCAGCCCACCACCGTGGGCAAGCGCGCCACTTTGTGGATTAATGACCTGCTGATGGACATCGAAGACACCCAGCGGGCCATCGATGACCTGAAGCTGCTGGGCAGCAAGGGCACCACCGGCACCCAGGCCAGCTTCTTGGAGCTGTTCGACAACGATTACGGCAAAGTGCGCCAGCTGGACGGCATCATCGCCAAAAAAATGGGCTTCGAGGGCTGCGTGCCGGTCTCGGGCCAGACCTATTCCCGCAAGGTGGATTTCCGGGTGCTGAGCGTGCTGGCCCAGATCGCCCAGAGCGCCGCCAAATTCAGCAACGATATGCGCCTGCTGCAGCACATGAAAGAGATGGAAGAGCCCTTTGAGAAGAACCAGATCGGCTCTTCGGCCATGGCCTACAAGCGCAACCCCATGCGGTGCGAGCGCATGGCCGCCCTGGCCCGCTACCTGATGATCGATTCGCTGAACCCGGCCATCACGGCGGCCACCCAGTGGTTTGAGCGCACCCTGGACGACAGCGCCAACAAGCGCCTGAGCATTGCAGAGGGCTTTTTGTGCTGCGACGCCATTTTGAACCTGTACCTCAATGTTTCCGAGGGCCTGGTGGTATATCCCAAGATGATCGAAAAGCACCTGCGGGAAGAGCTGCCTTTTATGGCCACGGAAAACATCATGATGGATGCGGTGCGCCGGGGCGGCGACCGGCAGGAGCTCCACGAGCGCATCCGGGAGCACTCCATGGCGGCGGCACGCCAAGTGAAGATGGAGGGCGGCCAGAACGACCTGATCGCCCGCATCGCGGCAGACCCCATGTTCGGGGTGACGGAAGAGGAGCTGCAAGGCATCCTGTCGCCGGAAAAATACACCGGCTGCGCCGCCATGCAGACCGAAGACTTTTTGAAGAACTGTGTGCAGCCTGTGCTGGACCGCTACCAGGCGGTGCACGCCGGCGAAGCCAAGATCAAAGTGTAAACAGAAGACTGGATCGGTTTGGCAGGCCGGTCCCGCGCAGCCGATGGGCTGGCGGGGCCGGTCTTTTGCCGTCTGCGGCCGGGCAGGGGGAGTCCGCTATAGGGCACATTTCTTTTTGCGGCCCGGGAGCCAAGATGCAGTAAAACTTTTGCAGGGGAGGCCGGGCGGCCGAAACGCACCATGGGGCGGCGCGGCAGTCTGTTGTCAAAGCATACAGAAACCCGCCCCAAAGCATGGCAAAAGATTGGCGGCAGCATGCAAGCAAAACACCTTGACAGCCCTTTTGCAGGCCGGATATAATGGGGCTCAGGCAATCGCCGGAATCACAAGAAGAGTGGGAGGAACAAAGGCCTATGACCGAGACCGCAATGGAAAACCGCATCACCCAAGGGGTGATCTGGAAACAGCTGCTCTATTTCTTTTTCCCCATTTTGCTGGGCACATTTTTTCAGCAGCTCTACAATACGGCAGACGCCATGATCGTCGGCCAATTCGTGGGAAAAGAAGCCTTGGCCGCTGTAGGCGGCACCACCAGCGTGCTCATCAACTTTTTGGTGAATATGTTCGTGGGCATCGCATCGGGCGCCACTGTTGTCATCGCCCAGTATTACGGCGCCCGCCAGCACGAAGAAGTGGGCCGGTCTATCCATACCTCCATCGCTTTGGCCATTGTGGCCGGCGCGTTCATCATGGTCATCGGCGTGGCCTTTTCCCGGGCGGCCCTTGCAGCCATGGGGACGCCGGGGGATATCATGGGGTATGCCCTGACCTATCTGCGCATTTACTTTTGCGGCACCATTGCCAGCTTCATCTATAACATCGGCGCGGGCATCCTGCGGGCCATGGGCGACACCCGGCGCCCTCTGTACTTCCTCATCAGCGCCTGCCTGACCAACATCGTGCTGGACCTGCTGTTCGTGGTGGTGTTCGGCTGGCAGGTGGTGGGCGTCGCCCTGGCCACTGTGATCTCCCAGGTGGTCAGCGCCGTGCTGATCGTGCTGGCGCTGCGCAAAGAAGGGGCCTATCAATTGAAACTGCGGGAGATCCGCTTTACCGCCCCCATTTTGAAAAACATCATCAAGATCGGCCTGCCGGCCGGCATCCAGGCGGATATGTATTCCATTTCCAACATCCTCATCCAGTCCTGCGTCAACTCCTTTGGCACCGATACCATCGCGGCGTGGACGGCCCAGGGGAAAGTGGACGGCTTTTTCTGGATGATCCTGGGCGCTTACGGCGTGGCCATCACCACCTTCGTAGGGCAAAACTTCGGCGCCCGGGAGTATGGACGCATGCACAAGAGCGTCAAAGTGTGCATGCTGATGGCGGCGGGCACCACCATCGTGACCAGCGTGCTGTTCTGTGTCTTCGCCTCGCCCCTCATCAGCCTGTTCAGCACCGATGCCGCCGTGCTGCAGGAAGGGGTGTCCATCATGCGGCAGCTGGCCCCCTGGTACATCACTTTTGTGTGCATCGAGATCTTGTCCGGCGCCATCCGGGGCACCGGGGATTCGCTGATCCCCATGCTCATCACCTGCGGCGGCGTCTGCGTGCTGCGGGTGGTGTGGATCTTTGCGGTCCTGCCGCTGCACCGCACGTTTTCCACCCTGATCGTCAGCTACCCCATCACCTGGATCATCACATCCGTCTTGTTCGTCCTCTATTATTGGAAGGGCGGCTGGCTGCGCCGGCGGATGGCGCTGCAGCAGACAGCGGAATGACCGGAAGCACCATAGACCCCCACGGCGCCTGCGGACGCTGCGGGGGTTTTGCCTGTCGGGGCGGCCCTCTTTCCGGCGATTGACGGCGGACGGGGAAGGGGGTATACTGGAACCGGAAGCAGCCCTGGGAAGGGGCGGCTGCGCAGCACGGAAAAAAGCGGCAGACGGCTGGCCCGGTGCCGGCATAAAGATAAAAACTGGAAAGATGGAAAGGAGAATTGCTCCATGGAAGAAAAAGATATTCTCAAAGAGATCCCCGACCTGTATGAGGACAACGGCCTGTGGCGCGGCACCCAGTATTCTTTTTTCAGCCACAAAAATTGCGAATTTTTCCCTTGCCACAAGACCGATGACCCAGACAACTTCAACTGCCTGTTCTGCTACTGCCCCCTGTATGCGCTGGGCGACAAATGCGGCGGCAATTTCACCTATGCCTACGGGGGCGTCAAAGATTGCAGCAACTGCATGGTGCCCCACAAGCGGGACAATTACGGCTATATCATGAGCCGGTTTGGCGATATCGTGGAACTGACCCGGAAAAAAGAAGACAAAGCAGAGGGCTGAGCCGTGGCGGAACAGCGCATCTTGCAGCGGATCGTCACGCGGGAACAGCTGGCAGGGTTTTATGACCCGCCCAAATTCCTGGCCTATTGCAAAGACTGCCACCGGTATGGGGCAATGTGGTGCTGCCCGCCCTATGGGCAGGGGGAAGCGCCGGCGTTGGACCGCTATCCCTGGTGTGCCCTGGTAGGGGTCCAAGTGCGCTTCGACCGGCCCACTTTGGAGCAGACCCAGGGCAAGGCGGCCGTGCGGCAGGTGACGGAGCAGGCCCTGGACCAAGTGCGGCAAGCGTGGGACAGCCGCCTGTGGCAGGCCGAGGCGGCACATCCGGGCTCCCTGGCCCTATACGGGGGCAGTTGCCGGTTGTGCCGGCAGTGTACGCGCCCCAGCCAGCCCTGCCGCCACCCGGAGCGCATGCGCCTGTCGCTGGAATCCATCGGGTTCGACGTGGCCGGCATGGCGGACCAGCTGCTGGGCTGCCCTATGCTGTGGGCGGGGGAGAGGCTGCCCGCCTATTACCTGCTGGTGTATGCCCTGCTGTCCCCGGAACCCATCCCGCCGGACTTTTTGGGAAAATGCACAGCAAAATAGGGCTTCCTGCCGGCAAATGCAGAAACTTTTGCTGGAAATCTGCCCGGAAACGGGAAATTACGCCTTGTCAAACCAGTGGATCTGCGATATAATCAAATGCAGGAAAGAACCATGCGGCAAGGACAAACCGCCTTGGCGGGACGTGGAAGCAACGGAGGAATGGCAAAGTGCTAGAAAAGATCAAAGCCTTTATGGGATACGGCGACGAAGACGATTACGAAGAATACGACGAGTATTACGGAGAAGAGGACAACCGTGCTTTGCAGGCCCGGCCCATCCAGCGGGAGACGCCGGTGCAGGAACCCAAACGGGAGATCGCCCATCAAGTGGTGGTGATGAAGAGCAACCAGTTTGACGATTCCAGCGTGGTGGTGGACCACCTGCGGGAAGGGCACACCGTCGTGCTCAATTTGCAGCATACGCCGGTGGATCTGTCCCGCCGGATGATCGATTTCATCAGCGGCGCCGCCTATGCAAGAGATGGCCACATCTCTCAGATCGCCGCCGGCACTTTTCTGATCGCCCCCTATAACGTGGATCTGGAAGAAGAGGGCAAAGGGCGCCGTTACTTCTAACGCCCCAATGACATAAAGACACCAAGCAGCCGCAGGCGCCATGCCCGGCTGCTTTTTGTTTTGCCTTGGGAGAGCGGTCTACTTTCGCCCGGCACCGCATAGAATGGAGCAAGCTGGGAGGGAGATGACGTGTCGGAAAAAACAAGAGGGCGGCTGTATGTGGCCGTGTGCATCGCCTGCCTGATCACCTGTGCTGTGCTGATCGGCAGCATCTTTTTTCAAAACAAGCAAAATGCCGGGCAGCAGACAGAGATCCACCGGCCCCGGATGGACCAGATGACAACACAGCAGGGCGAAGGAGGAATGCAGGGTATGGGCGAAACGCTCATCACAGAAGAATACGCGGCCGGCATGCTGAAAAAAATGCTGCCGGCCGATCTGCCTGTGGAAAATGTGCGGGTGGCGATCAGCGGCAACGGGCTGGTGGCCGTAGCCGCCACGGCAGACCGGGATGGCTTTCGGGACTATCTGCAGCGCTGCGGGGTCAATATGGGGCTCAAAGGGAATCTGTTCCTTTCCATGCTGCCCAAACAGGCGCCTTTGGTGGTGGCTTTTCGCTGCACAGGTGGCGAGAGCGGCAAGATCCAGCTTTCGCCTGCGGCGCTGCGGGTCAACGGCACGGAACTGGACCCGGGGATGCTGCCCCAGGACCTTTGCCAGGGCATATCCCAAACAGTCAACCAAGTCTTGCAGCAGACCGGTGTGGAATACAGCACCATCGGGTTCCGCAACGGCGCTTTTGTATTGCAGTGAATCGAGAAAAAAGGAGAGGGGCGCGCCCCTCTCTTTTTTGTGCCGCCGCTTTTGAGGTGAAAGAAAGATCGCCAGCCTTCTGCCTTTCCAGCAAAGCGAAAGATTGCGAAAAAACGGGAAAAGTGATATAGTTATATATCAACGTGAAAAGGACCGGAGGTACTTCATGAAAAAGGGACCTGTGACAATTTCAGAAGAAGAGCTGGACCGCCAGCAGGGATTTGCCCAGCAGGTGCGCCAGTTTTATATGGCCAGGCTGGACCGCCAGCATCTGGCTTTGACAGACACATACGGCTGCCAGCAGAACGAGGCGGATACCGAGCTGCTGCGGGGCATGCTGGTGGATATGGGCTTTGGCTTTACCGATGACCCGGAAAAAGCCGATTTGATCTTGCTGAACACCTGTGCCATACGGGAACACGCCGAGCAGCGGGTGTTCGGCAATGTGGGGGCTCTGACCCATGTGAAGCGGCGGCACCCGGGCTTGGTGGTGGCGATGTGCGGCTGCATGGCCCAGCAGTCCCATGTGCGGGACAAAGTGAAAAAGAGCTTTCCGGTGGTGGACCTTTTGTTCGGCACCCATGTGCTCTATAAATTCCCCGAACTGCTGTGGCAGCGGCTCTCGGGCGACAAACGGGTATTCGATATCTCCGGCGACGAGGAAGGGGTGATCGTGGAGGGCGTCACCCCCAACCGGGACCGGCAGGTGAAGGCCTGGCTGCCCATCATGTACGGGTGCAACAACTTCTGCACCTATTGCATCGTCCCCTATGTGCGGGGCAGGGAGCGCAGCCGGCGGCCCGAAGCGGTGCGGGCCGAGCTGGAAGAGCTGGTGCGCCAGGGATATAAAGACATCACATTGCTGGGGCAAAACGTGAACTCCTATGGCCGGGGCTGCGATTTCGATTGTGATTTTGCCGACCTGCTGCGCATGCTCAGCCAGGTGCCCGGCGATTTTGTGCTGCGGTTTATGACCAGCCACCCAAAAGACGCTTCGGAAAAGCTGTTTGCCACCATGGCGGAGTGCGACAAAGTGGCAAAGCATCTGCACCTGCCCTTCCAATCGGGCAGCAGCCGGGTGCTCAAAGCCATGAACCGCTCCTATGACCGGGAGCAGTACCTGGCCCAAGTGGCGCTGGCCCGCCGGTATATGCCTTCGCTCTCGCTGACCAGCGACGTGATCGTGGGCTTCCCCAATGAGACGGAAGAGGAATTCCAGCAGACCATCTCCCTGGTGGAGCAAGTGGAGTTTGACAACCTGTTCACCTTCATCTACTCCCGGCGGGAGGGCACGGTGGCCGCCCGCATCGAAGACCACACCCCCATGGAGGAGAAAAAGCGCCGCTTTGAGCAGCTGCTGCAGGTGCAGAACCAGATCTCCAACCGGCGGAACGCCGCCTGCGTGGGCCAGACCATGCGGGTGCTGGTGGATGGCCTGGGCGATGACCCGGAATACCCGCTGACCGCCCGCACCCAGGGGCAAAAGCTGGTGCGGCTCAAGGGCGACCCGGCCCTGGTGGGCCGGTTTGTGGAAGCCAAAATTGAAAAACACACCACCTGGGCCCTGTTTGGGGCCGTGCAAGCCCAGTGAGGAGGGGCGGTACCATGGCGGAATTGACCCCGATGATGCAGCAGTACATGCAGATCAAGGAGCAGAACAAAGACAGCATCCTGTTTTACCGGCTGGGCGATTTTTACGAGATGTTTTTCGACGACGCCAAAGTGGCCTCCCAGGAACTGGAGCTGGTGCTCACCGGCCGGGATTGCGGGCTGGAAGAGCGGGCCCCCATGTGCGGCGTGCCCTTCCACAGTGCGGACAGCTACATTGCCAAATTGATCGCCAAAGGCTACAAAGTGGCCATCTGCGAACAGATGGAAGACCCGGCCACGGCCAAGGGGCTGGTGAAGCGGGATGTGATCCGCATGATCACGCCGGGCACGGTCATCGAGAGCAACATGCTGGAAGAGACCCGGAACAACTTCATCTGCGGCATCTACCAAGACAGCGCCGGGGCGGGCATCGCCTTTTGCGACATGTCCACCGGCCAGATGCAGGCCACCCAGATCGATGAAAAAGACCCCTCTGCCAGCCTGCAGAGCGAGCTGGCCCGGTTCGAGCCCAGCGAGGCAGTGCTGTCCGACGGGGCTTACAGCGACGAGAAGCTGGTGGAATTCCTGAAGGCCCGGCTGGGGTGCCATGTGGAGCACGCGGCAGAACGGACTTTTCTGCCCGAGGCCGCCCGGCAGATGGCCGCCCGCCATTTCGACCTGTCCGGCGGGCTGGAGGAGGAATGTGCCCAGCGGCCCCAGATGCTCCAGGCCGTGGGCGGGCTGCTGGCCTATCTGCATGAGACCCAGAAAAATGACCTGAAACACATCAAACAGCTGGAAGTGTACGCCCAGGCCCAATATATGAAATTGGACCCGGGCGCCCGGAGGAACCTGGAGCTGTGCCAAGTGATGCGTTCCGGGGGCAAGCGGGGCAGCCTGCTGTGGGTGCTGGACCACACCAAAACAGCCATGGGAGGCCGGTGCATCCGCCAGTGGCTGGAAAAGCCTCTGGTCAACGTCTCCCAGATCAACCTGCGGCAAAACGCGGTGGAGGCCCTGCTGAAAAACCGCCCGGGGCGGGATGGCATCTTGGAAGGCCTCCAGGGCGTGCTGGACATGGAGCGCCTCATCGGGCGGATCGTCTACGGTTCGGCCAACTGCCGGGATCTGCGGGCCCTGGAGCAGACTTGCCGGCACCTGCCAGCCCTCAAAGGGGCGCTGGATGGCTTTTGCAGCCAGTACCTGGCGGAGCTGTGCCAGCAGATCGATCCGCTGGCCGACGTGGCCCAGCTGATCGACCGGGCCATCGAAGAGCAGCCCCCCTTTTCCGTGCGGGAAGGGGGCATGATCCGCCGGGGCTTCAGCCCGGAAGTGGACCAGCTGCGGGATCTGATGGAGGGCGGCAAGAGCAGCCTGGCCGCCATCGAGCAGCAGGAGCGGGAGCGCACGGGCATCCCCAAGCTGAAAGTGGGGTACAACAAAGTATTCGGCTATTACATCGAGATCTCCAAATCCTACGCCGGTCAGGCGCCGGCTACCTACATCCGCAAACAGACCCTGACCAACTGCGAGCGTTTCATCACCCAGGAGCTCAAGGAGCTGGAAGGGCAGATGCTTTCGGCAGGGGAGCGGGTCACCGCTTTGGAATACCAGCTGTTCTGCCAGGTGCGGGACCAGGTGGCCGCGGCGGCAGACCGGATCCAGCGCACCGCCCAGGCCATCGCCGCCCTGGATACCCTGTGCTCCTTTGCCACGGCGGCGGAGCGGCAGGGCTATGTGATGCCGCAAGTGGATTATTCCGACCGGCTGGAGATCCGGGACGGCCGCCACCCGGTGGTGGAGCGGGTGCTGAAAGACAGCTTGTTCGTGCCCAATGACACCGTGATGGATTGCGGGGAAAACCGGGTGGCCATCATCACGGGCCCCAATATGGCGGGCAAATCCACCTATATGCGCCAAGTGGCGCTGATCGTCATCATGGCCCAATGCGGCAGCTTCGTCCCCGCCAAAAGCGCCCACATCGGCGTGTGCGACCAGGTGTTCACCCGGGTGGGCGCCTCCGACGACCTGGCGGCAGGCCAGTCCACTTTCATGGTGGAGATGAGCGAAGTGGCAGAGATCTTGAAAAATGCCACGGCCAAGAGCCTGCTGATCTTGGATGAGATCGGCCGGGGCACTTCCACGTTTGACGGCATGGCCATTGCCCGGGCCGTGCTGGAATATGTGGCGGACAAGCGCACCTTGGGCGCCAAGACGCTGTTCGCCACCCATTACCACGAGCTCTCTGAGCTGGAGACCCTGTTGGACGGGGTGAAGAATTACAACATCGCCGTCAAAAAGCGGGGGGATGACATCACCTTCCTCCGCAAGATCGTGCCCGGCGGGGCAGACGACAGCTATGGCATTGAAGTGGCCAAGCTGGCAGGCCTGCCGGCCAGCGTGATCCGCCGGGCCAAAGCGGTGCTCAAGGAGATCGAGACCGCGGCGCCTGTCCCCGGGCCTGCCGGCCCGGCGCCCCAGGTGGAAGACCAGCTCTCCCTGGGGGCTGTGGCGGGCATCGCCGTGGTGGAGCGGCTGCGCAAGCTGTCGCCCGACACCTTGAGCCCCATCGAGGCGCTGGGGCTTCTGTATGAATTGTGCAAGCAGGCAAAGGAGGGCTGAGCCCATGGCAAAAATCGCAGTGCTGCCCCCTCAGGTAGCCAATATGATCGCTGCCGGCGAAGTGGTGGAACGGCCGGCTTCGGTGGTGAAAGAGCTGATGGAAAACGCCATCGACGCCGGCGCGCGGGCTGTGACGGTGGAGATCCGCAACGGCGGCGTCACCTATCTGCGGGTGACGGATGACGGCTGCGGCATGGAGCCGGAAGACGCCCGCACCGCCTTTTTGCGCCACGCCACCAGCAAGATCCGGGGCCAAGCCGATCTGGACGCCATCGGCACCCTGGGCTTCCGGGGCGAGGCCCTGGCGGCCATCGCCGCCGTCTCCCGGGTGGATCTGTTCACCAAAACGGCCCACAGCCCGCTGGGCACCCATCTGGTGCTGGAAGGGGGGCAGGTGCTGGAAGAGGAGGAGACAGGCTGCCCGGACGGCACCACCATCCTGATCAAAGACCTGTTTTTTAACACCCCGGCCCGGATGAAATTTTTGAAGAAGGATTCCACCGAGGCTTCCTATGTGGAGGCGTCGGTGGAACACGTGGCGCTGGCCCACCCGGAATTGGCGGTCAAATTCATCAAAGACGGCAAAGAAGGGCTGTATACGCCGGGGGACGGCAGCATGTTTTCGGTGATCTACGCCATTTACGGCAAGGATTTTACCCGGGAACTGACGGCCCTCAGCGGCTCCCAGCGGGATGTGCAGGTAGGGGGCTATGTGACCCGCCCCACCTACTCCCGGGCCAACCGGTCCATGCAGAACTTCTTTGTCAACGGCCGGTTCATCCGCTCCAAACTGCTGAGCGCAGCAGTGGAACAGGCATACCATGGCCGCTTGACCGGCGGCCGTTATCCGGCCTGCTTTTTGGACCTGCGGGTCAACACCGGCGCCGTGGATGTCAACGTGCACCCGGCCAAGCTGGAGGTCAAATTTTCCCATGAGCGGGAGGTGTTCAGCGCGGTATACCAGTTCATCACAGCAGCGCTGGACGGCCTGGACCCGGTGGCCCCCGCTGCCCGGGAAGAGGAAGAAGCTACCCCGGCGGCCCGCCCTTCCACCGGGGAATACCAGCCTGTACAAGCTGCCCGGCCGGCCTACCGCACCAAGGCCTTCACCTTTCCGGAGCAAGCCGCGCCCGTCTCTTTGGCCCAGGAATCCCTGGCGCCCTATCAGACCAAAAGCGCGCCCGGCAGGGTGGAAGCAGAGCAACCGGCCGCGCCGCTCTCCCCGCCTGCAGCCGTGCCGGACAGGCCAACTGCCGCCCCGCGCAGCTGGGCCCGGGGCATTGAAGTGGAGATCACCCCCGAGGAGAGCCTGGAGATGGAGAGCGTGATCACAGGCGCGCCGCCTGTCCCCACATCGCCTGCCCCCACACCGCAGGCGCCGGAAAAGGCGGCGACGGAACAGGGGAAGGCGCCCGCTCCATCTGCTCCGGGCGGCGCTGTTCCCGATTTCCGGGTCATCGGCGAGGTGTTCGCCACCTATCTGCTGGTGCAGGTGGAGGAAAACCTGGTGATGATCGACAAACATGCCGCCCATGAACGGATGATCTACAACAAGCTGCGGGACCAGGCAGGCGGCACGGCGGGCCAGACACTGCTGGCGCCGGAGACCGTCACCCTGAGCCGGCCGGAAAAGAACGCGCTGCTGGAGCAGAGCAGCCAGCTGGAGCAAGCCGGGTTCCAGGTGGAGGACTTTGGCGAAGGGGCGGTGATCGTGCGGCAAGTGCCCATGTACCTGCGACCCGAAGACATCGGCTTCGTGCTGTCGGACATCGCGGACAAACTGCTCCAGGGAAAGAAGGCCCAGGCAGAAGCCTACGACGATATCGTGAAAAGCGTTGCCTGCAAAGCGGCTGTAAAGGCTGGAACATTTACAGATGAAAGCGAGCGGAAAGGCTTTGTGGCCGCCATTTTGGCCGATCCACAGGTCCGTTCCTGCCCCCACGGCCGGCCGGTGCTGTTTTCCATGAGCCGGGCGGAGATCGAAAAATGTTTCAAGAGGATCGTCTGATGGGGCGGCTGGTGATCGTGGCGGGCCCCACCGCCTCCGGAAAGACCGCCCTGGCCATCCGGCTGGCCCAGGCGCTGGATGGGGAGATCGTCTCTGCCGATTCCATGCAGATCTACAAGCGGCTGGACATCGGCACGGCCAAGCCGACAGCCTGGGAACAGGCCCAGGCCCCCCACCACATGATCGACGTGGTGGAACCGGGGGCGCAATACTCCGTCTCCCGCTACGCCCAGCAGGCCGCCCAGTGTGTAGACGACATCCTGGCCAGAGGCAAGCTGCCCATCGTCTGCGGCGGCACCGGGCTTTATATCGAAGCTTTGGTCCGGGGCCACGGCTTTTCCCAAGGGGGGCAGCAGACGGCTCTGCGCCGGCAGCTGGAAGAACTGTGGCAGCAGGACCCGGCCCCGCTGTGGCGCGAGCTCCAGCAAGTGGACCCGGAGAGCGCCGGCCGCATCCACCCCAACGACAAAAAACGGGTGCTGCGGGCGCTGGAAGTGTGGCGGGCCACCGGTGAGACCATCTCGGAGCACAACCGGCGGACGAAGGCGCTGCCGCCTCGCTACGAGGCCCTGTGGCTGGGGCTGAGCCCCCAGCCCAGGCAGCTGCTCTACGACAGGATCAACCGCCGGGTGACAGCCATGCTGGAACAAGGGCTGGTGGAGGAAGTGCGGCAGCTGTGGCAGCAGGGGTGGCTCCAAGGCACGGCGGGCCAGGCCATTGGGTACAAAGAGATGGTGGGCTATTTGCAAGGCCAGTGCACGCTGGAAGAGGCCGCCGACCAGATCCGGCAGAAAAGCCGCCAATACGCCAAACGGCAGCTCACCTGGTTCCGCCATGTGGAGGGCATCCGCTGGCTGTGCTACGGCGATGAGGCAGGGTTTGAACAGCTGGGGCGAGAATCGACAAATTGTGTCAGGCAGTGGGCTTTAAGATAGCTATGGCGCCAATCGCCAAAATATATAATTATATGAACGGAGGGTCACACTTATGACATCGAACAACAAATCCTTTTTGCAGGACTCCTTTTTGAACACGGCCCGGGTGAACCACATCCCGGTGACGCTCTTCCTGGTCAACGGGTTCCAGCAAAGGGGCGTCATCGAATCCTACGATGATTTCACCGTGCTGGTGGTCAACGAGGGCATACAGCACCTGATCTACAAATCGGCGATCTCCACCATCGTCCCCCAGCGCACAGTCAACTACCACCCCAACCGGGAGGAAGGAAACGGCAGCGAAGAGAACGAATAAAGACCCAGGGGCAGGAGGCCCATCATGAAGCGAAAGACCTTTTTTTCCTACATAGGCGCGATTGCAGTGGTGCTGGTGGTGCTGGTGTACATGGGCTACCAGGTCACCACCAACCTGAGCCAAAGGATCGTGACAGCAGACGCCGTGGAAGTGACGGCGGAAGACAAGATCTCCACCAGCGGCGTTTTTGTGCGCCGGGAGACGCCGGTGTATGCCCAGGCACAGGGCGGCACTGTGGAATTCCTGGCGTCCGATGGGGAAAAAGTGAGCAAAGGCCAGCAGATCGCCCGCTTTTTCAGCGATGAAAATCAGCTGGCGCTGTACCGGGAATCGGTGGCGCTGGCCGAAGAGATCGACAGCGTCAATTACGCCTTTACCCATATGGCCGATGGCTCCGACAGCGTCAAGCTGGATTCCCTCATCAAGATGAACCTGATCAAAATGGGGGACAAGCTGGACCGGGGCCTGGTGAGCCAGGCCGAAGAGTATGCCTCCAAGCTGGATGCGATGATCATCCAGCGGGGCGTGGCCCAGCAGGGGGAGACCGATTACCAGAGCATCCTCAGCCAGCTGCAGGAGCAGAAAGCCAGCGTAGACAGCCAGATCACAGGGGGCCAGACGGTGACCAGCCAGCAGGCAGGCTATTTTGTGGGCAGCACCGATGGGCTGGAACAGACTTTGACGGTAGACGGCTTGACCGAGCTTTCGGCCCAGCAGATCAAAGACGCCCAAGGGCAGCAGCCGGCGGCGGATGGGGCCATTGGCAAAGTGGTGGATGATTACGGCTGGTTCTTTGCCGTGACGGTGGACGAAGACCAGGCCAAGGACCTGAAGGACCTGAGCCAGGTGACGCTCCGGTTCCCAGAATTGCTGGCCGAAGACGTGGACGCCCAGGTCTACGACGTGCACCAAGACAGCACAGGCGCCTATGTGGCGGTGTTCCAAAGCGGCTATATGAACGCCAACCTGCTGGGCGCGCGGGATCAGCAGGTGGATATCGTGCTGGGCACGTACACCGGCATCCGGGTGCCCAAAGAGGCCCTGCGCCAGCTGGACGGGACTTGGGGGGCCTATTGCCTGGAAGGCGCCCAGGTGGTGTTCAAAGAAGTCAAATGGATCTTCCAAACAGACAGCTACTATGTGGCCCAAGACACCGGGGAGGCAGGCACGCTGACCCTGTATGACAAAATGGTGGTAGAGGCCAAAGACATCGAAAATACAAAGGTGGTTAAGTAGAGATGGATGAGCGGAAACAGGCAATGGAAGAACGAGTGGCCGCCGTGCGCCAGCAAATGGAGCAAGCGGCCCGCCAGGCAGGGCGGGAGCCAAAGGACATCCTGCTGCTGGCTGCCAGCAAGACACAGGACGCCCAGACGGTGGCGCTTTCCGCCGGGCTGGACATCGATCTGTTCGGCGAAAACCGGGTGCAGGAACTGGTGGAAAAACAGGAGGCCGGCGCCTATGGCACAAAGCCGGTGCACATGATCGGCCACCTGCAAAAAAACAAGGTGAAGCACACGGTGGGCCGGGCTGCTTTGATCCATTCGGTGGACAGTTTGGAACTGGCGCGGGAGATCAGCCGGATCGCCCAAAAAAAAGAGCTGGTGCAAGATATCCTCATTGAGATCAACCTGGCCGGGGAGCAGAGCAAATCCGGCGTGGCGCCAGAGCAGCTGGAGCCTTTGCTGGAGCAAGTGTGCCAGCTGCCGGCCCTGCGGGTGCGCGGGTTGATGGCCATTCCTCCGATTTCGGAAAAACCTGGGCAAAACCGGCCCTATTTTTCGGCTTTGCGCCAACTTTTCGTTGACATAAAGTCGAAAAAATACGATAATACCTATATGGACTGCCTATCCATGGGTATGACGCGGGATTTTTGCGACGCGATCGCAGAGGGCTCCACCCTGGTGCGCATCGGCACGGGGATCTACGGTCCGCGTATGTATAAGGAGGAACATTGATGAGCTTTATTGATGACTTGAAGCAGTGGGCACGGGGAGACGATGAGGACGATGACGAGCTGGAAGAGTTCGCACCGCCCCGGCCTGTGCGCAAGGTAGAAGAGCCCAACAACGACGCTGCCACCTACGCCGCCAGACAAAATAATAAAGTTGTCAATATCCACGCCACGACCCAGCTTTCCGTGGTGCTGGTCAAGCCGGAAAAATTCGACAACGCGGCGGAGATCGCCGACCATTTGCGGGAGCGGCGCACCGTGGTGCTGAATCTGGAAGAGACGGCCAAAGAGGTGGCCCGCCGGCTGGTGGATTTCCTCAGCGGCGTCACCTATGCCTTGGATGGCAAGATCAAAAAAGTGGCGGCCAGCACTTACATCATCACGCCTTACAACGTAGACATCATGGGCGATTTGATCGACGAGCTGGAAAACAACGGCCTTTACATTTAGGCGGGAGGCATCTGTTGACTTACATATCTTCTTTGTTCCGCAGCACGGCGCTGCTGCTTGTCAGCCTGCTGCAGGTCCTCATGCTGGTGCGGGCTGTGATGAGCTGGTTCCCCCAAGTGCAGGGGAGCAAGCTGTACCAGTTCGTGTACATGCTCACCGAGCCGATCATTATGCCCATTCAGGCCCTGCTGGACAAACTGTTCCCCTCGCTGCGGTATTTTCCGCTGAGCATCAGTTTTCTGCTGGCCTATATGCTGCTGATCGCCCTGGAGATGATGCTGTACTAAAGGCCCTGGCGAAAATTGGCACAAGAGCGAGGCCGGGAAACCCCGGCCTTTTCAGACGATAGAGAAGGGCTGCCGGCCAAAAAGGCAGCTGAAGAATCAATCTAAACAAGGTGGGTGAAAGATATGATCTCTCCGCAGGAATTGCAGAATAAAAAATTTGAAAAAGCCATGTTCGGCGGTTACGATATGGCGGGCATCGATGAATTTTTGGATGCGCTCATCCCCGATTATACAGCCCTGTACAAAGAGAACATGACGCTCAAGAACAAGATGAAGGTGCTGGTGGACAAGATCGAGGAATACCGCAGCGTGGATGAGGAGATGCGCAAAGCGCTCTACCAAGCCCAGATCTCCTCCAAAGAGATCATTCAAAAAGCGCAGAGCGAAAGCGAGCAGATGATGGCCGCCGCCCGGGCCGAGGCGGAGCGCATGCTGGCCAACGCCCACGCCGAGGCAGAAGGCCGTGTGGCCGATATGCAGCAGGCCATTCAGGCAGAGCAGCAGCGGCTGGATGAGGCGCGGGAAGTGTCGGCCACTTATGCCCGCACGGTGATCGAGCTGCTGAAAAAGAGCATCACCGCCATTGAGGCCATCGACCAAAAGCCGGTGACGGATTACACCGGCGCGGCGGACGGGGCTGCGGCAGACCCTTTGGCCGGGGTGGAACTGCCCAACCTGCCCGAGATGCCTGAGCCCCCCGATCTGTCGGACCTGCCCGATCTGGGGGTGCCCACATCCCAGGACAAACGGGACCCGATGCTGTCGGAGACCCGGGTGTTCGAGACCGACCTGAGCGCCCAGGCGCCGGCGGCTGCCGGGGAGGAGAAGCCCCACTTCAAATTTGAAAATCTGAAATTCGGGAAAGATTACCATACCGAAGACGAATAACGACCAGGAGAGGTGTATGAGAGCCCATGGCTGACTATAACAAGACACTGAATTTGCCCCAGACGGAATTCCCCATGCGGGCCGGCCTGCCCAAGCGGGAGCCGGAATTTTTGAAGAAATGGACGGAAGAAGGGCTGTATCAGAAGCTGGTGGAGCAGAACAAAGACAAGCCCCGCTATACCCTGCACGACGGCCCGCCGTTTTCCAACGGCTTTATCCACATGGGCACCGCTATGAACAAGGTGCTCAAAGATTTCGTCAACCGCTACAAGATGATGAGCGGCTGGAACGTGACATATATCCCGGGGTGGGACAACCACGGCATGCCCATTGAGAGCGCCATCATCAAAAAGCAGAAGCTGGACCGCAAAAAGATGACCATTCCGGAATTCCGGGATGCCTGCCATGCATTTGCCATGGACTTTGTCAACAAGCAGCGCAGCCAGTTCATCCGCCTGGGCGTGCTGGGCGATTGGGAGCACCCCTACCTGACCATGGACCCGGCCTTTGAGGCGATGGAAGTCAAGGTCTTTGGGGAGATGTACAAAAAAGGCTACATCTACAAGGGGCTCAAGCCTGTCTATTGGTGCCCCCACGACGAGACAGCCCTGGCCGAAGCGGAGATCGAATACCAGGACGACCCCTGTACTTCCATCTATGTGAAGTTCCGGGTCAGCGATGACAAAGGCAAGCTGGCGGATTGCTGCGACCTGAACAACACATACTTCATCATCTGGACCACCACCACCTGGACATTGCCGGGCAACCTGGCCATCGCCTTGAACCCCCGGGAGAGCTATGTGCTGGCCAAGGCGGAGAACGGGGAGACCTACATCACCGCCGAAGCGCTGCTGGCCAAGACCATGGCCCAGGCGGGCATCGAGCACTATGAGATCGTGCGCCGCATGGATGGCAGCGAGTTCGAGTATATGACTGCCCAGCACCCCTTCCTGGACCGCCAGAGCCTGGTGGTGCTGGCCGATTATGTCACCATGGACAGCGGCACCGGCTGTGTGCACACCGCCCCCGGTTTCGGCGCCGACGACTACATCACCTGCCGCCGCTACAACATGGAGATGGTGGTGCCCGTGGACGACCGGGGCTACCAGACGGAAGACGCCGGCAAATTCGCCGGGCTGTACTACGAAGAGAGCAACGGGGCCATTTTGGAAGACCTGAAGCAGACCGGTGCTTTGTTCGCCAGCGAGGAATTCACCCACAGCTACCCCCACTGCTGGCGCTGCAAGCACCCCATCATCTTCCGCGCCACGCCCCAATGGTTCTGCTCGGTGGAGGCCTTTAAAGACGAGGCGGTGAAGGCCTGCGAAAACGTCACCTGGCTGCCGGCCTGGGGCGGCGAGCGCATCACCAGCATGGTGCGGGAGCGGGCCGATTGGTGCATCTCCCGCCAGCGCCGCTGGGGCCTGCCCATCCCCGTGTTCTATTGCGAGGAGTGCGGCAAGCCGGTGTGCACCGACGAGAGCATCCAGGCGGTATCCGACCTGTTTGCCGCCCACGGCTCCAATGCCTGGTATGAAAAGGAAGCGGCAGACATCCTGCCGGAGGGCTTCCGCTGCCCCCACTGCGGCGGCGTCCACTTCACCAAAGAGCTGGATACGCTGGACGGCTGGTTTGACAGCGGCTCCACCCACTTTGCCGTGCTGGAGAACACCGTGAAGCCGGAATGGGGCCAGCAGCAGTGGCCTGCCGACCTGTATCTGGAAGGGGCGGACCAATACCGGGGCTGGTTCCAATCCTCCCTGTTGACCGCCGTGGCGGCCAAGGGCCAGGGCGCCCCCTATAAGACTGTGCTGACCCATGGCTGGGTGGTGGATGGCGAAGGCAAGGCCATGCACAAATCCTTGGGCAACGCAGTGGACCCCCAGCAGGTCATCGACCAATACGGCGCCGACATCCTGCGGATGTGGGTGGCCTCCAGCGATTACCGGGTGGATGTGCGCATCTCGCCCGAGATCTTCAAGCAGCTGTCCCAGGTGTATCTGAAGATCCGCAACACGGCCCGCTATATCCTGGGCAACCTGGATGGCTTCGACCCCAACAACCTGGTGCCGCCCGAGCAGATGCTGCCGCTGGACCGGTGGGCCATCACCCGGCTCAACCAGCTGATGGAGCGGGTCAAGCAAGGGTATGAAGATTTTGAATACCACATCGTCCACCATTCGCTGCACAATTTCTGCGTGGTGGAGCTGTCCAACTTCTACCTGGATGTGATCAAAGACCGCCTGTACTGCGAAGAGCGGGACGGCCTCAAGCGCCGCAGCGCCCAGACGGCCATGTACCTGATCTTGGATACCATGGTGCGCATGCTGGCCCCCATCCTGTGCTACACGGCGGATGAGATCTGGCAGGCCATGCCCCACCACAAGGGCGCCGTGGCCGACCATGTGATGTTCAACCAGATGAACGAGCCCTTTACCGCCTATGCCCTCAGCGAGGAAGAGCAGGCCCAGTGGAACGAGCTGACCGCCCTGCGGGACGACGTGAACCTGGCGCTGGAAGCGGCCCGTGCCGCCAAAGTGATCGGCAAGCCTTTGGAAGCCGACGTGGTGCTCCATTGCACTAAAGAGCAGGCAGCAAAGTTTGCTCCCCAGGCCGGCCTGCTGGCCAACCTGTTCATCGTTTCCAATGTGGAAGTGGTGGAAGGCGAGGGCGGCAAGCCCTGTGAAAACGTGCCCGGCGTAGGCTGTGAGGTCAAGGAGGCCGGCGGCGAAAAGTGCGAGCGCTGCTGGATCCACGACCATACAGTGGGCCAAAACAGCGGCCACCCCACCCTGTGCGCACGCTGCGCCTCCGTGGTGGAAAAACAGTAAGCAATGAAAACGGCGCGGCGGATGGAGGACATCCGCCGCCTTTTTCATCCAAAGGGAAGGAGTGCAGGCCCATGGTTCTGCAGCAGCTGCGGGAAGAAGTGGCCTTTTACGGAAAAGAACTGGTGCGCCAGGGCATGACGCTGCACACCGGCGGCAACCTGAGCGCCATTGACCGGGAGCAGGGGCTGGTGGCCATCAAGCCCAGCGCCCGGCCCTATGAAAGCTTGACGGCCGCCGAGATCACGGTGATCGATCGGGAGGGCCAGGTGGTGGATGGGCCTTACCCGCCCTCCAGCGAGTGGCGGATGCATTTGGCGCTCTACCGGGCTTTTCCCACCGCCGGGGCCGTGGTCCATTGCCACAGCCCCCATTGCTGCGCCCTTGCCGCCCTGGGCCGGCCGATCCCGCCGGTCAACCATGAACTGTGCTGCTATTGCTCCCAGCCGGTGGCGGTGGCGCCTTTTGCTTTGGCAGGCACCGAAGCGCTGGGCCAAGGGGCAGTGGAAGCCATGGCAGGGGGCAACAACGTGGCGCTGCTGCAAAACCACGGCCAAGTGGCGGTGGGCGCCACCCTGTGGCACGCCATGGATGCCGCCGCCGCTGCGGAACTGGCTGCGGCCATGGTGTGCCTGGGCGGGCCGCTGGGCACGCTGCAATGGGTGCCCGAGCAGGCGCGGCAGGCGCTGCGCCGCCATGACCCCATGCTGTGGGGCGGCCGGCAGATCCAGGCGGTCTGAACAGGCCCAGAGGCGGGATGCCCGCCAAAGGATCTTAAGAAAAAACAACGATAGAGAAAAGACCCGCCTGCCAGGCGGGCAGGAGTTGAATTATGGTTTTGTATCTATTGCTGGCCGCCGCCATCGTGCTGGTAGACCAACTGGTCAAGTGGTGGGCGGTGCAAGCACTGGGGCCAGGCGGCTCCATCCCGGTGATCCCCGGCGTGTTCCACCTGACCTATGCGGAAAACCGGGGGGCGGCTTTCAGCATTTTGGAGGGCCGCCGGCTGTTTTTTGTGGCGGCCACGGTGGTGATGGTGGTGCTGCTGGCCATTTTGGTCAAGCAGGGCCTCATACGGGGCCGGTTCGGCCGGCTGGCCGCCTTGTTTATTGTGGCCGGCGCCCTGGGCAACCTGATCGACCGGATCTTCCGGGGTTATGTGGTGGATCTGTTTGACCTGCGGATCATCCATTTTGCCATTTTCAATGTAGCCGACGTATTCATCACGCTGGGGGGCCTGATGCTGGTGATCTACTTCGCCTTTTTAGAGGGCCGCTTGCCGGGAGGGAAAACAGATGGAGAGCAGACAACTGACCGCAGGGCCTGAGCAGGAAGGGCTGCGGTGCGACGCCTTTGTGGCGGATTGCCTGCCGGAGATCTCCCGCAGCGCCGCCCAGCGCCTGGCGGAACAAGGCCTTGTGACCCGCCGGGGCGTAGCGCTGAACAAAAAAGACAAGATCAAGGCCGGGGACCAGATCCAGGTCTGCCTGCCGGACCCGGCCCCGGCCCAGGCGGTGGCCCAGCCGATCCCGCTGGACATCCGGTGGGAAGATGAAGATGTGATCGTCATCAACAAGCCGGCGGGCATGGTGGTGCACCCGGCGGCAGGCAACCCGGATGGCACGCTGGTCAACGCCCTGCTGGCCCATTGCGGCCCGTCCCTATCCGGCATCGGGGGCGAATTGCGGCCCGGCATCGTCCACCGCATCGATAAAGACACCAGCGGCCTGCTGATCGTGGCCAAGAACGACCGGGCCCACCAGGCGCTGGCCGCCCAGCTGGCGGACCACACGCTGTACCGGGAATACGAGGCGGTGGCCCTGGGGCGGCTGCGGCAAGACCAGGGGACCATAGAAGGGCCCATTGGCCGCAGCCCCAAAGACCGCAAAAAAATGGCGGTGGTGCCTGGCGGCCGGCCGGCGGTGACCCATTACCGGGTGCTGGGCCGCTACCAGGGCTACACCCATGTGCAGTGCCGGCTGGAGACAGGACGCACTCACCAGATCCGGGTGCATCTGGCCTCCATCGGCCACCCCATTGCCGGCGACCCGGTCTATGGCAGCCGGGCGGACCGGTCCGGTCTGGGCCGCCAGTGCCTGCATGCCCGGCGGCTGACGTTCGTGCACCCTGCCACAGGCCGGCAGATGACAGTAGAAGCGCCGCTGCCGCCGGATTTTGCCGGTTTTTTGGCCCGGCTGCGGCCAGAGGAATAGGAGGAGACGAAAATGGGACGATTTGACGGTGTGATGATCTTGTCGGACATGGACGGCACGCTGCTGGGCACCGACCACCAGCTGGGGGAGGCCAATGTGCAGGCCGCCCGCTACTTTATGGAGCAGGGCGGCCGGTTTTCCGTGGCCACAGGCCGGGTCAAGCGGGCCATGGAATTTTTTATGCCCAGGCTGCAGCTCAATGCGCCGGCAGTGCTGTTCAACGGTTCCGTGGTCTACGACTTCCAGCAGAATGCGCCGGTGAGCGTCCAGGTGGTGGAGCACGAGGCCGCTATGGCTTTTGCCCGGGACATCATGGCCCACTTCCCCGATGTGGGGGTCGAGGTGTTCTTGGCAGAGGATGAATATGTGGCCCAGATCAACGAGCGGACCCGCAAGCATTTTGCATTCATCCGCCTGGAGATCAAGGAGAGGGCCCTGGAGGACATCCCCCAGCCCTGGGTCAAATTCAACCTGACCGGGGAACCGCCCCGGATGAAGGAAGTGGAGGCCTATTGCCGCCGCCACTACACCGGCCAGTATTTCATGGAGTTTTCCGCCCCTTACTTTTTTGAGGTGATGGGGGGCGGCGCCAACAAGGGGACGGGGGCCCGGATCGCCTGCGCTCACTGCGGCATTGCTCCCGAACACCTGTACACCATGGGCGACAATTT
The DNA here is from genome assembly GCA_904419295.1 of Candidatus Pseudobutyricicoccus lothianensis. GTDB lineage: Bacteria > Bacillota > Clostridia > Oscillospirales > Butyricicoccaceae > Pseudobutyricicoccus > Pseudobutyricicoccus lothianensis. The sequence goes on from CAJFRA010000003.1 coordinate 102,327, forward strand.
CAACGACAAGGAATTGCTGGCTGCGGCCCACATGAGCTTTGCACCGGAAAACGCGGTGCCCGAGATCCGCCAGGCGGCAGACCGGATCTTGCCGGACTGCGACCATGGCGCGCTGGCCGCGGCAGTGGAGATACTGGAAGGCATATACCGCTAGGCCGCACATCCTGTCTTTTGCAGGCGAATGGGGCACAAGCCTGCCGGCCTTTGCGAAAAGTTCACTCTTTATTTGTTTGTGCTGGCCTGGCGCCCATGGTATAATGGGGGTAGCAGGACAGCTGCGGGAGCAGGGCTGCGCCCCTCTTCCACGGTGGAAGGCCAGCCCTCCGGGGCCTGGCGCCATCTGGCCGCAGGGGGGAGCACAGATGCCCGGCGGCCGGGAAGGATGAGACGAAAAGCCCGGCATAACGGGGCTGTCGTGCCGGAAGACCAGCAAACACGATGAGGTGAAACATATGAGAAAGTCCAAAACGCTACGGCTGGTGGCTGTGCTGTTGTGCTGTATGCTGCTGGTGCCCGCGGGGGCCCAGGCAGCGGCCTCCCAGCCCCATTCCTGGGCCCAAGCCGAGGTGCAGCAGGCCATCAGCAACGGCTTGGTGCCGCTGGATCTCCAGGGGGACTATGACCAGCCCATCACCCGGCAGGAATTTTGCCGCCTGGCTGTGGCGCTGGTGGAAGTGACGCGGGAACAGACCATTGCCCAGGTGCTCAGCGACAAAGGGGTGAGCACGGCCGACCAGTCTTTTACCGATACCAGCGACCTCTATGTGCTGCAATGCAGCGCCCTGGGCATCGTCAACGGGTATGAGGATGGCTCTTTTGTGCCGAATGGCAACATCACCCGGCAAGAGGCGGCCAAAATGCTGTATGAGACGGCGAAAGTGCTGGGGCTTTCCTCCGGCGGCACGGACCTGGCCTACAGCGACACCAGCCGGATCATGCCCTATGCCATCAATGCAGTGAAATTCGTCACCGGCCAAGGGGTGATGAATGGCGTCGGTTCGAACACCTTTGCCCCCACCGGCCTTTACACCCGGGAACAGGCCTATGTGACCTTTGACCGGCTGCGCCGCGCGCTCCAGCAGACGGGGACAGGCGGCGCCCTCTCTGCCACAGAGATCTTCAACACCTGTTCGCCTGCGGTGTGCTATGTGGAAGTCTACGACCAGCAAGGGCAAGTGCTGGGCACAGGCAGCGCCTTTGCGGTGGAATCCAACGGCAAGCTGCTGACCAATTACCATGTGATACAGGGCGTCTATTCCGCCAAAGTCAAGTTCCCCGACGGCGCGGTCTATGATGTGCAAAAAGTCATGGCCTATGATGCAGCGCGGGATGTGGCCGTGCTGAAGATCGACGCCCAGGGCCTGGCCACCCTGCCACTGGGGGATTCCTCCGCGCTGGTCAGCGGTGAGACCGTCTATACGCTGGGCAGCCCTCAAGGGCTGGAAAACACCATTGCCAACGGCATCATCAGCGCCGTCTCCCGGCAGGTGGACGGGCAGAATTACATACAGACCACAGCGCCCATCTCGTCGGGCAGCAGCGGCGGCGCGCTGCTCAATGAAAAAGGGGAGTGCGTGGGCATCACCACCGGCACCCTTTCCGGGCAAAACCTGAATTTCGCCGTGCCCATCAACGACGCCAAGACCTATTTGCAGCAGGATCTCAACCTGACGTTGGAGCAGCTGGCCACCGAGCGCACCACGGTGACGGATCAGACCGTCACCATGATGGGGGCCCAGGTGAGCTACACGGGCCAGATGGTGGGCGGCAAGCCGGATGGCGACGGCAAAGCCGTGTGGCCCGATGGCAATTACTACGACGGCCAATTTGTGGAGGGCCTGCCCTGGGGGCAAGGCGTCTATTACCAGGCAGACAGCGGCAGCACATACACGGGCAGCTTCGTCAGCGGAAAGATCCAGGGGGACGGCGTTTTGCAGTTTTCCAACGGCGACCGCTATGAAGGTGAGTTTCAAAACGGTATGATGCACGGCCAGGGCGTCTATTACTTCCAGGACGGCAGCCGCTATGAGGGACCGCTGGTCAACGGCAACTTTGAAGGCTGGGGGACTTATTACAAAGCCGACGGCAGCTACTACCAGGGCCAATTCCGGAACGACAACTTCAACGGAGAAGGAACACTGTATGACGCGGCCGGGAACCCGGTGCAATCCGGCTATTGGGTCAACGGGGTATGCTACGAGGAATATGGAGCAGCCTGATACAAAAGCAAAAAACAAAGCCGCTCTGCCGACAGGCAGAGTGGCTTTGCGTGTGGCGGCCCTTTAGGGCTGGGCGGGGTTTTCCACCCGGTATAAATAATGCAGGGTGTCTTGCAGCTGGAGCTTGGCGCCGCCAAAGTGCAGGGTGCGCCAGCGGGTCATGCCGCAGCGCTCCGCCACCCGCTGGGATGGCAGGTTGTTGTGTTTGATGATGCTGTATACCGCCGGGGCCTTCAGGTGGGCAAAGGCATAGTCCCGGCAGGCCATAGCCGCTTCGGTGGCATAGCCTTGGTGCCAATATTGGCGGTTGAACAGATACCCCACCTCCCAAAAGGCCATGCCGGCTTCCTGCTGCCAGACCAGGCCGCATTGGCCGATGAGGATGCCGGATTCCGTCAAGATCACAGCCCACAGGCCGGCCCCGTCGGTCTGGTACCGTTTCTGGTTGCGGGCGATCCATTGCTGCACTTCTTGGCGGGAATAGCAGCGCTCGTATGCGGTCATGGCCTCCGGGTCCTGCATGATCTGGCACAGGCTGTCGGTATCCTCTGGGGTCAGAGGCCGCAGCCACAGGCGGGAGGTGCGCAGAATCTCCTCCATGGTCCCAACTCCTTTTTTTGATCTGGCCTATCAGTATACCACAAAAGGGAGCAAAAGGAAAGACGGACAGCCGGAAGGACAGGCCCAAAGGTCCGGTTGCTTTTCCCACTGTCTTGGTTTAATATGAGACTATATACATTTTGACCGGCACCCATGGGGAAAGCCCTTTGGGCAAAGAACGAAGGGGATACTATGAACATTGATTTTGGCGCAAAATTCAAGAAGTTCCGCAAAGAAAAGGGCATGAGCATTGCAATGCTGGCGGAAAAGGCCGGGGTCAGCCCGGGGATGATCAGCCAGATCGAGCGCAATACCACCGTGCCCTCCATTTATGTGTTTTGGAAACTGTGCAACGCATTGGGGGAAAAAGTCTCAGTGTTCTTTGAAGAGGAGGAGGAACGGGACAAGGTGACCTTGGTGCGGGCCGGCGAGCACCGGATGGTGTCGGGCTCGGGCAACCAATATTATCTGCTGACGCCCGACCCCAAACGCCGCATCGAGATGTACAAAGTGGTGTTCCACCGGGAAGAGGAGCAGGAGCCTGTGCTGGCATCCCACGAGGGGGCGGAGTGCGGCTACATCATCTCCGGCACGCTGCGGGTGACCACAGAGACCGCCGAGTATGTGCTCTACCCGGGCGACAGCATCTACTTTGAAAGCACGGTCCTGCACCATTTGCAAAACAATGGCGAGGAAGAGGAGTGTGTGGCCATTTGGGGCGAAGTCCCCTTCACCTGGTAGCAGGGGAAGGGGCGGCCCGGCCACCCATGGAGCTTGCGGCATGGCGCCGCTCAATACCTGGAAAGGAGCTGGCGCACATGGGACGCGCGAGACCCGAAGAATTGGAGCACTATAATTCCTATCTGGAAGTGGACCTGGGGGCCATTGCCCGCAATGTGGAGCGGGTGCGGCGCCACATCGGGCCGAAACACGGGATCATACCGGTGGTCAAGGGGAATGCCTACGGCTTGGGCACGGTGGAGGTGGCGCGGCTGTTGGCAGAGCGCTGCGGCGTCCAGCTGATCGCCAACGCCCATGTGCTGGAATCCATGCAGATCCGCCAGGCGGGGGTGGATGCGGACCTGATGATCCTGGGCGCCCTGCCGCCCCACGCCATTCCCTATGGGCCCCGCTACGACCTGCAGCTGACCGTGTTCAACCGGCAGACGGTGGAATTGCTGAGCCAGGCTTGCCGGCAGCAGGGGAAAGTGGGCAAAGTCCATGTGAAGATCGAGACGGGCCTGGGACGCATCGGGGTGGAGCCGGGCCCTCCGCTGGAAGAGCTGCTGGACGCCATCGAAGGGGCGGGCAATTTAGAGATCGTGGGGGTGTTCACCCATTTTGCCACAGCGGCACAGTGGGGCAGCCCCTATGCCAGGCAGCAGCTGGCATTGTTCCAGCAGGCCATGGAACAGGTATACAGGCGGGGCATCCGGCCCCAATATGTGCACACCGCCAACACCGGCGCCACTGTCTGGCTGCCGGAAAGCTACGGCACCCATGTGCGCTGCGGCAGCCTGTACCTGGGGTACAGCAACCTGGCCCGGCGGGAGAACCCGCTGGGCGTGGAAGAGCCGGCCACTTGGCGGGCGTTCATCACCAACATCAAAGAGGTAGCCCCGGGGCAGAGCGTGGGCTATCTGCGGCATTTTGTGGCGGAAAAGCCCACGAAAGTAGCCACCATCGACGTGGGATACAGCGCGGGGCTCAACCGCACGCTGGCCCTCCAAGGGGGGCCGGTGTTGGTACATGGGCAAAAGACCCGGTTTTTGGGCACCTGCATGGACCAGAGCTTTGTGGATGTGACGGGCATCGACTGCCAGCTGTTTGACGAGGTGACCCTGCTGGGCCACGATGGTCCGGCCATGCTTTCGCTGTTTGAAGTGGCGGCTTTTGTGGAACAGAACATACACAGCATGCTTTCGGCCATCAACCCGGTGCTGGTCAAGCGGCTCTACCGGCAATGAACAGAAAAAAAGGAGAGGGATCCCCTCTCCTTTTTTGTTGCCTGTAAAATGTTCCGGCGGTGTCAGGACTGCGGCAGGCGGCTGGCAGCTTCGATGGTCTGCTGGATATCCGCCATGGTGTGGGCCGCGCTGACGAACATGGCCTCAAACTGGGCCGGGGCCAGGTAGATGCCCTGGGACAGCATGTGCTTGAAATAGGCGGCATAGCGGCCGGTGTCACTTTGCCGGGCCGTGGCGAAATCCGTCACAGGGCCCGGGGTGAAGAAGGGGCACACCAGGCTGCCCACCTGGTTGACGGTGCAGCCGGGCAGGGCTTGCCGCAGGCCCTGGGCCAGCGCTTCCGCCATTTGGTTGATGGCGGTGTAGATCTCCGGGTGATCCCGCAGCTGGGTCAGGTTGGCGATGCCGGCCGCCATGGCCACCGGGTTGCCCGAAAGGGTGCCGGCCTGGTAGACGCTGCCCGAAGGGGAGACGTGGGCCATGATCTCCCGGCGGCCGCCATAAGCGCCCACAGGCATGCCGGCGCCGATGATCTTGCCATAGGTGACCAGGTCGGCCTCCACCCCGAAATACTCCATGGCGCCGCCCAGGGCCAGGCGGAAGCCGGTGATCACTTCATCGAAGATCAGCAGCGCACCGTGGGCATCGCACAGGCGGCGCAGGCCGGGCAAAAAGCCGGGAGCCGGGGGCACCACGCCCATGTTGGCTCCCACCGGTTCCACGATGACCGCCGCCACCTGGCCCCGGTTGCTCTCCAGCAGCTGTTCCACCGAATCCAGGTCGTTGTATTGGGCCAGCAGAGTGTCTTGGGCTGCGCCCCGGGTGACACCTGCGCTGTCCGGGTTGCCATTGGTCAGCGCGCCGGAGCCCGCCTTGACCAGCATGCTGTCGCTGTGGCCGTGGTAGCAGCCGGCAAACTTGATGAGCTTTTCCCGCCCGGTGAAGCCCCGGGCCAGACGCAGGGCGCTCATGACCGCCTCGGTGCCGCTGTTGACCATGCGCACCATTTCAATGGGGCCCACCACCGAGCAGATCAGCTCGGCCATCTCCACTTCCCGCTGGGTGGCGGCGCCAAAACTCAGGCCGTCGGCCATGGCGCGCTGCACCGCCTGCTGGACCACCGGGTCGCAGTGGCCCAAGATCATGGGGCCCCAAGAGCCCACATAATCGATGTAAGTGACGCCATCCACATCGGTGATGCGGGCGCCTTTGGCCCTTTGGATGAACCGGGGCGCGCCGCCCACAGCGTTGAAAGCACGCACCGGGCTGTTGACTCCGCCGGGCATGACCCGCTTGGCCCGTTCAAACAGTTCTTCTGACCGTCCCATCAACCAATGTCCCCCTTCCGCATGGCTTGTGCCAATTCTTTGGCATAGTAAGTGATCAAAATGTCGGCTCCCGCCCGGAAAACGGACACCGCGCTCTCGCACATCACGCCGTATTCATCGATCAAGCCCTGGGCCGCAGCCGCTTTGATCATGGCGTATTCGCCGCTGACGCTGTAGGCCGCCAAGGGCAGATTGGTGTGGCGGGATACCTCCCGGATCACATCCAGATAGGCCAGGGCGGGCTTGACCATCAGCAGGTCCGCCCCTTCTTGCTCGTCGGTGGCCGCCTCTTTCAGCGCCTCTTTCCAGTTGTGGCAATCCATCTGATAGGTCTTCCGGTCGCCAAAGCTGGGGGCGCTGCCCGCCGCATCCCGGAAGGGGCCGTAGAAAGAGGAGGCGTATTTGACTGCATAGGACAAAATGGGCGTGTTTTGCAGCCCGTTGGCATCCAGCGCCTGGCGGATGGCCAGCACCCGGCCGTCCATCATATCCGAAGGGGCCACCATGTCGGCGCCGGCCTGGGCGTGGGAAACGGCGATGCGGGCCAGGTATTCCAAAGTCTTGTCGTTGTCCACGGTCTGGCCGTCTAAAATGCCGCAGTGGCCGTGGGAGGTGTACTCACACATGCACACATCGGTGACCAGATAGACTTGCTGGCCAAAGGCCTGGCGGATGGCCCGCAGCCCCTGCTGCACGATGCCCTGGTCGTTGTAGGCTTCGCTGCCGCAGGCATCCTTATGGCAGGGCAGGCCGAACAGCAGGAATTTGTTGACGCCTGCTTCCAGCGCCTGTTCCACACCGGCGGCCACCCGGTCCGGGCTGTAGTGGAACTGACCGGGCAGGGAGGGGATCGGCTGGCAGATGTCGCTGCCCTCCTGCAAGAACAAGGGGTAAATCAAAGCATCGGGGCTCATGCGGGTCTCCCGCACCATCCCCCGCAAAAGGGCGCTGCTGCGCAAGCGGCGGCTACGGTTCAACATGGTTCATTGCCTCCCATCAAAGTTTCGATCATGGATTGGATGGTGGCCTGGGGGGCCACCTGGGTCTGCATGGAAAGGGCCTGGGCCCGCTGGGCGGTCTGGGGCCCGATGCACAGGGCCTTCACCTGGGAAAGGTCGGCGCCGGGGCAGGCCCGGGCAAAGCCCTCCACCGTGCTGGCGCTGGTGAACAGCACGGCGTCATAGAGGCTGGGATCCGCCAGACGCTCTTCGGTCAAGGCCGTGCGGTAGGTGGCGATCTCACAAAAGGCCACGCCCAGCTGGCGCAGCCCATCGGTCAAGCCGGGGGAAGCGGACTGGGCACGGGCCACCAGCACCCGGTCTTGGGGGCACAGAAAGCCCTGCTCCACCATTTGCCGGGCCATGGCGGCGCCGTTGTATTCCGTGGGGACGAAATCCGCCCGCAGGCCAAAGCGGGATAGGGCCGCCGCTGTTTGGTTCCCCACGGCGGCCAGGCGTTTGCCGCCCAAAGCCCGGGCGTCCAACCCGCGGGCCAGCAGGCCTTCTAAGAAGTACCGGACCCCGGTGGCGCTGGTCAGGGCCACCACGTCGAAAGAATCCAAAGGCGGCAGCTGGAAATCCAGCCCTTCCAGCCGGATGGCCGGCAGCCGGTCCACTTGGGCGCCCAATTCCTGCAGCCGCAGGGCCAGGGCAGAGCTCTCTTCCCGCAGGCGGGTGACCAGCAGGCGCTTGCCCTTCAGGGGCAGCCGGTCGAACCAATGGAACTGGCGGGCCAGCGATGCCACCCGGCCCACCAGGAACACGGCGGGGGAGCGGACCTCTTGGTCCCGGGCCACCTGGGCCACGGTGTCCAGGGTGGCGGAAAAGGAGCGCTGCTGGGGCAGGGTCCCGTTTTCCACCAGGGCGCAGGGCATGTCGGGGCTCATGCCCGCCGCCAGCAGGCCCTGGGCGATCTGCCCCAGGCTGCCCACCGACATGAGGAACACCAGGGTGCCCTGAAGGCGCACGAGAGCGCCGTAATCCAGCTCCAGCTGGCCGTCGGCCTTTTTGTGGCCGGTGATGATGTGCAGCGAAGAGCAGTAATCCCGGTGGGTGACCGGGATGCCCGCATAAGCCGGGGCAGCCAAGGCGCTGGTGATGCCGGGCACCACTTCAAAGGGGATGTCCAGCCGGGCCAGCTGCTCCAGTTCTTCCCCGCCCCGGCCAAACAGGAAGCTGTCGCCCCCTTTGAGCCGCACCACCCGGTGGCCCGCCAGGGCTTCCCGCACCAAGATCTGGTTGATCTCCCCCTGGGGCACCGGGTGGTGGCCGGCGTTTTTGCCCACGTCGATGCGCCGGGCCTCCGGCGGGATGAGATCCAAAATGGCCTGGCTGACCAACCGGTCATGGACCACCACCTGGGCCCGGGCCAACACATCCCGGCCCTTCCAGGTCAGCAGGCCCGGGTCGCCGGGGCCCGCACCCACCAGATACACTTTACCGCGCTGCCCCATGGGCTTCACATCCTTCCTGTTTCATGGCAAGGGCCAGCTGGAGGCCCAATTCCTCCCCTTGGGCGGCAGGCCCCTGGGCCGACCGGATGGACCAGCTGCCATCCGGCGCCACATAGAGTCCACGCACCAGGATCTGCTGCCCTTCGCACACCGCATAGGCGGCCACCGGGGAAGAGCAGCCCCCATCCAGCGTGCGGACGAAGGCCCGCTCGCACAGGGCGCAGGCATAGACGCCGGGGTCGTGGAAACCGGCCAGCAGCGACCGGTCGAAATCCGCCCGGGCCTGTACGGCGAGGACCCCTTGGCAGGCGGCGGGCAGCATCTCCTCTGTGGGGTAAGGGCGATGGATGCGGCCCTCCAGCCCCAGGCGTTTCAGCCCGGCGCAGGCCAGCACCAAAGCGCCGTATTCCCCTGCATCCAGCTTTTGCAGCCGGGTGAGCACGTTGCCCCGCACCGGCCGCACGGTGCAGCCGGGGTACAGCGCCTCCAGCTGCAGGCGGCGCCGGAGGCTGGCGCAGCCGATGGGTTTGGAAAGATCCAGGCTTTGGGCCCCCTGGGGCAGCACCAGGGCATCCCGGGGGTCCTCCCGGGGGGAGACGGCCACAATGGGCAGCCTGGGGTCCGGCTCCATGGGCATGTCCTTGAAGCTGTGCACCGTCAGATCCACCCGGCCTTCCAGCAGGGCCTGGTCCAGCTCTTTGACGAACAGCCCTTTGCCCCCCACCTTGTCCAAGGTGCGGTCCAAGATCTTGTCTCCCGTGGTCTTCATGGTCACCAGTTCGATCTGGGCGTCCGGGTGGGCCCGGCGCAGCGCGCCGATGACGATCTGGGTCTGGACTACCGCCAGCCGGCTTTCCCGGCTGCCAACTCGCAATTTCATTCTTTCAGCATCTCCCTGATTTTTTGGGCGCACCGGGCCACTGCTTTGTGATCTTTGCCGTTGCCTGTGACGCCAATGGTCAGATCCCCCTGCTCCACCAGGGCAGGGAAGAAAAACGTACACTCCTGGGCGCAGTCGGCCACGCTGACGAAAGCGCCCTGCCGGCGGGCCAGCTGGCCCACCTGGCGGTTGACTTCCCGCCGGTCGGTGGCGGCCACCACCAAAAAAGCACCGGTCACATCCGGCGGAGCAAAGGGGCGGCGGGCAATGGTCAGCAGGCCCTGCTGGGCCAGAGCCTCCAAAGAGGGGCAGACCTGGGGAGCCACCACCTCCACGGAAAAGGAAAAACGGCACAGCGTGGCGCACCGCCGGGCGGCGATGGCGCCGCCGCCCACCACAAGGGCCCGCTTGCCCCGCACATCGCAGAAGAGGGGAAAGTGATCGCGGGGCCGAAGGGCGCTCACGAGGCGGAAGCGGCCTGGCGGTACCGCTCCCATTTGAGGAAATCCTGCCGGTATTTTTCGATGATGGCGTCTGCCTGTTCCATCACTTGGGCATGGTCTTCCTGGATGGCGCTGCCGCTCAGCGTATCGATGTCCAGCAGCTGCGCCCCTTCTGCGGCACAGCGGGGGTCGATGTCCCGGGGCACTGCCAGATCGATCAGCAGGCGGGGGCGCTGGGGCACTGCTAAAAAAGCGGGGGCCTCCAAGGTGAAGTGGGGGCTGGCCGTGGCGCTGACCACCGCATCGAAATAGGGCAGACGCTGGTAGCGCTGGCCGTATTCAAAAGCATCTACGCCGGTGGGCACCGGCACTTGGCCGTATTTATACTGCCGCAGGGTCATGCCCACCGAAAAACCGGCCTGCACCAAAGTAGAGGCCACCAGGCGGCCCACTTCGCCGTTGCCGATGACCAGCACGCGTTGGGGCCGGGGGACAAAACGCTCCAAGGCCTCCTGGGTCTTGGTGGCCACCGAGGCGTTGGAGCGGGTGAAGCGGATCTCCGTCTTGATCCGTTTGGCCGCCGTGACGGCGTAGCGGAAACAGACTTCCAGCACGCTGTCGGCGCAGTGCTCCTGCCGTGCCAAGGCGATGGCGTTCTTCACCTGGGTGATGATCTGGTCCTCTCCCCAGATCTGGGAGAGGGCGCCGCAAGACAGGCGGCACAGGTGGTAAAAACAATCGCGGCCCCGCCGCACCCGGACCATGGAGCGGAAGGGGGCCCCTTTCATCTGGGCAGCTTGGCACAAAAGGTCAAAGGGATCCAGCTCGGCCCCTTCTTCGCAGGAGAGGTAGAGCTCCGTGCGGTTGCAGGTGGCCAGCAGGGCGGCGCCCAGCACCTGGGGGTGGGCCAGCAGGCCGTGCAGGATCTGCTGCTGGCGGCTTTTGGAAAAGCCAAAGTGCTGCCTGGTATCCAGATCCGCCGTGGAATGGTCGATACCAGCCATAGAAAGATTCACGATTTGTCCACATCCATTCTCTTCACTAACATCCATACAACAAAAAAGCTCTGGCAGAAAGCGCGCCAGAGCAGGCCGCCGGGCGGCCTTGCAAACGCTCATTCTCTGTTTCCACGCAAAAAATGAAACATACGGCCGGCAAAGGCTGTTTTCTGGCTTGGTTTCACAGCACGCCCCAGCCTTCCCAGTTTTGAAAACCAGTGGCCCCCAAGGGGCGCGCTCCACCTACACAGCAACGGGATTGCGCGGGAATTGCACCCGACTTCACATTGAATCCCCCCATGGGCAGGGGGAACCTGTGCCGGCATGAAATTGTCCGCCGGTCTGGGCCGGCGATCGGTCAGATATATTATAAAGTAGGAAAGGAAGCTTGTCAAACTGCAATCCCGCGAAAAATCACCAAGAACAGGCAAGAAACGGAGGGGAAAACAGAGCTCTTTCCACGAGGAGTGGCCAAAAGGGCGCACAACGGGGAAGAGCGGGCCGAAAACTGTAGGTTTGTCAATGATGTGTTACAGATTAAGGGAAGCGAATAAGACCTGCTTAGGAGAGCGCCAAGAGAGAGGACGCATGGGGAAATTGTTGTAAG
>CAJFRA010000004.1 GCA_904419295.1 Candidatus Pseudobutyricicoccus lothianensis
AAAATAGCAGGTGGAATATTAACATATTTGCGAAAGTTTTTCCTGCGAAATCACCTCAAATACACCCTACTATATCTGAATTTGCCGAGTGGGAATAAAGATTCCAACCCGCAGGCCCTTTTCAATGGGACCTGCGGGTTTTCTATTCCATCGGCCAAGAACACTATGCTATACTTGTGGTACTATTGAAATTTTACAGAAAGAGGCAAGATGTTTTGGGCAGGGGTGAAGAATGGTAGTTTCGCCTCTAAATAGAACAAATTACTATTGGGAGGAAAATATGGAACTATACATGGAACCTGTTACAAGGCAAAGTCAATTTTGGGATGATATAAATGCGCTCGCTTTAGAGGCATTTCCTCCAGAAGAATACCTTGCACCAAGCAAATTGGTCGAAATGACAAAAGGCAATGTGGATTTCTGGGCATTGAGTGACAACGGGCTGTTTGTCGGTTTTATGGTGATCCTTACATATAAAAATATGGCATATCTTTTCTTCTTAGCAATCCACCATGCACTCCGGTCCAAGGGATATGGCAGCCTTAGCATTAAAACCTTGAAAAGCAAGTATCCAAAAAAGAAATTGGTAGTAGATTTTGAAATGCTCGATGACCACGCAGATAACAGCGAACAAAGAAAGAAACGACGCAACTTTTATCTACAAAACGGGTACAAAGAAACCGGATTCTTTGTATCATACATGGGTGTAGATTATGAGGTCTTTTGCATGGATGATGACTTTGATCCCGATGACTTCAAGGAAATGATGAAAACCATTCAAGTAGATGGGTTTGATCCAAAATATTTTTATAAACAAATATGAGATGCCGGCAAAATAGCAAGGACCGTCAATGGTCGAAATAGTAGGAGAAAGACCGCAAGCGCCCCCCAGCGCTCTTTGGACAGAGCGGGCGATAAGAGGAGAATTTCTATGAAAGTGTATGAAGTCAGCGAAAGGCCCGCTGTATTGGTGCAGGAACTGCTGAAAGTATGGGAGAAGTCTGTGCGGGCAACCCATCTTTTTCTATCCGATGAAGAAGTAAAAAACATCAAAAATTATGTGCCGCAGGCGTTAAGTGGTATTGCTCATCTTTTGATTGCGGAAAATGAGGCGGGAATGCCTGTCGCTTTTATGGGGATCGAAGATGGAGTGCTTGAAATGCTTTTCATTACCCCCGAAGTAAGAGGACAGGGACTGGGAAAGCAACTGATCCGCTACGGGATCGAAAATTATGGAGTAGATCGGCTTGCGGTCAACGAGCAAAACCCGCAGGCAAAGGGCTTTTATGAGCATATGGGGTTTAAGGTCTACAAGAGAACGGAAACAGACGAGCAGGGAAACCCTTATCCTCTTTTGTATATGAACCGAAAATAACTTTCCAATCGGGAAAAGGCAGCGATCCCCATTGGTGCAGCCTTGTTCTGCGGTCATCAAGGCAGGCAAGCCCCGGGGGGCACATGTCCATCTCCTTTGGTTTTAATGCCTAGTATTCTCAAAAACTTCATTACAAAAGAATAAGCAAAACCGCCCTGCTGAATTTGCCATTCGGCAGGGCGGTTTTGCTTGCTTTGTCTTTTTTCTGCTACGGGATCGGCGCGGTCCGTTGGTGGAGATATCAAACAATCTTCAACCTTCATTTTTTCAAAAAATTCCCGGTGCGTGGAATGGAGCAGGTGATTTGACTTAATAGTCGAGACAACCAGCGTCGAGCCAACCCATGTTGTACAGAATCTGTGCCATCTGCGCACGGATCATGGGGCTGTAGGGTGCGAAAGTACCCTGACTGTCTACGCCACCGAACATACCGAGGTTATATGCCCGGCAGATAGCCGCCTCACATTCGGCAACGGTGCGCTCGTACACGCTATTGTAACCAGCAGCACTGGTGATGTGCAGGATGCTTGCCATCTGTTCCCAATTTTCGTCAATCCACTGACGGATTTCATCGCCGTCCGGGATATCGTCGATGGACGAGATATAGTCAGTGCTCTTGCCTGCGGCAAGACCGGCTCTCCAGTTGTCGTAAACGGCCTGATGCATAGAACCGATTGCTGTTTTATCGTTCTGAGCAAGACTGTAGAGCAGACCGCCGGTTGTGCCGGAATCTCGAACGAGGGAAGTTTCATACTGGTTTAGCGTGTAACTACCACCCATATCGAGTCGTCCAGCATACCAGATGGCTACGAAGGCCCGAGATGCGGTAGTTTTATCAGAGTACGATGCATAGGATTCGCCGTCGCCAACCATTCTTGTTCCAGTCAATCTGGTGAAGATGATGGAAACCTGACCTTTTGTCAGTGCATCGTTGGGGCCAAACAGATGATTACCGTAGCCTGCGAGCAGACCGCCATTGGTCAGAGTCATAATGGGGTGATAGGCCCAAAATGTGCTGGGAACATCAGTGTAGTAGTCATTATAACTGGCAGACGGAGTTCCCGGAGTGAAGACCTTTTCAACGGTCCCCCAATCCTCGCTGCCAGAGCCGGTAGGCCGATTGGTATTGTTGGAAGTTCCGGAATTGCTGGAGCCAATGGTGACCGGATTGCCGTCGGTACCGGTCGCATACGCGGCCGGGACGATACTGACCAGCATGACAGCGGCCAGCAGAGTGCCAACAAAATGCCTAAATCTTTTCATTTACAATTCTCTCCTTCTCTATCCTTATAAATTTGTGTGCTGATACTACTCGTCAAGGCGGCCCGTAAGGCAGGACAATGGCCCTCGTTGGTACGAATAAAAAGGCCGTGCAAGTATCTGTTTCCCTGCACAGCCCAATACAGCACACAAACCCATGGAGATAAAACAACGGAATAATCGGTATAATGGGTGTGGAGCAAGTTATCTTGCCGTGTGGGAGGTCTGTCTTCCTGCATAGGGTTAGGGTACTAGTAACACCCTATGCCCTGTCCTTATTATTCGCCTTGGTGTTATTTTAGACTATATTTTCCTTGAGTACAAGCGGTTTTCCGGCTTTGTTTTGTTCGGGCCGCTTTTTTGTTGTTCAAAAGGTGCGTTATAGTGGTATGGCACCCAGGTATCCCGCCACAGACAGGGCCAGGGGGGATTTTGCTCCGAAGTTCTCGGATCACGCCTTTTGTTTGCATCACATTCACCACCTCATAGACAGTATCATTGTTACTCGGCAAACCCAAGCAACTGGTTGCTGCCGCTTTATGGCTTGTATGGCGCCTACGTTTATCTATAGCAAAAACGCATGAAAAAAGATAAACGATAGGTATTAGACATTTGATAGTGCCTCCTTTATAATGAAGGCAGAATCACACAACCAGGAGTGTTTTCAACCGTTACAAGGCCATGAATATGTGAGTGACACAGAGTAGGAGGTATACAAATGAAAAAAATGCTATCGCTCCTTTTGGTCGTCGCCCTAGTGTTTTCGTTCACCGCTTGCAGTGGAGACCAGGCGCCGGCAGAGGTCCCTGCCGCACCTTCGCAGGGCAGCACAGCAGAAGAGCCGCCCATTGATGTTTCCAATTCCGCCCAGAGTGACGGGAACAGCAATGTTCTGGTTGCCTATTTTTCTTGGGCCGACAATGCTGTTTTATCCGATGAAGTCGATGCGATCAGCTCGCCCAGCGTCGTCGCGCCAGGCAATGTGCAGCAGCTGGCCGGATGGGTACAGGAGGCGACACAGGGCGATCTGCTCTCCATCCAAGCAGCTGACCCTTACCCCAGCGACTGGGATGCGTGCCTGGAACGGGCCAACGAAGAAAGAGGGGAGGGGGCACGTCCAGAGCTCATAGAAAAAACCACCCAGGTAGAGGACTACGACGTCATCTTTCTGGGGTATCCCAACTGGTGGTATGGTGTTCCCATGGCGCTGCTCACCTTTTTGGAACAGAACGATTTTTCCGGCAAGCAGGTCTATCTCTTTTGCTCCCACGGCACTGGCGGCTTGGCCAGAAGTGTGGAGATGATCGCGGAAGCGATACCCGATGCGCAGATCTCAGACAATATTTTTGACAGTTACGAAGAAGAGGCGCCTTCCTCCCAAGAGGCCATTCAGGATTGGGTCGCGGGGCTCGGATACCAGCAAGAAAATACCGGCCCATCTGTGGCAGGCCGACAGATCGCTATCCGGTCTGGAAGCAATACAGTCCTCTATGCATTGAACGAAAGCACGGCCGCCGATTCCTTGTACAGCCAGCTGCCCCTGACCCTGGAAGTGGAGGATTATAGCACCAACGAAAAGATTTTTTATCCGCCCAAGCCGTTGGATACCAGCGACACACCTTTGGCACAGGAGGGGGCCGGCACATTGGCCTATTATGCGCCATGGGGGGATATCGTATTGTTTTATGATGACTACAGCGAAAATCCCTCTCTGTTTGTCCTTGGACAGGCCATATCCGGGGCGGATCTGATCTCCCAAATGAGCGGGACCATCACCATCGAGAAGGTGGAGTGACCTGATCCCAAGGGTTTTTCCTGCCATGTTTCTTGTTTTGTACGATACGTTGCGGTAAAATGATCTTATCAAATTGAAACACAAAAGCTGATCTAGCAAGGAGGTGGCTCTGTCATGGGAGCTTGGCGCTGCCCAGTACCTGCATTTCTCTGTGGTCTATGGAAAGGGAAGCACCGTGCCGGCTGCCCACAGAGTCATTTCTTTCGCCGGCCGGCCCTTCCTTTCTGATTCTCATGGTATTGATGAAAGAAGGGACGAATTCGATCATGACAATGAAAAGACAAGATCTTCCTTGTGGCGTTGCCATCGCACCGATAGAAGCGGGAAACCGTTCCCCAGTGGATGCATATATCCGCGAAGAGTGGGGCGGTCCGCTGCTCGTCACGCGGGGCAATCCATATGATTCCCGGCAGTTGCCTGGGTTTGCCGCTTGGCAGGGCGAACGGCTGGTTGGCGCGGTCCTCTACCGTTTGCATGGTGCAGATTGCGAGGTAGCCGTTTTGTTTTCCCTTTTGGAAAACAAAGGCATTGGCTCCGCTTTGCTCCGGCAGGTCATTGCCCTGGCTGCCAGCCAACCATGCCAAAGGGTTTGGTTGGTGACCAGCAACGACAACACCCATGCCATCCGCTTTTATCAGAAATTCGGCTTTTCGCTCAAGGCGGTCCACACATCAACAGCTTTGATGAGATCCGCCGGTTGAAGCCCCACTTGCCTGCGCGGGGGATCGACGGTATCCCTTTGGCACACGAGTTTGAATTTGAGTGGAACATAGCCAAAGAGTAACCGAATCCCCACAGGGCCGATCGGCCCTGTGGGGATTTTTTTGCCCATGTTGCTGCTATCCTATGTTCTTTTTCAAAATAGCAAAAACACCCTCTTTGCCAACGATACAAAGAGGGCGTTTGAATTTTGCTTCATCCAATGGCGGTGCCTTCCGGCTCATTGGGGTCGAATTGCAGGGCATACTGCAGCGTGACAAAGACGTCATCGAGAGACATTGTGTTTCTCATCCGGTAGTCTACACCGGTCTGGGCCGGGTAACACCATTTTTTCTGGTGAACATAGTTTGCCCAGCTATCCATCAACCATCCATCCTCGTTTTCCGCCGCTTCGTAGCTCACATAACCCCGGCACTCGGTTCCATCTTGGGGGAAGGAAAAAGCGGCGAACCAATCCGATCGGGTAGAAGTGCCCATAAACCAGCTTTGGTTCTGATAGGTTATTTGTTGCAGCTGGTAATAAGGCGCTGTATAGACCTGGCCCTCTCTTTCACACAACACCCGGCCAGTCACCGCCCCTTTTTGGCTCCAGCCTTCGTTCAATGGCCACAGCTGCAGCGCATCCGTTCCACGAAAGCCCGGATCCACCGCCCAGCGGAAGTGATGATAGATGCGCCACCGCTCCCGCGTGCCAGGCAGTTCCACCGCTACACCCGTCATATGCATCTCTTTGACGTCATATTCCGTCGTGGATACGAGTGCCCCATCTTGGATCGTGGTCACTCGCCGGCCAGGATTGACGGCGATGTCCTCTTCCGTGGTCACTACCCGCAAGGCCCCTTGACATTCTGCCAGATCTTCTGCCGAAAGATCGTCCAGCACTTCCTGCGGAAAGCCCAGGTCCAGCAGTTGCTGCCGCAATGGCTCCTGCTGCGCCTGTTCTGCCTCTTGCCGCAGGCTCCAATCCATAGGGTATTGGCAGGAAAAGACGCATCCTACCACTATGCTGGCGCACAAGGCCACTGCCAGCGCGAGAGCCAGGACCCCGTTGGAAAGCCGCACCGGCGCGGCTTTGATCAGATACCCTGCTTCATCCAAGGCGGAAGACAGCCGGTACAAACTGCGGATCAAGAAGAAGTATGCGCATAACAGCAGCAGGGGCAGCAGCCATCCGGCATATTGCACCAAAGCCAGCACGCACACCACGCCATACCACACCAACAACGCTACGATACTGCCGCAATAGGCAGGCAGCCCCGCCTTTTTCCGCACACCGCTCAACCCCAAGCCCAGGCAGCCGATCTGCGCAAGCATGACCGCCGTGGAAAGCAGCAGCGCACCCGGCGAGGCCAACAATTCCGTCAGGCGTTGCCCCCTAATGGAGCTGAGCGCCAGCAGATCGATATAGATGTAGGCAGTCCGCATCAAAGTGAGCAGCCAAAAAACGCGAAAGCCGATGTTTTCCCGGCGCAAGGTGCGGGCGCCCAACCAAAGCAGCACGGAACCGACAGCAGGCAGCAGATAGGGGAGCCAGGAAAATTGGAACGTAATTGTGCCGAGGATCAATCCGGCCAAAATTTGGCGCATTGCCCGCCGCCAGGGCGTGGTGCCCTTTACCACATCTTCCGGCGGCAGCAGGGCAGAAAGATCTTGTTGCAGCTGTTCTTCCTCGCAATTTTCCCACCGTTGCTCATCCATCGTCTTCCCCTCCCAACTTTTTCCGCAGCCGTTTTTTCACCCGATAAAGCCGCCCTTCCACCGCCCGCTCAGTCAACCCCAGTTCCGAAGCGATTTGAGCGGTTGGCTGCATATAATAATATTTGCGGTAAAATAAATTCCGCTCCCCAGGCGTCAGTCCATCCAGAGCCCGCCGCAACCGTTCCGCCCGTTCACGGCGGAGCAGCGCTTCTTCGGGCCCTTCCTCTGTGGAGGGCAAATCCTGGGGCAGTTCTTCCACGCTTGCCATCCCTCCCTTGCCCCTCAGCCGGTTGAGGGCTGTATTGCGTGCCAATGCAGAAAGCCAGCCGGTCCAGCTGCCTCGCCCAGGGTCATAGGAATGGACCTTCTGCCACACAAGCAGCATGACATCCGATAAACATTCTTCTCGTTCCTGCCCGTCGGGCAGGATGGGGTAGATGACATAGCGCAGCAGTGGGCCATAGTGCCGCACGAGACCATCCATACCCAACGGGTCTTGCCGGCGCAGCAACGCGATCAATTCCTCTTCCTGCCTTTTCATCACCTCTCAACCCACCTTCGCTCTTTCTGCTTTCTATTTTATACTACACGATCTTTCGAGAAAACCCATGACATGCCACAAATTTTTACAATAAATCCTTGTGCCGTGCCAAGCAGATAGAACATGGTAAATTTTGAGTTCCCGCCGACCAAATCTCTTTACATCCGCCAAAATTGGCGGTATGATAAATTTTATTCAAAGTCATGTGAGCGGGCAGGCCGTCCTGTGGGGGGATCTCTGCCGGTGCGCGATTGTATGGGAGAGTGATAGGTATGTTTGAACGCAGATCTTATGATGGACACGATTTTTCTGGTGCAGTAGGTGCCGAAGGGCAGTATGAAGGCCTGGAGTTCCACGATTGCCAATTGGAAGGGGCCAACTTCACCGAAGCGGTTTTCCGCAACTGCAGTTTTGAAAAATGTCGTTTTTCCGGAGCCAAGTTCAATGGGGCTCAGTTCATCCACTGCGCCATCGTCAACTGCACCTTCCAATATGCCAGCTTGTTTGGCGCATCCTTTGAAGAATGTAAAATGACAGGCACTGTGTTTGTCGGTTCTGATGCTTCAGCCCTGACGATCCGCGGAGGCGACTGGTCTTATACGGATCTGCGGGAAATGGATTTTTACAAAATGGATCTGGAGGGCATCAACTTCCGGGGAGCGGATTTCAACCGGGCCAAACTGGAAAAATGCCGCATCAAAAATTGCAACCTAGAAGGGGCTGTCATCAGCGGAGCCAGCTTCCGCGATTCTGATTTAAGGGACAGCAACATTGCCGCCACCGATATCTTAGGGGCCGATTTCCGTGGCGCCCGCATCGATGTGGAACAAGCCATCGACATGGCCCAGGCCTTGGGAGCCCGTTTCGAGCCATAGGGGAGGGGAGTGCCATACAACAAGAGATCCTGCTATTTTTGCTGCCCAACTGCCCGTATTGCAAACAGGCGCTCCGGTGGCAGCAAGAGCTGCAACAACAATATCCGGAGCTGGCCAAGCTGACGATCCGCAATGTAGACGAGGCGGCAGAACCTGTTTTTGCCGGCGGCTATGGCTACTATTTTGTGCCATGTTATTTTGTTGGCGGCGTCAAAATGCACGAAGGGGCGGCCACCAAAGAAAAAATTGAGGCAGTGCTGCGATCCGCCTTGTAGAAGCGGTGTGGAAGGCGGGGCCGACGCCCCGCTTTTTCCTTGCCCAGTGCCGCTAAAAAAGAGGGCAAGCCTGTGGCGCATTTTCTTGAAAAACCATGGAGCAGATGATATAATAGCCAGGTTATTTGGGTCAAGCGAAGTAAAAATTTGGGGGTATGAACGATGTTTAAAAAGGGTTTTGACAATGACATGTATCTGAAAATGCAGTCGGAACACATCCTGGAACGCATCGGCCAGTTTGGCGGCAAGCTCTATCTGGAATTTGGCGGCAAACTCTTCGACGATTACCATGCGTCCCGTGTGCTGCCCGGTTTTGAGCCAGACAGCAAAGTGCGTATGCTGCAGACCATGGCCGATAAAGCGGAGATCGTTGTGGTCATCGGTGCGGAAGACATTGAAAAAAATAAAGTGCGGGGCGACTTGGGCATCACTTACGATGCCGATGTGCTGCGCCTGATCGACGCCTTCCGTTCCATCAATCTATATGTAGGCAGCGTGGTCATCACCCGCTATGCCGGCCAAGCGGCTGCCGACCAATTCAAGACAAAGCTAGAGCATCTGGGGCTGCCGGTCTATCTTCATTACCCCATTCCAGGTTATCCCGCCAATGTCCCTCTGATCGTCAGCGACGAAGGCTATGGGAAAAATCAATATGTGGAGACAAGCCGCCCCTTGGTGGTGGTCACCGCCCCTGGGCCGGGCAGCGGCAAAATGGCCGTATGCCTTTCGCAGCTGTACCATGAGCACAAACGGGGCATTACAGCAGGCTATGCAAAGTTTGAGACTTTCCCCATTTGGAACCTGATGCTCAAGCACCCGGTGAACCTGGCTTATGAAGCTGCCACTGCCGATTTAAATGACGTGAACATGATCGACCCCTATCATTTGGAAGCCTATGGGGATACCGCGGTCAACTACAACCGGGATATTGAGGTATTTCCCGTGCTCAATGCCATTTTCGAAACCATATCCGGCAAAAGTCCATACCGGTCCCCCACCGATATGGGCGTCAACATGGCGGGCTTTTGTATTGTAGACGATGACGTAGTGCGCCAGGCGGCCAAAGACGAAATCATCCGCCGGTATTACAAAGTGATGTGCGACTATCGCATCGGCCGAGTGGATGAAAACGCGGTGCGCAAAGTGGAAAGTGTGATGACCCAGGCTGGGGTGGATGTTTCAATGCGCAGTGTTGCCCAGCCTGCCATCGACAAAGCCGAAGAGACGGGCGAACCCGCCGCCGCTCTGGAGCTGCCGGACGGCCATATCGTCACCGGCAAAACATCCCCGCTGTTGGGCGCCTCCTGTGCCATGCTCATCAATGCCCTCAAAGCGCTGGGTGGCATCAACGATGACATCCATCTGCTCTCCCGCAACATCATCGAGCCCATTCAGCGGCTGAAGACCGGATATTTGGGCAACAAAAACCCCCGTTTGCACACCGACGAAGTGTTGATCGCCCTCACCATCAGCGCCACCACCAACCCGGCAGCCGAATTGGCCATCAAGCAGCTGGGGAAGCTGCGGGGATGCGAAGCCCATTCCACCGTCATACTTTCTCAGGTAGACGATAATGTCTTCCGGAATTTGGGCGTCAATTTGACGTGTGAACCCAACTATCAAACCAAAAAGTTGTTTCACAAGTAGAAGCTGCCTTGCCGCGTTGTTCTGGAACAGTAGCGCCAGCTGCTTCCCCGTCTTTTGCATAATCTGCCCGCTTTCTGTCACACTAATGGCATATTGGGGGATGAGATATGACCATTGCGATCCTTGGGGATGCCGGCGGTCAGCTGGCCTACTATTTGGCACAATGCGCAGGCTCGGCGGAGTACGTTCTGCTGATGCCGCAAGAAGGGCAGTGTTATGATGTACTTTTGGCCGCGCCCGGCGTGCGGCAAGCACCTCGTTGTGCCACACAGGCCCTTGTAGCACATGATCTGGATGCCGCAGCTCTGGCAGGCCAGGTGCAGGCAGGCACAGTGATCACCTATGGCACGGAAAAAAGTACGTTATGTTTGTCATCCGCCGCCGACTCCTGCCTGGTGGCCCTGCAGCGCGAAGTGGTGACCTGCCAAGGTCAGACCATGGGCATCGGCGAACTGCGCTTGCCTGGCACCGGGCTATCCGGCGAACAAGTGTGCGGCGTAGCCGGCGCTTTGGCGGCATGTGGCTGGCCGGGCCTTCCATGACTTTTTTTATGATGCAAAGCGGCAGAGGGTGTTCCCTCTGCCGCTTTTTGTCGCAGACAGTACAATATCAGCTTTCAATAATGCCTGCTGTGCGAAGTGAATCCAACAGCTCATTTAGCTTATTTGCCACATCTTCTGCAGAAGCAGATGCTGGGGTGGCAATATTTTCAACTGCCGTGCCCGGTGTCACAGGACCAGTCGGGCCAGTGGGACCGGTGGCACCTGTTGCGCCAGCGGGGCCAACATCACCTTGCGGTCCTGTGGGACCCGTAGGGCCAGTGGCTCCCGTCGCACCGGCTGTGCCGGCGTCACCCTGCGGCCCTGTAGGACCGGTGGGACCAGTAGGACCCGTGGGCCCGGTAGGGCCAGCATCACCTTGCGGCCCTGTGGGACCGGTAGGGCCAGTGGGGCCAGTAGGACCGGTGGCACCCGTCGCGCCTGTCGCACCGGTAAGGCCCTGTGGGCCGGTGGGACCTGTGGGGCCCACTACCGACAACAAGGTAAACTGGGGCGACGTGCTGGGATCGCCCGAAGCACCATTGACATTGGCACGATATAGGCTGCCATTAAAGTAGACTAGATCGCCTGCCTGGTAAAAGGCCGCCGGATCAAATGCCGTGGCATCGCTCACGCCGGGGCCGGCAGGGCCCGTCGGGCCAGTAGGGCCGGTAGGACCAGTCGCACCGGTAGCTCCAGGGAGACCTTGCGGGCCGGCAGGGCCGGTGGCGCCTGTCGGACCAATTGGGCCTACAGGCCCTTGGAACCCTTGCGGTCCCTGCGGGCCAGTGGGGCCGGTCGCCCCGGTGGCTCCGGTGGCACCTGTCGCACCGATCGGGCCTTGCGGGCCCATGGGGCCCGCAGGTCCCATAGGGCCGGTGGGGCCGGTAGGACCTGTAAAACAGCATGCAGGGGTACAGCAGGACCAGCGGTTCCCCCAGCTGTTGTTGTTCGAATAGCAACTCATGAACATCCCTCCGAGAGTATTTTATGTACTGGCCGGCCCGGTGGTTCGTATAAGGAAATACACGGCAGGGAGAGAGCAGTGGGAAAATTCACCCAAAGGGCAAAAAAAATCGTGAAACCATCTGCCGCCTGTGAACAAACTATGGTATAATATTTTTGATCTGCCCGAGCCGGCCCAATATGGCCTTCTCGCTTGGGCAAGATAGGGCCTTGGCTCCGGCCAGGCAAAGGAAAGGATGAAAGCAAGTGAATACTAAGCAAATCTGGGATATTATCGACCAGCAGCAGGAGGATCTGATCCGTTTTTGCTGCGATATGATCAAAATTCCTTCGGAAAACCCTCCCGGCGATGTGGAGGCGGTGACCAAATTCATCTGTGATTTTCTCGATTCCTATCACATCCCCTATGAGATCGTGCGCCCAGTTCCTGATCGGCCCAACATTCTGGCCACCTTTGGCAAAAAAGGCGGGAAGCGCGTAGTCTTCAACGGCCACTGCGATGTGGTGCCAGCCGGCGACCCCGCCAAATGGGATTTTCCGCCTTACAGCGGTGAGATCCGTGACGGCCGCATCCTGGGTCGCGGTACATCGGATATGAAGTGTGGCCTGGCTTCTTCGCTATATGCCATTGCCATGTTGGCCAAACACAACGCCGAACTGCAAGGGGAGATCCTTTATACCATTGTACCCGATGAAGAGACCGGTGGATACTATGGGACCCAGTGGCTCTTTGAACACGGCTATATTCAAGGGGATTGGGGCATCGTCCCTGAGCCTACCGGCTATGACAACATCGAAGTGGGGCAAAAGGGCAACTTGGGCATCCATATCACTATGTCAGGCCGCAGCGCCCATGGCAGCCTTGCGCCCTATGTAGGCCAAAGTGCAGTGGAACGCATGATGGAACTGCTGCAAGAGCTGAAAGTGCTGCGGGAGATCAAAGGGGAGTACCAGGGCGAGATCGCTCAGGTGATGGAAGTGTCCAAAAAGGCCATTCAAGACATTCAAAAAGTGCCTGGAGTAGAGAACTGTTTGGACCATGTCACCGTGAACTTCGGTGTGATCCAGGGCGGTACCAAATACAACATGGTCGCCGATTCTTGCGAAGCGGACATCGACTGCCGTGTTCCCATTGGCGTGCCCGGCGAAAAAGTGCAGCAAAAAGTGGCGGAGATCATCGAGAAATTGGGGCTGCAGGATTGCTGCAAAGTGGAATACCGGGGCGGCCGCACAGGCAATTACTGCTCCATCCAGGATCCCCTCGTGGTCTCGGCCAAGCGGTGTGCCAAAGAGCTGATGGACGTAGATCTGATCTGCGCTTACCAATGGGCCAGCAGCGACACCCGTTATTTCCGCGAAGCGGGCATCTCCACCATTCAATACGGTCCCTCCAATGCGGAGGGTATCCACACCTACAATGAAACTGTGGATGTGAAAGATGTGGTCAACGCCTGCAAAATGTATGCGGGCATGATTCTAGATCTGATCGGCTGATGGTCTTCTACAGGGGCGCCCGGTTGGGCGCCTCTTGTTTTGCCGATGGGAGGTTTGCTTGTGATCTTATATCTATTGCTGGCCCTCAGCGCCCTGATCGGGTTGGTGGCGTTGATATTGCTGCTGGCTCAGAGCCGCAAACTGGAACAGTTGACCCAGCAGCTGGAAGAACAGCAGGAAACGATCCGTCAGGCCATGGAGCGGGACAGCCGGATCGAAACAGCCCTTCAGCTGCAGGGGCAAACGATGCAGGAACATTTGAGCGCTCTGCGGCAGCAGCAGGGCACTGAAGCCTTGCAAAACGAACAAAAGCTGGAAAATCTGCGCCGCACTTTGCACTATTCCCTCGGCCAGATGCAGCAGGAAAACCAGCGGCAGCTGGATGCCATCCGCCGTACCGTGGATGAAAAGCTGCAAGATACGCTGGAAAAAAAGTTGAACGATTCTTTCGCCCTGGTGAGCCAGCGGCTGGAACAGGTGTATAAAGGGCTGGGCGAGATGCAGACTCTGGCCGTTGGTGTGGGAGACCTAAAAAAAGTGCTTTCCAATGTGAAGACCAGAGGGACCTTGGGCGAACTGCAGCTGGGGGCTATTTTAGAGCAGATCTTATCGCCGGAACAATATGCCCGAAATGTGAACACCAAGCCGGGCAGCGGGGCAGTGGTGGAATTCGCCGTCAAACTGCCGGGAGACGGCGACCAGCCCGTTTGGCTGCCCTTTGATTCCAAATACCCTGGTGACGCCTATGAACAGCTGCTCGCAGCCTATGACACCGGCGACGCCCAACAGGTGGAGCAAGCCCGCCGCGTCCTGCGGGACCGCATCCGCGGTTTTGCCAAAGACATCCACGACAAGTACATCGAGCCACCTTATACCACCGATTTTGGCTTGATGTTCCTTCCGGTGGAAGGTCTGTATGCCGAAGCGGTGCGCATGGGCCTGGTGGAGCAGCTGCAAGGGGAGTATAAAGTGAATATCACCGGCCCGACCACTACGGCTGCGCTGCTCAACAGCTTACAGCTGGGTTTCCGCACGTTGGCGGTACAAAAGCGATCGGCTGAAGTATGGAAAGTGCTCGGCGCGGTCAAGAGTGAATTCGGCAAGTTCGCCACTGTGCTGGAAGCCACACAGCGCCGGCTGAACCAGGCAGGAGAGGAGCTGGACAAGTTGGTTGGCGTGCGCACCCGGCAGATCCAACGGACGCTGCGGAATGTAGAAGAGGATGCCGCCGCACAGCTGCCGCACACCACAATGGCGCAAACGACAGAAGAAAAAGGAGACGACCCATGTTTCAAGTGATCAAACAAGAGGGGAGTGCCCGCCGGGGTGTTTTTACTTGCCCCCACGGCACTGTGCAGACCCCGGTGTTTATGAATGTAGGCACCCAAGCCGCGATCAAAGGCGCCCTTTCGGCGCAGGACCTAAAAACCGTTGGATGCCAAATCGAGCTTTCCAATACATACCATCTCCATGTGCGCCCCGGGGATGATGTGATCCGGCAGCTGGGCGGCCTGCACCGCTTCATGGGGTGGGATGGCCCCATTTTGACAGACAGCGGCGGTTTTCAGGTGTTTTCTCTGGCCGGCCTCCGAAAGATCAAAGAGGAAGGGGTCCACTTTGCGGCGCATACCGATGGCCGCCGTATTTTTATGGGGCCTGAAGAGAGCATGCGTATCCAGTGGAACTTGGGCTCCGACATCGCCATGGCCTTTGATGAGTGCATTGAAAACCCGGCGCCCCATGATTATGTGCGCGATTCCATCCAACGGACTGTGCGCTGGCTGGACCGCTGCAAGACCGCCCTGGCACAGTTACAGCAGCAAGACGATACGGTAAACCCCGGCCAAGTGCTCTTTGGCATCAATCAGGGCGGGACCTACCACGACTTGCGCATCCAGCACATGCAGCGCATTGCGGAGCTGGATCTGCCCGGCTATGCTTTAGGGGGACTGGCTGTGGGCGAGCCCACAGACGTGATGTATGGTGTCATCGAGGCAGTGGAGCCATACATGCCCAAAGACAAGCCCCGCTATTTGATGGGGGTTGGCACTCCTTCCAACATCATCGAAGGGGTTGCCAGGGGCGTGGATTTCTTCGATTGCGTCATGCCCGCCCGCAATGCCCGCCACGGCCATTTATTCACTTCTCAAGGCATTTTGAATATCAAAAATGCAAAGTATCAGCTGGATGATGGGCCTATCGACCCCCAATGCCAGTGCCCTGTATGCCAGCGTTATTCCCGGGCCTATCTGCGCCATTTGTTCAAAGCAGAGGAGATGCTGGCCATGCGGTTTGCTGTGACACACAACCTGCATTTTTACAACCACTTGATGCAGCAGATCCGCGATGCGCTGGACGAAGGCCGGTTCGACGCCTTCCGGCGCGAGAATTCCGCCAAGTTGGGCCAGCGCATTTAGGGCTTGCCAAACGGCAACAGATGGGATATACTAGTTTTCAGCGAACAATTCAGGAGGATGGAGAACGCCATGGAATGGACTGCCTATATTTGGATCATCGCCACCTTTGCCCTGTTTTATTTTCTGCTGATCCGGCCCCAGCAAAAGCGGGAGAAAAAAGACCGCCAAATGCGCAACTCGCTGGAAGTAGGAGATAATATCGTCACGATTGGCGGCATCGTGGGCAAGATCCTCACCATCAAGGACGACGAGATCACCATTGAGACCAGTGCAGACCGGACGAAGCTAGCCTTTAAAAAATGGTGTGTGCAATCGAAAGTGGAATCCGGCGAAACCAAAGAGTAATGGAATAAAAGCCTCTGGCATATGTATGAATCATGATACTGATGCCGGAGGTTTTGTTTTATGCAACCAGAAAAAAATAACACAGTACAAGTCATCACCCGTACATTGGCGGCAGGCGGCATAGGCCTGGCTCTCACTCTGCTGTTGTTGCTGTTCGCCAGTGTTTTGCTGCTGCAGGGCATCTTGTCGCCGGGATGGGTGGGTGTTTGCCCCTATGTGGCATTGGGGCTCGGCGCCCTTGGCTGTGGAGTTGCTTCCTCTCAATGCCCCAAACGGTTGTATGGCGCTTTGGGAGGTGGTTTGCTCATGGCCTTGTGTTTGGGGCTGTTGGGGCTTCTTTACACCAAAACCGATCTTTCGCCCTTGGGGGTTATTGTGTCCCTGGTCCTATGTCTGCTGCCTGCGGCTCTGGGCAGCATCGTCACCAGCTTATTCCGGTGAAGAGAGTTGCCCGATCGCTCCGCGCTCCTTTTGTAAACAAATGTATAACCGCTTTGCCAAAAAGGGCAGAGCGGTTTTTTGTTGTGTGCCAAGGAGAAAAGCTGCGAAAATGGCAAAAATCTTCCCACTTTATCTTTGCAATATGGTACAATAACTGCAAGGCAATCATTCTGTGACCTTTGGGTGGATGACTGCTTATAAGCCAATTTGGTTCGGCAGCTGCTTTGCTGCAAACCATCAAGGTACAAAGGGGACGTCTATGTGCCCCGAGCCACAATGCAAAGGAGTGTTTGGCGCAATGGAATATCAAAAACAGATCCAGGAATATTTTGCAGCTCACCGGCAGCAGCTGGTGGATGCGGTATGCCGCTTGGTGCGCATCCGCAGCGTGGGGGAAGACCCGCAGCCCGGTATGCCTTATGGCCCTGGCCCGGCGGCAGCTTTGGCAGAGGCATTGGAGATGGCGGGGCAAATGGGTTTTGCCACCCGCAACTATGAGAACTATGTAGGCACCGCAGATCTGAACGATCATCCCACCCAGCTGGCCATCTTGGCCCATTTGGATGTGGTTCACGAGGGCACTGGTTGGACTGTGACCGAGCCCTACGAGCCGGTGGAAAAAGAGGGCAAGCTCTATGGCAGGGGAACGGGGGACGACAAGGGGCCCGCCGTTGCCGCTCTGTTCGCGATGAAAGCGGTGAAGGAATTGGGGATCCCGCTGCAAAAAAATGTGCGCCTCATCCTCGGCACAGATGAAGAGCGGGGCAGCCACGACCTGACTTATTATTTCAGCAAGGAAAAAGCGCCGCCGATGTCTTTTTCGCCAGATGCCAACTACCCTGTGATCAACATTGAAAAAGGCGGCCTGCGCAGCTCTTTCACCGGTCAATGGCAGCCCAGCGAAGCATTGCCCCGGCTGGTCCGGCTGGAGGGCGGCAACACGGCCAATATCGTGCCTCAGCAGGCATTCGCCTTGCTAGAGGGCATCGACCTGGAGACCGTGCGCAAACATTGCGACGCCTATCAGGCCAAAACCCGCGCTCAATTCCAAGTCTCTCAAGAGAATGGGCTGGTACGCATCGACGTATTGGGCCTGAGTGCCCACGCCTCTATGCCGGAAAAAGGCAACAATGCCATACAGGCTCTGGTGGAAGCGGTAAGCACACTGCCTCTGGCCAAAAGCTCCAGCTTTGACCACCTGCAGGCCGTCGCCCGCTTGTTCCCCCACGGCGATTATCTGGGCCGCGCCCTGGGTGTGGACCAAAAAGACGATATCTCCGGTGTTTTGACGCTGAATCTGGGCATTTTCCATATGGATCTGGAGCATCTGGAAGGGGTCATTGACAGCCGCACGCCCATCTGCGCCAATGAGATGAACATGTCCCGTGTGGTGGCCCGCCGGCTGGCAGAATACGATCTGCAGCTGGAAAACACCCGTATGAACCCGCCCCACCACACACCGGCAGATTCTCCCTTGGTCAAGACCTTGCTTTCCATTTATGAAAACTACACGAGCCGCCAGGGCGGCTGTATCGCCATCGGTGGCGGAACTTATGTGCATCACATCGAAGGCGGCGTCGCGTTTGGCTGCGCTTTCCCCGAAACGGACAACCATTTCCATGGGCCTGATGAATTTGCCGTTGTGGACGATCTGCTCATTAGCGCCCAGATGTTTGCCCAAGCTATCGTAGAGTTGTGCGCTTAGCGGGACTTTCATACAAGTCAGCGGTGCGACTGTTTGATCCAAGAAGGAGGGAGCCTCAATGAATTCCATCGAATCCAGCGTGTTCTTTTTGCCGTGCAAAAATTTAGAAGAGACCAAGCTCTATTACACAGAGGTACTGGGGCTGGGCATTTACCAGCACACCCAAGGCAATTTGATATTGGACACCCATTATGGCTATTTAGGCTTTGTCCAGTATGGTGATGGCCGGCCCATGGCCACTGGGGTGTGCTTATCTTTCAACTGTCCAGACCGCGCCGGCGTCGATGCCTGGTACGAAGCACTGCGCGGCCGGCCGGAATGCCAAGTACAGGGGCCCCCGGCCCACCATGCCCAGTTCCCGGTCTATTCTTTCTTTTTGAAAGATCCCAATGGCTATACATTGGAATTTCAAAAATTGGATGAGGAGGCTTCCCGGTGAAAAAACTGTTGATCGTAGTGGATTACCAAAATGATTTCGTCACAGGCAGCTTGGGGTTCGAAGGGGCCCGCAGCATAGCTTCCGCTCTGCGCCAAAAGATCGAAAGCTATCGCAGCGCCGGGCAGGATGTAGTTTATACCTTGGATACCCACGGTGAAGGCTATTTGCAGACACAAGAGGGAAAAAGGCTTCCAATATCCCATTGTATCAAAGGCAGTGAAGGTTGGAAGCTTTCCAGTGAGATCGCAGGTTTATTACAAGGCTGTACCTCTTTTTGCAAGGGGACCTTTGGCAGCCTGGAGCTGGCAAAATGGTTGGAGGGCCAAGCTTATGACCAAATAGAGCTATGCGGCGTTGTCACGAACATCTGCGTGCTCTCCAATGCTGTGCTCTGCAAAGCCGCTTTGCCAGAAGCACAGATCTTGGTGGACCGCACCTGTGTGGCAGGAGCGGATGAAACGCTAAACCAAGCTACGTTTGCCGTGCTGCGAGGCATCCAGGTAGACGTTCTTTGACAGGCAACAAAAATGCCCGGAGGTGCCAGCCAGCGCCTCCGGCATTTGTCTGCTTTGTTACAAATTTTTAAATTTTAAGAAATTCGAAAGAGTTTTATCAAAGACCCAGAAAGAAATCACTGTTAGGATAGCAGTGTACCGTGAGGAAGGAGCAGAAGGCATGAACATTCTTGTGTGCGACGATGAAAAGGAGATCGTAGATGCCATTGAGATCTATCTGAAAAACGAAGGCTATCAGATCTATAAAGCCTATGATGGGCAACAGGCCCTGGAAGTGCTGGAGCAGCATCCGATCCAATTGATCATTATGGATGTGATGATGCCAAGGCTGGATGGCATCCGGGCCACGCTGAAGATCCGGGAAACACAGAACATCCCGGTGATCATGCTGTCGGCCAAAAGCGAAGACACCGACAAGATCATGGGCCTGAACATCGGCGCAGATGATTATGTGACAAAGCCCTTCAACCCCCTGGAACTCATTGCGCGAGTCAAATCTCAGCTGCGGCGCTATACCAAGCTGGGCAGCGTGCAGGCCAAGGAAAATGTGTTCCAGACAGGGGAGCTGGTCGTAGATGACGAGCGCAAAGAGGTGACGGTGGATGGCGAACCCGTGCGCATGACGCCTGTGGAATACAAGATCTTGCTGCTGCTCATTCGCAACGCAGGGCGTGTGTATTCCATTGAGCAGATCTACGAAAAAGTGTGGAACGAACCGGCTTACAGCCCCGAAAATACCGTTGCGGTACACATCAGGCGCATTCGGGAAAAAATTGAGATCAACCCGAAAGAGCCAAAATATTTAAAGGTGGTATGGGGAATTGGATACAAAATCGAAAAGATTTAGCTATTCCATCTGGGTCAAGGCCATTGCGGTGCTTTTGGTCCTGGGCGCCTTTGCGTTGGGCGCCGCCCAGGTCTATGACATAGCCCAACAGGCTCAGACAGGCTACACGCCCACGCTGGCCCAAAATTACGATACCAGCGATTCAGCCTTTTGGAATGCCACAGACCTGGAAAACTGCGTCTTGCGAGTGGCGCAACTGCGGGATGAGACTTACATCAAAGAAGGCCGGACCATTACCCAGGAGCGGTTGGTCAACTGGTGGCGGAATTTTTGTGAAAGTGAATTTCCATCCTATTACTACAACGAATATTACGACCGCCACTATGCCTACCAGGAGCCTCCCGAAAGCTATTATGCCTATTCCCAACATTGGGAAGAGGACCTGGAGCAGCTGCTGAGTGAAAGTACGCTGGTACTCAGCCGGGATGAAAAGGGGAATATCATCGCTACCCGCCAAGGACCGGAGGCCGAAGGGGGGTTGAAGGAGTTTGAGCAGGCCTATCAAAGCGTGCTGGAAAGGCTGCCCCAAGAGTGTATCGCCAATGATCTGAATGAATATCGCTCCTACATGGCGACCATTCAAAGTGAGCCCAATCTTCACTATTACGTGAACCACGACGGTTTTGTGTTCACAAACCTGCCTGATGGGCGAGAACCCACTTATACAGACCAGCCCATTTATTTTGTGTTGGAGAATGGCAGCGTTCAAATGCGCATGGGCGGCACACGGATCAGCGGCGTTTTGGGCTCCGGTGGCTATGCCATCGAGGAGACGGCGGATGATATTTTCTCTCCCAGCGGCTGGTACGATGGCTTTTACAGCAACATTGACATTCTGAATCAGTACAGCAGTACAGATACAGCCTATATTTGGCTGACCCAAGAGTACGTAGAGCCCATCCAGCAAAAAATAGAGTACGACCGGGCGCTGACTTTGGACTATATGCGCTTTTTCGGTGTGGACGTTTTGGTCCTGCTGGCTGGTCTTATCTATCTGATCGCCGCTGCCGGTAAGAGCCGTACTGGTGAATCTGTACGCCTCATCTGGCTGGACAAAATGTTCACTGAGTTCAACTTGTGTTTGCTGGTCGGTGTCGCCGGCATCTATACCGGCTTATGTTTCCTCTCGTGGGAAATGCAGTCCCGCAATTTCTTGTTGGGTTCTTCCGTGGCTTGTGCTGCGGTGTTTTTGGTCTTGCTGCTCTCTCTGGTGCGGATGATGAAAGGGCACCGTTTCTGGCGCAACTCTCTGGTATGGAAGCTCTGCAAATGGCTGGCAAAGCCCTTTCAAAAAGCATGGAGAGCTATCCAGCTCAGCTTGAATCAAGGACCCACTGTGAAACGGACCGTATGGTTTACCGTATTGTTTGGCACGCTGTGCATGCTGCTGGCCATCGTGTTCCCGCTGGCCATCGCCCTCATCGTGTTGGCCGCTATTTTCGTACACAAGCAGGCGCTGGCCTACCAGACTGTGCGAGATGGCGTGACAGAGATCTGCAGCGGACATCTGGATTATCAGATCAACACCGGGGAGGATAACTGTTTTAGCGATCTGGCAGCCGATATCAACCACATTGCCGATGGCCTTCACGCGGCGGTGGAGAATGAGCTCAAAAGTGAACGGATGAAATCGGAATTGGTAACCAATGTCTCTCACGATATCCGCACACCGTTGACCTCTATCATCACCTATGTGGATCTGATCCAAAAAGAGGGGCTAACCAGCGAGAATGCCCCCGGGTATTTTGATGTGATCAGTCAAAAGGCCATGCGGCTCAAGGCGTTGACCGACGATCTGTTTGAAGTTTCCAAAGCCTCCAGCGGCAACATCCAAGTCCATTGGGCCGATGTGGATCTGGCAGATCTGGTCCGCCAAAGCCTGGGCGAATTGAGCGATAAAGTAGAGGCCTCCGGCCTGGATTTCCGGGTCAATTTGCCCGCCGATGGCATTGTAGTGCGCGCCGATGGCAAACTGCTTTGGCGCGTGGTGGAAAACCTCCTTTCCAATGTGTTCAAATATGCCATGCCCGCCTCTCGCGTCTATCTGGATGTGACAGAGCACGCAGGGCACGGTGTGTTTACCGTGAAGAACATTTCGGCCTATGAGCTGAACAACGTGGCAGCAGAAGAACTGATGGAGCGCTTCAAGCGGGGCGACGCGGCACGTCACAGCGAAGGCAACGGCCTGGGGTTGGCCATCGCCAAGAATTTTGTAGAGCTGCAGGGCGGTGTCTTCCAGATCACCGTGGATGGCGATTTGTTTAAAGCCATGGTATGCTTGCCCAAGGCCAACCGGGCAGACCGTCCGGCCCCCGCAGAGCAAGAAGAAAAATAGCTCATTGCTTTCTTGCCGCTCTGGCAAAGAGAGAGGTCATGGAGAGACCATGTGCCTTGTGACCTATCGAACCGCCTTCGAGGCAAAAACAAAACAACCGAACAGCAATTTCCCTGGCCCGGCATACTTTTTGTGTGCCGGGCTTTTCCCTTGGCATCGGATAAAACCACCAAAATAGAGCGCACCTTTTTCCTGCTTTTTGCATAAACTCTGGCCATTTGATCGAGATAAATCTTCCCGCCACCTTTGGTTTGTGCTATACTGAGGTATACTAAGAGAGGCGGCAAAGGGAGAGAGACCGCCATGTAAGGAGGTAATTGCTATGCTCGATATCATCATGGATCGCCGCAGCATCCGCAAATTTACGCCGGAAAAAGTGACGGAACAGCAGGTGGAGCAACTGCTGCAGGCTGCGGTCATGGCGCCATCGGCTCAAAACCGGCAGCCTTGGCATTTTATCGTGTGCGATGACAAAACTCTGTTTCAGCAATTTCAGCAGATCCACCCCTATTCTAAAATGCTGGACGAAGCTCCACTGCTGATCGTAGTGTGTGGCGATACCCAACAGCAGGCTGGCCCTCAATTTTACCTGGAAGACTGCGCTGCAGCTACAGAGAATATCCTGCTGGCTGCCCATGCTTTGGGGTTGGGTGCCTGTTGGCTGGGGCTCCCGCCCGATTCTGAACGCCAGGCCCAAGTGCAGCAGTTGTTCCGCATGCCAGAGCACATCAAACCCTTCTGTGGGATCGCTCTGGGCGTGCCGGCCCAACAGCCGTCGCGGCCAGAAAGAAAGCTGGATGGACTTGTCCACAAAAATATTTGGTAGTCTGCGTCAGTGCCTACGGCAGGTGAGGGAAGTCGTAGGCCAGATGGTGGAGCGCTATTTTCAAGACCAAGTGGCTCGTTCCTCGGCGGAACTGGCTTATTATATGCTGTTTACCCTGTTTCCGCTGCTGATCTTTGCCAATGTCATCATCAGTTCCTTTGATCTATCGGCGCTGGACTTGGTGGAAAACCTGAGCATGATCCTGCCGGAGCAGATCGTAGGGCTCATTGCAGAGTATATCGCCTATATTGCCAGTTTACAACCGAGCACCATGCTGTATGCCGGCTTTGTGCTCACGCTGTACTTTGCATCCCGTTCCATCAATTCGTTGATGCTCTCCATCGGTACCGCTTACCGGCAGCCACGCAAAGGCAAGATCAGTTTTATCTTCTCCATGTTGGTGGCCGGCGTGCTCCTCATCTCCATTTACTTGTTGTTGGCACTGATCTTGGTCAGCGAAAATTTCTTGGTTTTGCTCTCCCGGGTGACGGAGATCTCCGATTCGTTCATCCGCCTGTGGAATTGGCTGCGTTTTACCGTAGCCCCAATCTATGTCTTTCTTATCGTCACCTTATTTTATAAGATCGCGCCGTCCCGCTGGCTCCGGTTCCGCCGAGCCATGCCTGGTGGCCTGTTTTTTGTTACAGTGTGGTCGGCCATTTCCTACTTTTTTTCTTACTATGTGTCCAATATTTCCAATTATTCTCTGCTATATGGTTCATTAGGTGCTATCATGATCTTGATGTTGTGGTTTTATATCACAGGCATCATCCTCATCATGGGCGGGCACCTAAACCACATCTTACTGGTGCGCAAACAAGACAAACAACATTAAGAAAGGAACAGGTGATCATTATGGAAAAAAGGATTCTGGCAGCGCAGGTCGCGGATCTGACCCCTGCCCGAGAAGAGCGCTTGCGCCAGGCGGCAACGGATTGCGGTTTTACCTTAAAAGTGCTGACAAAAGGCCAATACGATCGGGCCGATCTGCAAGACTGCGAAGTGCTTTTTGGCAATTTCCCACCGGCCGATTTAAAATATATTCCAAACCTCAAATGGGTGGCCACTGCCTCTGCGGGCGTAGATGCCTATGTGGCCGATGACATCTATCCCCATCCTGGGGTGATCCTCACCAATTCCAGCGGCGCTTATGGCATTGCCATTGCAGAACATTTGCTCACCGTCACTTTGATGCTGCTGCGCCGTATGCGGGAATACGAGGAGGGCCAGCGCCAAAAGCGTTGGAAGTATCTGGGCAAGATCCGCTCGGTATTTGGCAGCACGGTCACCATTGTAGGCATCGGCAACATCGGCGGCAATTTTGCCAAACGGTGCAAAGCCATGGGAGCAACGGTGCGTGGCGTCAAGCGCACGCCGGGTGAGAAGCCGGAATACATTGATGAGTTGTATCTGACAGAGGAGCTGGATCAGGCCATTCAAGGGGCGGATGTAGTCGCGCTGTGTCTGCCCGGCACCAACCAGACGCAACACATCATTACAGAAAAGCAGCTGAACGCAATGAAGCCCGGGGCTATTTTGCTGAACATTGGCCGCGGCACCGCCATTGACCAGCAAGCTTTGTGCCAGGCCCTGGAGAGCGGGCATCTGGGAGGCGCCGGGTTGGATGTGACCGATCCCGAACCCCTGCCGCCCGAAAGCCCTCTGTGGACAATGGGCAATGTGGTATTGACCCCCCATATCTCCGGCAACGACTCTTTGGACTACACCACAGAAACCATTCTGGATCTGTTCATTGAAAACTTGTCCCATTATGTAAAAGGGGAGCCCATGCACAATGTGATCGACCGAAAGATCGGCTATTGATCTGCTGTAAAGGCAAATTGCTTTATAGCAGATAACGCATTATCCCCATGGTAAAAGAATGATTTTTTATCGAAAGCTCTGTAAAGCAAAATAGCATTACAAATGGCGCCAGCCAAAAGCTGACGCCATTTTTTTGCATCCGTTTACTCTAGTTGCTGTAACCCCGCCGGTTGCCAACGGTGCGGCATCCATTGTTGTTATTGCTGTTGTTTGAATTGGTCTCCCGCATGTAATCTGCGTATTTGGGTGGGAAGAATTCATCCACGGGGAATTTGAATTGCTGGAACAGGTCACAAGGGTCGTCAACATTGCAGTTGCTGCCCGAGCAATCCTTTTCTGGCATACAGATATCGTAGGCAGGCATCAGCAGCTGAATGTCGCGTTCCAGTTTGATGATACTGAACTGACCCAAGCTGGCAAACAGCTGTTTCCCTTCGTCACAGATCACAATGTCATCGTCAAAGCAGCGGCAAATGTTATCGGGAATGTCACTGAGCACACAGTCGCCGCAGTTGCAGCCTTCCAACACTTTGACATTCAAGCACACAGGGTCTACCACTTCCACAGTGGCAATGGGCAGGTTGGTCTTTTCAAAGTTTTGCAGATCGCAATCCTGGGGCAGATACTGAGAACTGAAGATCCGCACGCTGCCTTCGCTGCCAAACAGCACGGTGCGTTTGTCATAGGTGGCCAAACCGCAAATTTCCCGCGGACGCCCCATCCCTACGAAGGCGTCGGCCGTCACCTTATAGAAGTACTTCACGTCCACGGTATAAAAGCCTTTGTTGAACGGGATGACTTCCACATCGATGTAAGCCCAGAGCAATTCGGCCGAGCGGGCCTTTACACTGGTAGCGCTGTCCAAAATTGCTTGGGAACAGCGGGTGGGGTAGACGCGCAGATCCTGCAGGCATTCCTTATCATTGCAAGTCGCGTCTTGCATCTACTTTTCCAATGGATAAATGGTCAGCGAAAATTGCCGGCTGCCATCCTTTATGCGGTAATATTCCACCCGCGAGATCAAGCACCGGAGCAATTTGTTTTTCTCATTGATATCCTTTGTTCGGTCATAATACTCCAATGGGGAGATAGCCGGTTTATCCACGCAGCACATTTCTATTTTACGTGCCTGTTCCAGCTGGTGCAGTTGGTTTTGTGCTTCTTTTTCCCGTCGGGCCAGCTCCTGCTGCCGCCTGGCATAGTCTTCCGCCGAATAGATCCCCTGTTCCAACAGATCGCACAGCCGGCCTTTCTGCATGCCAATTCGATGGAGCTCGCCATTCAGCGCTTCTAGTGCCCCTTGCTTTTGCCTTTCCCCCTGTGTGACCGGGCCCAGATTTTGAAAGCGGTCTGATTCCCTGGCCAGCGCGCCTAACACAGCCTGCTCCAAAGATGCCAGCGGAATAGAAGGGCTGCACCCTGCCGTGCGGCACAGCAACACAGGTTTCCCCCCTTTGCTTGGCTGGTATTGGCGCTGCAGTTTCTGGCCGCAGTGGCCGCAGAAGACCAGCCCTGCAAGAGGGTTTTTGAATTCCCCTGTAAAATATGAGCTGTGGCTCCGGCTGGTAAACTGCCGCTGGACCTGGTCAAATTGCTGCTGGGATACCAGAGCAGGGAAGGCGTCTTTGACTACGATCCACTCTTCCTTTGGGCGCTCTACGGCGCGGTTTGTGTCAGATGCCCGCTTCTTGCGTTGAAAGCACGTGCGGTTGTAGAGCAGCGTGCCCGTATAGACAGGGTTTTGCAAAATGCGGCGGATGGCGGTGCGGCTCCACTGGGCAGACTTTTTAGGCGGCACACCTGCGCCGTTGAACAGACCGGCAATGCGTTGGCAGCCCTGTCCACCGGCATATAATGCAAAGGCTGTTTGCACCCAGGGCGCCGCATACGGATCAGGCTCCAAAGTAGGCCGTTTTCCTTGCCAAGCGCGGACATAGCCAAAGGGGACCTCTGAAACATGAGCTCCTTCTTTGGCAGCGGCCAAAACACCCCGGTGCATCCGCCTGACGATCAGCTTGTACTCTTGCCGCGCCATAAAGGCTTCAAACTCCGAATAGGTCTCATCCATCTCATCGTTCAGGTCGTAGACCCGCCGGGGAGTCATGATCTTACACCCAGCATGGCGGAATGTATCCAATATGATGCCTTGGGATGTCATGTCGCCCCGGCCCAACCGATCGATGTCCATACAAAGCACAGCATCATACCGAAGGGCGCCCACATCTTCCAGCAGACGGAGCATCTGTGGGCGCAAGTAGAGGCTGCTGCCTGAAACGACCTCCTCGTACACCTGTGCGATGCAAAGGCCTTGCTGCTGTGCAAAATCCAGCAAGGTCTGCCGGTGCCGGCTCAGTACATCGGGATCTCCTTCGTCGCTGCGGGATTTGCGCAGGTAAATAGCGGCAGTCATACCATCACCTACTTTCGTAAAGTCATAATTGGCTGCAAAAAGGGGTAAGACCTGTCCTTACAAAGAATTTTCCGGTGCGTACTGGAATGCGATAAAGTCAGGCCTGCCTTGCCTCCATTCTATGCAAGTCAAGTGCAGCTATGAATGCAGCCATTGAGTCCCCCGGTGTGGCTCGGCTTCCGGCTTTTCCTCCATCTGATGGTTTCTCCGGCCTGCTATTGTAAAATGAAAAAACCTGGCCGGTACCCCATACCGTGCCAGGTTTTTGTTCGGCTGTTCCCACTTAGTCGCAAGGCAGGCTGCGGCCAAACTGGTAAAATTCATCCAAAATCGCCGGCGTCTTCTGCTCTTTTCCAAAGACTGTTTTTACCCCCAGATCTTGCAAATGGAGATAATCCAGGAACGAGTTTTGATATTCGTATAAAGCACCGCCATATACATTGTCGCTGCCCGAGCTGAGGAACATTGCCGCTTTTTTCAAGTTTTTCGGCTTATCCAGGGCATAAATGCGGTGAATGGCACACTGCAGTTGGGCGGTAAAGCCATGGTAATACACCGGCGAAGCCAGCACTAACATCTCTGCTTCTTCCAGCAGTGGGTAGATCTGCTGCATGTCATCCTGCTGGATGCAACGGCCGTTCCCTTTGGTATGGCAGTACTCACAAGCACGGCATCCGGCAATTTTCATTTGTGCCACTTGAAAGACATCTACTTGATGCCCCGCTTCTCGTGCTCCTTTTGCAAAAGCTTCCACCATCGCCGCCGTATTTCCCTGCGGCCGGGGGCTTCCGTTCCATACCAATATTTTCATCACAGTTTCCTCCTATCCAGATCATGCAGTTTTTTTGCGCTGCGAAAACACAGCAAAATGTCCATGTGCCGCTTTCAGCGACAAGGCCAGGGAATCAAAGCATATGGTCCTGATATTCACATATACACCTCGGCTTTTTCCCGTGCTGGTAATGTACTGCAGGCTCGTGAATCATGCTTCCAAGGTTTGAGCCACTTGGGCCAAATGGCGGATGATGGGCAGTTTTTGCGGGCATTTGCTCTCACACTGGCCACACCCAATGCACTGGGATGCCTTTCCATGTTTTTCTGCCAGTACCGCATACCGTGCCTTGGCCTCAGCCTGCCAGCCATCTTGCCGATGCTGGTTATACAGGCTGAAGTAACGGGGGATGGGGATGCCCTGGGGGCACCCACTGGTGCAGTAGCTACAGCCTGTGCAGGGGATCGACACTTCCTGACGCAAGATCGCGGCACACTGGCGCAGGATCTGCTCTTCTTGTTCATCCAATGGCTGAAAATCCTTCATATAAGAAATGTTGTCCTCGACCTGCTCCAAGTTGGACATACCGGATAGCACCATAGCCACGCCTGGTTGGCTGGCGGCAAACCGAATGGCCCAGCTGGCCGGGCTGTGCCCGGGAGCATGGCGCTCCATCATTTGTTGGGCTTGCACAGGCACAGCCGCTAAAGTGCCTCCTTTGACAGGCTCCATCACGATTATGGGCTTTCCATGGCGGACACAGACATCATGGCACAAGCGGGATTGAATGACCGCGTGATCCCAGTCCAAATAATTCAACTGGATCTGTACCACATCCACTTCGGGGTGTTCCCGGAGGATCTGGTCGAGCACTGTGGCACTGTCGTGAAAGGAAAAACCGGTGGCCCGAATACGGCCTTGGCCTTTTAATTCTTGAAGCAGCTGAAAACATCCCAACTTTTGGGCCAAGGCATATGTACGGGCGTTGAGGCCGTGAAGCAAATAGCAGTCAAAATAGTCTACACCGCATTTCATCAGCTGCTCTTCAAAATACTGCAGCGGGTTGCTGTCTTCCTTCATTTCCAGGCAGGGCATTTTTGTAGTCAGCCAAAAGGATTCCCTTGGGTGCCGTTCCACCAAAGCCTGCCGCATAAAAGATTCGCTTTTGTAGTCCAGATAAGAATAAGCAGTATCAAAATAGCGAAACCCGGCCGCCAAAAAACGGTCTACCATGGCACACAATTGCTCCATATCCACATCACTGGGGTCATCTGGGTCTATATGGGGCAGCCGTAGGCAGCCAAATCCCAATTTTTTGCCTTCTTCTAAAAACATGTTCACTCCTCCTGCCATTCCGTTCTCATGATTCCATCTTAAAGGCGCCTCCCGCGGAAGTCAAATACTTGATTCGGATACCCGGCAATGCGCGGCAAGCATGGTTTTAAAGGACATGCACTGCCGCATAGGGATGGTCTGAGGTGATCGAAATGGTCCAACCCGATTGGAAAGAAGGGGATGTGGCCTGGGAAGCCGACCTCCAGCTGGCAAACGGCTATGTATGCCATGTCCGGGTCTTGCATCCCAGCCCCCGCGGGATCTTAGCCCAGCTGAAAGCCATTGGCCGCTTGACCAACTGTGTCTGGTCTTACGATGGCCAAACAGCAGAGCAGTGGGAGAAGGCACTGGAAGAAAGCCAACAAAAGGAGTGACAGCCGGCGGTTTAGCCCGCCGGTTTTTTCATGTTCTGTCTCCTTAAGAATCGCTTGATCTCAAAGCAGAAAAAATGCAATCACCAGGCAATTTTTCTCTTGCAAAATGCAGGGGAATGGACTATTATAATATTAGCACTCAGGGTGATAGAGTGCTAATATTCCTATAAACTGTAAATACGAAGGAGGTCCTTCCTCTATGAACTTAAATCAATTCACGCAAAAATCTGTAGCCGCCATACAAGCGGCCCAAAGCCTGGCTGTAGAGCATGGCAACCAGCAGATCGAGCAGGCACATCTGCTGCTGGCACTGTTGCAGGATGACCAAGGGCTGGTGCCCCAATTGCTGACCGCCATGGGCACTGCCGTGTCAAACTTTACAGAAAACGTTCAGGCATTG
This sequence comes from Candidatus Pseudobutyricicoccus lothianensis, assembly GCA_904419295.1. Taxonomy (GTDB): domain Bacteria; phylum Bacillota; class Clostridia; order Oscillospirales; family Butyricicoccaceae; genus Pseudobutyricicoccus; species Pseudobutyricicoccus lothianensis. The sequence continues at coordinate 30,171 of CAJFRA010000004.1, forward strand.
GTGGAACGGCTGCCCAAGGTCTCAGGCGGTGGCCGAGAGGCAGACAAAGTTTACATCTCCCAGCAGGTGGATCAGGCGTTGCAGCAAGCCGAGCAAGTGCGTATCTCCATGCAGGACGAGTATGTTTCCGTGGAGCACCTGTTCCTTGGTTTGCTGGACAAGGCCGATCAAACACTGAAAGAGCTGTTCCGCACGTTCTCCATCACCCAAGAGAAAATCATGCGGGCTTTGGCCTCTGTTCGTGGCAACCAGCGAGTGACCAGCGACAACCCAGAAGAGACCTATAATGCTCTGAAAAAATACGGCACAGACCTGGTGGAGCAGGCCCGCAAAAACAAGCTGGACCCGGTGATCGGGCGGGACGATGAGATACGCAATGTCATCCGCATTCTATCCCGCAAGAGCAAAAACAATCCGGTGCTCATCGGGGAACCCGGCGTGGGCAAAACAGCCATTGCCGAAGGGCTTGCCCAGCGAATCGTCAAAGGGGATGTGCCCGGCAGCCTAAAAGATAAGACCATCTTTTCACTGGACATGGGCAGCCTAGTGGCCGGCGCCAAGTACCGCGGCGAGTTCGAAGAACGCCTCAAAGCAGTCTTGAATGAAGTGCGCAAATCCGAAGGGCGTATCTTACTGTTTATCGATGAGCTGCACACCATTGTGGGCGCCGGCAAGACCGAGGGTTCCATGGATGCCGGCAACTTGCTCAAACCCATGCTGGCCCGGGGTGAGCTGCACTGCATTGGTGCAACCACACTCAACGAATACCGTCAATACATCGAAAAAGATGCCGCTCTGGAGCGGCGCTTCCAGCCTGTTATGGTCAACGAACCCTCGGTGGAGGATGCGATCGCCATCTTGCGCGGTCTGAAAGAGCGGTATGAAGTTTTCCACGGCGTCAAAATCACAGATGGTGCGATCATCGCCGCTGCAACTTTGAGCAATCGCTATATCTCCGATCGCTTTTTGCCCGACAAGGCCATCGACCTGATTGATGAAGCCTGTGCCATGGTGCGTACCGAGATCGACTCCATGCCCACTGAGCTGGATGTGATCCGCCGCCGGATCATCCAGCACGAGATTGAGGAAGCGGCTCTGAAAAAAGAGACAGATAAGCTTTCCAAAGAGCATCTGCAAGAGATCCAAAAAGAACTGGCCGAGATGCGCGAGGAGTTCAACGCCAAAAAGGCCCAGCTGGACAACGAGAAGAACGCCATTGGCAAAGTGCAAAAATTGCGGGAAGAGCTGGAAACTGCCAACGCCGCTTTGGAAAAAGCCCAGCGGGAATACGATCTGAACCGGGCGGCCGAGCTGCAGTACGGCAAGATCCCCGCCCTAAAAAAGGAGCTGGAAGAGGAAGAGGAGCTGGCCAGCCAAAGCAAGGCCCAATCGCTGCTGCGGGATAAAGTGACCGAAGAAGAGATCGCCAAGATCATCCAGCGTTGGACCGGTATCCCTGTCTCCCGTTTGATGGAGAGCGAGAGAGAGAAGCTTTTGCATTTGGAAGACATTCTGCATCAGAGAGTGGTAGGGCAGGATGAAGCGGTCCGTCTGGTGGCAGAAGCGATTCTGCGCAGCCGTGCCGGCATTGCGGACCCCAACAAACCCATCGGCTCTTTCTTATTCCTCGGTCCCACCGGTGTGGGGAAGACCGAGCTTGCCAAAACCCTGGCTCAAGCTCTGTTTGACAGCGAAAAAAATTTGGTGCGCATCGACATGTCGGAATACATGGAAAAATTCAGCGTATCCCGCCTGATCGGCGCTCCTCCGGGATATGTGGGCTATGAAGAAGGGGGGCAACTCACAGAAGCGGTGCGACGCAAGCCCTACAGCGTCATCTTGTTCGACGAAGTGGAAAAAGCCCATCCCGATGTGTTCAACATCTTGCTGCAAGTGTTGGACGACGGCCGCATTACCGATAGCCAAGGCCGCACAGTGGATTTTAAAAATACCATCATCATCTTGACTTCCAACTTGGGCAGCCAGTTCTTGCTGGATGGCATCGGCCCCGATGGCGAGATCAGCCAGCAGGCCAAAGACCAGGTCAATCAGCTGCTGCGTCAATCCTTCCGGCCAGAGTTTCTCAACCGGCTGGATGAGATCGTCTTCTACAAGCCGCTGACAAAGGAGAATATCACCAGCATCATCGACCTGTTGGTAGCGGGTCTGAACCAACGCTTGGCCGACAAACAGCTGACTGTCCAGCTGACCCCGGCTGCCAAGCAGTATATCATCGACAGCGCTTACGATCCCATCTATGGCGCCCGTCCTTTGCGCCGCTTTTTGCAGCATACTGTGGAAACCCTCATCAGCAAAAAGATCATTGCCGACCAGGTGGAACCCGATGCTTGTTTGCTTGTGGACTGTGTTGCCGGAGAATTGACAGTGGAGAGCCAAACTGTACAGGACAAATAAACTGCTTTCGCCGTGTGGCCACCGGAAGATTTCCGGGCCACACGGTTTTTTCTGCAAGAAGATACTTGTTGTTCTCTGCAAGAGTCGTATACTTTGCGCGTATGGATGCAAACAGCCTCTTTGGGCGGATGGTTTCCGCAGAGCGGGCCCGGTGAAACCTTATCAGGCATCAAAGCAGATTACCTCCTGAATCAAATTTGAAGTTTCCTTCAATACATCATATTCCACAGAGGCCCAGTGGTGCATGGTTGCCGCGGCGGCCTGGAGTGCTTTTCCGGGCTTTTGTGCCATTTGCCGGTTGACATCCGCGCCAGATGGGGTAAAGTAGAGGGAGAACATGCAAACAAAAGGAGAAAAAATCATGGAGATCACCATTCACCAGTTGCTGCCCGGCGCGCGGGAGGCCCGCGGCATCGCCGTGATCATCGATGTGTTCCGCGCCTACAGCGTGGAATCCTATGCATTTGCCCAGGGGATGAAGCGGATCTACCCAGTGGGAGATATGGAGGAAGCCTACCGGCTGAAACAGCAGCATCCCGATTATCTGCTGTGTGGTGAGCGGGAAGGGCGCAAACAGGCAGGGTGTGATTTCGGCAATTCACCGCTGGAAATCATCCAGCATGACTTGACTGGCCGCACCATGGTACATACCACCAGCGCCGGCACGCAAGGGCTCGAAAACGCCACCAACGCAGACCTGTTGTTGGCCGGTTCGCTGGTCAACGCGGCTGCTACGGCAGAATATATTCGCCGCCAGGACCCTCAGCATGTCAGTTTGGTATGCATGGGTCTTGCTTGCCGCCGCCCCACTGACGAAGACACTTGTTGTGCCGAATACCTCCGCGCCTTGTTGCTGGGGCAACCCTATGACCGGGAAGCTGCGATCCAGCGTATGCGTCAAGGGGATGGGCAGCGCTTTTTTATCCCGGCAGATCAAGCCTTCGCCCCCAAAGAAGATTTTGATCTGTGCACGCAATTCGACCGCTTCCCCTTTGCGCTGCCGGTGCGCTATGATTCTGATGGGCGCAAATACATCGAAAAAGTAGAAGTACTCTGATCATTGCTTCTTTTTCCATTGGAGTCAAAAGGCGACTGTACCGTTCTCGCCCCGGCCATCCCCGCATATCTATAAGCAGAGACGCCAAAGGCTTTTTTTCAATATAGTAAAGGCGGGGAATGACTATGGTAAACAGACGGAAAGAGGGCCAACACAGGCTTTGGTTGGCTGGTATTGTGCTGGCAATGGCTGTGCTATCCGGCGTGCTGTGGCTGCGGCAGTATGAAAACCCATGGCACCCCACCGGCGGCGCCATCTCCTACATTCCGCAAGTGATATTGGATCCGGGCCATGGCGGGATGGATGGAGGCGCGGTCTCCCAAAGCGGCATTCAGGAAAAGGATCTCAACCTGGCCATCTCCCTCAAGACCCGTATGTTGCTCAAGCTATGCGGCATTGATACTGTGATGACACGGGACAGCGATGTCTCGCTGGATTATGTGGAAGGGGCCACGGTTCGCCAAAACAAGCAGAATGATTTGAAGGCGCGGGCCGATGTGGCAGCCCGCTACCCGGAAAGTGATTTCATCAGCATCCATATGAATCAATTCCAACAATCCAAATACCATGGCGCCCAGGTCTTTTATGGGCAAAACAGCCTTTCACAGCAGTTGGCTCAAGGGATGCAGGATGCCTTTCGCCAAGTGTTGGATCCGTCCAATGATCGGAAAATAAAACCTGTGCCAGAGGGCGTCTATGTGATGAGAAAAGTGACAGCGCCAGCTGTCATCGCCGAATGTGGCTTTTTGTCCAACCCCCAGGAAGCGGAAAAACTGGCGCAAGATGATTACCAAACCAAAGCCGCTCTGGCCATTGCAGGGGCTTATTTGCGCTTTGCCGCCTGAGCGGGGGAAGGGGAAACTGTGAAGAAAAAAACGGTGTATGTGTGTTCTGCCTGTGGCCACGAAACTGCCAAATGGATGGGGAAGTGCCCGGCCTGCGGCCAATGGAACACTCTGGAAGAGATGACGGTTCGGGAAGAAAAAAACGCGTTTGTGCCGTCCGCCAACCGGTTGGCGCCCCAGCCGGTTCCTGTGTGCGACATCGATCTGGATTCCGACAAACGGGTCAGCACGGGAATTGGTGAGTTTGACCGGGTATTGGGCGGCGGCCTCGTGGTGGGCTCTCTGGTTCTGGTCGCTGGCGAGCCGGGCATTGGCAAGAGCACTTTGTTGCTGCAAGCCTGCAAAAATATGGCCAAGCACCATACGGTGCTCTATGTAACGGGCGAAGAGTCTTTGGCGCAGATCCGAATGCGGGCCGCCCGCACAGACGCGATGGAACCATCGCTGCTGATCTTGCCGGAGACTGATCTGGAAAACATCTTTGAAGTGGCAGGCCGCATCCAGCCCGGTGTGCTGGTCATCGATTCCATTCAGACCATCAACAGCAGCACCAGCACTTCCATGCCGGGCAGCGTCTCCCAGGTGCGCGAAAGCACGCTACGCCTGATGCAGTTTGCCAAACAAAGCGGCACATCCACTTTTTTAGTCGGGCATGTGAACAAAGATGGCGGCATAGCCGGCCCCAAAGTGCTGGAGCACATGGTAGATACGGTGCTTTATTTTGAGGGAGAGCGTTATGCCGCCCATCGAATGCTGCGGGCAGCCAAAAACCGTTTTGGTTCCACCAATGAGATCGGTATGTTTGAAATGGCCCAAAGCGGCTTACAAGAAGTAGTCAACCCCTCGGCAGCCCTGATCGCCGGCCGCCCGGAGGACGCCACAGGAAGCTGTATCGTTTGCACACTGGAGGGGACGCGGCCGCTGCTGGCCGAGATCCAAGGCCTTGTGACCAAAACAGCCTATGGCGCAGCCCGCCGCATGGCCGCCGGCATTGATTACAATCGAGCGGTGCTGCTGCTGGCTATTTTGGAAAAGCGGGCCGGGCTGATGCTGAGCAATTACGATTCCTATGTCAATGTAGTTGGAGGCATGCGCATCGATGAGCCAGCCGTGGATCTGGCGGTGGCTGTGGCAGTGGCTTCCAGCTATTTGGAACAGCCTGTGCACCGTCAGACAGCACTTTTTGGCGAAATTGGTCTGGCCGGCGAGATCCGGGCGGTCTCTGGCACCGAGCAGCGTTTGCGCGAGATCTATCGTCTTGGTTTCCGCCGCTGCATCCTGCCCCTTCCCGGAAAAGACAAACTGGATCTGCCTGATGACCTGGAGCTGGTGCCTGTGCGAGATCTGCGTGAAGCGATCCGCGCGGCTTTTAAGGGCAATAATTGAAAGCAATGCAACAGCCGGAGCCTTTGGATTAGCTCCGGCTGTTGTTTTGTTTGCAGGAAAAGGGCTGCACTCAGCCCTGGCGCTGTACGAAATAGACACAGGTGTCGTGGCTTCCTCCTGCCGGCATGGCGCGGTGCAGCACACATTGACCCAGCTGGTTGTAAATACACCCGGTCTCACTGCAATTCAAACTCAATCCGCTTCCCTCCGTTGCAACAATTTCCGGTAATATTTTGGCCTTCCTTTTCCAAAATATAAGGGAAATCAAAAAGGCGGTGCAATAGAAGATGAGAGCAGCGGTATGTATGGCGTCCACCGCGTTGATCATCGGCGGGATGTTTTTGGGCAGCCCTTATCGGGCAGATCACACGCCGGTAAGCGTTCAATCCATCCTGTGCGAACAGGCGGATATTTACGACACGGTGACGATGAAAGGGAAAGTAGAAGCGCAGCACAAATGCCGCGTATTCCCACCAGGGACAGCCACAGTGGGGCGGATCTATGTCACACAAGGACAACCGATCGAAAAGGGGGAGCCGCTGGTGACCTTATACGTCACAGGAGACGGAACGGAACTGCGGCAGGCGGCAGAGGAAGGTGTGCAAGGGCTGGAAGAATGGTTAGGCTCTGCTGCTATCCTCCCTTCAGGAACCGTAGATACCCAGCCTACTGCCGTCACGCTGACAGCGCCTCAGACCGGCATCGTGATGGACATTTACTGCCAGGAAGATGAGCTCGTCACGCCTCTGGCCCCTTGTGTTACCATTGCCGATCTGACCGATCTAGTCGTGCGGGCACAAGTAGGGGAGGAGCAATTGGCTGAAATAGCAGTTGGCCAAGAAACCACAATGACTTTTGAAGCGTTTCCCGAGACAGAAAAAATAGGACGTATCATTTCCATAGCACCCTATGCAAAAACCGGTTCCTTTCTGGGGCAAGAAGGCCCGGTGCAAACCGATGTGCTGTGTTCCATCAGCAACACAGATGGAACCATTCGCCCAGGCTACACCGTGACTGTGAAGGCCAAAACCCAAAGGCAGCCCAACGCATTGTTGCTTCCCTACAGCTGCATCGGCCAGGACGAACAAGGCCGGGAGTATGTGATGGTGGCGCAAGATGGCTTTGCCCGCCGCCAGTTGGTAAAAACCGGTCTTGAACTGGCAGACCAAGTGGAGATCACCGCAGGGCTGACGGCCCAGGTCCCGGTACTGCAAGATCCCTCCTCGGTCCAGCCTGGCCAACGGATCGAGGTGCATGACCCATGAAATGGCGGGATATGGGGGTACTCGCTTTTAAAAATGCTTTGCGGTCCGGGTACAAAACGGTGCTCTGCATATTGGCTGTTTGTGTGGGCATTGCCTCTGTATATTTAATTGGTGAGATCTGCTGCAACGCAGAACAGCAAATTGCAAATGAAATTAAAAAAAGCGGCTTGGGCGGTGTCATGGTTTTTGCCCAGGAGGAAGAGGCTGCGTTGACCATCGGCCAGATCCGCCAGCTTTCAAAAGACGTACCCCAGATCGAGGCAGCGATGCCCATTTTTTCGGAGTATGGCGACTTCAAGCTGCGCAACCTGTCCGGCAACGCCCTGGTATGGGGAGTTGATGAGCAGTTCCAACAGATCTTCCACGTGCAGCTGCTCCATGGCCGTTTACCGTCGGAACAAGAGGTCCGCCAATGTGCCAAAGTAGCCGTCATTGAAGACACATTGGCACAAAAAGCATACCAACGCCACAATGTGGTAGGCAAAGAGATCGTTCTCACCTTAAATGGCATGCCAGAAACCTATACCATCATCGGGGTAATCACTTCACAAAAAAGCGGCGTCAATGCATTGATCGGCGGTGATAAGCTGCCGGCCTTTGCCTATATTCCCTATACCACTGCCAATTTGTGCACCGGCAAAGAGACAACCGGACAGCTGGCACTGAGCTATGAAGAACAGGCGGATACCCAGGCCATCACCACTTTTGCTCTAGGGAGGCTGGAACGCCAACAGGGCAGTGAATTCTCTGCTGAAAACATCGGCGGTTATGTGGATACATTTTCCTCTATTTTGCAGATGGTATCGGTGCTTATCACTCTCATTGGTGGGATCTCCCTGCTGGTGGGCGGTATCGGAGTGATGAATTCCATGATCGCGGCAGTCGAAGGGCGCCGCCGCGAGATCGGCATTTATATGGCCATTGGTGCCAGACGGCGGGATATCATTGGTTGTTACCTGCTGGAATCCATCCTAATCTGTCTTTTCGGCGGCATAGCAGGGGGGATTTTCGGTGGAGGTTTGCTGTTCCTGGGGGCCCATGCTCTGGGCGTGGCATTGGAATTCCATTTGCGCTACCTTCTTTTGGCCGAAAGTGCAGCCCTGGGGTGCGGCCTTCTGTTTGGCATACTGCCCGCTTTCCGAGCGGCCAACATGAGCCCCATTGCCGCCATGCGCTGATCGTTTCCGTCAGCAGATCCAACCGGATTTTGCCGGTAAAAATTGCATTCAAAAAACCACCTCCTTACATCGGAAAATCAGCCGATGTTCGGGGGTGGTTTTTGTCAAGACTGGTATGGTCTTGATCTACGTGGCCAACCCTTTAAAACCGAGCCATTACCAGGCTGTCGCCCGGCTGCAGCAAGGTATCGCCGCCGGGTATGATGGCTTCGCCGGGCCGCTGCACCAGTACGACCAAACTGCCTTTGGGCATCTCCAGAGAGCCCAACGTACGTCCACACCATTTGTGGCCTTTTTCCAATACGATCTCTTCCATCGTCAGATTGCGCCGGTTCTCAAACTCATTTCCTGCAATCACCAAAAGGTCACCAGACTGCAATCGGGTTTTTCCATTGGGGGCAATCACCTGTTTTTGCCGCAAAATAGCGCTGACCAGCAGGCCTCGCGGCAATGGCAGCTCTTGCAAAGCCTGGCCCTCCCAAGGGTGGCCGGCCTCTACTTGCAATTTGATGAAAGACAGCGGACTTTCTTCCTGGTAATCGTTGAAGGTTTTTCGTACATCGGCAGAAGAGTCGATCATGTTGAGCTTTCGTGACATCCACGGCAGCAGAGACCCTTGCAGGGCGATGGAAAGCAACACAATGCAAAACACCAGATTAAACAGATCGTACCGCATGGGGATCTGCTGCAGCACTGCATAAATGGCAAATACAATGGAGGCCACACCTCGCAGCCCCGCCCAAGAAACCAGTGCAATTTGCCGCGCTGGGGCGCGGAATGGCGCCAAGATCGCCGTTGTTGCCACCGGACGTGCTACAAATGTCATGAACAACATGATAAGCAGCGCGGGCAGTGCCACAGACGGCAATTTTGCGGGAGTGACCAGCAGCCCCAACAAAAAGAAGATCATCATTTGAGCCACACCAGTGAGCACATCGAAAAAACGGACTTGGTTCCGCTTTTTGGGAATGCTGGAATTGCCCATCCAAATACCGCAAATATACACACTCAAGTAACCGTTCCCGCCCAAAGCATTGGGCAGCGCATAGGCCAGCAGGGCAGAAGCCAATACAAAAATCGTCTCGCCTTCCGCCATATTGAAGTGGAAACGATTCAATAGCCAAACTGTGGCTTTGCCGATCAATACGCCAAACAGAAGCCCCAAAACGATCTGCTTAGCCAACATCCAAGGCACCGAAATTTGCTGTCCAGCGATCAGCGTAGTAAATACTACTGTCAGCATATAAGACATCGGATCATTGGACCCCGACTCAATCTCCAGCAAAGAGGCTGTGTTATACTTGAGGTTGAGCTGTTGGGAGCGTAGCATATTGAATACCGATGCCGCATCTGTGGAAGCAATCACAGAGCCTGTGAGCATGCCTTCCAACCAACTCAAGCCCAGTGCATAGTGGGCAAATGCCCCGACGAGCAGGGCCGTCAACACCACGCCTACAGTGGAAAGCAGCACAGATTGGGCCGCCACAGATCGGGCTTGTTTCACATTGGCTCCAAAACCGCCGTAGTACATGATAAAGATCAGACACACTGAGCAGAGGATCTCTGCGGCTTGGTAATTATCAAAAGGAATTCGAAATAAGCCATTTTCGCCAAAACACATACCCAGGGCGATGAAGACCAACAACGATGGGACAGGCAATTTCTCAATGTACCGGTTGACCAATACGCATAGAGCGATCACAACGCCTGTTAATAATAGATATTGATTCAAAAGGCAATCCTCCCTTTGGAGACTTTTGTATACGATTCCATTGTAGCGTATTGAAGGAGGGAGGGCAAGGGAATTTAGCAAAAGAAAGAGGGGAGGCCAAATGCCTCCCCTATAAAAATCTATTGATGCATATTTCTATTTCTGCTGATAGAGAGCGTTAAATAGCAGTTTGAACGTGCCATGGGTCTGGCAGCGATGCTGAGGTGCGAAGCCATATAGGACGACATCGCCTTGGCCGCAATGAACTTGCAACAGAGCCGGTGTGCCAGCAATCAATTCTTCTCCTACCAACAAGCCGCTCTGCAGCACATCTTTCTGGGCATAACAAGCCGCCTCTTCGTATTGGTCGGCGGAGAATTTCTCCTTGACCTGCAGAACAGGACCGTTCCAATGGAAGGCCAGCGCTTTTTTCGGCATGCCGTAGCACAGAGGATGATTGGTATCCAGCTGAATGTGCAATGTGGAGCCATGGGTATTGAATTCAGTAAGCGATTTGCCAGCCGCCAGGTTCTTCACTTTGAGCCCGCAGGCTTTGGCTGCAAAATCACAGGACTGGTTAAAGGCCAACAGCCGGCCGCCTTTTTCCACAAAGGCGCGGATCGCATCCATACCTTCTTGGCCCAAACCGCTCTGTTTCTCGGGAGGCTGCTTGCCCACATATTGCATCATGCTCTCAAAGCGGGGGTCATCTTGGTAATGTTGCGGGCCATACAGCATTTCATACTGATCGCTGGGTAGGATCAGCACATCAAATTCATCCAGCTTCCCGCCAGTGATGTCTTCATCCATTACAGTGGTGTAGGAATATGCCATCCGCTCCAGCAGCAGGCGGGTCCAGCCCTCATCGGCATTGCCGGTGTAATAGCGCTGATACATCGCCACTTTCAGCGGCTTGATCTCTGTCATCTGGGGATATGGCTGCTCTACAGTGCGCACCACAGCATGAGTCTCATCAAAAATGGGGTTGAGCGCTGCGGCATCGCCTTCGACATAAAAGTCGTGCCACGGGCAGGTATCGATGCGTTGCACTCGATAGCCCGCTTTCAAAAGCAGGTTTACCGTGTGGTAGCTTTCGTTTTCTTTGGCGGAGATCACATAGCCCTTTGCTTGGGGCACTTGTACGGGTGCTGGCGCCGGAAGGGAAGTGAAGGGTTCGAATGCTCCCTCTACTTTGGCGCAAGCGGGAACCACTTCTACACCCATGTATTCTGCCACCGTATCGCTGGCCGTATCAAAAGCCGTCAACGCTCCATTCAGATCGTGGGTCCAGAAATTATCGGGGTACAAAGTGCGGCCCAGCAAGTTCATAGCAACACCCATCTTCGGCTGTGCCAGCGGCACCAAGATGGAACCTTCCGGATAATTGTGTCCATTCACCTGGAAAGGAGCGGTGGCGCGATGCATCTCCAGCCCCTGATCCAGCAGCATCTTCAGCAGGGCACGGAGCACGCTCTGATCGAATTGATCGGCCGAAATGATAAACGCCTGCTCGTCGCTCTCGGCGCCCCGCTGGGTCTGACGCAGGGCTTTCTGGGTCATGTTGAACAAAATTTGCTGCCGGTTTTTCGCCATGGTATCCAGCACGGTGTAAGCTGCGCAATATTGGCGTTTTACAATATCGCCCAGACGCCACCAGCCGCCCGGCCAGGGATGTGTGAAGTGGACTTGCTGCCCATAGAACGGGGTGGCCGTATCGTGGTTGCCCTCCAGCTGCTCTGGATGGATATAGAGCGGCGTAGCCAATTTGGCATTGGCGCTTTCACTGAGCATGCCGGCAATGTTATGGCTGTTGGTGATCCAGTGGTAACCATAATGGCCCCATCCCGGGAACTGAGCCATCATAGTGGCGCCAGATAGCCCTTCTTGCTCCATGCGATAACACATATTCGCCCCGTAGAGGGATAGTTCGTTGTAAACCAGAGGATCGGTATAAGGCCGTACCGGGTTTTTATATGGCGGCACAAAGATGCGGGCGCCATAACTGCCCATGTGATGGTGATCGAAATAGGATTGGGGTGTCCATTCTTTGAACAAGATATCCCCCATGTATTGGGACTCTATAATATTATGGGCGAAAGAATCCCGGTTGTTATCGTGGCCTGTATACTTATGGTATAGGGAAGGATAGTTACATCCTTCGTATTCGGTACCCAGCGTTGCATTGTACCAGTCAGTCACCATGATCTGCCCGTCAGGATTGAAGCAGGGGACCATGACCAATACCACATTTTCCAGGATATTTCGAATCTCTTCTGTCTCACCGCAAAGCAGATCATAGGCCAGCTGGGGAGCCATTTGCGTGCCGCCGATCTCTGTGGCATGCAGGCTCATGCTTTGCACGCTCACCGCCTTGCCCCGGGCCACCAGTGCCTGAATTTCCTCCTCGGAAAGGCCGCGAGGGTCTGCGATCTTTTGGTTGTCTTGACGGATCTCTTCCAGATGAGCAAAGTTTTCAGGCGAAGTGATGATAACCTTCAAAAAGGGATTCCCCTCGGTAGAAGGCCCCATGTCTGTCACCTGAATACGGTCGGATTCAGAATCCAACAATTTGTAATATTCGACGATTTTATCCCAACGTGCAATTTTTCGATCTGCACCCAATGGGAACCCAAAAAACGCCTCAGGGGATGTGATGTGTGGCATAAGAAACAAACCTCCTTTGCAGTAAGACCTCATGCGGCCCACTTCGATTTGCCGCAAATAATATGTACTGTCTTGAGAATAACACAAAAATCCATAAAATACAATCGCATTTTAAGAATTTTATTATAAAAAATCACCAAAAATTAAGATCTCAAATTGGTTAATAGCAGCTGTAAAGGGGAACGGCAGACAGCGGAAGGTTTATTAGTTTACATAAAACAGTTTACATAAAATATATTTCTCTTTTCTTTTTTCACCGCTCCTCTTGCTATCTGCTCCAAAGACGGGTATAGTAAAAAGTAAGATCCGTCATATCCTCTGCTGCCACTGCATAAGATGGCAGCAGAGGTGACGAAAATGACTCGAAAGAGAAAGCGGGACATGCGCTTGCCAATGCCTGCGGGAACTGTATTGCTGTTGCTCTGCCTTGCTTTGGGGGCGTTGGCTGGCAGTTTGTTGTTCCGTGGCAGTCTGCCGCAAGCGCAGGATCTGACCGCACAATTGGATCGCCAGGCCTCTGCTGGCCGCCTGGCTCTATTTTTTACTCTCTTCTGGGACAGCCTACGCTACTTAGTGCCGTTATTTCTGTGTGCCTATTTTCGTTTCGGCGCTTTTGCTGTACCACTTCTTTTTGCGGCTAAAGGTTTTTCTTTGGCCCGTACAGCAACTGCTTTTTTGGCAAGCTATGGCCTGCGTGGATATGGAGCCTTTTGGCTGGCTTACTGTATCAACGGCTTTTTTGTCCTATTGTGTTTGCTGGCATTGGGGAGCCGCGTTATAGCCTTGTGCTGTGGGCAACGGAGCGTCCCCCGAGGCCACCATTCTTTTCTGCGCATTCATCCTGGGCCAGCGTATTATGAATGTGCTTTGGTCTGCTTGGCACTTTGCCTGCTATGCAGTCTGGTCGGCTGTATTCTGACTCCACTTTTCAGCACTGCAGCACTTGCCATGATCACTTGAGTAAAACAGGAGGAAACTGCTATGGAAGACCGGTTTCTCGGTTTCCGCCGCTATTTGGTACAGCAAAAACGAGCGGCCCCCAATACGGTTGCATCCTATTTGCGGGATGTTGCCGGCCTGGACCGGTTCGCCGGTTTTTCTGCCGATATCGATTATGCAGCAGCTTCTCCTGACCTGGTGTCTAGTTATCTAAACCAGCTAAAAGACCAAGGGCGGAAACCTTCTACTTTAAATCGGGTGCGTGCTTCGATCAGCTGCTACTATCGCTATTTGACCGAACAGGGGATCGCAAACGGGAACCCGGCCAAATCTGTCCCTTTGCCACTGCCCAGCCGGAGCATACCTGCCATTTTGACAACAGCAGAGATGGACCGGTTATTGTCTGCCCCAAACGATCACGACATATTATCCTGCCGGGATCGAGCCATGTTGGAACTGTTGTATGCCACCGGGCTCAAAGTAACGGCATTGACTGCGTTGAATGTGGACGATCTGCATTTGGACATGGGGTTTTTGCGCAGTGCCGGCCGGCATGAGCGGATGCTCCCGTTGTATCAGACTGCGGTGGACAAGCTGCGGGAATATATCAAACGCCGCCCTGCGTTGCTGCAAGACCCAGGGGAGCCTGCCTTGTTCGTCAACAGCAATGGAGGCCGGTTGACGCGCCAAGGTTTTTGGAAGATCATCAAGCAGCGTGCCCGCCAAGCCGGCATCCAAAAGGATATCACGCCCCAAAGTTTGCGCCATTCCTTGGCCATTCATCTGCTGCAGAATGGAGCCACACCCCAAGACCTTCAGCAGATCTTGGGATACGAAGATCCAACCGCAGCCCAGCAGTACGCCAAACTGTTTCGCCAGAGTTGGATGGGAAACTACAGTCAACTTCATCCCCGGGCCGGGAAAAAGGGGAGCTGCTGACCGGAGAAAAAGGAAGGAGAACGTTTATGTCCAGAGCAGTAGGGTCGTCCGTTTTATCTCTATTGGGTGGCATCGTCGGTTTGTTCCTAGGAGCATTTTTAAATCAGCCCATGGAAGGTGCCATTGTTGGCACTTTGGTCGTTGGCATTGGCTGTATCGTCTATGCTGTCGATCAACAGGAACGAGACTAGATCTCAATGTAGTGATTGGTTCCGAAATCTGCAACGCAAAACAGCCGTCTGGTAAAGACCGAGACGGCTGTTGCTTTTGGAAACCTTATAAGGATCAAGCGAAAAGAGGAGGTTTGCAGCTCGAATCACAATTATACCAAATGTGGGTTTTGTATAATTGAGTGGAGGTTTTTATGGAGTCCTCGCACCAAGGCTCTGATTTGGGTCTATGCCGGCAAATCAGCGAATCCAACCTAAACATTACAGCATTTTGTCCTTTTGCAATTCAAGTGCTATTTTGTTATACTAATTCCATTGACGCGCAGCCACGCCAGCGTTGCTTTTTAAATTTTTTCATTTCCTAAGCTTTTCCCAGAAAGGACTGTTCTTCATGGATTACCGCGCTGAAGCGCCAGAAGAAATCCGAAATTATTTAACGTATATGGAAACCATCCGCGGCCGGTCACGCCGCACCTGCCAAGAATATTTTTTGGATCTTCGTACATTTTTCCGTTTTTTGTTGCGCAAGCGCCAACTGGTGCCTGCCGATACACCTTTTGAACAAATTTCGATCGATTGCGTGGATCTGGATCTGATTTCCAGCGTTACATTGACCGATCTTTACGATTTTCTCAGTTTTGCCAGTCACGATCTCCCCAAATATCACAAAAGTGCTTCTTCCCCCACTGGAAACGGCGCCAGCGCCCGTTCCCGTAAAGTAGCGGCCCTCCGTTCCTTTTACCGGTATTTGACCGAAAAAGTGCATAAAATCGAGCACAATCCAGTACAAAACTTGGATTCTCCCAAACTCAAACGGTCACTCCCACGCCACCTTTCTTTTCAGGAAAGCGTGGATCTGCTCCAGCACATTGACAGCGAATATCCGGAGCGGGATTACTGCATCATCACATTATTTTTAAACTGCGGGCTGCGGGTATCCGAATTGGTGGGCATCAACCGGGGTGATGTGCGCGGCGATACGCTGCGTGTGCTGGGCAAGGGCAACAAAGAACGCATTGTCTATTTAAACGAAGCCTGCCAACAAGCCATACAAGCCTATTTGCCTACCCGCATCCAACCGCGGCCCGAAGATGCCAATGCCCTATTTATCAGTCGTTTGGGCCGCCGCATCAGTGCTCAAACCGTGAAATGGATGGTCGGACGCCAGCTGGAAAAGGCCGGTTTGGGCGACAAAAATTATTCGGCTCACAAATTGCGCCACACAGCTGCTACGCTCATGTATCAAAACGGCGTAGATGTGCGCACATTGAAAGAAGTGCTGGGCCATGAAAACCTGGATACCACTATGATTTATACCCATGTGACTGACGACAATATGAAACAAGCTGCCCAATATAGCCCGTTGGCCCATGTGGTGCCGCCTCGGCGAGAAAAAAAATCCGCCGTGCAATCCAAAGACCCGGTGGATCAAAAAACAGAGGACTCATCTCCCCTATCATCGGAGCAAAACGAAGCAGAGACAGCAGATGCCGCCGATCGCGAATGATTATTCACTACGGCGCCATTCCATCTCCACCAATCCCTGCAATTGCAAGGTGATACGGCCTGCCTCGTCGATCATTTGAGCTGCTGCAGGCCCGTTTTGCCCGCCAAACAAGGAAAAAGCAAAGCCATTTCCTTCTTCTCCCTCGCTCAGCAACGTACAGCCAGCGGTGTATACCGTATTGCCCACTTGGGCCTGTAAACTGCCGGCCAAGCATATCCCCCGTTGACCGGTGGGGGTGCGCAGCTCTTCCACTGCTGAAACCAGCCGGCCTTCCTTTTGCGAAAAATCTCCCTCCGCTTGAAAAAAGGCGGTATACTTCCCTTGCCCATCCTGGCGCAAGGCTGCTAGACGGATGACACATTGCCCGTCATCATAGATCGTTTTCCCCTGGCTGTCTGCCAGGTCGTTCAGATCCACTTCCAGCGAAAAGACACCCTCCACTGGTTTGCGCGCCAGGGTATAGCGGGTGTTTTCCGCCAAATAATCAATGCCCCGGGTATGTATTCCCAGCCAGCCGCTGTACCACGCAACCAAACCAACGCAGAGCCCCAAGACAAGCAGACCAGCAAGGGCCCCCAGACCTATCTTCCATGCCCAGCGCTCCCGGCGGCCTTCCCGGCTGTAAGCACCGGGCAAAGCCTCCAACAAAGCCTCATAAAAATCAGAAAAACTGCCGCCGTATACACTTTGCGGCGGCTTTTTTTGCGCTTGCGCCTCCAACAAAAGGGTATAGATGCCATCCAGAGCCTCTCTCCGGTCATCGACTGGCGCAATATCACGGCAAAGGCGCTGGTGCAAGCGCCGGAATTCCGCCCAATAGGGGCCGCTCAGCCCCTCGTTTTCTCGCTTGCTTCCCATGTTCTCACAGTGCCTGTGCCAGCTGCACGATCATTTCAACGCAGCGTTCTTGTCCGATCTCGCCGCTGTTGAGGGACAAGTGGTAATTTTGGGCCATCCCCCATTCCCGCTCGGTGTAATGCTTATAATACAGCCTGCGGCGGCGGTCTTTATCGTCCAGTCTCTTTTCCGGGCTTTGTTCCGATGTGCCATACCGGCGTACGATTCGTTCTGCCCTGGCTTTAGGGTCTGCGTGAATAAAAACGTGGAAACAATCGGTCCTGTCTTTCAATATGAAATCAGCACACCGGCCCACAATGACACATTTTCCTTTCTCAGCCAGATCCAAAATTACTTTCCGCTGCATGGCCCACAAAAAATCATCCATCGAAGGGCCGGCCATCACACCGGGAAAACTCAAATGCGAAAAGGCAGCAGCCAGCCAGTTTTTCGCGCTGGCATATTCGCCGTTCTCCTCTACAAAACCTTCGGAAAATCCGGTTTCCATCGAAATTTGCTTGACCA
Source organism: Candidatus Pseudobutyricicoccus lothianensis (assembly GCA_904419295.1). Taxonomy (GTDB): domain Bacteria; phylum Bacillota; class Clostridia; order Oscillospirales; family Butyricicoccaceae; genus Pseudobutyricicoccus; species Pseudobutyricicoccus lothianensis. The sequence continues at coordinate 47,609 of CAJFRA010000004.1, forward strand.
GCTCTTTGTCATAGTAAGCATATCCCAACTTTTTTGCCACTTCTTTGGCAATGGTCCGGCCACCGCTGCCGAATTCACGGCTGATCGTAATGATATTTTTGCTCATAGAACCGAAATCTCCTCCTTATGAGATCGCTAGTTGTCTTTCCTTGTCATTATACAATGGATAGCGGAGCAAAGGCAAGAAGAGTTCTGCCTACCAAAGCCCAAATGCCTCGTTCATAATGCTTTCAATGGGCGTGTGTATGGCCCACACTGAGCAGCAATGCCAGCAAGACACCGCATAGCAGTAGGAAAAGCAAAACACCTCGCTTCCCTTCTGCTTTGGTCTGCGTCAGTTCAAATGCTGCGGCAAACAACATGGAGCCCGCCGCTACCGAAAGGCAGAGGGAAAGCCAGAGCGGCGGCATGTGTCCAGCCATTGCCCCCAGCACGGCACCCACCATCAGCGGCAGGCCACACAAAGCAGAAAAAGCCACTGCCCGGCCTTTTTTCCAGCCGCCCTGCATCAATGGAAGAGCTGCCGCCATGCCGCCCGGCACATTGTGCAACGCGATCAATCCAGCCCGGCGCAAGACCTCGTCTTGCTGTGCCGCACCGATCACAAATCCTTCTGGCAGATTGTGCAGCATCAGCGCCAGCACAATAATAAACCCAGCCGATAGCATCGCGCCCCCCTGCCGGTCGGCAGGCCGCCGCATGTGTTCGACCCCTTCGGCCAGGGCGACGAAACCGGCGCCTCCCAAAAGCCCCAACCCCACCAGCCACAAGGGGCTGTGTTCGACCGCCTCCGGCAGCAGATCGAAAAAGGCCATGCCCATCATCACACCTGCTGTAAAATACAGCAATCCAGCCAGGTCTTGCTGCTTACCGCCCATGTGGCAGGCCAGCAGACCGCCTAACCCTGTGCCCACCACACCGGCCAAAAAAGAATAAAGAATTGCTTGTTCCATGAAATTCGGGTCTCCTTTGCACAGCCTGAACAATTGGCAGGCTGATTTGTGTTGCGGAATGGATATTGTGTTCCCGCCCACTCTATTCTATAATACTCTTATAGCAAAATGGATCGCAATACCAATGAAATGAGGAGGAAATGATCATGAGCACTGTATTCACCGAAAAAGTCCACGCTTATCTCATCGGCCTGTTTTACCGGAACTTGAAAGAAGCCCACGGCCAGCGGGGTGTGGAATGCTTCATCAAGTGCACTCAAAAAATGGCAGAACAACGGGGCGCCCGGATGGCTCTGCGGGTGTTGCGGGATGGCTATGAACTCAACTTCAAAGCCTATGCCGCCTACGGCGAATGGACCTCCAGTTTCCCCCGCCGCTCAGAAGAGGTAGGGCAATATCCAGATAAAGAAACAAAGAGCTACCTGTGCGCTTGGCGGGATACCTTTGCCGAGATGGACTTGGTGGAGTGCGGCATGGTCTATTGCAAAGAGATCGACCGCAGCATCGTGCGCGGCTATAACCCCGACTTGGTTTTCCAACTGAAAAGCTATCTGCACAACAGCCCTTGCTGTGACATGGTGTTCAAAGATGGTCTTGTGGGCGAAGATGCCACACCGAAAAGTGAGACAAAAAAGCCCTGGGACTACCACTGTGGTCACGTGTATAAGACCTACCGGGAGAATATTTTGGATATTTTCCCCCAAGATCAAAACGTATTGGACCAGGTAGACGCCCAATTTACCCAAGCTTTTGGTGCCGAGGCTTTGGAGACGGTGAAAGGATATCTGTGCACAGATTTCAATCGCATTGGATGAGTGAGATATTGAATCAGATCCCCGGGCCTTTGCTGCAATGGTATGACAGCAGGGCCCGGGTCCTGCCCTGGCGCAGCCAACCGACCCCCTACCGTGTATGGGTCTCTGAGATCATGCTGCAGCAGACTCGGGTGGAAGCCGCCCTTCCCTATTTTGACCGGTTTATGGCCGTCTTGCCGGATATCGCCGCTTTGGCACAGGCGCCGGAAACACAGCTCCTAAAATTGTGGGAGGGCCTGGGCTACTACAGCCGGGTACGCAACCTGCAAAAAGCCGCCCGCCAAGTGATGGAGCAATGGGGCGGCATGTTACCACAGAAGCTGGAGGACTTGATGGCGCTGCCCGGCATCGGCGAATACTCCGCCGGCGCCATTGCTTCCATCGCCTACGGGCAACGCGTTCCTGCGGTAGACGGCAATGTATTACGCGTCGTTTCCCGGTTGTTGGCCAGCCGCGAAAATGTGATGGATCCCAAAGTCAAGCGTCAGCTGCGTCAGCAGGTGTGGGATATCATCCCTGCCCAGCGCCCCGGTGATTTCAACCAATCGCTGATGGAGCTGGGTGCCCTTGTCTGCCTGCCCAACGGCAAACCACTTTGTTCTGGCTGCCCGCTGGAAAACCTATGCCTGGGCAACCGGCTCGCCATTGCCCAAGAGCTGCCAGTCAAGCCGCCAAAGAAAGCCCGGCGCGTGGTGCCGCGCACGGTATTTGTCCTTTGCAGCCAAGGCAGGCTGCTGCTGCACCGCCGGCCATCCCGTGGGCTGCTGGCCTCTTTGTGGGAGTTTCCCGGGCAAGACGGACACCTTTCCTTGGAGCAAGCTGCAGAAACTCTGGCCCAAGCAGGCATCCAGGTCTCCTCCATTGCTAGCCTGGGGGAACACACCCATATCTTCAGCCATGTGGAATGGCCCATGGTCTGCTATCAGGTGGAATGCCTTCCCTTTCCGGCTGCAGAGGACTATGTTTGGTGTACACCGCAGCAACTGCAGGAACAGTACGCGCTGCCCTCGGCCTTCCGCCCCTTTGCCCAGTGGTTGCGCCTGACACCTTAAAAACTTTCCCCTATAACAATCAAAAGGTTCTCCTGCCCAGATGAGAAGGAGAACCTTTTTTCATCCCTATGATCTTCTGCTTTCGCCGGCCTGCCCATCCCTTATAAAAGGGTATTGGATCACATCGGACAGCAATGGGCCGTAAGCCTTTACCTTCCGGAACGTATTGCCCATCATCTCTTTCTCGCGATAAGCGCGGATCTGTGCCATATCAAAATCAGCAAAATAAAGCCCTTCTGTCATCTCATCGGCCAGCAGCAGCGTGTTGTCGACGCATATGCCATCTTCATTCCAGCAGATCGGACTGAATGCACAAGATCTGCCCGCATTTTGCCCATTGGGGTTTGCCATGGCGACTCCTACCATATTTTCATACGCACGGGTAGAAAGGGCTTGCACCCGGGGGACCATCGCGCCGCAGTCATTGGGCACTAAAATGATCTCAGCCCCTTGCAGCATCAAAATGCGCGCACTTTCCGGATACTCCCTGTCGTAGCAGATCATAATTCCCAGCTGAACGCCGTGAAAATCGCAGACTTTGAAACCATCGCCGCTTTCCAAACACCGCTCATCCGCAAAATCGCAGGTGTGCACTTTGGAATATTTCATCAAGACTCTGCCGTCTTTATCGATCACAAAGGCGGAGTTCTGCGGCTTTGTACGGCCTTTGGTAAATGCGGTGGCTACAAGGCCAATCCGCTGCTTTTTGGCCTCTTGGCACAATCGCCGGAGCCACGCTCCATCCTCTTCCAGCACTTTGTGATCATCCACCGGCAAGGTATAACCGGTGGCAAAACATTCTGGCAGCAATACTATGTCGGCGCCTTCTTTGGCTGCAGCAGCCATCTGTGCGGCGATGGTCTCTAGATTTTTGCTCACTTCTCCGCTGACAGAACGCATCTGCAAGACAGCTACACGAAAATTCATATGACACCTCTTAGATACATGTCAATTTTCCGGTGGGGTCAAAATGCTGGAGATCCCTTCGGGAATGACAGTCACCGTTCCTTCACGCCCCAGCAGCCGGTCAGCCATCGCCAATGCTTCCTCCATGGAATGAGCCGGTATCATGTGGAAATCCTTTACGATCTCATCTGGCGCATCGCTGACAAAAATCACTTTGCATTTCATCAGCACCCGGGCAAAGACTTGTGACTGCCACTGGTCGGCTACCGTCTCTTCTTGGGGCACGGCCAAAATCTGCTCCATGATGGCAGCGGCATCCCGGTTTTGGCGGAAGGTCTCATAAAACACATCGCCGCCAATGCCATCGGCACACTGGGCTGCCATGATGATCACCCCGCCCTCGTGGCAGGCCACTTCTGCAGTGGACATCCCTTTGACCGCTTGATAGATGTTCTGGTCCAACGGATAGCCGTTGTTGCTCGTCACCACAACATCCGCTGCGATGCTGGGGCTCTGGCACAAAGACGCCAAAAAGCGCGTGCCGGCCAAATGCGCCTGTTCACAATCGCCTGCAAAAGAGGCGATGGCCCTTTTCTTGGAGTCGATGACTGCATTGACGATGAACGCTAAGCTTGCTTTGCGGGCTGCCCATACCATATCCCGGTGGATGGGGTTCCCCTCCAAAATGCCGGCCCGTGCGTGGGGATCGTCGATAAAGGCGGAGCAGTGGTTGGCATACACGGTCTGGCGGGATGCCACACCGGGCAGCACACTTTTGCGGCCTCCGGAAAAACCGGCGAAAAAGTGGGGTTCGATGAACCCTTCCGCCACCAACAGATCTGCCTGGGCCGCCAAACGGTTGATATACAACTGCCCACCAGAAGGCAAAGTGCCCAGGTGTACCATATTGGCGTCATCTGCACAGTCGTGTACTACGATCTTCTCCCGTGCTGCGATCTCAGGGCCGAATTTTTCTTCCAGCTCCTGGGGTGTGGTGCCCCGGTGGCAGCCTGTGGCGATGAGAAGCGTGATCTGAGCCTGAGGATTTCCCCGGCGGATGGCGGCTAGCATCTGAGGCACGATTGCGCAGCTGGGCACGGGCCGGGTGTGGTCACTGCACAGCAGCACCACGTTTTCTTTCCCCTTGGCCAGCTCTTCCAGTCTGGGTGTGCCAATGGGCTCTTCCATCGAGCGTGCCACCAATTCTTCCGGCGTGCCTTGGGGCACATAGGTATCCAGCCGGCTCTCAATGATGCCGGCCAGCCGCTCTTCTGGCAAATTGAAACACAGATGCCCTCTGCCATAGGGCAGTTGAATGGATGTCATGGCATTTCCTCCTCTCCAGCCAATATCAGCCCGGCTGGTCTTCTGCTAAATCAAAACGCAGCGGCTCGGGCAAATGGCTTTGGTCATTGATATACACAACGCGCGGCAGCCCCGCCCCTTCGTATTCAAATTTGCTGACTGCCGTATTGCCCACAATACACCGCTCCATTTGTTCATAGGGGCGGCCTTGGGCTTTGTTCAAATAGGTCTGTATGGTGAACCCATGGGAGACGACCGCTACAGTCCCTCCTGGGTTTTCCCCAACGATCTGGTCGATGGCTCTCTCCATCCGTTCATAGACCTGGCGGGTGCTTTCGCCGCCTGGCGCTTGGAAATGAGACACATCATTCTCAAATTGGCGAATGGCTTCTGGGAATTGCCCCCACCCGCTCTTAGATTGTCCTTCCAGCTGACCCAGGTCGATCTCATTGAGTGCAGGCAGAATGGTACAAGGGGCCCCGGTCTGACCGCACAGCAGTTGGGCGGTCTGGCGCGCCCGCTGCAGGGCCGACACATAGACCCGGTCTAAATGGACGCCAGCAAAGCGTTGGGCCAGCAAACGGGCCTGCTCCATGCCCCGTTCGTTCAGAGAAGTATCCAGTTTCCCCTGGAATATACCGGCCAAATTGCTGTCGGTGGTGCCGTGGCGGATCAGATACAGCGTGGTCATCCAAAGCGCCCCCCTTTAAATGCGGGCGCGACCAAAGCAGAAGATAGCCAGTGTGCCCGGCCCCGCATGGGTGCCAATGATGGGCGTCAAGTAGCGTATCTCCACATCGCGCGGTTTGATCTGCTCACGGACCATCTGTTCCAGCATTTGGGCATCTGCCAGGCAATCGGCATGAGCGATGTAGATCACCTGGTCTTCGGCGTCGAGAATGTATTCTTTTGTCAGGCGGCACAGTTCTTCCACCGCTTGGCGGCGGCCCCGCACCTTGGCCAGCGGGGTCAGCTTTCCCTCTGCACTCAGATACATCACAGGCTTGATGCCAACCAGTGTGCCGAAAAAAGCGCTGCCTCTGGAAAGGCGGCCGCCCCGATACAGGTGATTCAAATCGTCTACAGTAAAGAAATGGCAGGCCGTTTGCTTCAGCTTTTCCAGTTCCTCCATCAACTCATCCAAAGGCATGCCAGCCTGCTGCAGCCGCACCGCTTCCATGACGATGATCCCCTGCCCCATCGAAGCAGCACCGGTATCAAAAGAAAGCACGCGGCGGCCCGGGTATTTCTCCATCAATTCTTTGGCGATCATTTGCGATGTGCCAAATGTCCCACTCATATTGGCCGCAAACCCGATGTAAAGTACATCCAACCCCTGCTGCAGAGCAGGTTCATAGGCATTCAAAAATGTGGGCATATCCACCTGGGTCGTGGTAGGCATCAAGCCGCTGCGCACCCGTGCATAGAACTCTTGGGGCGGCACTGTCTTGCCAAAGTCGTCTTTGATCTCTTTTCCATCGATCACCAACCCGTGGGCCAGCCATCCCACTTGGTTCTCCTCCATCCACTGGGGCGTCAGGTCTGTTGTGGTATCTGTAAAGATCTGATAGGTCCGTTCCATGGTCGATCCCTCCGCAAAGGCGCAGGCGCGCCGGTATTTTCTTCTGGGGCGCCTCCCGCTGCCAGGATACTCTGAAGAGAGGCCTTGCCCGTTTGTCTCTCAATTGGTGCTATTATAACACATTTGCCTTCAAACGTCGAGCTTCATATAGCCGTCTTTCACCCAGCCGACCCGGCGCAACAGCTGGTTGACGCCCAGCGCCGTGACGGCGGGCAGCAAAAAGTGGACCAGACCAATGAGCAGAAACGTGTGAGGCGTTGCTCCCATGGTGCTCAGCGTGGTGAACTGCCCCACGAGCCCGCTGGTCCCCATGCCAGCGCCAGCCGCGTTATTCGTCATACCAAACAGTGCTGCGCTCACGACCCCGCCCAAAGCGCTTGCCACTGTGGGCGCAATCCAGATCTGGGGATGGCGCAGTATGTTGGGCACTTGAAGCATGGAAGTCCCGATCCCTTGGCTCAGCAGGCCGCTGACTCCATTTTCCCGGAAGGACATGACGGCAAACCCGACCATTTGGGCGCAGCAGCCTGCTGTGGCAGCGCCGGCGGCCAGGCCGGAAAGCCCCATCATAATACACAGGGCCGCCGAACTGATGGGCAAAGTGAGGACCATGCCCACCACGGCGCCTACGACGAGGCCCATCGGCACAGGCTGCAAAGCAGTGGCTTCATTGATCAGCGCACCCAGCCAATGCATGAAGCTCTGCACATAAGGCCCTACAAAATTGCCCGCCAATCCCCCTGCTACGATCGTGACGATGGGGGTTATTATAATGTCCACCGGTGTGCGTTTAGAGACCAGCTGACCAATTTCAGCTCCTACCGCAGCGCCAAGAAAAGCACCGACCGGGCCGCCGTTGCCTCCCCCTGCCGCATAACCGATGGCACCGCAGCACCCGGCTGAAAACATCACCAAAGGGTCTGCCCCCAAGCCATGGCCCACCGCCACGCCAATGATGGCGCCCACCACGGGCGAGCTAGCCCCCAATACCCCTGTCAGCGGTTCTAAAAATGAAAGAGGCTCAAAGCGGGCCAATTGAGAAAGGATCAACCCGATGATCAAAGAGGAGAACAGCCCCAATGCCATGGCGCTGAGGGCTTGTACACAATACCGCTGGAATATGCGACCCAAGATCGTTTCATTTTTTTTGGAGGCCATGATAGGTCCCGCCTTTCCGAAAGAAATACAAAAAATCACTTCCCTGCGCTGCCATAAGAGCGGTCCGGGAATCCTTGCCCATCATACCATACCTGACTGCCTGTTTCAAAGGGATTCTCCCGGAAAAAACCGGTTTTTCCCCTCCTATGACTTTCTTTTTCTCGCATTTGTGGTATGATGGTATCAGTTGCCCGCCGGCGACCCGGGAGGGGGCGCCGCCCAAAGCGGGACATACCCTGCCACAGTGAAAGGAGAGCTCATGAAAACACGCAAAAAACGATGGATCGCCCTCTTGTGCGCCTTGTGCCTGGCGTCTTCTACCCTGCCAGTACAGGCTGCCGCAAGCGGGTCCTATTCCGATTCTTATGACATCGCCAATGGGCTGCGCTATACCACTGCTTCCTCGGAAAGCGGTGGGGTGCGGCAGCAGTCCTTCCGTCTGGAATATACGCCGGGCAAAGATGTGATGCCCATCGTGGCCTATGGCAGCAAACTGTACGGAAAATCCGACATCAATGAAATCATCGACTATGTGCAGCAGCAGGGACAAAGCGTCTATGGCGCGGCCAATGCCGATTTCTTTGTCCTTTCCACTGGCCTGCCTTCGGGCCTTGTGGTGAATGACGGCCGCTTAGTCAGTTCCGACGGCATGTGGAATGCCGTGGGCGTCAAACCCGATGGAAAAGTGATCGTAGGGGCTCCCCAAATGGCCATGAGCCTTTATTCGGCCAACACAGGCGATTACCCCATTTATGCGCTGAACAAGCAACGCACCGATGCGGGCATCTATCTGCTCAACAGCGATTTTTCCAGTGAGACCCGCAGCACCGGTACAGGTGTTACTGTCGTGCTCACTCCGGTAGATGACAGCGACCTCAAGATCGGCCAAGACAAACAATTTACTGTCACTGCGGTCAACACCGATGTCTCTGGCTCCACCCCCATTGCAGAAGGCCAATATATCCTCACATCTTCCAACGCCTATAACAACCGGGGCTATACCATCACATCCCTGCAAGTGGGCGAAACTGTGACATTCCGTGCAAACGTCTACAACGAATCGTTCCAAGATGTGATCTACGCCTGTGGCGCTGGCGATATGGTGATGAAAGATGGCGTCATCCAGTCGGGCCTTTCCTCCGCTTCGGACCCGCGCACTCTGCTGGGTGTGCGGGACGACGGCAGTTGTGTGGCTTTGGTCCACGACGGCCGTCTGGAGATCAGTGAAGGGATCTCCCTGCGTGAAGGTGCTCAGCTGCTGGCCAACCAGGGCTGCACCAATGTAGTAAACCTAGATGGAGGCGGTTCTTCGGCAGAGGCCATTCGTCAACCCGGCTCCCAGGAGACCGAGGTCGTCAATACACCGTCCGATGGCTCCCTTCGCAAATGCGCCAACTACATCCTTTTTGTAAACACTGCCCAGAAGACCGGCGAAGAGAGCGGCGCATTCGTCACGCCCCACAGTGTTGCCACGCTGAAAGGGGCTCAGATCACGTTAGGCGCCGACACCTTCGACCAACATTATTACCCCGTCTCTTCCTATAGTTCCGGCTTCCGAGTCACCTCTCCCAGCGACCAAGCCATCAGCGGCAATGTATTCACTGCGCCAGATACGGCAGGGGAATATCTCATTTCGTTGGATCATCCCACAGCCACATCCATACCGGCTGAGATCACCGTCTATTCCGAGCCGGATCGCGTGTTGGTGCGCAGCAATGGGAAGGATGTATCCTCCCTTACGATGGACCCAGGTGAATCCATCGATCTGGATCTCGACGCTTATGCCGAATCCCGCATTCTTTATGAAACCGATGAGCTGTTCCAGTGGAGCGTCACCAATAATGTAGGTACCATCACCCAATCCGGTGTGTTCACCGCTTCTGGCACATCGGGCGCCTCTGGCGAAATCGTGATCCGTCACAATGGCTGGAGCACCTCGATCCCCGTCACAGTTGGCCAGATGCCTGCTGTGTTGGATCAGTTTGAAGGCAATCCCAAGTACATCGTCACTTCCGATCACAGTGCTGTCACCGGCACTGCCCAGGTAACACACTCGCTGGATCATGTGCGCTATGGTTCAGGCGCGCTGGAGCTGACCTATACAGGCGGCTCTTCCCTTTCTGATTCTGGCGCCATCGTATACACGGCCAATGTACCTCTCAAGTGTTCCGGCGCCGACAGCTTGACCTTCTTTGCCAAAGGCGATCCGGCGAAAGCCTTGTACATCAACTTCTCCATGCGCGACGGCTCCACAGAGCAGCGGGCATTCAACGCCGGTGAGAACTGGAGCTTGGTTACCGTCAGCGTTCCGTCTGGTGCGGTGGCAGTCGAAAGCTTCAGCGCTTCCATCTCCAAAGGTGCGCAAGGTTCGGTGTACATCGACCAAATCTATGCCCACTACAATGATGCCCAGCCCGATACTACACCGCCTGCCATTGCCATCACCACTGGGGAAGACAACAGTTTAACCGCCACCATTACAGACAGTTCCGCTTTCCCGCTGGAAAGCAGCAAAATTTCGGTCCAGTATGATGGCGAAGCAGTGAGCTTCCTCTATGACGACCAGACTGGCACCCTGACGGCTTCTTTGCCTGATGGAAGCGAAGGCCTGCACCGGCTGACCATTGAAGCGCAAGATTGGGCCGGCAACATCGCCCGGCAAAGCCAGGATCTAGGCAGTGCCGGCACTACGGTGTTTGAGGATATGGCAGACCACTGGGCCCGGGATTATGCCGAATTCTTACGGAATAAAAATGTGTTTTCCACGGATACCAATTTTATGCCGGACACTTACACGACAAACGAGATGGCAGCAACGCTGATCTCCCGTTACCTGGGGTTGGATACCTCCCAATACACCTCTGTAGAGCTGCCTTATGGCGATGCATCGCAGATCTCCGATTGGGCGCTCCCCCATGTGAAGGCGCTGTACCAAGAGGGCATCATGATCGGTACTACGGTCAACGGCAAGTCTGTCTTCCAACCGGGCAACGCGGTAAGCCGTGCCCAGGTAATGACTTTGCTGGGGCGCACTTTGGTGCGGGGATATGACTATCAGCCCGCCTCCTACACCGATATGGATACGGTACCAGCTTGGGCTCGAGACCATATTGACCTATTGTCCTCCCTCGGCATCGTCAACGGCTATAGCGGTACGACTGATATCCGGCCGCTGAGCTCGATCACCCGGGGCGAGTTTGCTTCCCTGCTTTATAAACTGTATTGATCCTTGTCAAAAGCAGGGGCGCAGCCGATGGCTGCGCCCCTGCTGATTTTCCGCTACTGGTCTTCACACAAAAGAAAGCGACATACTTTATGTCGCTTCGTCACTCTACCTCATTCTCTCTACTTCTTTTCAATTTAGCAGTCCATCTATCTCCCCTGTTGACACTGAGTTTTTATTGTGCCGGTGTTTGATACAGGGCGGTACCGCAATGGGGGCAGCGGCTGTTTTCCGTGTTCTCCTCTTGCCACAGTGGCAGCATCCGCCCGCATACTGGACAGCGCAGGCTATGCCATGCCACACAAAGACCCGTGCCCATCAAGCCAATGCCAATGCCCATAAAAAAGTAGGATGCCCGCCAAAGCGACTGTCCTCCCAGTGCTACTAAAACTATGCATAGCCCCAGCAGCATACAGGCGTTGATCCATTTTTTCACTTTTTTCTGTTTCACCTTTTTCACCTCGCCTTCAGCATAAGGCGGGTGCGTAAAAGAATGCGGGTCGCAGTGCAAAGCTCAGGTAAAATTTGAAAGCCGCAGGAGATCCCTGCGGCTCACTTGTCTCCGTATTCTTCAGCCGTTGTCTTCTTCATCCGGTTGCCAAATATCCTGCGCCAGCAGATCTTGCAGTTCTTCCAGCGGGATCTCCACCAGATATGAGCCTGGACTATCTGTGCGCACGCCTGTTTCTGCCAAGCATAGATACAGCGTATTTTCCCCTAAAGCAAAGTCATTTTCTTGTTGTTCCAAGGTTACTTGCGGCAGCCAACTGCGCTCTACCTGGTTTGTCTCGCACCAGCTTTCCACCAGCTCGTTCAAAGTCTGTTCCACTTCGCTCTGTTCCCCTTGAAACAGCTCCTCCAGTTTGACGGGCCAGCCAGTGCCTACATCAAACGTATCGCCAATGTAAATGACTTTTTCCTGTTGATTGATATCTTGGTAGCGGTATGTGCGCAACAAGCTGACCCTCTGGTCTGTCAGCTCCAGTGGCTCATATGTATATTCCACATGGTAGATGGCAGTGGCCTGCTGCGCTGTCTGCCAAGACTCGCCATAGGAGGCTTGGACCTGGCTAAAATAGCTGTCGCAATCTTCTTTCAGCGTGGCCAATTCACTTTCGTAATACTGGTTGATTTTTTTGATGGTTGGTGCTTTGGACCCACTTTCCGCCAGCTGCGGCAATTCTGCCCGATATGTGGCGGCTACAGCGCCCGAAGGCAGCGTCAACTGTTTCTCATACACCAGGTCTTCCTGCTCCAATGTTACAGGCTGGCTCTCTTGCGGCTGCTGGTTGACTTGGTTGCTGGTGTCTGGCAATTCGTCCTGCTGGCGAAACCGGGCCACACTGCACCCGCCGGCGCAAGAAACCACCAACAGACCTGCTAAGGCAAGGGCGGCGCGGGTCATTTTCTTTGGCATATCCTTTGTCCTCCCGAACCGATGGCACAGGCTTCCCTGCCCGGCCGATCAATGCTTTTTAGGACCATATTATATCTTTTTTTCAAATTAGCGTCAACTATCCCAGGGTTTTTCTCTGTTTTTGCCGTTTTCCTCTGGGAATAAAAAGCCGGAAGTCCATCTATCTGACTTCCGGCTTTTGTCTTATTTTCCACAATGTTGGCGAACATTCTCCAAGAAGTAGGTAAACAAAGGCGCCATATCGGGCGTCCGTTCATCCCGCATCAGGTTGGTCAAGCGTTCCGGGTGCCACTGTACGCCAAAGATGGGCAAACTCTCGTGTTCGTAGGCTTCGATCACATCATCCGGTGCAGACTTGGCCGCCAGCTTCAAGCCAGGAGCCAACTTGCGCACTGCCTGGTGATGAGTGCTGTTGACCATAAACTCATGGCCCAGCAGCCGCTCTACAAAAGATCCCGGCTCAGCCACCACTTTGTGCCGCAGCTCGTAGCTGCTGTGGAACAATCCCTTCTGATGGGCCAGGTCCTGATAGATATCTCCGCCCAAATAGATGTTGATCAGCTGCTCGCCGCGGCAAATTCCCATCACTGCCTTGCCTTGGGCCAGCACTTCTTTCAAAATGGCATATTCATATTTGGTGCGGGGCGGATCGGTATGGACCGTGTCGTTGTATACGCTTTCGCCAAACAGCTCCGATTCCACGTCAGGGCCGCCAGCCAGCAAAAGGCCATCGCACATCTGCGCCAGTTCCTCTGGGCATTGCTCTCCGCCCAGCACGGGGATAGCGCCGGCCATGGCCACTGCCCGGGCATAAGCCGCAGGGCTGCGCAGTTCCCGCGCGCCGCTTGCCAATACGCCGGAATCCGAGGGGATCAAGATCACCAGTTTGTCATTCCACATTTCTATCACCTGTCAATCTGTCTGTGAATTTGTGAGGGCTTCCTCAAGCTATGTTATCATACCAGAACCACAGCCCTTTGACAAGCACCCCAGTCCATTGTGTAAAATTTACTTTACACAATGGGTTTACTGTTGACGTTCTACCCCTCTGGTTGCTATCATGAAAGCAGCGGAATTTACAAAAGATTTACACAAAAAATCCATTGAGAATGGAAGAGGAGAAGAAGGTATGAATATTCTTTCGCTACTCAAACTGCTGGGCGGCTTGGGGCTGTTTCTCTACGGCATGCTGACTATGGGCAACGCCTTGGAAAAAATGGCTGGCGAAAAGCTGGAAAAAACCTTGGAGACCGTGACCGGCAATATCTTCAAGGCAGTCGGTGTCGGCGCCTTGGTGACAGGCATCATACAAAGCTCATCGGCCACCACTGTCATGGTGGTGGGTTTCGTCAACGCAGGCATCATGAATTTGAAGCAGGCCGTGGGCGTCATTATGGGTGCTAACATCGGCACCACTGTAACAGCCCAGCTGCTGCGCTTGGATAGTTCCGGTGCAGTGGAAGGCAGTTTGCTCATGCAGATCCTGAAACCCTCTATGTTGGCGTATGTGGCGGTCGCCATTGGTGCCGGCTTGTTTATGTTTGCCAAAAAGCGGAAGCTGCACGACTTTGGCGAGATCCTGTTGGGTTTTGGTGTGCTGTTTATCGGTATGTCTGTCATGGAAGGCAGCGTTACCGCCTTGCGGGATATGCCTTGGTTCCAACAGATGTTCACCTTGTTTACCAACCCGGTCTTGGGCATTTTGGTTGGTTTAGGTGTCACCGCTATTATTCAGAGCTCGTCTGCTTCCATCGGTATTTTGCAGGCGGTGGCAGCCACAGGCGCTATCACATATGGCGCTGCCATTCCCATTATCCTGGGGCAGAACATTGGCACTTGTGTCACAGCTTTGCTCTCGGCCGTTGGGGCGAATAAAAATGCGAAGCGTGCCGCTATGATCCATTTTTATTTCAACTTGATCGGCTCTGTTGTGTTCATTGTGATCGTATACGCCGCCAATGCGTTCCTCCACTTTTCTTTCTGGGACGACCCCATTGGCAAAGCGGGCATCGCCAATTTCCACACGGCTTTCAATGTGGCATGTACGTTGTTGTTCATCCCATTCCACAACGTGTTGATCACATTGGCCGAAAAGACCATCAAAACCAAGCCCGCAGAAGAGAGCCAGGTCGTGGAGGACCTGAGCCGCTTGGATCAACGTTTTTACAGCTCCCCCGCTGTTGCGTTGGATCAATGCAATAAGATCATCCTTTCCATGGGCAAGTGCGGCATGCAAAACTTGAATATGGTCGATGCTGCCCTTGTAGACGGCAAGCCGCCCCACAGCGAGACATTCAGGGAAAATGAAAGCTTTCTAGACCGGGCAGAAGCTCGCCTCAATTCATATATGTTGGGCATCAAAGAGGAAGATCTGTCGGAAAGCAGCCGAAAGACCTATGCGGAGATGCTCCATTCCATCGGTGATTTTGAGAGGGTGGGCGACTATGCCGAAAACCTGCTGGAAATTTACGAGGACATGCAGGAACGTGGCACCACGTTTTCTCAAGAGGCCACCTCGGAATTGCGGGTCATGAGCCTGGCAACAGAGGAGATCGTAAGTCTGACAGTCACCGCCTATGAGACTTCAGACGCCGCTGTCGCCCGTCAGATCGAACCGCTGGAAGACGTGATCGATTCCATTAAGGAAGCTTTGAAGAGCCGGCACATTTCCCGTTTGCAAAATGGCATTTGTACAGTCAACACCGGCATTCCCTTCTTGGATATCATCCACAACTATGAAAAGATCGCCGATCACTGCTCCAATGTCGCCGTCTATGTGATGATGCGTGCCGACGATGCCCAGCAGTTTGATATTCATGAATATCGCAAGATCCTCAAAGATATCCGCACAGATGAATTTCAAGCTTTCAGCAGCCTATACGAAAACAAATACTTGAATAAAGTGATCTGACGGCAGATCAAAAGAGGCAGGGAAACCTTGCCTCTTTTGTTTTATCCGATACCATTCCTTCACATGCTATGCCTTTCCCATTTGTTTCTCCCACCCTTCTCGTCTCCAGCGCACCATCGCAGCTATTTTCCGCCGCCCCCTATTTTGTGGATATTTTTCGTAGAATCCCCTTTCCTTTTTGTTCATTTTATACAAGCACAAAAACAGGATTTTACAAAGTTCCTCTGGAAAAGCGCTGTAATTTCCGGTATGATAAAAGATAATAAGACATATGCATGAAAGGGGAGGCTTTGTTTGCTGTATGCTATCATCGACGTAGGCTCCAACTCTATCCGCATGACCATCTTTCGCTGGGAAGATGGCAAAGTGGATATGTTGCTGAACAAAAAAAGCATGGCCGGCCTAGCCGGTTATGTGGAAAAAGGGAAATTGAATGAAGCGGGCATCAAAAAATGCAGTGAGGAGATCGCCAGCTTTGTCAAACTGGCGAAAAATGTAGAGGTGGACGGTATCTCTATCATTGCCACGGCATCGCTGCGCAACATCTCCAATCTAGAAGAGGTGCAGGCCGCTCTGGAAAGCCGCTGTGGGTTGCGCGCCCAGGTACTCACCGGTCAAGAGGAAGCCCGCCTGGATTTTGTGGGCGCCTCTCGTTACCTATCTGTGGATAGCGGCGTACTCATTGACATCGGCGGCGGCAGCACGGAACTGGTCCTGTTTGAAAAGGGTTCCATCCGGCACCTGACCAGCCTGCCCATCGGTTCCTTGAACCTATATGCTCAATATGCCTCTGCTCTCTTTCCTACGGAAAAGGATCGCAAGCGTATGAAAGCCCGCATTCAGAAAGAATTGAAGGCCATCGATTGGCTGCCTCCAACAGAGCCTGTAGCCTTGTGCGGCATCGGCGGTACGGCCCGCGGCTTCTTTAAGATCTGCCGTGAACTCTATGGTGTGCCCAAATGCCAGAACGAATTGGATGCCAGCTACATCGGCCAAGTGAATAAAAAATTGAAAAGTCAAGATATCCATGAAATGCAAAGCATTTTTCGCGCCGTGCCCGACCGCGTGTTCACCATTTTGCCCGGTATGATGATCCTGCATCAAGCTGCAAAGAAATTTGGCGCCCAGCGTTTTTTGGTCAGCAAACCGGGCCTGCGCGAAGGCTATCTCTTTGACCGGGTGCTGCCCCAAGTGCAAGTCTCGGCCTCAAATGTAACAGATTGATTTCGCGAAACAAGAAATGAAGGATTGTGGGAATAAGTTATGTGTGCCAAAAGCAACTGTGAATATATGCAAAACCGTGAGCTCTCCTGGCTCCGCTTCAACCAGCGGGTACTGGAAGAAGCGGATTGTACCACGCTTCCCCTGCTGGACCGATTGAACTTCATCAACATTTTCACCACCAACCTGGATGAATTTTTTATGGTGCGTGTAGGCAGTTTGACAGACTATATGGCCTATGCCCCTTCATACCACGACAACAAAACTGGTATGACGGCCCAGGAGCAATTGGAAGAGATCTTCAAAGCCGTGGGCCCGCTGTATCAGGCCCGCGACCAAGCCTATGCCACCGTGATGGGCCGGTTGCGCAAAGAAGGGGTCCAGCATGTGGAGGTCGGAGAACTGAACCGCGAAGAGCACCGGTTTGTCGAACGGCTGCTCAAAACCTCTATTTTGCCCGTTCTCTCCCCCCAGATCATCGACCCCCGCCATCCATTCCCCCACCTGAACAACAAGCAGCTTTACATTGCTGTAGATCTGGAGCAGGGCGGCAATCCCTTGTTGGGCCTCATTCCCCTGCCTCCGTTGGTAGAGCGGCTGATCTTCCTCCCCGGCGGCGAAGGCCACTTCCTGCTGGCAGAGGATATTCTGCGCCACTACGCCGAACAGGTCTTTGAGATCTATAAAGTAACAGGGACAGCGGTCATCTGCGTCACCCGCAATGCAGACTTAAATACGGACGCCGGTTTTTTTGATGAAGATCTGGATTACCGCCAGTATATGAGCAAAATGTTGAAAAAGCGGCGGCGCCTGCTACCTGTGCGTCTGGAGATACAAGGCAGTTTGAGTGACAGTTCTCTGGATTTTCTGTGCAGCAAATTAAAGTTGGATCCGAGCCAGGTTTTCTACAGCCAAGCCCCACTAGACCTGAGCTTTTACAGCCGGCTGGATACGCCGCTGCCCGACGTGCAGCGGCAAGCACTCTCCATGCCGCCCTGCGCCCCCAAAAACAGCCCTTGTTTTGGAGGCTCCGAAACAATGACTGTCCAACTGGAGCGGCAAAAGCATATTTTGCTCAGTTATCCCTACGAAAGCATGCAGCCCTTTTTGCAGCTCATACGTGAAAGCGCTTCTGATCCGGCTGTGATCTCCATCAAGATCACCCTGTATCGCATTGCCCGGCAGAGCAAGCTGGCAGAATACTTGATCACAGCGGCGGAAAACGGCAAAGAGGTAACGGTCCTCATGGAACTGCGCGCCCGCTTTGACGAGCAGAACAACATAGAATGGGCGCAGCAGCTGGAAGAGGCGGGCTGCCGGGTGATCTACGGCATGGATGGCTTTAAAGTCCACTCTAAAATTTGCCTGATCACCCGCCAAGAAAATGGGCAAGTGCGCCATCTGACCCAAATCGGTACTGGCAATTACAATGAAAAGACAGCCCGCCTGTATACCGATTTTTCCTATTTGACCACAGACCCACAGCTGGGGGCCGATGCCGCCATGTTCTTTACGAATTTAGGCGTGGGCAATTTGGAAGGGGTTTATCAAAAGCTTTGGGTGGCGCCTGCCGGCTTTAAGTCCAACATTTTGGCCGGCATCGATTCCCAGATCCAACTGGCCCGCCAGGGCCTTGGCGGCTCTATCTTCATCAAGTGCAATAGTGTGACAGACAAAGACATCATTCAGCGGCTGGAAGAGGCCAGCCGGGCCGGCGTGCAGATCCGCATGATCGTGCGGGGCATATGCTGCCTGCTGCCCGGTGTGGAAGGCCATACGGAAAATATCCAGATCATCAGCGTAGTGGGCCGGTTTTTGGAACACTCTCGTGTGTACTGCTTTGGCCGCGGTGAGCAGGCCAGTCTTTACATCGCCTCTGCGGATCTGATGACCCGCAACACAGAACGCCGGGTAGAGATTGCCTGCCCCATCGAGCCGCCTCATCTGCGTCAACAGATCCTTGCCATGATGGATTCCATGTGGCAAGACAACGTAAAGGCCCGCGTACTGCAGCCTGACGGCACCTATGCACGGCGGGAGGCGCCGGCTGGTGCGGCTCTGCGCTGCTGCCAAGATGAATTTTTGGAGCATCTGCCCTATGTGGCCGCTCCACCTGCTGTTGAACCTGCACCCCAGAAGCCCCGTCTTTTTTCTTCCTTGCGCAGTCGTTTTCACCGCAAATAAAATTGCTTATTTTGCAGCAGATGGTCTTATCCGAAAGGCTATCTGCTGCTTTGTTGTGGCAGAGCTGGAAGATCTGTGAATGACTTGTAAACTTTGTGCTTATTGCCTACGATTTTCGCAAACTTTGTCGAATGTTCGTCGTCCTTTTCCTTTACAAATCAAAGCAAAGGCTTTAAGATAGTGTAGAAGTGGATTTATGGGTTTCCAGCTTCCATTTCTTCACAATTCATTGCAGTCATTTAGGCAAATTTATGAGGTGAGACGTTTGAAGATCGGCATAGACATCGGCTCCACCACCATCAAATGCGTGGTTTTGGATGACAGCGGTGCCCTGGTATCCCAGAGTTACGAGCGTCATTTTTCCCAAATCACCGAAAAGGCGGCGGAGATGCTGCGGCGCATCCGGCAGCAATACCCTCAGCAGTCGGCAGTGCCCCTCTCCATCACCGGTTCGGCCGGCATGGGGATGGCCACCAGCTGCGGCATTCCTTTTATTCAGGAAGTCTACGCCACCCGCTTGGCAGCCAATACTTATCTGCCCGGCACGGATGTGATCATCGAGCTGGGGGGCGAAGATGCCAAGATCTTGTTTTTGACTGGCGGTACAGAAGTGCGTATGAATGGCACTTGTGCCGGCGGCACCGGTGCATTCATCGATCAAATGGCCACTTTGATGAAGTTGACCCCGGATGAGATGAACCAACTGGCCACCCAGGCCACACAGACTTATACCATCGCTTCCCGCTGCGGTGTATTCGCCAAGTCTGACATCCAGCCCTTGCTGAACCAAGGCGCTCAGAAAACAGATGTGAGCCGCAGCATTTTCTTTGCGGTGGTCAACCAGACCATTGCAGGGCTGGCACAAGGCCGCCCGATTCAAGGGCATGTGGTCTATTTGGGCGGGCCTCTCACGTTTTTGAGCGAGCTGCGGCGCTGCTTCGATGAGACGCTGCATACGACCGGCCTGTGCCCGGAAAATTCGCTTTATTATGCGGCGTTGGGCGCAGCCCTTTCTTCCCAGGACCAGGTGGAACTGGATCAGGCCATTGACCGTTTGGAGCATTATCACAACAAAGAGCAGTACGCCTCCATCCCTCCTCTGTTCCGCGACACGGCCGAATACGAGGAATTCATTGCCCGGCACCAGCGGGACCAGGTGGAATATGCCGACCCCGCCACATACCAGGGCAAAGCTTATCTGGGCATCGATTCCGGCTCTACCACCGTAAAGGCGGCTGTGGTCACCCAAGATGGCCGCATCCTTTGTTCCCTTTACCGGCCCAACAACGGCAACCCCGTGGAGATCGCCCGGCAGTTCTTGCTGGATTTTTACCGGGATTATCCCCAGATCCAAATTGCTTCCAGCGCGGCCACCGGCTATGGTGAAGAGCTGATCCAAAATGCCTTTCTGGCCGATTACGGTGTGGTGGAGACTGTCGCCCATTTTACGGCTGCCAAGCGGTTCATGCCTGATGTGGATTTTATCATCGACATCGGCGGCCAGGACATCAAGTGCTTTAAGATCCGCAATGGCGTCATCGATAATATTTTCCTCAATGAGGCCTGTTCCTCAGGCTGCGGCTCTTTTTTGCAAACCTTCGCCAATGCTTTGGGGTATTCGGTGGAGGAATTTGCTCAAAAAGGCCTGCTGGCTGATGCGCCAGTGGATCTAGGCTCCCGCTGCACGGTTTTTATGAATTCACAAGTCAAGCAGGCGCAAAAAGACGGCGCATCCATCGAGAATATTTCGGCGGGCCTTTCCATCAGCGTAGTCAAAAATGCCCTGTACAAAGTCATACGAGCCACCAGCGCCAGCGAACTGGGGCAGCACATCGTGGTACAGGGTGGCACCTTCCTCAACGATGCGGTTCTGCGGGCTTTTGAGCAGGAATTGCAGTGCCAGGTGGTCCGCCCCAGTGTGGCCGGGTTGATGGGCGCCTATGGCGCGGCCCTTTATTCCATGAAAAACCAGAGTGGTCACAGCACTCTATTGGGGCCCCAAGCTCTGGCAGAGATGGTGCATGAAGTCAAAACAGCCCAGTGCGGCCTATGCAACAACCACTGTAAACTGACGATCAACAGTTTTGGCGGCGACCGCCGGTTTATCAGCGGAAACCGCTGTGAACGCCCTGTCACACGCCGTGCTCCCGGCGAAGCACCGGACATTTATGAATACAAGCTCAAATTGCTGCGCGGTTTTGAGCAAGCTTCCCGGCCAGGGCCTTATGGCAAGATCGGCTTGCCCATGGGGCTGAATTTCTATGAGCTGTTGCCTTTCTGGCATACATTTTTCACCCAGCTGGGGTTTGAAGTGGTCCTTTCTCCCCTCTCAGATCGTTCTCTGTATTTGCTGGGTCAGGGCAGCATCCCCTCGGATACCGTCTGTTTCCCCGCCAAGCTGATGCATGGCCATGTGCAAACCCTGATCGACAGCGGCGTCAAAACCATATTCTACCCCTGCATGACCTATAATCTCAACGAAAACTTAGGGGATAACCACTACAACTGCCCGGTCGTCGCCTATTATCCAGAGATCATTGTCGGCAACCTGCCCGCCCCCAAAGATGTCACATTGATCACCGATTATGTGGGCCTGCACCGCAAAAAGGATTTCCCTCAAAAGATGCAGCAGATTTTGGCCAAATATTTCACCGGCATTACGGTGCAGCAGGTACGGCAAGCCATGGAGGCAGGCAGCCAGGCTTACCATCATTATTTCGACCAGGTGCGGCAAAAGGGGCAGCAGATCATCGACGAAGCCCGGGCCCAAGGCAAGCCCATCATCGTGCTGGCAGGCCGCCCCTATCATGTAGACCCCGAAGTCAACCACGGTATCGATAAACTCATCTGCGCCTGTGGCGCCGCTGTCGTGTCGGAAGACTGCATCAGCCAGCACGAAGAGAAATTCCCCACAGGAGTGCTCAACCAATGGACGTATCACGCCCGCCTCTATGCGGCAGCCCGCTACATTGCCAACCAACCAGATATGGATTTAGTGCAGCTGGTCTCTTTCGGCTGTGGTCTGGATGCGATAACCACCGATGAAGTGCGGGAGATCCTGGAGCGGGAAGGCAAGATCTATACACAGATCAAAATTGACGAAATCACCAATCTGGGCGCGGTAAAGATCAGGCTGCGCAGCCTGTTTGCCGCACTGGATGGCACGGAAGGAAGCGCGGAACATGGCAAAACTGGTATATGACAAGACGGGCCGCCTGGAATTCACCAAAGAAATGCGGCGGGAATACACCATTTTGGTTCCCAACATGGCCCCGATCCATTTTCACATTTTGGAAAGCGTGCTGCGCAGCCACGGCTACAATGCCGTGCTGCTGCAAAACGAAGATTCTTCTGTGGTGGAGAACGGCTTGAAATATGTGCACAACGACACCTGCTACCCCGCCCTGCTGGTGATCGGCCAAATGATCTCCGCCATCAAAAGCGGCAATTATGACCCGGACCGCACTGCCTTGATGATCACGCAGACAGGTGGCGGCTGCCGTGCCTCCAATTACATTCATCTGCTGCGCAAGGCGCTGCACAAAGCGGGGTATGACAAAGTCCCCGTCATTTCGCTGAACGTTTCAGGCCTGGAAAAAAATAGCGGCTTCAAACTGACTCTGCCTCTCATCCGTCAAGCCATGGCGGCGCTGGTCTACGGCGATATGCTGATGCTGCTTTCCAACCAGGTAAAGCCCTATGAAACAGAACCCGGCCGGGCAATGGCTCTTGTGGAAGAATGGAGCCGCCGCCTGGTGGCCGATTTCTCCAAGGGAAACGGATACGGCAAAAAAGAGATCGCTCAAAATCTACAAAAGATCGCGTCGGATTTCAACGACATACCGGTGCAAATGGTGCCCAAAGTAAAAGTGGGCGTGGTCGGCGAGATTTATGTAAAATATTCCCGCCTTGGCAACAACAACCTGGAGGAGCTGTTGGCCCAGGAAGGGTGCGAAGTGATGATCCCCGGCATCTTGAATTTTGTGATGTATAGCATGGAAGTCAATTTGGACGACATTGCCCTGTATGGCGGCAGCAAGGCCAAAGCAGCCCTTGTGCGGCGGATGATGGCCTATCTGTGCAGCATTGAAAAAGCGATGATCGATGCGGTAAAGCAGTACCCCCGCTTCCAGGCTCCCTCCCCCTTCTACCATACCAAGAGCTTGGCCAAAGGCATCATCGGCTATGGCTGTAAAATGGGCGAAGGCTGGCTGCTCACCGCGGAGATGGCCGAACTCATCGACGCAGGTTATGGCAATATCATCTGCACCCAGCCCTTTGGCTGCCTGCCCAACCATATCGTGGGCAAAGGTATGATCCGCAAGCTCAAAGAGGTGTATCCCATCTCCAATATCGTGCCCATCGACTATGACCCCAGCGCCACCAGCGTCAACCAAGAAAACCGCATCAAGCTGATGCTTGCCATTGCCCGGGAAAACCTGCAGGCTGGCTCCCCCCGCCCGGCCACCGCACAGCCCATCCCGCAGGTCGCGCCATCCAAAGCAAAAGCGGCAATGGAGCCCATCCCCTCTTCGGGCGGCGGTCATGGCACTTTTTAAGTGGTGCAAACAACAAGACGATCTTTCTAGCAGGCTTAACTATGTAAAAAGACCACCTCTCCTTGCGGCTGAGGTGGTCTTTTGCGATTATGGTTCCGTTTAGAGCATGACTTGCCCGTTGTGCAGCAACATCTCGCCGTCGGCCAGCAATGTGGGTTCTGTCATAATCAGGTCATAGTGGCAGGCTGCTTTCAAATTGCCTCCCAGGGTGATATTGGTACCGATGCCGATGTGCACCGACCCACGTACCCCCTCATCCTCCAGCATAAAGCCGATGAAGCGGCATTGTGGGTTCAGGCCCACGCCCAATTCAGCGATGTTGTATACATTGGGGTCTTCTTTTGAGGCCAGATCTTTTTCCAGCATTGCAGCCTGGCGCCCACCTGTGATCGAGGTGATGAATCCATCTTTGACCTGGCATGTCACCGGTTCTTCCAACACGCCGATCCCAATGTATGGAATGCTGGCATTGGCTACGATCACCCCTTGGGCCGTACCTTCCAAAGGAGAAACGTTTGCTTCCACCGTAGGCACCGGCGAGAACTCGCCCGGTTCCACCATACAATACATGGCGTTTCCCCGGCGGCCCGTGGCGCAGAAAGTCAGATCTGTGCCGTGGGGTGTGGTCAAATGGACGCTGTTGGCCCCCTGGAGCCTGGCAGCCATGGCTTTACAGGTGGGGGCTACCTCGCGAAAATCCGCTTCCAATCCACCGTGAAACATCATCTCTTGACTGAATTGGGTGAGCATCACACCGCGGCTGCCCCGTTTGCAAGCTTCTTTCACTGCATGGGTATGTGTGATGGATCGGTTGACCACTGCAACAAATGCATCGCTCTGTTTCATCGCTTCCGCCACCGGGCCCGGCGGTTCCTGTCCATCGCGCTGGCGGGGCAGCATAACAGCCAAGACTGGCTCAGCCTTGGCCGCATAGACCGCAGCGGCAATGGCTTCGGCAATGGGCATTTTTTCTCCTTCGGTGATGATCAGCACCTGTTCACCAGGTTTGACTCCCACACAGGTGTTTACCACAGTATGGGCGCCCCGTGCCATTCGAATCTCGTTCATGGCCTCATCTCTCCTTTTCTTCTCTTTCCTGTTAAATGCGATAGGAAAGGGTCATCAAACTTTCACTAAAATGTACATTTTCCACCGGCACCTCAAGGCCGTCCAAATGTAGATCCACCCCGGTGAAATTCCAAATGCCCCGGATCCCCCATTTGCATAGATCAGCTGCAACCTGGCTGGCAAACTGGCGTGGCAGGGTCAATATGGCGATATCCGGCCGTTTGTGCTCCACATAGTCCTGCAGCGATTCCATGGACAGCACAGGCACACCTGCCACTTGTATGCCTTGCAGCTCTTTTTTGACATCAAAAGCAGCTGCCAAGGCAAACCCGCTCTGGCCAAAATTAAAATTGGTCATCAAGGCCCGGCCCAGGTTGCCCACGCCAATGATGATCGCCTTGTGGCTGCAGTCCAGCTTCAAGATCTCCCGAATGGAAGCCCGCAGATTTTCCACATTATAGCCGTATCCCTGCTGGCCGAAGCCTCCAAAGCAGTTGAAATCCTGCCGCACTTGCGAGGCAGTGAGCCCCATTTTGGCAGCCAATGCCCCCGATGAGATACGGGCCGTTCCATTTTGATACAGCTCGTCTACATAGCGGTAATAGCGGGGCATCCGCCGGATCACGGCCATTGAAATTCGTTTTCCTTCCATATTGTGGTTCCTCTTCCTTCCGTACGGGATTCTTTTCATGTTTTGTGCCACCCGGCAGGGCCTGCTTTATTCCTCTTCTATACTGAGCGTGGCAAAGCAATTTTGCTCCAAACCGGCGGTGTGGCCCGCTTGGTATTCATAATAGGCCTGACAGGCGATCATGGAGCCATTGTCGCCACACAGAGAAAGGGGTGGCAGGTACAGCGTCATCCCCTGCTGCTCTGCCCGGCTCTGCAGCTGCTGGCGCAGCACGCGATTGGCTGCCACGCCGCCGGCTGCTACCAAGATGCGCCGCCCTGTTTGTTTTGCAGCCTCCATCATCCGGGGCACGATCGCCTGGGCCACCGCTTGGCAAACGGCAGCCGCCAAATCCTCTCTGCAGATGGTCTCGCCCTTTTGCTTGGCATTGTGGATCTGGTTGATCGCCGCAGTCTTTAACCCCGAAAAGGAGAAATCCAGCGGATTTCCACTCAGGTGGGCTTGCGGCATAGGATAACAGGCCGGGTCTCCCTTCTGTGCCAATTCATCCATGGCTTTGCCTCCCGGATAGGGCAGCCCCAATGTGCGTGCAATTTTGTCAAATGCTTCGCCGGCTGCATCGTCGCGGGTGGTGCCCAACAGTTTTATCTGCGTATAGTCTGCCACGTCGGCCAAGATCGTGTGCCCCCCCGATGCCACCAATGCCAAAAAGGGCGGCTCCAGCTGGGGAAAAGCCACATAATTGGCGGCAATATGCCCCCGGATGTGGTGCACCGGGATAAACGGGACGCCCAAGGCCTGGGCGCAAGCCTTGGCAAAATTCGCACCCACCAACAGCGCGCCGATGAGGCCAGGAGCATATGTAGCGGCGACTGCATCGATCTGCCCTCTTTGGATGCCCGCCCGGCGCAAGGCCTCATCGGCCACCAGACTGATCTTTTCGATGTGTTTGCGCGATGCGATCTCCGGCACCACGCCGCCATACAGCGCATGCATATCGGCCTGCGAATAGACCACATCGGCCAGGATCTTCCGGCCGTCTTGGCTCACAGCGGCAGCTGTCTCATCGCAGGATGTTTCGATGGCTAAAATATTCATATCTTCTCGATCTCTCCTGTCCCCAGGTCCCGGGCCATGAGCAAAGCATCCTCCCGGGGATCTTGGTAATAATTCGGCCGGACCCCTTGGCGCACGAAGCCCAAAGCCTGATACAGGGCGATGGCCGGCTGGTTTGAGACCCTGACCTCCAGTTGTAGCGGGGTAATGCCCCGGACTTTGCAGTGCTCCACCAGTGCCTCCATCAGGCGGCGGCCGATCCCTTGCCGGCGGCAGCGAGGATGTACGGCCACGTTGGTCACATCGCATTGCCCACAGACCATCCGTGTCCCAACGTAGCCCAGCACTTGTTCCCCCTCACAGGCCACAAAGTAGAGAGCCAATGGGTTTTCCAGTTCTTCTTCCAAAGCCTTTTGGCTCCACGGGTCGGAAAAGCAAAGCCGCTCGATCTGGGCCATCTGGGGAATCTGCCAGGCTTGCAGCGGCCAGATGGTCATTCTTGAGCCTCCCGGCGATCCAGCAGCTGGATCACCGCCTGTTCAATGGCTCTGTATGCTTGCTCATAGGCTTCCGGCCCGCCGCCGTAGGGGTCAGGGATCCCTTCTCCCAACAGAAACAATTTGTCCTGCAGCCCGGGCATGGCTTGAGCCAACACATCGCGATGGCTGGGGCTCATCACATAAATGGCGTCTGCGGCTTGCATCAGGTAAGGGGTGGCAGGCCGGGCCCGCATGGCAGAAAGGTCATACCCCATCTGGGCCGCCACCGCTACTGCATCATCACAGGGAGGCTGCCCCGGATAAGCAGCCAACCCGCAGGATAGGGCTTCGGCTTCGATGCCCCGCCTTTTGGCTACCTGATTGAATACCACCTGGGCAAAAGGACTGCGGCAGGTGTTCCCTGTGCACACAAACAAATAATTCCGCGGCAGGACACTGTTATTTTTTTGCGTCATACCAATTTGCTCCTTCGCTCACATCGGCCACCAGTTTTACAGAGAGCGGGAATGCATTTTCCATCTCCTCGACCAGCAGTGCCTTCACGGGCTCCACTTCTTCCGGCGGGCATTCGATGATCAGTTCATCGTGGACTTGCAGCAGTAAGCGGGCCTTCCGCCCCTCCCGCTGCAGCCGGTCTTCCACATGGACCATGGCGGCTTTGATGATATCTGCCGCCGTCCCTTGAATCGGTGTGTTCAGCGCCACCCGTTCCCCAAAAGACCGCATGTTGAAGTTCTTGCTCTTCAATTCAGGCAAATAACGGCGGCGGCCCCACAGGGTCGTCACATAGCCGTCTGCCTTGGCCTGTTCCTTCACCCGCTCCATATACCGGCGGACCCCGGCGTATTTTTCCAAGTAGCTGTCGATATACCCCTGGGCTTCTTTGGGCGAAATGTGGATATCTTCACTCAAAGAAAAGGCGGAAATGCCGTAAACGATGCCAAAGTTCACCGCTTTGGCATGGCTGCGCATCTCGTGGGTGACAAACTCCACCGGCACGCCAAACACTTGGGATGCGGTGACAGTGTGGATGTCTTCGCCCGTTGCAAAGGCTTGCTTCATAATGGGGTCATCGGCGATATGGGCCAATATGCGCAATTCGATCTGGGAATAGTCGGCGTCGATGAGCACCCATCCCTTTTGCGGCACGAAACACCGGCGGATCTCCGTCCCCAGCTCCTGGCGCACCGGGATATTCTGCAAATTGGGGTCCGTGCTGCTCAGCCGCCCTGTCGCGGTGATCATCTGCTGGAATGTGGAATGGATGCGCCCATCCGCCGCTACCACCTTGGTCAGGCCATCCACATAGGTGGATTTCAGTTTCGTCAATTTGCGGTAGTCGATCACATCCTGCACGATGGGGTGGCTGCCACGCAATTTTTCCAGCACTTCAATGTCGGTGGAGTACCCTTTTTTCGTCTTTTTGGTGGCTTTCAGCCCCAGTTTGTCAAAGAGTACCGCTCCCAGCTGTTGGGTGGAGTTTATGTTGAATTCCTCGCCAGCCAGCAGATAAATGCGGCGGCGCAGCTCTTCGATCTGCCCTGTCAAACTGTCGCCAAACTCCGTCAGCCGCCCCACGTCTACTGCAAAGCCGTCCCGCTGCATCCGGGCCAGCACCGTCACCAGTGGCAGTTCGATCTGCCGCAGCAGCTCGGCCATTCCGTCTTTCTCCAGCCGCGGCATGGCCTCTTCTTCCAAATACCGCAATGCGCGGCAATGCTGCGCCAACGCCTTCCGTGCCTGATCTGCCTGGCCCAATGGCCCGAATGCCTGTTCATCTTCATAGTCTTTCTGTGGCAGCAGCGATGCACCCAGATGGGAGCGGGCGCACTTTTCCAAGCCATAGCCGTTCTCCGTTGGGTTCAGCAGATAACAGCACAGAGCCGTATCGCAAACCAACCCCTCCGGCTGGATGCCCCGGTAAAACAGTTCGGTGAACACCGGTTTGGCGTCATGCATCCGTTTTGGTATATCACCGGCAAACAAAGCGCTCAAAAAAGTGTGGTATTCTTGCCCCAGCTCGTCCTCCCGCAGGGTATACACCGTATCTCCTACTTCCAGAGCACAGGCCGCCAAGCTATGGGGCAACACCAGGCTGACCGGCTGGCCGCCCCGGCACTGCTCCAGCAGGGCTTGCCAATCGGCCGTGGGGGTATGCTCCTGCCCCACTTCCAGCGCTTGGGGCGACGCTGCGCCTTCACCAGTCAAGCCAAGGCGCTGGATCAGCGAATGAAATTCCAACATAGAGAGCAGCTGATACAGGCCTTCTTGATCCATAGGCCGGCGGTGCAACTCTTCCCAATCCACCTCCAGCGGCACCTGCACATCGCCGGTGGCCAGTTCATAGCTCAATTGGGCGCTCTCTTTTCCTTCCTCCAGCTTCTTCCGCACCCCTTTGGTGATCTGCGGACTCTCCAGGTTGTCATAGATCCCCTGCAAAGAACCGAACTGTTCCATCAGGCCCCGGGCCGTTTTTTCTCCAATGCCTGGCACGCCGGGGATATTGTCGGATTTGTCCCCCATCAATGCCTTCAGGTCCACGATCTTATCTGGCGTCAGCCCGTTGTATTCCGCAGCAAAAGCCTGGGCGTCGTAATCCCGGTATGTGGTCTGCCCCATTTTGGTGATGACCAATTTGACCACAGCCCCCTGGGCAATGAATTGCAGGTTGTCCCGATCTCCGGTGACAATGGTGCAATCCTGCCCTTTTTCCCGGCACAAGCGGGCCAGCGTGCCCAACAGGTCGTCGGCCTCATAGCCCTCCTTTTCCAGGCGGGCGATCCCCATTTTGTCCAGCACTTCCTTGATCACAGGCATTTGGCAGGCCAGCTCATCGGGCATTCCTTTGCGCTGGGCTTTATAGCCCTCATATTTCAGATGACGGAACGTTTTGGCCCGCATGTCAAAACAAACGCAGATCTGCTCCGGCTTTTCTTCTTCGATCAGCTTGAGGAGCATATTCAAAAAGCCAAAGACCGCGTTGGTATACAGGCCGTCCTGATTGGTCAGCAGCCGCACCGCATAGAAAGCGCGGTTCACTAAGCTGTTGCCGTCGATTGCCATCAATTTCATCCGTTGTTCTCCCATCCGGGCAGGCTCTGTACCCCGCCCTTTTTTGGCTTTGATCTGTTCTTTTCTCTTCTTCTATTATCTTCGTTTTTCCCCCTAAATGCAAGAGGATAAAACGCCGAAGAAGACGGGCCAGAAAAAACTTTTTTCTATTTTGTGAAAAAAGGGATTGACTTTTGCGTAAAATTGCGTATAATAAGTTATGCGCTCAGGAGTTGGCGCCGCGGCAGACCGCCAAAACAGCATAATGCGGAATTGTGTAAGGGTAGCACTACTGACTCTGGATCAGTCTGTGAGGGTTCGAATCCTTCTTCCGCAGCCAAAAAGAACACTGGTTCGACCAGTGTTCTTTTTTATTTTTCCAGAGGAGGGAGACGCCTCCCTCCTGCTCTCTACTGCTACATGGTGGCAGCAGGCGGCGCAGCAGCGATGGAGTCATCTTCCTCGACCCACTGCTGTACGGGCACCGCCCGGATCACCCCCTGCCGGTTTCGTGTCACCACAGTGTCTATGCCGGCGTTGATGATCAGGCGCCGGCACATGGAGCAGCTCTCCGGGTAATCGATCATTGCACCGGTCTTCACGTCTTTGCCCGCCAAATATAAGGTCGCGCCGATCATATCGCTGCGCTGGGCCGAGATGATCGCGTTGGCCTCTGCATGTACCGAACGGCACAGCTCATACCGCTGGCCCGATGGTATCTGTAGATGTTCCCGCATGCAAAAGCCCATATCATCGCAGTTTTTTCGGCCGCGGGGGGCGCCTGTGTAACCGGTGGCCACGATTTCATCGTTCTTGACGATGATCGCCCCATAATTCCGCCGCAGGCATGTGCCCCGTTCCAGCACGCTCTCGGCGATATCCAGATAGTAATTTTGTTTGTCGATGCGCTGCATTCCTTCATCCCCATTCTTGTTCTATCATTCTTCCCGCAGCACCCCATCCTCCATACGGACCCGGCGGCCAGCCCGTGCCGCCACCGCGTTATCATGGGTGATGAGCACTATGGTATGCCCAGACCGGTGCAGCTCTTCCAGCAGTTCCATCACCTGTTCTCCTGCGGCCTGGTCCAAATTGCCCGTGGGTTCATCGGCCAAGATCAAAGGCGGCCTGGCGGCAAGGGCCCGTGCAATGGCCACTCTCTGCTGCTGGCCGCCAGATAATTCCGCTGGCCGGTGGCTGGCCCGCTGCCGCAGCCCCACCTGTTCCAGCGCCTGCAAGGCCAGTTTGCGGCGCAGAGCCGGCACCTCCCCCCGGAATGCCAGGGGCAATTCCACGTTTTCCAGCGCAGAGAGGGCGGGCGCTAAGTTAAAACTTTGGAACACAAAGCCGATCTGCCTGTTGCGCACCCACGCCCGCTGACTGCCGCTCATCTGGGCCACCAAACGGCCATCCAACCGATAGCACCCCTGGGTGGGTTCGTCCAGGCAGCCCAAAATGTTCATCAGCGTGGTTTTGCCGCTGCCAGAGCGCCCCACCACCGCCACGAACTCGCCGTCATCCACAGTGAGGTTTACATCCCGCAAAGCCTGTATCCGGCATCCATTGCTGCGATAATCTTTGCAAATGTGGGTCAGATCGATCATTTTGCCCTTGCCTCCATTATAAAACTCCTGCGGCCATCCTGCAATCTTTTTTCCCAGGGAGCAGGATCCGTCCATATCAGTATTCCCACAGGGCAGGCGATCCATGCCGCAGAGCATGGGAAAGCATACACGGCAGATCGCTTGCATCGTCCGCCGTGTCAAAAGGCAACAGCCGTTCATTGATAGAGCATAAAAAAAGACGCCTTGTCACAGGCGTCTGTTCTATTTTACCGGTCCCATCAATCTCCCGCCTGGCGGCACCGGCCTGTCAAGCCCAGCCGCTCCCCCAATACATCCAGGCCTGTTGCGGCACGCAGTTTGGCTGTCTGCTGTCTCATTTCTTCCAAGCGGCTGCGGGCCTGCAGCAAGTCTTCTACCACCCAGCACGATGTCTGCCGGCCGGCAGGGAGCACGAGGCCAATGCCCTGCTGCCGTACAAAATCGGCGTTCTCCTTTTCTTGCTCCAGCTTAGGGGCAAACGCCAGCAAAGGCAGCCCGCAAGCGATCGCTTCAAAGATCGTGCTGCCGCCCGGTTTGGAAAGCAGCAAATCGCATCGCGCCATGATATAAGCCAAGTCTTCCCCTTCGCCGATCTGGTGCAGGTTGTCCGCCAGACCTGCCAGCTTGTGGGAAAGTCCTTGGTTTTGGCCTGTCGCTACGGTCACTTGCACATTGGGAATTGCGGCAAGGTCTTGGTAAAATTCTTGTTCGGTGGGCATGAGCCCCAGGCCTCCGCCCATCACCAGGATATGCCTCGACTGGCGCTGCCCTGCCGCTGGAACGCGGAATGCAGGGCGCACCGGCACGCCGGTGATGAGGATCTGTTCTGGTGCCACGCCCCACTGGCGCAGCATCTGGGCGGTGTGGGCGGAGGCGGCGCAATAGAGGTCCACGCCGGGGGCGGTCCACTGGCGGTGGCAGCTGACATCGGTAATGCAGCTGACCAGCGTATAGCTGGCTCCTCTTTGCTTATATGCTGCCGCCAGCTGCGTACACTGGGGCAGTGTGGAAATCACCACCTGGGGGCGGTATTCTTCCACCAGGCGGCTGATGGCTCGCATCAGCAGGGGCCAGATGGGGCGGAACGATGGTTCTCCGCTGCTGTACAATTTATCATAGACCGGACCTCCCCGGCGCACCATGGCGCCAAACAGGCGGTATACCCGGCGGCTGCCTGCGTCGCCCAACGCCTGCTGCCACAGATCTGCCACTGTGACCCGTGCGTCAGGCCGCATCAGGTGAATGTGCTGTTCGAAAGCCCGGGCTGCGCTCCAATGTCCTTGGCCAAACCGTCCAGTTATGATCAGGATGTCCATATCTCTTTCCTCCTTTGCAGCTTTATTGTAACAAAGGATTCTTAAACTCCGCGTCATGAATTTCTTTCAAATTTATAAAGATTGGATAAAATCTCCGTAAACCGCTAAATATTCTCCTGCCGCAAGCCTTCGATGATGTTCTGCCGCCGGATCTTGGCGCTGCCGTAAAGCATAGTGATCCCCACCACGGCATAAACCGCCAGCACGGCCACCAGCACGCTGCCCCAAGGCACGAAAAAGCCAAAGGAGAAATTGCGGGCCATAATCTGATAGAGCAGATACATCACCCCAAAGCTGATGGGCAGACCGTACAGCAGCGCTTTTAAGCCGTAAAAAATGGATTCATACTTCATCATGCGGTCGAAGCCCGTGGGCGTCATGCCTACGCTCTTGAGCATGGCAAACTCCCGCTTGCGCAGCGCAATGCTGGTGGAGATGGTATTGAAGATGTTGGCCACACTGATGAGGGCCAGCAGTGTGACGAAGCCGTAGGTAAACACCTGGATAATAATCGTCATGCTCTCCACTGCCCGGCGCATCTCGGCCACGTTGGTGACAAAAAAGGAGAGATCTTCTCGGGAGTACTGGCTGGTCACTTGCTCCAGTTGGCGGGTCAGCTGCTGATCTTCATCGGAATTGAAATAGAGTTCGGCGCGCAGAGGGAATGCCCCGTTCTGCTGGGCAAAATCCAACAGGTCTTGCCGGCGCATCACCAAGACGGTAAGCAGCGGATCTTCGACATAGGAGGGCATCCCTTTGGGAAATTCTTCGG
Source organism: Candidatus Pseudobutyricicoccus lothianensis (assembly GCA_904419295.1). Classification (GTDB taxonomy): domain Bacteria; phylum Bacillota; class Clostridia; order Oscillospirales; family Butyricicoccaceae; genus Pseudobutyricicoccus; species Pseudobutyricicoccus lothianensis. The sequence goes on from CAJFRA010000004.1 coordinate 80,893, forward strand.
CCAAGGCAGCCACCGGTATCTCCGCCTGGATCTGCCCTAAGTGCTCGCCTTCGTCGTCAAACTGCTCTGCATACCAATCCAGGCTGTCCCCTGCTTCCACCTGAAAGATCTGGTACGTCTCCATTTGGTAGCCGGTACGCAGGGTCAAAGTATTGACCAATATCGCCTGGCCCTGGGGTACTTGCTCTTCCCGCAGCCCCTGGCTTTCCAAATAGGCGGCAAAACTCTTTTCATCCAGGCCCACCAAAGCGGGCTGCGCGGCGATATCTTCTTCCCTCCGGTTCTGATACAACGGGCTGGCCTCCACCTGCGCCTGGGCCTCCGGTGTCAGCAGCCCCTCAGTCCGAATGGCGCCGTCTTCTTTCAGCAAAGAGCTTCTTCCGCTGTCCGCCTGGCCCTCTTCCTGGATCTGCCGGAACATCTGCTGCGCTTGCTCTGCGCCGGTCTCATCCTGCACCCCGCCATATACGTTCACATCGTAGTCGATCCCCTGGAGCGTCATGTGGTAGGCGTTGCGCAAATACGTGGAAAAGCTGGCTGCCATGAGGAACAGCACCACACTGATCACCAAAGAGAAGACGGTGGCCCGGTAACGCCCCTGGTTCCTCTTTAGGTTTTTCAGCCCCAATTCGGCAGTAAAACCAAATATTTTCCGTGTGAATGGAGAAGTCCTTACAGTCCTTTGTTTCAGCTTGATATCCCCTGTTTGGCGGATGGCCTCGATGGCGGTGATCCGGGATGCCTGGTGAGCGGGCAGCCATGCGGAGATGAAGATCGTCAACGCGGAGATCACCACAGCCATCAGCAGAGACGGCACAGAGACCGCCAGCCGCAAAGGCACTTGAAGCGAAAAAGACTGCTGCATCATCGGGCTGATGAAATGGAAGGTGATGCCGATGCCCACCAAGCCGCAGACCATGCCGATGGGTATGGCGATGGCTCCCAGCACAGCTCCCTCAAAAAACACACTGCTGCGTTTCTGGGCTTTGGTGGCCCCCACACTGGAGAGCATCCCCAAATACCGGCTCCGCTCAGAAAGAGAGATGGCAAAGGCATTGTAGATCAAAGAAACCGATCCTATCACGATGATGGCGATGATGACAGCCACCAGCATATACAATGTGGTCATAGTGGCTCCATCGTCCACCAAGCCCATATATCGCAGCAATTCTGTGTTAAACAACAGCTGGTCCTGGCTGAGCCCCAGGCTGTCCGCCAGTTCCCGGCCCACATCGAACACGGCGGCATCCACCTTTTTCAAAGCCACTTGGGCTGTCAAAGGGGCGCGGCTGGGCTGCATCTGCCCATAGGCGGCATAAGCGGGCGAAAAATCATACAGCCCATTTTGGTGAAAAGAACCCACAATAGTCCACTGGGTCTGCCGTTCGGGCAAAAAGGTTTCTTCTGCTGCGTCAAACCGGTAATTTTGGCTCAATTCAAACTCTGGCCGGGGCTGCCCATGTTCCATTGCCACCCGCTTGCCCTGGGAAAATGTCACCACATCTCCCACCTGATATTGGGGGTTGTCATCGAAAAATTCCTGCTGCACGATGATCTCTCCGGGCGCCTGGGGCATCCGCCCCTGTTCCAGTTCCATCGGCAGGATGGAAAAACCACTGTCTGTCAATTCCTCCACATACAAAAAAGGTTTGTTTTTCCGCTGTGGATCCGGGATCTGGGCATAGCCTTGGGTATACCGCAGCCCGATCTGTTCCACCCGGTCATCTTGTGCCGCTTTTTCCGCCTGCTCCGGCGTCAGCTCCAAAAGCTTCACTTGCCAGTTGCCGGTGCGGGCCAAAGTATCCCGCCGGGCCATATCCAAAAAAGAGACGGTCAAGCTGGATACCGCTGTGATCATGGCCACAGAGATGATGATGCCCAAAATGGTCACCAAAGTGCGGCGTTTGTTCAGGTGCATATGCCGCAGGGTCAGGCGCTGGATAATGTTCATTGCCCCTTCACCTCATCTCTGGCAATGCGCCCATCTTCGATGGAGATGACCCGGTCGGCCTGTAGCGCAATGTGCTCATCGTGGGTGATGATGAGAAGGGTCTGCTGATAGGCCCGGTGGAACATTTTCAGCAGGGCGATGATCTCCGCGCTGTTTTTGCTGTCCAGATTGCCGGTGGGCTCATCTGCCAGCACAATGGCCGGATGGTTGATCAGCGCCCGGCCGATGGAGACCCTTTGCTGCTGCCCGCCGGAAAGCTGGTTCGGCAAATGATGGAGCCGCCCTTGCAGGCCCAAAGTCTCCACCAGCTCTTTCAAGTGGCCTTTGTCCACCTTGTGTCCATCCAACAGCACAGGCAGTGTAATGTTCTCCTCCACATCCAGCACAGGGATCAAGTTGTAAAACTGATAGATCAACCCGATCTGCCGGCGGCGGAACACCGCCAGGCGGCTCTCATCCAGCCGGTATAAGTCGGTGTTTTCCACCATCACCCGGCCGGAAGTGGGCCGGTCCACCCCGCCTAGGATGTGCAGCAGGGTGGATTTTCCCGATCCCGATGGGCCGATGATGGCCACAAATTCCCCTTTTTGCACCGAGAAAGACACATGGTCCAGGGCTCGCACCTCAGTCTCCCCTTTGCCATATGTCTTACACAGGTCTTCGATCCGCAAGATCTCCATTTTTCTTTGCTCCTCTCGGTCTGCGGCTTTCTGCCGTTTCTGCCCTTATGGTACCAAGTGCAGGTGACAGCCCGGTGACTGTTTGGGTGACGGATTTGTCACACAGTGGCCTGCTTGTAAAACCGGAGCACGAAATGGCCGCCTGGGCCGGGCAGTGCCGTAATGTCCGCGTTTTGCCCCTCTAAAAAGCTGCGGGCCATGGCCAAGCCGATGCCCACGCTGCCAGCCGATGCTTCTTTGCCCCGGTAAAACCGCTGAAAGACATAGGGCAGCTCCTGCCGCCGGATCCCTGGGCCCGAATCCAAGATCACCACTTGGGTATACAGCGGGTTTTCCGTGGCTTCAATGGTGATAGACCCACCTTCCGGCGTGTGTTCCATGCAGTTTTTCAACACATTCAGCAAGGCTTCGGCGGTCCACTGGCTGTCGCACAGCAGCGGCTGCTGGGTCTGGTCGCAGATCTTCACCTGAATGTCTTTTACATCCAGAGGGATGCGGATGGGGTCCAGTGCCCGCTGGAGCAGCTGGGAAAGATCCACCGGTCTGCACTGAAACGTGATAACACCGGCATCTAGCCGGGCCAACTTGAGCAGCGAGGTCACGAGCCATTCGATGCGCTGCAACTGGGTCTGGATGCTCCGGGTAAATTCCTGCCGGCGCTGAGGGTCCAGATCCGGCTGCCGCAGCAGGTCGGCCATCACGGTCATAGAGGTGATCGGTGTCTTCAGCTGGTGGGATATGTTGGAGATCGCATCAGCCAATGCCTGTCTTTCTCGGCCCATTTGATCCTTTTGCTCCGAAAGGCGCATCACCACTTTGTAGATCTCGGTGCGCAGCAGGCTCAGCTCCCCTTCCTTGTGATCTTGGATCTCCAGGGTGAAATCGCCCGCTGCCACCCGGCGCAAGTAATCGGCCAGTTGGGCGATCTGCCGGTACCGGTACCAGGTAAACCCGGCAGAAAGCAGGCACAAGGCGCCGAAGCCGCACAGGAAGGCTGGCACCGCCTGGGGCGCCCATTGGTAGACCATGCCTGTCACCACCAGTGCCACCGCGGCCATGGCCAAACAATAGAGCCGCACTTCCCGGTTGCGCATCACAGCTGGCCCTCCTTTTCCAGTTTGTAGCCCACGCCCCGCACGGTCTTGATGATCTGCGGATCTTGCGGGTCTTGTTCCAGCTTGTCCCGCAGCCGTTTGATATACACTGTCAGCGTGTTGTCGTTGACAAAGTCACCGGCCACATCCCAGATATTTTCCAGCAGCTGCCCCCGGGTGAGCACTTGGCCTGGGTGATTCAAAAAGGCCAGCAGCAGCCGGTATTCCAGCGCTGTCAGCAATACCTCTTCCCCCTGTTTCCAGACCCGCGCCTCGCTGGTGTTGACCCGCAGGTCACCCAGCTTGAATTGGCTGTGGTTGCTATCTCCTTTGTAGCGGCGCAGCACCGATTTGATGCGGGAGATGAGCTCCCGCACCCGGAAGGGCTTTGTAATGTAATCGTCTCCCCCCATGTCCAGCCCCATCACCACATTCACCTCGTCATCCATGGCGGTCAAAAAGATCACCGGCGCCTCTCCCCACCCCTTTGCCCGGCGGCATAAGTCATAGCCGCTGCCGCCCGGCAGGGTCAGATCCAGCAAATAAAGGTCAAAACGCCTCTTCTCCATGGCAGCCAAGGCGGTGGGGCAGTCGCCGCACACCGTCACCTGCCACCCTTCCTGCCCCAATGAATACTCCAGCCCCATAGCAATGGCGCTGTCGTCTTCCGCCAGCAAGATCTGTATCATCGGTCCCTTCCTCCTCTGGGTCTCTGTCTCAAATTCCTTTTGTTTTTATTGTACTCCATCCTGCGCCGGGGTACATGACAAATTTGTCACCCAGCCCTTTCTGCAATGTATACCGGTATTTCTTTGCCCAACCCCTTGCATCCTTATGCGCCATTGATTACAATGGCCCCAGAAATCCGGCGCCCCGGCGCCCTGCGAAAGGTGGTCCCTCTCCATGCACAAAAGACGTTCTTCTCCCGTTTCTGGCTTCTTTCAACTCACATTGGGTACCATATTGGTGGTGCTTGGGGTCTATTTTTTCAAGTTCCCCAACCATTTCTCTTTTGGCGGCGTCACTGGCCTGGCAGTCGTGGCCGAACCTTATCTGCCCATCAGCGCCAGTGATTTCACCTTCCTGGTCAACATGTTGCTGCTTGTGGTGGGGTTTGCCTTTTTAGGCCGCCAATTCGGCCTGAAAACAGTCTACACCAGTTTATTGATGAGCGTACTGCTCTCTCTTCTGGAACGGATATGCCCGCTTTCCGCTCCGCTGACCGATCAGCCTGTGCTGGAGCTGGGCTTTGCCATCGCCCTGCCGGCGGTCGGTGCAGCCCTTCTGTTCCAGCAGGAGGCTTCGGGCGGCGGCACAGATATCATCGCCATGGTGCTGAAGAAATACACCAACATCCACATCGGCCAGGCCCTGTTTTACAGCGACCTGCTGTTCGTGGTGTGCAGCGCCCTGGTCTTTGGCGTACAGACCCTGCTCTTCTCCTTTGCCGGGTTGATGATCAAATCATTGGTCATCGACAATGTGATCGCTTCGCTGAACACATCCAAATGTTTCAGCATCATCTGCACCCGACCGGAGCCCATCTGCCAATTCATCACCGACACTTTGGGCCGGGGCGCCACGGTGGTGGCTGCCGAAGGTGCTTTTACCCATGAAAAACGCAGCATCCTTTATACGGCCCTCAGCCCTGCAGAGGCGCTGCGCCTCAGGCGCTTTTTGCGGGAACAGGATCCTTCTGCTTTCGTCATGGTGTCTACATCCAGCGAGATTTTGGGCCGTGGCTTTCAAAACGCCTGAGCCGTCAGATCCCTCCAAACAGCAAAAATGCAGCGCGGTGTGAATTGAACACACCGCGCTGCATTGGACTGTGAAATGCTTAGGCCTGGGGCACCACGTTCTCGGCCTGGGGGCCGCGGTCGGTGGATACCACTTCGAAGGACACGCGCTGGCCTTCGTTCAGGGTCTTATAGCCATCGATCTGGATGGCGGAGAAGTGGACAAAAACATCCTCGCCGGCATCGGTGGTCAAAAAGCCATAGCCCTTTTCTGCGTTGAACCATTTCACTGTTCCGGTTGTGCTCATAGTAGTAGCCTCCATAAAAAATATTGATCATTTTTGTGTCGAGAAAGATCTCTCTCCACCCCAGCAGCTGGATGGGCAGCCGGGGATCAAGTGTAAAAATAAAAAAATCACATATTTTTGTAAATCATCGTGGTACCAAAATGATTTGCAAAAATATGTGAAATCAATTCATACACTCTCATTACATTCTTTAGTATACCCCATCGGCTACAAAATAGCAAGAGGTAAATGAAAATTTTTTCAGCTGTTTTCACAAAAATAGGGCAAGCCTCCATCTGCCATACCGGTTGCCCTCCGGTCCCTTTTTTGCTATACTGATTCTATTCGTGGAAAGGAGCCTGCTATGAAACGAGTGAGACCCGGCGACTGGATCGCCGCTGTGCTGATCTTTACCCTGGCGACCGGCATCTGGGCGGCAGGCCGTTCCCAGAGCAGCGGCTCGTTGACTGCTCTCGTGCGGCAGGATGGCCAAGTCGTGCGCACCATCGCTCTGACCGGCCTGAGCGAGCCGATCACTTTTACGCTGGATGGCGCCTATACCAACACCATCCGGGCGGAAAATGGCCGCATCTGTGTAGAGAGCGCCACCTGCCCCGGCCAGGATTGTGTCCATACCGGTTGGCTCACCCGGGCGGGCCAAAGCGCAGTCTGCCTGGAAAACCGGGTCAGCATTACACTAGAGGGCGCTGCGACTCTGGACGCTATAGCCCGATGAGGTGTTTGCCATGACAAGATCCAAACAAATCGCTTTGAGCGGCGTGCTGGCTGCCTTGGCCCTGGCCCTCTCCCTGCTGGAAAACCTGGTGCCTTTGGGCTTGCTGATCCCGCTGCCCGGCGTTAAACTGGGGCTCGCCAACATTGTTACACTGGTGGCGCTGTATGCTCTGGGGCCCTCTTTTGCCCTCGGCGTACTGCTGTGCCGCATTGCCACCCTCTATCTTGCCACAGGCAATTTCACTTCCCTCGCCATGTCTCTTGCCGGCGCGTTGTGCTCTTTTCTTGCCATGTGGCTCTGTTCTCGCTTGCCCCGCTGTTTTTCCATCTATGGCGTCAGCCTGATAGGGGCGGCCTTCCATAATCTAGGGCAGATCGGCGCCGCCTGCCTGTTGATGCGCAGCACGGCTGTGGTCTATTATCTGCCTTTGCTGCTGTATGCCGGCCTGGTCACCGGTTCGATCACAGGCGCTGTCGCCCGCCTGTGCTTACATCATCTGCCCTCTCACCGCTGACCTTTGCTGGGGAAGCGGTGTTCTTTTCGAAAAAACTGCGGGACGGCCGTCCCGCAGTTTTTCGCTATCTTTTTTCACAGTAGCGCCAGGCCAAAACGCAGCCAAAGGCGCTGCCACCACTTGGCCTGCCGCCAGATCGCAGCCCCTTGTTCTGCCACTGCCTGGCGGGCTTGCCCTGCCTCGTCCTCTGTCAGCCCTTGGCGGCTGAAACGGGCTTTGAGTGCCAGCTGCTCGATGCAGGAATCCGGCTTTTGCCAAGGCGCCAGTTGCTGGGCGTAATGATACAGCCGCAACACTTGCTGGTTGGCATCCCCTCGCCTCCACTGCCATCTGCGATATTGCTGCATGCACCAGGGCCGCAACACCACTGCAGCTGCCAGGAGCAGGCACAGCACGATCCAGCCATAGGAAGATTTTTCTTCTTCTGTCTGCTGCTGCTCTTCCGCTACATTCTGCTGCTCTTGCTGTTCGGGAAGCTGCTGTTCAGGCTGCTGTTGCTGTTCTTGTTGCTCTTGCGGCTGGGTGGTCTGCTGCTGTTCGGGTTCCGACAAGCTTTCTATGGCTTGGCTGCCGCCGTATCCCGGTGTCATTTCAATGGGCAGCCAACCCACGCCTTCCAAATAGACTTCCACCCAAGCATGGGCCCGGCTATCGGGCACATCGGCCCAGCCGCTGCTGTTAAAGTCGCTCTCGTTGACCACATACCCTTCTACATACCGGGCGGGGACACCCAATGCCCGCAGCATCAACGTACCTGCCGAGGCAAAGTGCATGCAGTAGCCCCGCTTGTTTTCCCCCAAAAAGTATTGGACATAGTCTTCGCCGTCTGGCGTCAGGCCAGGGGCCGCGTCGTAGCGGGCCGCTCCCCGGATAAAGGCTGCCGTGCTTTCCACCACCGTCTGCCAGTCGGCTTGGCTGCTATCCGGCACCCCATTTTCGGCGGCCAACTGCCGCAGCCACTGTGCCAGATCCTCGTCGACATCCAGGCAAGTCTGCCGAACATATTGGCTATATAGATTTTCCGCATAGCGCAAGCTATCTGGGGTAGAAAGAGGTTCCGACAAGCTGGAAAGGCCCATGGTATCCAATGCAAACGTTTGGGATCGGGCGGCAACCCGGATGTAGCTGTCTCGCACGAACCGGGTCTCGGGCAGCTGCCCTTCCCGGGTGGTCAAGCCATAAGGTGCATACAGATAGGCCCCGTTGGGCCGCAGCAACGTGATCTCCATGTGAAAAGGCTCCACTTGGGGCAAGTTGCTGCGCATCACGTCGCTCATCAGATTCATGGGTGCAAAATCCGCATCCCCCATCGCTTGCTCATAAACACGGGCCGGGGTCTGCCGCCAGGAATCACCGGTGTACACTTCGGCCGAAAAGCCTTTCAAATAAGTCTTTTCACGCCGTTCGCTGTATACCCGCAAAGCCGTCTCGCCGGTAAAGTGCAAGCTGCCGTTGGAGGACAGATCTGTCCTGCCATTGGTGCTGGCAAAAGGCAGCGCCAACGCATTGATGGTATCCCCTTCCACAAAGGAGTTAAACGCCATGCGGAGCGATTCGACCCGCGGGGAACGCTGGTAGCCTTGCAGCGGCACCAACAGATAGGTAAAGCACAAAAAAGCCGCTACCACCGGCATGGCGATCAATCCCATCTTGGCCGAAGAAAACCGGTCGGCCCGGCCTGCCCGGGCAGCCAGCAATACAAGCCAGCAGCCAATGAGCCCCAGCAGAGGCACTAAGGGAGGAGTATGCATGACAATGACGGGCAGCAGCACAGTGGGCAATGTGTAAAACAGGACCTGCCAAAAACTGCGCCGCCGTGCAACAGCCCATGCCACAAGCAGGGCTGCAACAGCCACAATAAACTGCAAACAGGCAGTGGCTGCCTGGCTGGCTTGCTCCGGTGTCATGGCTTCCAATGGATACAGCTGGTCAAACCCTGGGACATTTTCGGCATACACTTGGCTAACAGCGCACCCCAAAACCACTGCTCCCCGCAGCAAAATACGGAAGAAGGCAGCTCCTGCCAAGACCAGGGCGCTCACATACCCCGCCACCCACAGAGGGCGGCGGCGGGGCTGCCAACAAACGATCAGCGCCACCAAGCCCGCCAACACAGCCATTCGGCAGGCCGGTGCCACATCCAGCCCAATTTCTTCGGGAATCAGATCTGCAAAGCACAGCAACGAGCACAGCAGAGCCGTCAGCACCAAAATGGCATCAAAGATCCCCTGCATCAGGTCCCGTTTCATGCGGCTGGGCATGGCGCTTCCTCCTCTCTGGGGCCTTCTACATAAAAGGCCTGCCCTTCTCCCTCTGTTGGGCCCGGCCAGATCTGCCGCACATCAGTGGGATCGGCGGGGGGCTGCTGTGCGCCAGCCTGCCACAGAAATTGGGCAAAATCCGCATCCGATTCCACGCGGCTCTGGCATAGTTGCCCGCTTCCATCGGCCCACACCAAGCGATGTGCCCGGCCTTTTTCCCGCAGCTGGAGGGAGCAGGCAGCCAGCCGGTCCAACAAAGCGTCTACCCGTTCGGGCTGCCCATATAGATCAAATAACAACACCACATCGGGCCGATGGTCGCTCTCCGGCTCCCGCACCACCAGCTCATCCAGTTTAGAAGACAACTTCCAGTGCACGATGCGCAGGCTATCGCCGGGGCGATAGGGCCGCACAGCATAATCATCCAGTGTGGAGCCCTGTTCCCGCCGCATTGGCTCTTCGCTCATCTGGCCGTCCAGGCCGGCCGGTACATCCTCTCCTTCTGGCTGTGGTTCTGCCAAAAGGTAAACTGCCCTTTGCCCTTTCAGCGGGATGGGAAACAAGCCCATAAAATCATAAGCCCGTACGAACCGCAGCTGGCAATGCACCACGCCGCAGTGTTCCAGGGCAAAAGGGCGGCTTACCGCTTCTCCCTCACAGCCCAACGGCAGGCGCAGCGGGTAATGATGGGAATGTCCGGTCATCTGGTTGATGCATTGGACCCGCATAGCCAAGCAGCGCACAGGCAGGCGAAACCGATTTTCCACCCGCACCACCAAGGGCAGCGCTTGCCCTCTGCGCCCACTGGCCCCCAAATGGAGCCCCACCCGCAGGCCCCGGATGCCGGGCAAGCTGAGCAAAAGGCTCAAAATAGGCAGTAAGAGGCTCAAGGCCAGCACATAACCGGCCAGCCAGCCGGAAAACAAAATATAAAACAGCAATACCGCCGCCAGAAACACCAAGTACCCAAACCACGCACCTAGCATAGTCTCACCTCAGTTTGGGGGCCGGCGTCTGCTCCAAGATCTCTTGGGCCAGCTGGCGGCTGGTAACGCCTTGGGCCTTGCCCTGTTGGTTCAGCAGCAGCCGATGGCTCACCGCGTCGCTGAACAGCACCCCCACATCCTGGGGAATGACAAAATCGCGCCCTTGGAGCCAAGCTGCCGCCTGGGCCAGCTGGGCTACGGCGATGGATGCCCGCGGGCTTCCCCCCTGCCCAATGAGCGGGTGCTGCCGGGTGGCATTGATCAGCCGGATCACATAGTCGTAAATTTCATCGCTGACATATACTTGGCGCACCTCTTGCCGCATCCGCAGGATATCAGCCCCTTCTGCCACTTGCTGCACCGGCTCCACCGGTTGGCTGCCGTGTTTGCGGCGCAGCATCTCCAGTTCGTCTGCCGGTGCAGGATACCCCAGAGAGAAGCGGACCATAAAGCGGTCCAGCTGGGAATCGGGCAGCAGTTGTGTTCCCGAAGCGCCGGTGGGGTTTTGGGTGGCGATGACCACAAAGGGCTCTGGAATGCGGTGGGTCACCCCATCCACAGTGACACTGCCTTCTTCCATCGCCTCCAACAGTGCCGCTTGGGTACGGGATGAAGCCCGGTTGATCTCATCGGCTAAAAACAGATTGCACAAAATGGCGCCGGGCTTGAACTCCAGCACACCGCCTGTCCGGTCATATACGGAAAACCCGGTGATATCCGAAGGCATCACATCAGGGTTGAACTGCATCCGCTTATAATCCAGCGCCAGCGCTTTGGAAAACGCCAATGCCAGCGTCGTCTTTCCCACGCCCGGCATGTCTTCCAGCAAAATATGGCCCCGGGCAACAATGACCATCAGCACTTTCACAATGGCCATGTCTTTGCCCACCACGTCTTTTTGTACTTCACGCAGGATGGCCAGTGCCTGGCCGCTGGCCAGTTTATCCAAAGCAATGGATCCTTCCATATCTTTTCTCTCCCTTCCAGGTCTTGTGGTCTTCTCACCGATCCGTGTCATTGTGCACAAACAATGACCTCCCCTTTTCAGTCCTCGCAAATTTCGTGCACATTTGCTCCCATTGTATCACAGTCTCAAGCTGGCGTAAAGCTGTGTCTGCCCCATGGATTTTTTCCCAACCCCCTGGTGCCAAAAAAGGCAGGCACACCTGCAAAAACACGCCGTATTTTTTCTTTTGCAAGCTGCTTTGGGCACCATTATGTAAAAACGTCCTTCTGCGCTTTCCCGCAAAAGGACGTTTTTGCTGCTCGCCAGCCAGGATCAATCTTCGTATTCCAAGTACCATTCCCGCTCTGGCTCCTCTTCTTCCCGGGTCCATTCCCGCAGGAATTTCGCCATTTGCGGCACCCAGGTGGCCACAAATGCCAAAGATGCCCCCAAGAGGGCAGCCCGGCGCCTTTCCCGAGGGATCGCCATACCGGCCACCATCCCCAGGGCGAAAAGGCAAACTTTCAAAAGGGCCATATCTTTCCAATCCATCTGGCGGCAATATGCGTTGGCACGTTCCAATAACTTCATCTGTCTGCCCTCCCCTATTCTTCCATACGCCACTGAAACGACCACTGGCAGGCGCCTAAACCGCCGCCTGCCAGTGGAAATACTCTCTTTTGTTATTCTTTGTCTTCGCCTTCGTGATCGTGGCCGCAACCACAGCCGCAATCCTCGTCTTCGCCGAAGTCAAACTCCAGCTCCTCACCGCAGGCCGGGCACTGGATGCCGCCCTTGTCCAGCAAAGATTCATCCAAATAGATCTCTTCGCCGCAGGTGGGGCATACGACGCTGTAAATGTCGTCGTCATCCTCATCTTCACAGCCGCAGTCGCAGGCGTCATCTTCATCGCCATAGATGTCTTCTTCTACATCTGTCAGCTCATCGCCGATGGCGTCCAGCTCTTCATTGATCACATCCAGCTCCTGATCCATATCGGAAATGGTCAGTGCCATATCGTTCAGGGTATCCAAGATCGCGCTGAACAGCTTGCCTTCGTCGGAATCTTTCTTCAGGTTCAGGCCTTCCATCAGGCCTTTCAGATAGGCTGTTTTTTCTGTCAGTGTCATATGAAACATCCATTTCTCCGGCCGGCCATTGGCCTCATGCCCTCCCGCTGCCGGCGGCCGGTGGGCCGCGGGAAAGCTGCTCGCCCGATTACTCTTTGGAGCGCTCCAGGTATTCGCCTGTACGGGTATCGATACGGATCTTTTCACCGTTGTCGATGAACAGCGGCACCTTGACCACAGCGCCGGTCTCCAGTGTCGCAGGCTTTGTGGTGTTGGTGGCAGTGTCGCCCTTGAAGCCGGGATCAGTCTCTGTGATCACCAGGTCTACAAAGAGCGGGGGCTCCACGCCAAAGACGTTGCCTTTGTAAGACAGCACCTTGACGATCATATTCTCTTTGACAAACTTAAAGTTATCGCCCAGTTTGTCGGCATTGATGGGCATTTGGTCATAGGTCTCTGTATCCATGAAGTAATACAAATCGCCATCGTTATACAGATACTGCATATCCCGGCGCTCTACAAAGGCCTGCTCAAATTTATCGGTAGGGCTGAACGTGCGCTCAACCACCGCACCGGTGATGACGTTTTTGCACTTGGTACGGACAAAGGCCGCGCCCTTGCCGGGCTTTACATGCTGAAATTCCACGACCTGCAGAACTTGTCCATCCAATTCAAAAGTAGCGCCATTTCTAAAATCGCCTGCTGAAATCATTCGTGCTCCTCCAATGTATCAATATTTTAACAGCATTATTCTATCCCAAAGTGCCGCAATTTGCAAGCATTTCATGCAAGAGACACAGGCTTTTCTCAAAAAGTCCTACTGTGCCTCTCCTTTTCTGGGGAAATACGGGCATTTTGCTCCCAAACACTGGTTATTTCGCCCGAAATCGACGCACTGTATCTGCTGTGGGCGCTCCATTTGCGCCAATCCTTGTTGAGCTGTGAACTCCACCGCCTGCAACAGTGCGGTATACGAATCTCTTTTGCAGCACCGGGGGCCGCCTGTTGCACCGATGGCTGCAAGGCTCTTGGCGGTCAACTGGTTGCTCCAGCCCCAGCTCTGGCCCGAAAGCGGCGTCGCTTTTGTGGCAATGCTGAGGAAAATACCCGTGCTGATACCAGCCCCGCAGGCGCCCCACAGGCCGCAAACGCCGCCAGGCACTTGCGCGCCCCGGCGCTCCATCTCCTCCAGCGCCTGCTCCAGGTCCAGCTGGCCGCCGGCGTTGTGATACGCTGCCAGCAGCGCTGCGCCGACCAGCACATGGTGCTCCGGTCCATGCATATGGATGTGTGGCGAGCGGATCACCTGCTGGAAAATGGCGATGGGATCCCGGCTTTTGGTCTCTAGGCATGCTTTGCGGATCACGCACAGGCCGATCTTCTCATGGCAGGCATCACAGATGTAGTGGCCTTGGACACACCGGGCATGGCTCCACTCCTGTTTGCCGCAGAAATGGCACGTCATCTGCTCCGGCTGTTCCAAATATTCCAGCGGCGCACCGCATACCAAGCACTCTTCTGCACTCATTCCATTCTCTCCATTCCCTTACAGGACCAGCAGATCCTTTTTGGTGTTCGTCAAGTTTTTCGGCCCATCGGGCGACAGCCAGATCATATCTTCAATGCGCACGCCAAACCGGCCCGCCAAGTAGATCCCCGGCTCCACTGTGATCACGTTGCCCGTCTCCAGCACTGCTTCGCTTTTCAGGCTGGCCCGGGGGTCTTCGTGGATCTCCAGACCTACGCAGTGGCCCAAGCCGTGCTGGAAGCATTCGCCGTACCCGGCTTTGGCAATGATGTCCAGCGCCAAATTGTGTATATCCCGGCCTTTGGCGCCGGCCTGCATGGCATTGCAGCAGGCCAGGTTGGCCTTCAGCACTGTGTCATAGACCTGCCGCATTTCATCGGTCACATGGTCCACTGCCACCGTGCGGGTCATATCCGAATGGTAGCCACCATACAATGCGCCAAAATCAAAGGTGATGAAATCTCCTTTTTCCACCGGTTTGTCCGAAGGCACGCCGTGGGGCATGGAAGAATTGGCGCCGGATACCGCGATGATATCGAAACTCATGCCCTCTGCCCCGTGGCACAGCATCCGGTAATTGAGCTCGGCCGCCAGCTGTTTTTCCGTCACACCGGGGCGGATGTAATTCAGCAGCTCCTCAAAGGCCTGCTCGGCAAACCGCTGAGCAATGACGATGCACTCCACTTCCGCTTCCTCTTTGATCTCACGGATCTTTTCCAGCCGGCCTTCCAGCGGCACCAGCTGACACCCTGCCGCCCGGCGGAATTTTTCATATTCCGAAACAGACATGTTCCGGTCTTCGAATGCCAGCGTCTGCACCCCGTGCTTCTGCACCAGCTTTTTCACTTCTTCTGCATAGCTGCCCTGCATCATTTGCACTTGGTAGCCTGCTTGCCCCGCCGCCTTTGTGGCGGCTTCAATGTAACGGAAATCCGTAAAGAAATAGCCTTCCCCCTCTTTTGTCACAAAGCACAGCCCTGCGCTGGAACGGAAGGTCGTGGCATATTGGCGGTTTACCGGCAATGTGATCATCACGGCATCGGCTGGTATCTCCCGCACCATACGCGCAATTTTTTGTAGTCTTGTTGTCTGCATATGACTCACCACTTTCCAAAAATTAAGGCCTCACAGGGCAGCCCCTGTGGTCTTCCTCTATTCCACTTTACCGTTGCCTGCTTCACACAGGGCCCGGTGATAGATCTGTTGCATTGCCTGGGCGTCTTCCGCCTGGGTGCCTGCAGATTCGCACACCACCCGTGGGCACAGACCCAGCTTGACCAGCGCCGGCGCACACTGTTCAAAAAACGGACCATACTGGCTTTCCGCAAACGTCAAGTGCCGCGCCTCGCCCCCTTTGTTGTACTCGATATGGCTAAAATGGGCGTGGAAATGGCGCATCCGCTCCATCCCCAGTTTTTCCAATCCATAGGAAAGCAGGCGTTCGTAATCCGCCGTGCAGCGAAGGCTCCCCTGTTCCCGGGCATTCAGATGCCCAAAGTCGATGCAGGGCAGCAACCGCCTGTCCCATTGGCAGATGGCGATCACCTCTTCCAACGTACCCATTACATTCTGGCGGCCCATCGTTTCAATGCACAAGGTGATGCCGGCGAATCCCTGGGCTTCCACCTGTTCCAAAATAGCCGCCAAATTTTGCAGCGTGTGTTCCATGGCCTGCTGCCTGGTCTGGCCAGAAAGGCCGCCGCAGTGTACCACGATGCGGTCTGCTCCCATCCATTGTGCCACTTGGCAGCTGGCTATGACATATCCTATATTCTTTTGGCGGCGCTCTTCTTCTCCACTGGACAGGTTGATGAAGTAGGGGGCGTGTACCGATAGGCGGATCTCGTGTTCCCTTGCCTTTTCACCGATCTGCCGGGCCGTTTGTTCCCCGATGTGGATGCCGCGCCCGCACTGGTATTCCAACAGGCCAAGGCCGAGGCCACGGAGCCAACCGGGAGCTTCTACGGAAGAGCGGTGGTGCTGCGAAAAGGTGTCGCCGTTGCCCGCCGGGCCAAATATCGCTTGTGTCTCCATCCGTCGCCTCCTGGTCATGTTTTGGGCGGCTGCGCATACAGATGGAACGTGCGGCCATGCCCGTGCTCCGGCCGCCCACAAAACGGCCGGGCCTATTTATTTCGATATTACCACATTTGGGCGGTCATTCTCAAGGGGGAACTGCTGTTATGCCAAAAAATATGCCGGTTTACATCGTGGCGGCTGGCCCGGATATTCGGGCTGCCGCTTCCCTTTCCATGCCCTGTGTCTACCTTGTTTACTCCATTGGCGCCGGCGGCGCGCTGGTGCGCGCCGAGCTGCCCGTGGGGGCCCGCGGCGGTCTGCTCGGCCTTTCCGACCACGATGCCCCTATCGAACATTTGGATCTGCAGCGGCTGTGCCGGGATCTGATGGGCGAATGTTCCCGCCGGGGGTACGGCGGCATCCTGTTGGATTTTGAGCGGCGGGAGCTGGGCCCTTTGGCCGGTGAACTCTCCCGGTTGCTGTCCCAGCGGGGGGTGCCTCATTACGTGCCACTGGAACTGGCCGCTGCAGCGCCCGGTGCCCGAGTATTGGTGCCCTCCTCGATCAGCGGCGGTTCCTTTGAGCAGATGCTGCTCAGCTATTGCCGCCGGTTTGATCCATCCCGCCTGGCTTTGGATGTGGTGCGGCTGTGCAACCAATACCCCATGCCCTCTTATGACCCGGATGGCACGCCTCTTTCTGCCCGGGATTTTCACGCCCTCTTGGAGCAATACGATCCCACCTGCTTTTTTTCCAAAGAACTGTGTGCCAAATATTTCACTTATCACACCGGTGAAGGGGCCCACTTCGTCTTATATGATGATGTGGCCTCCACCTGGGAAAAGATCGCTGTTGCCAACCGGTTGGGCTTTTGCGGCGCCTTTGTCCTCTATCGTGACTTTGGTACGGCTTGCCGCCAGCTCTCCCTCAATCAACCAGCCGGATTATAAGCGCTTGTCCCCCATTCTGAGCGGAAAAAGCGCGGGTTGCCCCGCGCCCTTTCCACCGGTCTTAGCAGCAGCAGTTGTTGTTGCAGCCGCAGTCGGACATGTAGCAATTGTTGCAGCCGCAGCCATTGTTGCCCGCGCAGTAATAATGTACCCAGATGATGACGATGGCGATGACAACGATGATCCAGAATGCTTCATAGCCCTGGAAGAAACCGCCTCTGTAATTGCCGCATCCGCAGTTGTTGTTGTTGCAACCCATAAAAAAGTTACCTCCCAAAAAGTTTTCTCACTCCAAGATATTGTGGAGCCCACCAGGATGTTACGGTTTTTTTGGCTGCTCTTTTGTATGTCTGCCGCTCCATCGGGTGGCGCTTCAATACCATTGTATGCCTGGCGACCAATTTGGCTACTGGCCGCCCTGTCCTTTTTTCCGGTAGGCATTCCCTTGGGGAGGTAACTGCGCCGCAGCAAAACAGGAGCCCCATCGGGGCCCCTGCTTTGTTTTTTCTCCTGTTATTGAATGGTGATCAGTTCATATTCTTTGCTGCCAATGCCCAGTTTTTCTGCGTGGTCCAAGCAGCTCTTCCAGTTGGTAGTCGGGTGTACGTTCTTGAAGTGGTCATGGTGGTCTTCGTGGTTGTGCAGCTGATCGTCCAGCATGCTGCCCGGGATGACAGGAGCCGCATTACAGGCATCCGCACAGGCCTGGTCCAGGGCCACCGGATCAAACGAGGCAAACATGCCCACATCGGGAATGATGGCCGTGTCGTTTTCCCCGTGGCAGTCGCAATAAGGCGACACTTGGTTGACGATGCTGATATGGAAGCAGGGGCGGCCGTCCACCACTGCCTTGGCATATTCGGCCATCTTGCAGTTCAAATCGTCCAGCGCGCTGCCGTTGGTGTTGGAGATGGCGTCGTAGTTGCAGGCGCCAATGCAGCGGCCGCAGCCCACGCAGTTGTCATGGTTGATATGGGCCTTGTGGTCTTCATCAAAAGTGATGGCGCTGTTGGCGCAATTCTTGGCGCAAGTGTGGCAGCCACGGCACAGCTCCGGGTCCACCGTGGGCTTGCCGTCCCGGTGCATGGCCATTTTGCCCGCCCGGCTGCCGCAGCCCATGCCGATGTTCTTCAAAGCGCCGCCAAAGCCGGTCATTTCGTGGCCTTTGAAGTGGGTCAGCGAGATGAAGATATCCGCATCCATCACGGCCCGGCCGATGTAGGCGGTCTTACAGTATTCGCCGCCGTTGACCGGCACTTCTATATCGTCTGTCCCCTTCAAGCCGTCGCCGATGATGATCTGGCAGCCGGTGGAAAAGGGCGTGTAACCGTTTTCATAGGCGGCATCCATGTGATCCAGGGCATTCTTGCGCTGGCCCACATACAGGGTGTTGCAGTCGGTCAAAAAGGGTTTCCCACCCAATTCTTTTACCACATCTGCCACTACTTTGCTAAAATTGGGCCGCAGGAACGACAAATTGCCCGGCTCGCCAAAATGGATCTTGATGGCGGCGAATTTGCCGTCGAAATCAATTTGATTGATACCGGCGGCATATAGCAGCTTCTTCAGCTTTTGCAGCAGGCTGGTACCAGGCAGGGCACGCATATCCGTGAAATACACTTTCGATTTTTCCAATGGTCTCTCCACCTTTTCTCGATTCTCATTTTGTCAGAGCCTGCCTCCCTGCTCCTCCGCCGGAGCAGTCCAGGCAGTTCCTTTCTTCTCTTCTATTGTAACTCATGAGGTATACGCTCTGTCAAGGCTTTCCCACAAAATTCGACTTTAGCCCTGGGTAAGTACCCGGCCCACCGCTTGCCGCCACCCTTCCAAATTCTGTTCACGCCGTGCCTCATCCATCGTGCAGTGGTATACGGTGTCGATGGGCTTGCGGCGCTTGATCTCATCTTGGCTGCTCCAAACGCCGGTGGCCAGACCTGCCAGGTAGGCAGCGCCCAGGGCGGTGGTCTCGGTGTTTTTGGGGCGCACCACATCGATCTGGGAAATATCCGCTTGGAACTGCATCAAAAAGCCATTGCGGCTGGCTCCCCCATCTACCCGCAGTTCCCGCAGGGGCAGGCCGCTATCCTGGGCGGTGGCCCGCAGCACATCGTTGGATTGATAGGCGATGGCCTCCAAGGCAGCCCGGATGATGTGGGTGCGGTTGGTGCCCCGCGTCAGCCCCAAGATAGCTCCCCTGGCATACATATCCCAATAGGGGGCTCCCAGCCCGGTAAAGGCTGGCACAAAATATACCCCTGCATTGTCCGGCACCTTGGCCGCAAAATACTCGCTGTCCGGCGCTTCCACAATGAACCGCATCTCATCCCGCAGCCACTGCACCACACTGCCCCCGGCAAAAACGCTGCCTTCCAGCGCATAGGTCACTTTGCCCTGCAGCCCACAGGCTATGGTGGTCAGGAGGCCGCTTTTGCTGCGGGCAATGGTGCTGCCGGTATTCATCAGCAAAAAGCAGCCGGTGCCATAGGTATTTTTGCAATCCCCTTCTTCAAAACAAGCTTGGCCAAACAGGGCGGCCTGCTGGTCGCCGGCAATGCCTGCTACGGGGATCTGTTTTCCTCCTATACTGGCCATGCCGAATACGCCGCTGCTGTCGCACACTTCCGGCAAGATAGAGCGGGGGATCTGCAGCGCTTCCAGCAGCTCATCATCCCATTGCAGGGTATGGATGTTGAACAGCATGGTGCGGGATGCGTTGGTGTAATCGGTCTTGTGCACCTGCCCGCCGGTGAGCTTCCAGAGCAGCCAGGTATCCACCGTGCCAAAGAGCAGCCGCCCTTGTTCCGCCAGCTGCCGCGCCTGGGACACGTTGTCCAGTATCCAGCGGATCTTCGTGGCGGAAAAATAGCCGTCGATCAAAAGGCCGGTCTTTTCCTGCACCATAGGCTCCAATCCCTGGGCCTTCAGCTGCCGGCACAGATCCGCTGTGCGGCGGCACTGCCACACGATGGCGTTGTAGACCGGCTCCCCGGTCTCTTTGTCCCATAAGATCGTGGTCTCCCGCTGGTTCGTTATGCCGATCGCTGCAATTTGCCCGGGCTGGATATTCCCCTGGGCCAGCGCTTCGCTCATAGTGCCGTAAATGGTGGCATAGATCTCCATGGGGTCCTGTTCCACCCAGCCCGCTTTGGGGTAGATCTGGGTCGTCTCCTTTTGCGCCATGGCCGCAATGGATTCATCTGCATCAAATAAAATACAGCGCGAACTGGTGGTGCCCTGGTCCAGGGCGATCACATACTGCCGCATCGTCTTCGCCTCCCTTTTTCTTCATGGTATCACATCCCCGACCCTTGCGCAACGGTGCATCTTGCCGGTATAATGGAGAAAACAACGGACGAGGAGGTTCCGGATCGTATGGAGATGCAATATGTGTGCCCGCGCTGCGGCCGGCGGTATCCTGTGGAGGCTGGCCGCTGGAAGTGCAGCTGCGGCGGCTGTCTTTCCTTGGATTTTCAGGCCCCACCCCTGGATTTTGAAGCATTGGCTGCCAGCAAAGAACGTTCTTTGTGGCGTTATGCCCAAGCGCTGCCTTTGGAGCATGGCGTGAGCCGCCGGGTGTGCATGGGGGAAGGCGGCACCCCTCTCATCCCTTTGGGCGATGATGCGCCCCATGTGCTGATCAAAGGGGAGTATTTTGCACCCACTCTATCTTTCAAAGACCGGGGCGCCGCCGTATTGATGGCCCTGGCCGCCCAGCTGGGTGTGACGAGCTGCGTGGCAGACAGCAGCGGCAACGCAGGCACCGCCATTGCCGCCTATGGCGCCCGCTTGGGAATGGAGTGCCACATCTATGTGCCCGCTTCTGCCAGCGAAAAAAAGATCGCTCAGATCAAAGCCCATGGCGCCCACATCCATCCCATCTCCGGCAGCCGGGAAGATACGGCTGCCGCAGCCATCCGCCAGGTGGAAAAAGAAGGAGCCTTTTATGCCAGCCATATCTATAACCCCTTTTTCCATCAAGGCACCAAAACGTATGTTTATGAATTGTACGAACAGCTGGGCGGCCGCTTGCCCGATGTTCTGATCGTGCCGGTGGGCAATGGCACTTTGCTGCTGGGGGTCTTTCGCGGCCTGGAAGACCTGCGCCGCTGGGGGATGCTGGAGAAGGTCCCCCTGGTGTTGGCCGTGCAAGCCCAAAACTGTTCTCCCATCGCCCAGGCTTTTGCGTCGGGCGGCGACCATTGGCAGCCTGTGCCCACCAGCCCTACAGAGGCTGAGGGCATCGCCATCGCCGCACCGGCCCGGGGGGATGAAATGCTGGCAGCCCTGCGGGCCTGGGGCGGCCAATGCATCACAGTGACAGAAGAACAGATCCTCACCGCCCGGGAGCAGCTGGCCCGCCGCGGCATTTATGTAGAGACCACTTCTGCCGCCAATCTGGCCGCTTTGGCACAGTACCAGCACGCCTGCCCCAACTGGCAGAAACAGTGCATTGTGGTACCTGCCTGTGGCGCCGGTGTCAAAAGTCACTAAAAAATAAGCTCATCAAAAAAGGGGACGGCAGTTGCCGTCCCCTTTTTTGCCCTTTCTTCTGGGTCATGCAGCCCGGGCTTTGCTGCCTTCCGGCAATGCCCGTACCGAATGGGCTTCCCGCCGCCGCAGCTTGTCACACAAAGCAGTGGCCGGCGCACAGAGCAAGAACCAGACAAAACTGAAGGGCAAGCAGATCTGCCCCAGCAGATTGCCTGGCACATTGGTATAATCCCATACGTTCCATTTGAGGCGCAGATTGACCAAGCAGCCTACGCCAAATTCCACCACTGTGATGATGGCGCTGCCTGCCAGGCATTTTTGCCAGCGGCGGCAGCGTTCCATCGCACCGCACAAGTTGTAGAGGATGGAAAAGCAAAAGCCGCCGGTCAATACCATAGTCCAATGGGTGAAGCCCCGCCACAGCAGCTCGATCGCGCCGTAACCGGCTCCGCCCAAGGCCAGCAGCCCAAATTGCCTGCGGATCTTTTTCATAACAGCACACTCCATGGGTCGTTTTCCCCGTTAGTGTGCCCCTTTCTCAACCAAAAAACCGCCGTCGCCTGGTTTGCATCCAGACTGTTTTTCTAAATCGGCCATCCTTTGGCCCGAGAGCATCCTTCTTCTTTTGTTCCCCTCCCATGACAAAATTTACAGATTGTTCATGCCCAAAAGCCGCGCCCCAACCCCTTTCTATGTTATAATAGCGGCGGTATATAGCAGCGCTGCTGTTATGGCACACTTTGGCGGTCATTTCCCGCCAGTCGGGCTGCGATCGAGCGGCCGCCAAAAGCGGCCCGTCTTTCCCTTGGCCCCATTTCTCAAATATCATTGCCCTATGGGCTTTTTGTAAAGAAGGAGCTTTTATCCCCTATGAATGTGTTGTTTTTTTTGACACCCAAAAGCAAGGTTGCATATATTTATGACGATTTCACACTGCGCCAGACACTGGAAAAAATGGAGTATCACCGGTATTCAGCCGTCCCCCTGCTCACCCGGGAAGGGAAGTACGTCGGCACCATTACAGAAGGTGATCTGCTTTGGTCCATTAAAAATAAATATTCCCTCAACTTCAAAGAAGCGGAAAGCACCCCCATTATGGAGATCCCCCGCCGCATGGATAATTTGCCTGTGACAGCCGATACCGAAGTAGAAGATCTGATCATCAAAGCACTCAATCAAAACTTTGTCCCCGTCACCGATGACCGTGGGATGTTCATTGGCATCGTCACCCGTAAAGATATCATGCGCTATTTCGCCGAGCAGATGCGAAACTGCCGCCTTCATTCATAAGTATTTTCTTACACATCACCTTTTGTTGCCCTGCCGAATACCTGGTTTCCCTCTTCCAGCCTGATGATGGCCCATTTTTTCATACAAAAAACGGTGCTAAAATGCAAATTATCCGCATAAATGCAGCGTTTAGAGAGATTTGAAAAAGAAAATATCAAGCGATTTACAACTATTTTACAACAAACGAAAGAGCCTTATGTAACGACTTATAGAAAGTTATACAAAGTTATGGAAGAACGACACTTGAAATTGAGTGTTTTTTTCTATGCCGTGAAACAGCAGACTATTTCATTTCTGCTTGATTGTTCTAAAACTTATTAGTCTGTGATTTGTCAAGGGCTTGTTGCGTATGCAATGCTGAATAGTACCCTTTACAAAATACAGGCTAATAAGTAGCTTTCAAAAGCAGAAAAGAAATGACAATGCTTATAACAGCATGATATAATGCAAATAAAGATAAATTTTAATTTAGAAGTGTAATTATAATGAACAATATCGAATTTTTGGAGATGATAAGATGGAATTTAGACTAGCAAGAATAGAAGATTTGAAACAACTGAAAATAATTTATAAAGAAATCATAAAAAATATGAATAAAAATAACATTCAAATTTGGGACGATATTTATCCTTGCGAGTTCTTTGAAGATGACATAAATAACAAGCGTCTTTATGTTATTGCAGACGATGAAGAAATCATATCTGCTTTTGCTTTATGTGATAACAATGCAGGAGAAGCTTATGTTGAATGGAGTGAAAAATCTGCTAAAGCAATGTATATTGACCGATTGGGTGTTAATGTTGAGTATTCTAAAAAAGGAATTGGTCAGCAAATGCTCAATAAAGCAAAAGAAATTTCTAAATCAATTGGTGCTGAATATTTACGATTATTTGTAGTAGATATAAATAAACCAGCTATTCGATTGTATCAAAAAAATGGTTTCACAAAAGTTGATGGAGTTTATGATGAGGTGTTTGACGATGGATATGTTTTACGTGAAATTGGATATGAAATCAAGTTGTAAAATAAATTTGAAATTGTGGAGGTATAAATAAGTGTACAAAACTGTATTAATCGAAGATATTACGACTGAAAATGTAACTGATAAAATAGATAAACAGATCTAGGAACTGAAAGAGCTGTAAAAGAGCTGTATTAGTATATCTAAAGAACAACTTCCCTTTTCCTATCGATTCAGGATCTTCAAAGGTCAAGTCTTTTTGACATGTAAAAGCCAAATGCTGGTTTTGCAATTTTTACCACACTCACAGTCAGAAGATCAGGAGGAGGCCCGTATGGAAAACTACACCATCGACAGCAAGATAAGTACAACCGTAGATACCCTTCTTGCTGACAAAAGAGTTCTTGCTGCCTTGGCTTATGCCAAGACCGATGCCGAAAGAACTTTGACGCAGCAGCTCGAGCTTGCCAAAACCCCTGCACCGACCTTCCACGAGGAGCAGAAGACACAGCTTTTCCGTTCCATGTTGGTGCACGAAGGCCTGGAAAATGCCTCGATCGACCATACAGGAAATGTGTTGGCTCCTCTTGCCGGGCCTGCCGGTTCCCCCGCTTTGCTGCTGGAAGCCCACTTGGATTCGGTGCACCCCTTGGGCACTGTCATGGATTGCTGGCGGGAGGGCGATATTCTTTATGGGCCTACCGTGCGCCACAATTCCAGGGCGGTGGCTGAGATCCTTTCGATCGTCCGCTGCATCAAGCACAGTGGCATTGAGCCGGCAAGCCCCGTTATCCTGGCAGGGACCGTGCGTGAAGAAGGCATGGGCGCCATGGAAGGCATGAAGAACATACTTGCTGAACATCCCAACATCCGGTGCTGTGTCAGCCTTGATGGCGCCATAAACGAGCGCATCACTTATCAGTCCACTGGTTTTGACACCAGCGCTGTGACATTCAAAGGGATCGGCGGCCACGCCTACGGCGGCTTTGGCAAAGTGGCCAATCCGCTCCATGCGGCAGCAAGGGCAGTGGCCCAGATCGCCGACATCCAGGTTCCCGAAAGCCCCAAAACCACCTTCAGCGTCTCGGTGATCTACTCTGGAGACGACGCTGGAGTCCACGCCATCCCGGCAAGCGCCACGATAAAATACAATCTGCGTTCCACAGATGCAGCTGCCTTCGAGCGGCTGCGGCATGCGGTAGGCGCTGCCATAGAAAGCGGCTGCCGCGATGAAACCATGCGATGGGGCAAAGACACCATCACATGTGAAAAAAAGCAGATCCTCTTCACCCCTGCCCTGTCCCAGGATATTCGCTCGGCCGTTGTGCAAACTGCCTACGCCTGCATCAAGGCGCTGGGAAAAGAACCGATATTCAACGAAGGGGGCTCGGCCAATTCCTGCATACCGATCGCTTTGGGCATACCTGCCATATGCCTGGGCGGGGAGATCGCCAATTTTGTGCCCGGTGAAACGGTAGAATCGTTTGATGGCACAGACGCTTATCTGGGGGTGCAGAGCCTTCTTTTGACCCTTCTGGCACTGAGTGGCGTAAAAGGCCTTACCTCGCCTCTGCTGTCGTAGCAAAGGCTTTATACTCCGTTACAACGAAAGAGCCCTGCAAGGCCAGGCCTTGCAGGGCTCTCTTTCTATCGTGAGTCTATTTGTTTCCGTCTGAGCCGCAGGCCGGCGCACAGCGGCAGGGGTCATAACGCACTACCCGGCAGCAGGCAGCTTGGATTTTCTGCTCCGACCCTGCTTGACAAGCTCGATCGTAATAATCCAGCTTCCGCTCAATGTGCTCCAGTTCATGCATCATCTGGGCAATCCGTTCTTCTACCTGGGCTTTGTGCTCCAGCATCACCTGGCGCCGCTGTTCCAGCGTAGAATCCCCTTCCCGGCACAAAGCGATGAAGGTGCCGATGTCATTGACGTGCATCCCAGTGTTTTTCAGGCAGCGGATCGTCTCAAGCAAATTCAGGTCATCTTCCGAGTACATTCGGTTGCCCGAGGCATCCCGTGCCACCGGCGGCAGGATGTTCTGCCGTTCATAATACCGCAGGGTATAGGCTGAAAACCCTGTCTTCTCTGCTGCTTCCCGAATGGTGTACATGCTCAATTTCCTCCCTGCCTGTCTCTCGGTCTCAGAATTGGATGCCTCTTGGAATCAATCTTCTTCCTCTTCGGAATCCTCCTTCTCTTGCTTTTCGATATGGAGGCGCATTTTTTCAATACGCCGTTCATGAATCTCCAGAATAGAAAAGACCAGGTTCCCAATACGCACTGTACGCCGGTCCCCGTCTTTGGGAATCGTCCCGATCACATCCATCACCAACCCAGACACCGTATCGTGGTTCTCCGATTCGATGTCCAGCCCCAATTCACTGCTCAGGTCGTTGATGGTCACCAGACCTTCCAGTAAGTAATCGCCGTCTTCCAGCTTGGTGATGTGGGGTTCGGCTTCATCTCCCAAATCTTCAATGGAACCCATCACTTCTTCCGCCAAGTCTTCCATTGTGACAATGCCGGCAAAACCGCCGTACTCATCGATCAAAATGGCAATATACTGGCGATCCCGCTGCATATCGCGGAATAATTCATCGATATTGCGGGTATCGGGCACAAAATAGGGTTTGTGCAGCAACGTGCGGATGTTTACATTCTCAAACCCTTGCTTGCGTGCAGCCAACAGGTAATCTTTTAGATACAGCACGCCCACAATGTTATCCACCTCATCCTCATATACAGGAATACGGGAATGGCGGGCAGCCAGCATTTCGTCCAAATAACTTTCCAACGGTTCTGCCACATCCACAGCGTATACATCTGTACGGGATGTCATCACCTCGCTGGCCAGCTTGTCATCGAATTCAAAAATAGATTCGATCATCACCTGCTCTGTCTCATTGAACACGCCGTTTTCCTTGGCGCTTTCGATCAGGGAGCGGATCTCCTCTTCCGAAACTTTTTCCTCCAGATCTTCCTTGTGCATGCCCAAGATACGCAGCACCAGATTGGTCGTGACGCTGAGCAACTTGACAAAGGGCGCCGCGATAAAGGAGACAACGCCCACAGGCCGCACCACAAACATACTGATGCTCTCCGCCTTCTGCAAAGCAATGCGTTTCGGCACCAATTCACCAAAGATCAGAGTGAAAAAGGCCAGCAATACGGTGACCACCACCAAAGATATCTTTTGGCCATATGGTACGCCTGCCCGGGCAAGGGCTGCGCCCAACACCTCTGAGATACCGGTGGCTGCCGAGGCGCTGGAGAAAAATCCTGCCAAGGTGATCGCCACCTGGATGGTGGACAAAAAGCGTGTGGGTTCCTGCAATAGCTTCTGCACGATCTTGGCTCTTTTGTTGCCCTCCTCTGCCAGCATGGTGATCTTTGTCTTGTTCACCGATACAATGGCCATTTCGGCGCAGGCGAAAAAGGCGTTGACAGCTGTCAGGCAGAGCAGCAACAAAAGCTGTGCTCCGATGGAACCAGGGTCCGGATCCATGTTTCTTCCCTCCAAAAAATAATAAAGATTCCGCTGTATGCGGTGGTACCGGCTAGGGCGTTGTTTTAGCCCCGGTCATTGGTACATAGCATTTTATACTGTACCATATTTGGCCGTATTCGTCAAATTTTCTTGGGCCGGACAAGAAACAAAAAGGCAGAGCTTTCGCCCTGCCTTTGTTTCTTCTGTTTGAGATGGGCAGCCACACCCAAATGGGTTTAGCCCACCAAAACTTCGGTCAGGCCTTCCTGGAAGCTTGTCGCCTGGGAGCTGAACTCCTCCATCTTGGTCTGCAGCTCTGTGATCTTATCTGCCGCTTCTGCCTGCTTTTCCGGATCCACGGCCAATTCCATCATCTCAACTGTCAGGTCCAGCATCTCCACACTGGCGCTGGAGCCCTCTTTGATCTTGGCCTGGGCATCGGCATACTTTTCCGGTGCCTTCAGATTGGCCAGCTCATCATACAGCGGCCGCATTTCATTGATGATCTCTGTCAGGCCATCGATCGCCCCTTGGGGATCTGTGCTGGCCTGGCTCTCCAGAGAAGTCACATCCGAAGAGAGCTCAGTGATTTTTTCACCGATCTCCTGTACCTTGGCTTTGTATTCCTCTTCGCTCAAGGCGCCGCTGGCTTCGCTACTGCCGTTATCCCCAGTGCTGCTTTCTTGGTTTGTGTCGTTGGTCCCAGCGCTGCTGCCGGAGTTACTGCCGCTGTTCGAGCCGCCTTCATCGTTGCTACAGGCAGCCACACTCAGCATCATCGCCGCAGCCATCAGCAGGGCCACCAACTTTTTGGTCTTGCTTTTCATAATTGATCTCCTTTTCTTCCTTCGTTCAAAGTCCTCTTTCTTCTCATTGCAAATATGCTCTGCAACATATAGCAGTATATCGGACCGGCCTGGATTCGTCAACTATTTTTTCAAAAAATCCCCACCTGATGCACTGGGTCTTGCCAAAGTATCCCCTTCCCTGTATACTATTTTTCATCAGATGATTTGTTCCGCCGCGCGGTCATGCCTGCCGCGCTTTTTTTATGGGGCAAACGATAGGAGGAATTGCATGGCAAAACACGTTAACTTGCTGGAGGGACGTATTTTCTCTTCCCTTACCCGGCTGGCTCTTCCCATCATGGCCACTGCTTTGATCAACATGGCCTATAATATGGTGGATATGCTTTGGATCGGCCGGGCCGGCGCTGGGCCGGTGGCTGCGGTGGGCGCCGCCGGTATGTACATGTGGCTTTCCCAGGGTATCGCCACTTTGGGCCGCATGGGCGGCCAAGTGAAAGTAGCCCACAGTCTGGGTGCCGATGCCCCGGAAGAGGCGGGGCGTTATGCCCAAAATGCGATACAGCTTGGGCTGCTGCTCTCTTCTTTGTATGCTTTGATCATGCTCGTATTCAATGGTCCGCTGATCGGTTTCTTCAAACTGAATGACCCTTCTGTGGTGCGGGATGCCCGTATTTATCTGGCCATCGTATCCCTTGGCATGGTGTTTTCCGTTGTGATGCTGGTGTTCACCGGGATCATCACTGCCACCGGCAACAGCAAAACCCCCTTTGTTGCCACAGTGGCGGGGCTTTTGCTGAATATCGTGTTGGATCCTCTGCTGATTTTTGGCCCGGGCCCCTTTCCCGCTTTGGGGGTAGCCGGCGCAGCGTTGGCTACCGTATTGTCCCAAGCGCTGGTAGTCGTGCTGTTTGTGATATATGCCCGGCAGGATACCCATCTGTTTTGTCATGTGCACATGCGCCGGCGGCCGGAGGGCCGGTATTTGCGGGAGATCGTGCGGATCGGCCTGCCCACCGCATTGCAGAGCATGCTGTTCACTTCTGTCTCTATGGTCATTGCCCGGCTGATCGCAGGCTGGGGAGATGCCGCTGTGGCGGTACAGAAAGTAGGCAGCCAGATCGAAAGCATTGCCTGGATGACAGCAGACGGTTTCGCCGCGGCCGTCAGCTCCTTTGTGGGGCAGAATTATGGCGCCGGTGACTTGCAGCGTGCGAAAAAAGGGTACTGGATCTCTTTGGCCACCATTGTCGGCTGGGGCATTTTCTGTTCCCTGTTGCTGATTTTCTGTGCTGCACCTATTTTCCGTATATTCATTCCCGATGAACAGGTCGTGCCTTTAGGGGTGGACTATTTGGTTATTTTGGGCTTTTCTCAAATGCCCATGTGTGTGGATATCGTCACTGCCGGTGGATTCGCCGGCTTTGGCCGCACGCTTCCCCCTTCTGTGGCCACCACACTGCTGGTAGTCAGCCGTATCCCACTGGCCATGGTGCTGTGCCGCACTTCCTTAGGGCTCAATGGTATTTGGTGGAGCATTTCCATCACCAGTATCCTGCGGGGCATCGTCCTTTCCACCATGATGGTCCTGTTCCTGCGCCGGATGACCAAACGAAACAACCTGGCCTCCACTGGATCATAAAATCAAACAGCGTTCCTCCGGCTCGATGCTGGAGGAACGCTGTTTTACTTTTCGTCTTGCCCTTCACGCCTTGCGGTACCGCCTGTGCAGCTTTTCTTGCAGCATCTCCAACAGTTCCCCTCGCTCATCCCCGGGGATGTCTTCTTTTCGCAGTACAAAGGCTTCTGTCACCGTCCCATAGAAAACGAGGTAACGGCGACTTTCCAAAACGCGGTAAAGGTTGTCATACTGCCACACGGTGGGCTCTTCGCCCGGCACCTGCAGTTCCAATTGCTCTTTATAGAACCGATATTGCAAGTGCAATGTGCTTTTGGGCGCCTGCTTCCGATTACGCCATTCCACGGTCAGCGCCACGCCGCCAAAGCACAACACGCAATAAAAGACAAACATCATCAAAAAAACCAATGGATAAAATGTTTGGTCTTGATAAGCCACGATACAAGCGCCTATTGCTGACATGGCCAGCAATACCTGCATCAACCATTGGGTGCGCCGGAATGTGGCCAGATATAAAAAGCGGTGGAAATCCTTTGGGCTGATCTGCGTCTCCATGGCAAGCAGCAATTTGCCTTTGGAGCGGTTCTTTTTCTGTGTCATAGCATGTCCTCACCTTTCCCGGCGGAAAACGCGGATCATCAGCCGGCCCTCTTCCACTTTGGCTTCTCCTTGGTCCACCATCTGGCCGATCAGCTGCAGCTCCGCATTGTGCCGCCCCTCATCTTCGCCAGCCAATCCCCAAAAATAAGCTTCCATCGCCTCATTGCGGGGCACGTTTAAATACCGGTTTAAATGTTCTACGTACTTTTCCATATCCCCTTGACAATTTGAAGAAAAGCAAAGTTCAAACCCATCGGGCCGGCGCCGCAGATCCATATGGATCTCATCCGCCCCTGCATTGAATTGAAAGATCACCAGTTCATCAATGATCTTGCTCATTTTTTGTCGAATACTATTCATCTTCTTTTTCTCTCCTCAATGCTTGGATCAACGGCAGCAGCACGATGCACACCAGGCCTGCTGCAAAGCCGTTGTTATATAGGTTCAGGCCGCTGTACAACACCCCTACGTTGAGCACTACAGACGCATGAATGATACCGGCGACTGTACCCCACAGCGGTCCAAAGTGACCGGCAATCGGCGCCAGGCCGGTGGAAAACAGGGCAGCCAGCATCACTGCTGGGTCTGTGAGATCCCACACCATGCACCAGGAGCTGATGACCACCCCTAGCATCACCCAAACAATGTTTTTCAAATGCTTGCCAAAAGCACCGAAGCCCACAATGGTAAAAATGCCTCCGATGGTAGGGCCGTTCAACTGCCCGCCTACCAGCAACACATAACCGGCAGCAAATAGCCCCACGACACCCATATTGATCAAAGTGACTGGATAGCCATCCATTAAGATAAAATCGGCGATAGAACGGCCGGAATGCCTGGTCAAATGCCAAAAGCCTCGAAAACTGCGTCCATTGTACCACCAACCCAATGCGATCATGCTGGTAAACAGCAACCCCAAAAAGAGGGCCATCTCTGCATTATGCCCTTCTCCCCATACCAGGCGCGTATCAAAGTCATTGCCAAATGAGCGCAAGAGCGACACCAATACAAGCCCCACCAGGCCGGCGGCAAACCCAACGTTATATAAGTTATAACCTTGGTGCAGCCGGATGGTATATGCCGCAATGGGCGGCAGTACAAAGCCAATGAAGACGCCCACCAACGTGGAAAAAAGAATACTGGGCCAAAAATGCCAATCCCTTGTCATCAAGGCCATTTCCGTGACAATAGGCGAAAGCGAAGTGCCAAACAGACCGATGTAAACATAGCGGGCCAGGCTGGTATGCTGGCACCATGCGTATATCTGTGTCCCCAATAGGATCGGCAAAACATTGAGCAGATTTTTACCAAAGAGAGAAAAGCCACCCATCAAAAAACAACAGGCCACACTCATCCCCATAAAAGGTACTTTCAACGCCTTCAGCAGCAATATGGAACAAAGCATCATGATACCTGCATTAAAAAAAGCTGCACCAGCCGATGCTACTCCAATGTAATCTGTAATGAGTGCATCAGATTGCAAAAAGATCTGAACCATTCCCCGGGCAATGCTGGCCGGGGAGCCCATGGCAAAAGCTACGACCAGCAGCGAGATCGCAAATAAAAGCAATGTACTGTAAACCAATCTTCCTGGGTTGTCTTCTTGGTACCGTAAGGAAAATTTCATCCCTTCCCCCCTTTTACCATTTGGTATTATTTTACCATATTTCCTCTGCCCTCTCAATAGAAGCCGCCTCCATTTGCAATTTTCTTTCTTTCAAAATCTCGCTATTCATCGCAAAATTTTTGAAAAAAAAGAAAAAAGCCGGAATTTATACCGACTTTAGCCAATTCTGTCACTTATTTGCTTTTCATCCGTCTTTTAAATGTAGGTTATAGGTATTTTTCCAAATCTCACCTACAGAAAGGAGGCTGCCATTATGCAACTTGGGCAAGAAATCGGCTCAAAACTGCGGGCACGCCGGCTCCAACTGGGCATGACGCAGGAGCAACTTGCCTATCTGTCCCATACCAGTGTTTCCCAAGTGGGACGGATCGAACGTGGCCAAGGGAATTACACCATCAAATCCCTGGAAGCCATGTTACAAGCCTTGTCAATATCTTTGATAGGCCTATGGAATTAGTTGCTGCCAAAAGGAGTAGGGGCCCCTCCCCTGCTCCTTTTCTCTCTATGCTATTACTATAACGGATAAAAAGGAAAAATGTAACATTTACTTTCAAAGAATCATTCTTTTTATTTCTTGTTATTCAGCCCTATTGCGCCCTAAATCTCTCTTTTTCACCTATGTTCGCGCTTTTTCGCCATATTTTATTGTTTTGATTTGCTCTTTCTATAGCCTCATGTAAGCGAGATTCGCCGGGAAAGAAAAAAGAGAAGATACAGAAAGTACCTTCTCTTGGAGATGGTGGGCCTTCAGGGACTCGAACCCGGGACCGTCCGGTTATGAGCCGGA
>CAJFRA010000005.1:0-3000 GCA_904419295.1 Candidatus Pseudobutyricicoccus lothianensis
TTGAACCGTCACACAAACAACATTTTTCGTTGAGAACATCTCCTGGCATAGCATCATCAAATTGTTAACTTCATGGTATCCAATGCTGATCGCCATAATACCGTTTTTGCTCAAGAGATCTCCTGCTATCCTCAACCGTTCTGCCATAAAGGAAATCCATTTACTATGCTGAAATCCGTCGGAACTATCAATCCGCTTATCGTCATAAATGAAATCCTTATTTTTGGTGTTGTATGGAGGATCAATATATATAACATCGATTTTACCGCGATGCGTTTTGGTAAGCAGATGAAGTGCGTGAAGATTGTCCCCCTCCAAAATGAAATTATATCTCTGACCAGGGGCCGCAGTAATTTCACGCTCAGGCACCTCCGTGAACACAGGTATATTATCCCGCATCATGACATCAACAGCTTCTTCGTGCTGCTCCCACACAAGGCCGTACTTCTTAGAAGTCAATTCGCTTTCAATTTCACCCAGGGCGATCGTCATCGTCCCGGTGTTCGTCCTTTATCTTTTGCAAGAACGCCAACATCCGCTCCCGCTTTGACTGTGAAAGGTTAGGCATTCTCTGTCCCTCCAGCTTTTTTATAGATGATTTTCATCTCATACAGTTTACTAACCAATTCTGTGATATTAGAAACCTTAACCTTTGATGGGTCATAACCTACTCCCAGAACATAGTCTTTCGATCTGCTATCGCCATAATTGTAAATACTAAAGTGCAATCCAAGTTTTTCACTATCAAAGCTTCCAACACGGGATTTCGAAAGAGAAAACAACGCAGGAGCTTCTAACAATAATGCAGCACAGTCTTCATCGGTCGTTACATATTCAAAAATATCCTTTACTCGCAACTGTACCCATGTTGCAAGATTGTCGAAACAATTTCGTGTAAGTTCTAAGTACAATTCAAAAGATTTCTCAAAATTATACGGAGAAATACTTACAGATACTGTGCCAGAATCATCGCCTTTTTCAGAGCGTGAATAAACAAATTTAATGCCGTGGACTGCAAGACTACTCCCCTTATCGTATCCATATCCATGCGGCTTAGATAAAGAGTACGCAATTCTGTGTTCATCTAAGTATGCCATTAATCGGTCGAACAGTTCTTTTGTATTTCGGGTTTTCTTATCTCCGGGATTTTCCTTTTCGTAATATACACCACTTAGTTCGTATTTAACAGATCGAATGATTTCATCGAATTGGGTGCTGTGTTTAGTAGCAGAGGACGTGAGAGCAATGATTTCATCATAATCATCATCTGTAAACTGTGCAGAAAAGCTGTAGTTAAATTCCCGATTAATAATGGTAAGGAAATTATTGAGACTATCTGCGGAGATAATGTTGAAACCTTGAAGCAGATTAAGGGGAGCCTTCAAATCTCCAACACTAACGCCAATCCCGACAGGAATGACATGGACCCCCTTTGAATAGGCATAGCCGGCTTCAAAGTAAATCCAGCCGGTAGAGATGGATTTTTCTGTCACAAAGACAAACATCACCTTTGCTTCCTTTAAGCCTTCCTCTACCTTGTGAATCCAGTTAGTTCCAAACGGGATGCTTTCTCCATCACTGGACTGGAAAATCTCAAGAGTACCGCTTGTGTATTGCATTACCCTCATAGGGCGATCTCCCTTCTATTTCTTTAGTGTTATTCCGCAATGCGGTACTTCTGCTGCTTACCGGAGCCTTCTTTGATCAAGAGGCCTTTTTCGACCATATCCCGTAGAATTAGGATAGCGGTTGCCTGAGATACTTTCAACTCGGCTTCCACATCTTTGCGAACGATGTATCCTTGCTTTTCAGCCAGTCGGAGCAGTATTTCCTGCCGTTCTGCTTTATCAGTAACCTTCGAAGGTGCTGTGGTTGTTACATCTTTGCGCTCTCCTACATAGTTGATGTTGGGGAGTGTGATCTTAAAGGCGTTATCTGTGACCTCAAACTGCGGCTTTACTGCACACTCTGCGTAACTCTCATTGATTTTTAGAATACCTGTACCGTAAGCCTCAATCAACTTCAGACGGTAGAATACATTAGCCAAATTCTGATTGCGGAGTGCAGATACACCCAGCATGATATCATCAAAGGTCAGGCCGCGAACCAGACCGCCAATGGTCACAAACTCAATGCGGTCATCAAAGATACTGATCAGTGTAGAGCCGCTGAAGCTATAGTCGCGGTGGGTAATGGCATTGAGCAGTGCTTCACGCAACGCTTCGCTGGGATAATCCCGCTTGTCGATGCGATTCAGCCCTTCAAACTCTGCACGGGTATGGTTGAACTGATCAATATAGGAATAGGCATCTTCTAACTGCGTGAGCAAAGAACCGCTTAATTCCTTGCGGTCACGAAATACGCTTTTCTTGCTTCCATCAAATACGGCCAGTTTAATGGTATGGATGCACTGGTCAGACAACAACATGCCAAGATTGGTATAAGTTCCATCCGAGCCAATAATGTTTAATGTGCGCTTTTGCTGATCTCCGAAAGGTAGATTATGCTTAGCAAAATAGTTTTCCGCTTTCACAAAAGTCAGTTGTTGATTAATGGAGCGAGCGTCTTCATAACGGTCGCCACTGGTTTCCTTGATCATATTTAGTATAGCAGTTTCCGAAGCCGGAACGGAGGAGGTATTCTGTCGTACATACACCCCCTCAGGACGGATACCCTTTCCGGCGAGATAATAAGGGCGGGCAGTACCTCTCTGTACCGTCAAAACTACAACAGGCATTCCTTCAATATCTTCAACAGCACACTCGGTAAACATAGTGACATCTGGACGAACGGAATCTCGAATCATGTTAGTAATGCGAAGTATGGTTGCGTCTGTGTTTTCTACACCATAAACACTTCCGTCATCGCTCATGCCAATATAAATTTTCCCACCCTCTGTGTTTGCAAAGGCAACTACTGTGTATTTGATATCATCAATGTACTCACGCTTAAATTCGGTAGTTTTATTCTCAATCATAAAAACGACCTCCGTTCTAACAA